>CAWDWI010000003.1:0-380339 GCA_963806025.1 uncultured Thermoleophilia bacterium | reverse complement strand
TCGTGGCCGTCGCAATCATCGTCGCCGCAGTATTGATATCGGGCTCGGTTGCATTCTCTGCGTACGAGCGTGCGAAGCCGAAGAGGCAGTGCTTCAAGGTGAGAGCGAATACTGCGATGCCCGGAGCCACCCCGATATACGAAGACCACATCGACTGCACGTGACCGTCGCAGCTCAACCAGCTGCTAGCGCAGCTGCGTTCTTCTGGCAACCCGCCTGGGACAGCGCCCCATTTAGCCGCTAGCGATGACGGCAAGCGCCTTGCGTCAGCAGCTGACTCCGGCTGCTCGCCATGCTCGCTGGCAACGCGCTTCTCGCGCACTCACGCGTCACAGCTTCAATCCCGCCGTTGGCTCTGGTGTCCTCTCTCCGTCACCATCGTTCGCGGCGGGACGTGCTGAGATGATCAACAAGTCGGTCGAGAAGATCGGGTCGTCCGGGGTTGCTGACTGCCACTTCATAGCTGACAGATGAGTCTAACCGCCTCGACGGGTGAACCCGATCGGCAAACGCTGGTGGAGTCCGGACAAGTCGAGTTGCTGCTCGGCTGACCACTCGCTGACGCTTTGGAGTCCGCAACGGCCGTCATGATGGTTTCAGATGCCCAGCGATCACCTCCACCTCGACGACCTCGCTGATCGAGGAGAAGACACATTGACGAGAGACGAGGCCCTGCTGTGGCTCAACGACCGCCTTGGCGAGCCTGTTCGCGTCGCCGTGCAGATTGCGCACGGCGACTGGAAGAGCGAACTGGTGGCAGGAGAGGGGAACCTTGCGCATTGGTCCGAGAATCACAGGAACAGCTTGCGACCCCTGAGCGATGAGCTGGCGGGCTGGTACGTCGTCGGTGACACACACTTCAATCTGACCCGTCTCTGCCGGTCGGCGATCAGGCTCCGTGGCGAGGACGAGATTTGGATCGACCTGGGCGAGCACGTCAGCCTCCGCATAATTCACGTGGACGGGTAGTCGGTCCAAAATGGAACGCGCCGACTGCGAGACTGACTGGTGATCCGGGGCGGCGGCGGGGCAGGTACCGGCTGACTCGTGCTTGCAACCGGAGGGATACCCGGTGGCCCCACCCTGTCCACCCTCGAGTGGGCAACGAAGTAGTCAGGAAACGCCCTGCCGCTAGCTGTCGCACGCAGGCAGTGGGGTCTCTCTGGCGCACCGACTGGCGCGCGTCTCGACCGGACCGTGCGTGGAAGCTCGTGCTTGCAACCGGAGGGATACCCGGTGGCCCCACCCTGTCCACCCTCGAGTGGGCAACGAAGTAGTCAGGAAACGCCCTGCCGCTAGCTGTCGCACGCAGGGCAGGCGGGGTCTCCCTGGCGCACCGACTGGCGCGCGTCTCGACCGGACCGTGCGTGGAAGCTAGAAATCAACGGTCACGGGAACCGTCGTCGCTGCAGGTGAGCCGCTAGCGCCGCTGCGTTCTTGGGTGATCCCGCCTGGGATAGAACTGCAGTTAGCTGCTAGCGACGGCGGAGAGTGGGGTGGCATCCGCGGCTGATTCTGGCTCTCCGAGCGCGCGCCGCGGACGGAGCCGATTCTTGAGAGCCACCAGCTCCGCGTCAGACAGTTCGTCCAGGTTCATGCCGTCAACCTCAATCGTGTCGATCGCAGTTGGGGCGATGTACTCCGGCGGCTTGCCCCAATGGTGTTCAGGGATCCGGTGAGCAGACCGCCACGCGTCTGGACGCCCCGAATCAAGGTGTTCTTCAAGCACCTGAATCGCCTTGGGTACGAGGCGCTCGAGCGCTTCCGAACGAGCTTCGGTGACTGTTGGCTTCGGAGGGCGGCCGCCGAGCTTGCCGGAGCGGCGGCGAGCGTCCTGGAGTTCATCGGGTGTCAGTCTGGCCATGGATTCAGGATGCAGGTCGGGCCGGATGTAGAACTCGTGAAACTCGCGCTTACTCGCCGATCTAGTCCTTCCGTACCGCTGCTTCTGGAAGATCTGATCGTTCACCTCGCAACGAGGACGTGAGTGTTCACGCGGGTAGGGAGACTAAGCCCGTTAATCGCGGAGCATGATCCATCGCGGGGTCCATTGCACCGTGTCGTCGTCGAGTCTCTTTTGGATCCCTGCTCGGCGACGCCGGTTCAGTTTGACCACCGTAGCCTCCGGAGATTGCTGCAGTAGACAGCGACGCGCTCTATCGGATCCGCGGCATACCACTGACGGGCAGCGGGCATCCAGTCCTGCGGTTCGAAGTCCCAGTAGGCCTGGCCATCGGTGTAGCGCCACCAGACATATGCCGTGGATGGATCAATCCGAGCGCCTGCCTCGCGCCGTAATCTTCCTGACCGGCTCAAGCTCGATGTCTTTCTTCCGGCGGGGCTTGAACGCCGTTCCAAAATTTCTCCTTCAAGGCGGCTTGCATCCCGTCGGGGAAATACTCGAACGGCACCTCTAGTCCGTTCCGGGGTGAAACGCGAACCATCTTTTACCCGACGATGTGTACGGGTCGAACGAGTCCGTCTTTTCCGCGCCACGCGGGTACTCGAACCCAACGATCGCCGTTGATAGGTCAATCTCATCGGCAGCAGCTCGCAGCTTCGCGTCAATTGAGATGGCGTCTTTGATCGTCATGAGCTTCCTCACTTCCAATGTGTGTATGTGTGTGTTCGTTCCGGCATGACTAGGTCGATCTAGGTTCGGGGCATGACGGCTGCCGGAGTCAGAGCGAAACGGGCAGCAGTCGAGGCGCACTGCCCCCAGTAAGGGAGCAATGCGCCAACGTGCCGTCTGCCGTCGCTTCACGGTGTAGGTCGTCGGCTCGGAGGTGTTGACGCCGCCCAGGTCGTGCGTTACCGGCGCGGGACGCTTGCGCGCCCACTTCCCTCCGTCTGCCCGCGCTCGCGCGCCACGTACGGGGTTTCTATGGGATCTGGGAGGAGTTGAGGCCCTTTCCTTCTTCTGTATCGACGCGTTCCGACGCCGGTTCGTGGTCTGCATGGCCGGGCCTGCTTGAAGGTTCCCGGGCGATGGACACCGACTCTCTGGAGCGTCCTATCGCAGTTTGTGCGAAGAAAGCGGATCTCGTTAGGCGGCCTCTCGATCACGCTTGTTATCGCCATCGTCCCAGTCCCCAATGCGCTGAGATTCGAGCCACGAACACACCGCTGAGGTACTGAAGAGAACAGACCGTCCGACCCGGATAGCCGGCATGCCATGCTCAGCTACGGCGCGATATACCCAGCGACGGCTCGGTACTCCGAGCAGCTGCGCTAGCGCATCCGCGTCGACGAACTCGGCAAGTTCCGTCATCGGGAAGCGACCTCGCTGGCTACGAGGACTCGAAGCAAACGCCCGTAGCGGACACCCGCCGCGCCCTTGGGTAGGCGTTGGCCAGCCTCCCACCGCGACACGGCAGCGGGACTGGCGCCAACCACCTTTGCCATCTCCCCTTGCGTCAGGCGGTTGTTGATACGGAGGGTTCGCGCTCGGCCGCTCGGCAACCGCTTCGCGCGCCTCACCAAGGAGCCTGAGTTCAGTCGTAGTCATTCCATAACGGTACACCTTTGCCATGGCAATACCTCTGTCTTGAGGACGTACCCCACTTTTATGCCTTGGTCGGTACACTCTTGACAGATCCGTACCAGATGGTTACCGTGTCTCGGTGATGCTCAAGCCACCTTGGTATCTCGACTCTGAGTGGCGAATGAGCCAGCGCGCCGATGGTTCGACTGTCATCTCGGTCCCATATCCGACCCGGGCTGGTCTTCTTGTTGACCCGTCGCGCCGAACTCGAACTTCTAAGTGCCGCGCTCGGGTTCGCTGTCTACGCATACGCCCATGAGGCGACCGAGGCTTACGCCAACGGCGAGTACCGGATACCGAAGCGGCTCTTTGCCTTATTGCGGTTTGAGCCTGCCCCCCTCGCGGCGAGCTTGTCCTTGAGCACGGTGAGTGGGAATGCAACCAACTCGTCATCGCCAGACCCCCTGGCTCCCCACCTATCACGCAGGCCGTCCTCAGGAAGATCTCAGTGCGAAACATGATCTTCATTCTTGGCCCACGCGCCGCGCAACGCCTCGTCCCGATAGGAGCGGAGGTCTTCACCGTCGCACCGCGATCCTGACGCATGGAGGATCGGCGGGCTACCACGCGGCCGTTGAGACCTCGAGTCGCGAAACTCCGCGGCGCGGCAAGCGCACGTCAGATGGCTTCCTGAAGGACGTCGCCGACACCTACCGCCGCCTCGTAGCCGAAGGAAAGCCAAACCCGACACAAGAGGTCGGGGGAGCGACCCCGTCGCCCGATCGACCGCCGGCAGGTGGCTCGTCGAAGCACGCAAACGCGGGATCCTCGAGCACGCCACGCGCGGACGTGCCGGTGAACGTCGTCAAATTCAACCGAAGGAACGAACACATGCCTAGCGCCGTCGGTGAAACGCACACTTAAGGGTGGTCAGACGACCTACTACGCCAAGTACGTCGACAACGAGGGCAAGCAGCGCATGCGGCTCGCCGGACGACTGAAGAAAGACGCCGAGAGCTACCTGACCGACCTAAAGAAGGAGCGCAAGGATCAACGCGAGGGGTATCTAAAGCCCGCGCCGGATATGAAAACCACGCTCCGCCAGTGGTGTGTCAACTGGGTCGAGACCGTCGATGTCCGTGATCACACCCGGGCCGAGTATCGCCGCCTACTCCTGTCGGATGTCGGACTCGTCGAGCGCTTCGGTGACCTCCCCCTGGGAATGCTCCAGCGATCTGACGTGCGCACCTGGATGGCAGAGCGCGCGTCAGTTGGCGCAAGTCGCAACACGATCCGTAACGCGCTAGCACCCGTTCGAGCCGCCCTCGCGGATGCACTTGAGGACCGCAAGATCCTCGAGAACCCAGCCGCGATCGCCCGGCGGAAGGGTCGGAGATCGGCGATCCCAGGCAAGCCTCCCCTTCGCGTCACCGCACATAGCCCCGCACTCGTCAACAAACTCGTGGAGACGGCGGATCCTCGGTTTCGGGCGATCCTTCTTCTAGCGGCATCCTGCGGCCTTCGGTGCGGCGAAATCTATGGCCTCCGGTGGAACGACATCAGCGCCGACAACCGAATCATCACCGTCGCCCGATCAAATAACCGCGGAGTCATCAGCGAAACAAAAACAGACGCCGGCAACCGCACGGTTCCACTCTTCGCCTCCGCACGTGAGGCCCTCCTCGAGCATCGGATCGCCTCGCCGTTCACGAACCCGGACGATCTGATCTTCCCCGACGCACTTGGTAACCCCGCATACGCCTCCCACGCCAACGATCGCGAGTTTCAGGCGACTTTCAAAGCGGCTGGTCTTCCGAGGCGCCACTTCCGGTTTCACGCACTGCGCCACTACGCGGTCTCTCAACTGATCGAGCAGGGTGCGAACATTGTCCTTCTCTCGAAGATCGCTGGGCACTCGTCACCCGACATAACCCTCCGCGTCTACAGCCACCTCATGCCGACAGGAGCGTCCGACGCGGCGGACAAGTTTGATCCGGTGACCATCGCGCTCTGAACGTGGAGGTATATGACCGGTATACGAGCAAGCCGACGACCCTCATCGCAAGGTGGCTGGCTGACCTTCCTTTGGCTCAATAAGGCGGCGGGGGTGGGATTTGAACCCACGGACGAGTTGCCCCGTCAGCGGTTTTCAAGACCGCCCCGTTCGACCGCTCCGGCACCCCGCCGCGAGCCGTAACGCTACTGCGCGCGGACCCGATCCGCGCCGAGGCGCACCGGCGCGCCGAATTCCGTCAGCGGTTCGGGCACGACGATCGAGCCGTCCGATTCCTGGAAGTTCTCCAAGACCGCGATCAACGCCCGTGCGGTCACCGCCGTGCCGTTCAGGGTGTGCACCGGCTCGGGCTTGCCGTCGGCGGGGCGGTAGCTGATCTTCAGCCGGCGCGCCTGGAAGTCGGTTGTGTTCGACGTCGAGGTGATCTCGCGGTAGCGCGACTGCCCCGGGAACCACGCCTCGATGTCGTACTTCTTCGCGGCTGACGCGCCGAGATCGCCCGCAGCGATGTTGAGAACGCGATACGGCAGGCCGAGCTCCCGCACGAGCTCCTCCTCGATGTCGAGCAGCCGCTCGTGCTCATCGCGCGAGGCTCCCGGCTCGCAAAAGACGAACATCTCGACCTTGTCGAACTGATGCACCCGGAACATCCCGCGCGTGTCCTTGCCGGCCGCCCCCGCCTCGCGCCGGAAACAGGTCGAGAAGGCGACATAGCGAAGCGGCAGCCCCGAGAGCTCCTCGGCCCCGTGAAACGCGGCGAGTGGAACCTCCGAGGTGCCGGTGAGATAGAGCCCGTCCTCGGGCGCCTCGTAGAAGTCTCCCTTGTCGGACGGGAAAAAGCCCGTGCCGTACATCGCCTCGTCGCGCACGAGCACCGGTGGCAGCATCGGCGTATGGCCCTTCTGCACGATCCGCGCAAGGGCCCAGCGGTACAGCGCGATTTCGAGCAACGCCACGTCGCCGACGCGGTACACGAAGCGCGAGCCGGAGACCTTTGCCCCGCGCTCGACGTCGATCCAGCCGTGGGCGGCGGAGAGATCGAGGTGATCGCGCGGCTCGAAGTCGAAGCTCGGCGGCTCGCCCACGACCCGCACCACGACGGCGTCCTCCTCCTGGTTCCCGTCCGGCGTGTCCTCGGCCGGGGGATTCGGCACGCGATCGTGCAGATCCTGGAGCCGCTGCGTCGTCTCCGCGAGCTCGGCCTCGAGCGGCTGCAGCTCGGTCTTGAGCGCAGTCAGCTCGGCGAGCTGGTCCGGAGTCGGCTTGCCTTTCAGCTTCGTGCGCGCCCGCAGCTCATCCACTCGTTGCTGAAGCTCTCGCCACTGGACATCCGCGGCCAGCAATGCGTCGAACACCTCGGCCGCGCCCTTGCGTGCGAGCGCCGCCCGGTAGCCGTCGGGGTCGTTTCGGGCTGCACGCAGGTCGATCATCGTTTCGAGTTTAGAAGCGCCTCGAGCACCTGTGCCACACCCTCCTCTTCTGCGGAGGGGCAGATCCAGTCGGCGACGGCCTTCACGCGGGCATGCGCGTTCTCGACGGCGATCCCGAACGCGGCCCATTCGACGAGCTCGACGTCGTTCTCGCCGTCGCCGAAGGCGATCGTCTGTTCCCGCGTGAAGCCCATGTGCGCAGCCAGGAAGTCGAGCCCTGCGCCCTTCGTCACACCGGCTGCCGCGAACTCGAGGAAGTAGGGAAGCGACTTCGAGATGTAGAGGCGGTCGCCGAAATGCGCCTTCATCCGCTCCTCCACCCCGTCGAGCTCCGCCGGCTCGCCGACACAGACGAGCTTGGTCGGGGGCTCGTCGAGCCAGTCGAGCAGGCTCCCCACCTCGTGGATCTCCAGGTGCTGGAAGCCCGCGTACTCGCGCGACCCCTGCGTCGCGTGGGAGACGTACAGCTCGTCGTCGACATAGACGTTGAGGCCGTGACCCGTTTCCTCGACGAGCCCGATCGCCTCGCGCGCGAGCTCGAGCGGGATCGGCTCGTGTCGCAGCCACTTCCCGTCCGCGTCCGCGACGACCGCACCCTGGTAGCAGATGACCGGCTCTCCGAGTGCCGCCGGCTCGAGGAACCGCCGTACCGACTGGACCATCCGTCCCGTGACCACGATCACGTCGAGGCCTGCCGCACGCGTAGCGCGAAGCGCGGCCAACGTCCGCGGGCGCAGGTGCCCGTCCCACACGAGCGTGCGGTCGAAATCGGTCGCGACGACGCGGACGTCGCGCGGAAAGCCGTCGGGCAGCGAGAGCGTCAGCCGGACGGGGTGCCGCCGGTCGCCTTCACGACGTAGGCGGAGACATCGGCGATCTGCTTCGCGGTCAGGGTGCCCTTGAAGGCAGGCATCGCGCCGCCTCCGTTGATCACCTGCGGGACCACCTTGGTCAGCGGCGGCTTCAGCTCGTCGAGGTTCGGCCCGACGGTGCCGTGAGCGTTCGCGTCGGCCAGGGTGTGGCAACCGGAGCAACCCGCACTCGTGAAGACGGCCTTGCCCGCGGCCG
Organism: uncultured Thermoleophilia bacterium; assembly: GCA_963806025.1. Lineage (GTDB taxonomy): Bacteria > Actinomycetota > Thermoleophilia > Gaiellales > Gaiellaceae > PALSA-600. Next base: position 372,343 of record CAWDWI010000003.1, on the reverse strand, counting down.
GATCACCGTTCGCGTACTGCGAGGGCACGGCGACGACGTGCACATGCACGATCGTGCCCGTTACCTTGGTCGGAACCGGCAGAACGGTCTTCTCGCCGGGCCTGGAGGTCGAGCAGCCGGCGGCGAAGACGAGGACGATCGCGAGCGGAGCAAGGCGGCGCACGAGCGCGGAGTCTATACGGCCGGTCGCACGTTGACGGGGGGTTAAGCACCTGCGGCAAGGGCTGCCCCACCCCTACAATCCCCGCTATGAAGCGCAAATCCTACGGCCGCGACGCGGGCCTCACACTGCGGATGATCTTCACGACGGGCCTACTCGGTCTGCTGTACGTGATCTTTGCCGTTGTCCTCTTCTCGGTGCTGAACGTGGGCTTGGCGCCGATGCTCCTGATCGTCGTCGGACTTGCGTTCTTCCAGTACTACACATCGGACAAGCTGGCCCTCGCAGCGGCCGGGGCGCGCATCGTCTCGCGCGAGGAGGCGCCCGCGCTGCACGACATGGTCGAGCGGCTCTGCGCCATGGCCGATCTGCCGAAGCCGAGAGTCGCGATGATGGACACGCCGGTCCCGAACGCCTTCGCAACCGGCCGCTCACCCAAGCATGCCGCGGTCTGCGTCACGACCGGGCTCTGGGAGCGCCTCGAGCCGAAGGAGATCGAAGGCGTGCTCGCCCACGAGCTCTCCCATGTGGCGAACCGCGACGTCCTGATCATGACCGTGGCCAGCTTCTTCGCCATGCTCGCCGCGATGCTGACGCGTTTCGGCCTGTACGCAGGCATGTGGGGCGGCGGCGGAAACCGCGACAACAACAACGGGCCGCCGATCTGGCTGATCGTGTTCGTGGTCTCGATCATCGTCTATGCGATCAGCTTCGTCCTGATTCGCACCATCTCGCGCTATCGCGAGTACGCCGCCGATCGCGGTTCGGCGCTGATCACCGGCGCGCCGGAGTACCTGATGAGCGCACTGCAGAAGATCTCGTCCCAGATGACCATGATCCCGAACCAGGATCTCCGTCAGGTCGAGGGCATGAACGCGTTCTTCATCATCCCGGCCAAGGCAAAGGGCACGGTCGCCGAGCTCTTCATGGACCATCCGCCGCTCGAGAAGCGCATTGCTGCGCTCGCCGAGATCGCGCGCGAGATGGGCCGTCCCGTCGCCTAGTCAGTACAACTGCTTTGCCGACCATCCGCCGCTGGGCAGGCGTCTCGCTAGGCTCGAGGAGATGAGCCGCACGATGGGAGAGCCTGATGGGCGTTAGGGACGTCCTGTTCGGGCGCAAGAAACTCAGCGAGCCGAAGGACGACCGGCTCTTTGCGCTGACGACCGCCGCGGTGACGCTCCAGACCGAGCTGGGTCTTGTCACGGCCGGCGCGGCGGCGGTGGCGTTCAAGCCGCAGTCGTCCGGCGAGTTCCGCAGTGCGTTCGACGACGTGGACAAACTGATCGAGGCCGTCGCCCAGCAGTGCGGCTCGCAGGTGGAGCGGAAATCCGATGAGTTCGGGTTCGACTGGATCATCGTGCGCGACCCGGACCTGGAGGATCTCGTGGCAACCGCCCACACACTGGCAGCGGAGCTGACTGCGCAGGGGTTCGGTGCGCAACTCCTCGCAGCGACGTTCCCGTTCAAGGGCGGGGAGCATCCCGTCTACTGGATCTACGGATTCAAGCGCGGCGCCTACTGGCCGTTCGTGCCGCTCGCAGACCAAAAACGCGACAACGCGACCGAGCTCGAGTTAAAAGCCAAACTGGAGAAGGAATTGCCGATCGAGCAGGACCTGACTCGATGGTTCGCGCTGTTCGACGCACCGGTCTAGTCCTCGCGCTTCCCGCGCTCGTCGGCCTCTCCACGGTTCTCCAGTGGCTCGCCGGCCGTCGGCTCACCGGCCTCTGGATCATGCCGGACGAGGCGGTCTACGGCGAACGCGCGCTCGACCTCTGGCGGCACGGCCAACTGGCGATCCTGCACGGCGAGGGAGCCGGCTACGGCTTCCTCTATCCGGCGCTCGCAGGTGCACCGCTCTCGGTCGGCAGGCTGGCGACCGGCTATGCCTCGCTGAAGCTGCTGCAGGCGCTCGCGATGTCGCTGGTCGCGGTGCCCGTCTTCTTCTACGGGCGCCGGTTCATGCGCCCCGGCTACGCGCTGCTGGCCGCGGCGCTCGCATTGGCGTCGCCGCTGACTCTCTACTCGGGACTGATCATGACGGAGGTCCTGATCTATCCGATCGGGGCATTCGCATTGCTCGCGATCGCGAGAGCGATCGAGACCGCAGCCGTTCGCGATCAGGCGATCGCATTCGTCGCGATCGTCGCTGCGCTCTTGACGAGGGTGCAGTCGGTGGTCCTGATCGGGATCTTCGCAGCAGCGATAGTCGTCGACTGGCTGCTCGCCCGCGATCGGCGCCGACTCCGTGCGTTCTGGCCCGTCTGGTCCGTGCTCGCGGCGGGGCTAGTAGTGGTCGCCGCAACCCCCGGGCTCTTCGGCGCCTATGCGGGAACGCTTCGCGGGAGCTACCCGCTTCGCTCTTCGGCGAAGTTGATCGCCGAGCATTTCAGCTATCTCGTGCTCTCGACGGCAATCGCCCCGTTCGTTGCGCTCGTGTTGTTGCTCGTCGGCCTGACACGGAACAGGGAACGAGACCCCGCAGCGAGATCCGTCGTCTCGGTCGCAACGTGCGCGACGATCCTCGTCGTCCTCCAGGTCGGCTTCTTCGCGGCCCGCTATGCGCCGCACCTACTCGGCCGGGATCTCGCGCTGCTGCCGCCCCTGCTCTTCACCGTCTTCGCACTCTGGCTCGATCGCGGCGCTCCGCGGCCGCGACCCGCCGTCTACTTCGTCGCTCTGTTGACGCTCGCGCTGCTCCTGCTGACGCCGTGGAACCACCTCACGAACATCAATGCGCTGCCCGATACCTTCGGCGTCGTCATCCTCTACCACCTGGGCGCCAGCCGCGCCTCTTGGGCGGTCGCCGTGGTCTCGGTGGTGATCCTGGTCACGATCGTCGCGCTGCGTCATCGTTTCATCGCGGTCGTTCCCGTGCTCATGTTCGCGCTCCTGATCGGTTCGACCGCCATCGCGTCGAACGACATCGCCAAACGTGTGAGGTCCGACCAGCACAATCTCGTCGGAGTGCCGCCGGACTGGATCACCCGCGCCGCCCATGCCCCGGTGGCGTACCTCTACGACGACGAGGCGTACTGGAACGGTGTCTGGCAGGTGCGGTTCTGGAACCGGAACGTCACCGATGTCGTCTCCATGGCGCCGGCCCGCGTTCCCGGGCCGATGACGCAGCGGGTCGTCCACGTTCCTGCGACGGGGCGGCTCCCGATCGCCGAGCGGTACGTCGTTGCGAGCGACCCGCACTCGTTCGTCGGCACGCCGGTGGCTCACCTGGAGCAGACCGGCCTCGACACGGCGGGGCTGACGCTCTGGCGCCTTTCGGGATCACCCCGTCTCACGACCGTCGAGCGAGGCATCAAGCCGAACGGCGACATGACCGAGCCCGGCGTCGTGCGCGCTTACGACTGCGCAGGGGGACGGCTGGAACTGACACTCCTCCCGAAGGAGACGAGCGTCGTGACGCTGCGCCTCGACGGACGGATCGTCCAGAAGGCCAAGATCGCGGGCCTGACCTACTGGAACGGCACGATCTTCGTGCCTGCGTCACCGTCGCCGCGCGTCTGCCACTTCGAGATCGACGGCGAGAACCTCCTCGGTTCGACGCACATCGCCTTCGTGCACCGCTAGCCGACGCGCACGAGCATCTTGCCCGTGTTGTCGCCGCGGAAAAGGCCGGCGAACGCCGCCGGGACGTTCTCGATCCCCTCCAGCACCGTCTCTCGGCAGATGACCTGCCCCGCGGCCACCCACGGCCCGACCTCGGCGATGAACGCGGGAAACCGGTCGGTGTGATCCGACACGATGAATCCCTGCAGTCGCAGACGTTTCGTGACGACGAAGCCGAGGTTGCGCGGCCCGGGCTCTGGACGCTCGTCGTTGTAACGCGAGATCGCCCCGCAGGCGATCACCCGTCCGAACGGGCGCAGAGCGTTCAAGGCGGACTCGAGCTGCTCCCCGCCCACATTGTCGAAGAAAACGTCGATGCCGTCCGCGAGCGCCTCCTTCGCCGGCTGCTCCCGATAGTTGAACGCTTCGACCCCGAGGGAGCGCAGCCAGTCGACCTTCTCCGAGGAGCCCGCGCTGCCGATCACCCGCAGCCCCTTCAGCTTCGCGATCTGCGCAGCTGAGCTACCGACGGCGCCGGCGGCTCCGGAAACGTAGATCGTCTCGCCTTCCTTGACCTGCCCGACGTCGACGAGCCCGACCCACGCTGTAAGGCCGGGCATACCGAGCACCCCGAGTGCGGTGGACGGCGGCGCCAGCCCCGCGTCCAGCTTGCGCAGTCGCTCGCCGGCGGCCACTCCCTGTTCGCACCAGCCGAGCCTCGACAGCACCCAGTCGCCCTCGGCGAACCCGTCGTGGCGCGAGTCGACAACAAGCCCTACGGCACCGCCGTCGATCGGGTCGCCGACTTCGTACGGGCCGACATAGGTGCGGACGCCGGTCATGCGGCTGCGCATGTACGGGTCGACCGAGACGAAAACATTGCGGACGAGCACCTCACCGTCACCCGGGGCTACGTCGGGTGCGTCGCGCAACTCGAAGTCGGACTCCTTGGGCTCGCCCTGCGGGCGCGCCGACAGCACAATCTGCTTCGGCATCAGGCCACGGGCAGGTCGGGGATGAAACCCTCGTCCGCCAGGAGCTCCTGGGCCTCCTCGAGCGAGAGATCCTCCGGCGGGATGATCGCGTCCGAGGGGCGCAGGTCCTCGTCCGCCAGCTTCTCGCCGCCGTCCCGAACCGCGTCGGCGAGCGCCTGCAGGCCCGTCCACAAAGCACGCTCGTCGCCCTCGGCAACCGCGCGGGACACCTCTGCATCGAGCTCGTTGAGGCGCGCGATCAGCGCGTCGTCGACGCGAAACTGGCCCTCGCCCAGCAACCGGACGATCACGCCTTCTCGCCCTCGATTTCTTTCGGCGGATCTTCTCCCTTGCCGAGCTCCGCCTTCATCTTCGCGAGCTGGTCGTCGACCTGGCTCCCCTGGGAGATCTCCGCCAGCTGGCGGTCGATGTCGTCCCCGGACGAGGTGAGATCCTGCAGCGAGCCGGACGCTGTGAGCTCGTCGATCGCACTCGCGCGAGCCTGCATCTGCTCCGTCTTGTCCTTGGCGCGTTGCACTGCCAGCCCGACGTCGGCCATCTGCTCGCCGATCCCGGTCGCGGCCTCGCCGATCCGAACCTGGGCCTCGGCGGCCGAATACTGCGCCTTGATCACTTCCTTCTGCGAGCGGAATGCCTCGATCTTGGCTGCCAGTGTCTTCTCGCCCTCGACGAGCTTCTGCTGTTGAGCCTCGAGCTGCTGTCCTTGCTGCATGATCGTCTCGAGCTGCGCCTCCACCGCGGCCTTCCGTGTCAGTGCCTCGCGGGCGAGGTCTTCGCGGCCGGCCGCCAGCGCCTGCCGGGCTTGGCCGTCCAGCTTTTCGACCTGTTGCTGCATGGATGTGTATTGCATCTCCAGCCGCTTCTTCGCGGTCGTCACGTCGGCGATGCCGCGTTTGACGTTCTGGAGCTGGCGAAGCTGCTCCTCGTAGGAATAGTCGAGGGTCTCGTTCGGATTCTCGGCGCGGTCGAGCGCCTTCGAGAACTTGGCCTTGAAGATCAGTGAGAGGCGTGCCATCAGCCCGGGCATATCGTTTCGCTCTCCTCGCGGTCGGGTGCACGGCTAGCCTAACGACGTGCTCGTCGCTCGGAGCATGGACTCCCGCCGGCTTTCGAATGCCTACCTCGTCGCGGACGAGGCCGGGGGGACAGCTGTGTTCGTCGACTCGGGAGCTCCGCTCGAGCCTCTGCTCGAAGCGGTTCAGGATTGGCGGGTCACCCCGACCCACGTCCTCCGGACCCACGCCCACGCCGATCACATCGAGCACGAAGGTGAGCTCGGCCTGCCGGTCGTGCGGCACTCGCTCGAGACAGGCGACCTGTGGGTCGACGCTGTCCCGACACCGGGGCATTCGGACGACATGGTCTGCTTCGTGATCAACGACCACGCCGTCTTCTCGGGCGACACGCTCTTCAAGGACGCAGTCGGCGGCGGGGACTTCGAGCAGATCAAGGAAGCAGTCATGGACGTCTACATGCCGATGCCGCACGATCGCCGAGTCCTGCCCGGGCACACCGACGAGACGACGATCGGACGCGAATGGGAGCAAAACCCGTTCGTCCGCGTCTGGCGTGGCAGCGAGCCCGAGGGGACCGAGCAGGTGCGCGTTGCGGGCCGCGAGGCCACGCTCATCGTGTGGTCGCCCGACTACGACGGCAAGGGCAAGGCGTGGGTGCGCTTCGACGACGGCACGGACGCGATCGTCGGCGGCTCACGGGTGGAGCGCAGCTAGTGGAGATCGTCGACCCGCGCATCGAGGCGTATACCGAGCGCGTCTCGTCGCCCCACGACCCGCTGCTCGCAGAACTGTCGGCCGCGACGACCCGCGAGCTCGGCCAGTCTGCGATGCTCACAGGCCCGGTCGCAGGACGGTTCCTCGAGTTGCTCGTCTGGATCGCGCAACCTCGCCGCGTGCTCGAGATCGGAACGTTCAGCGGCCACTCGGCTCTCGCGATGGCCGCTGCCCTGCCCGAAGACGGCCACATCGATGCGTGCGAGGTCAGTCCCGAGCGCGCCGCCTTCGCCCAGGGATGGTTCGACCGTTCGCCGTACGGCTCGAAGATCACGCTGCATGTCGGGCCGGCCGCCGAGACGATCGCGTCGCTGGAGGGCGAGTTCGACTTCGTCTTCATCGACGCCGACAAGGGCGGCTACACCTCGTACTACGAGGCACTCGTGCCGCGGCTCTCACGGCGTGGAGTGATCGTGGCCGACAACACGCTGGCGGACGGCCGCGTGGTCGAGGGCGACCCGCCACCCCCGATCGCGAGCTTCAACGAGCACGTGGCAGCCGACCCGCGGACGGTTCAGGTGCTGCTGAGCGTCCGCGACGGCCTGACCCTGATCCGCCTGGCGTAGCGTCCTTTCGGGACACGGCCGGGGTCTGACCCCGATCGGGGAGCCACGCACCGTCCCTTCGGGACACCTCCGGGGTCTGACCCCAGCCGGAGAGCCACGCACCCGTCTCTTCGGGACACGGCTGGGGTCTGACCCCGAGCCTGGTGGTCGCGCACACGTCCTGGACTGACATGTCCGAAACGAACGGTGGGTGCGATACGTGACGCCAGTCTCGCGCTAGTCAGCGACCCGTCGCCATCCGACAGCGAGCCGGTCTCCAACCTCCATGCCGACACCGACCGCGCCGATCACACCGTCGACGAGCCACCTCACGTCGTAGCAGTCGCCGGCCTTCTCGATCTCCAGGTCGTACTCGTCGGAGAACTCACCGTTCTCGTGGAAGTAGCGAATGCGGTAGTGCCCGGCGAAGCCTTGCTCCGGGCCGCCGGTCGCCTGCCCTGAGCCGCCCCACGCGTTCTCGAACGACCACCGCGCGTCGAGGGTTCCCGGCGCCTCGCCCCTCGCATACAGGGCGAAGCCGATGTTCGATCCTTTCATCGACACATCCTCCCGCAGAAGAGCCGAGGACACCCAGGACGGGGACTTCGAAGCGACTTCAACCGGGAGGCGTCGAGCCCTCCACCGGGTTCCAGGGCGGGTCCCACGGCAACGACGGATCTGCCCGTGCTCGCCAAAGTCTGGCTTGGCAAGTAGGGCAGTCGGCTAGTTCTACCGATGACTCACTCGTGATCTCCGTGATACCTGAACCACATTTCGGGCATGGCTGGGGCTTCGGCACGGTCTTCCACGCTACGCCCGAAGTGCCCGCTCTACAAGGCCCCGTCCGCAAAGGAGCGCAGGACATCAAGCCTGTCCGAAAGGGACAGTAGTGTCCTCGCCTCCATGCGTCTGATTGTCGCCCGCTGCGAGGTCTCCTACTCCGGCCGCCTGAACGCCTTCCTGCCGGAGTCGACGCGCCTGCTGATGCTGAAGGACGACGGCTCCGTCCTCGTCCACGCCGACCCCGGCGGCTACAAGCCTCTCAATAGCAACTTGCCGAAGTACGCCAAGCGAACGGCGAGAGGTTGGCCCTGTGCGCTTGATCGTCGCGCGGTGCGAGGTTACTTACACCGGGCGGCTGAACGCCTTCCTGCCGGAGTCAACACGCCTGCTGATGCTCAAGGAGGACGGTTCAGTCCTCATCCACGCGGATTCAGGTGGATTCAAACCGTTGAATAGCGACTTGCTCTTAGAGCCCACCGGGCGGACATGGGCGAACTGACGGACACGCTGCGGTCCTTCCTCGGCGAGCGGCGTTACGCAGTGCTCGCGACCCACGATCCGGACGGCGGCATCCACCTTACGCCGATCTGGTTCCTGTTCGAGGACGACTGCTTCTATTTCGCATCGCCGTCCGGAAGCCGGAAGGCAAGAAACGTTCAGCGGAGCTTCTCGGCGTCGGTCGTGGTCGACGCGCGCGAGCCGGGACGGGAGCGATGGGTCTCGGCGTCAGGCCCGGTTCAGATCCTGCGCGACGAGGAGGCGCAGTCGATCAACGCCCGCGTCAGACGGCGGTACCTCGCGCCGGAGGCGCTCGACGGGCCGATCGAAGCCGCGCTCAAGGTGGCGGACGACGTCACGCTCAAGCTGGCGCCGACGACGTGGCGATCGTGGACCGCGCCGATCGGGGAGTCGCCGGAGCGGTGGTTCCTAGGGGTCGACATCTAGGGCTATGCGTCTCATCGTCGCCCGCTGCGAAGTTCGATACACCGGCCGGTTGAACGCCTTTCTGCCGGATTCGACCCGCCTCCTGATCCTGAAAGAGGACGGCTCCGTCCTGATCCACGCTGACGCCGGAGGGTTCAAACCCCTGAACTGGATGACACCGCCCACCGTGATCGAGGACTCCGGCGATCTGATCGTCGTGCGCAAGCGCGCCGGCCGCACCGAGGACCGGCTCGAGATCAAGCTCGTCGAGGTGCTGTCCGACGTCGCGCACGATATGGGCGAGGCGGCCGGGCTGGAAAAGGACGGCGTCGAGCGCGACCTGCAACTCCTGCTCGCAGACGACCCGACGCACATCGAGCCCGACCTGCGTCTCGTCAAGCGCGAATGGCCGACCGACGTGGGGCCCGTCGACCTGATGTGCCGTGACGCCGACGACGGCTGGGTCGCTGTCGAGATCAAGCGCGTCGGCACGATCGACGCCGTCGAGCAGCTGACGCGGTACCTCGACTGCATCCGCGTCGATCCTGCGCGCGCCGACTGCCGCGGGATCCTCGTCGCGCAGCAGATCAAGCCGCAGGCGGTCGCGCTGGCCGAGCAGCGCGGACTCGCCTGGGTGCAGGTCGATCTCGCCGTCCTCCGTGGCGAGCGAGAGCCCGAACTGACTCTCTTCGGCTAGCCGAGATACCAGGCGAGCAGCCGCGCGCCCTCGGCATCCACCTCACGCCGTACGCGCACGGGCAACGGCGCGAACGGCTCGATCGTCAGCCGCTTGCGCTCGATTCGCCAGGCGCCGGCGACGAAGCCGTCGACGGTGAATGTGTTCTTCGTCGTCGCATTGCGCTTGTTGAAGACCACATCGATGTACTCGGGCGGGACGATCCGCGACCGGTCCCGGTGCGCGAGGATGATCGAGTCGAACGCCGGCAGGAAGCGGACCGGTGCCGGCGTGCCCTCGGCGGCCCGGGGTGCGCGCGGCAGGTCGAAGAGCGTCCTTCCCTCGTCGTCGGAAGCCGTCGGCAGACCCTCGAGCGCGGGGAGGATCTGGCCCACCTTGAAGGAGGTGTACTGAGCGATGTCGTCGCGCGTCGCAGGGCCGTAAGCCGCGAGATACTGCCGCACGACTCGAATCGCGCTCGCCCGAGGATCGGGTAGCTCTTTCGACCACAGGACAAACGGCGAGGGTTTGGTGTGCGGCCAGTCACCGACCGGCGCGGTGCGCACGAACGGCAGCGCGCGATAGGCGAACGCAACCGTCCAGCGATCGTCGGTCCCGAGCACGCGATGACCCAGCTCGAAGAGCTCGGCACTGGTGATCGGCTCGTCCGGCAGCGCCGCGCGCAACACCTCGACGTCGACGCCGAGGCCTTCCGTGCGGCCGCGCTCGGACTCGACGTAGGCAGAGGCGAGAAAGGGAAACTCGGCCGCCGACATCACATGCAAGGTCGTGCGCAGCGAGCCGGCCTTGACGATCGACCCGACCGAGAGCGCACGCGTCAGCTGCTCCTTGCGAAAGCCTTCGATGCGAGACCAGAGGGCGACATACGGCGACGGCGCATACTGAGCCTGCAACCCGACCAGGCGCGTCACCGTCTTGACGAGTGGGATCTGCTTTCGGTCGAGCAGCAATTGCCGTAGAAGGAGCGTCCGGTTGAGCTCACGCAGGGTCACGGGATGACGGCGGCCTTGAGCAGGTCGCGCGGCGGGTCGGCGAAGAGCGCCGGCAGTTCGGCCAACGACACGCGATGGGTGACGAGGCGGCCCCACGGATAGGCGCCGCTCGCGAGGAAGGCCAAGGCCGCCCGCACCGTCGCGGGCGAGTGGTGGAACGAGCCCCGAATCGCGAGCTCGTCGTAGTGCAGACGGAATGCGTCGACCGGCGGACGAGCATCGCGCGGCAGACCGCCGAACATCACGACCGTCCCGCCCGGGCGCACGAGCTCCACGGCGTCCGACCACGCCTGCTCCGTCCCGGCCGCCTCCAGCACGACGTCCGCCCCGCGCCCGTCGCCCGGCTCGGCGCCGAACGCGGTCACGAGCTCACGCCGCTCCTCACGGCCACCCACGATCACCGGCCAGCCGCCCGCGTCGGCGACACACGCCGAGAGCATCAATCCGATCGGCCCCGCGCCGAGAATCGCAACGGAGTCACCTGCGGCGATCGCCGCACGCTCGACGCCGCGCAGGCAGCAGGCGAGTGGTTCGAGGAGAGCAGCCACCTCGGGCTCGAGGCCGGACGGCACTGCATGGAGATTGACCGCCGCGATCCGCTCCGGCACGACGATCCAGTCCGCGTAGGCACCGGAGAGGAACTCCAGCTCGCGGCATTGTTCCCCTCGGGCACAGCCGTCGCACGCCCCACACGGTGCGGAGTTGGCCGCCACCATCCTGCGCCCGTCGACGAGGCCGCAGAACTCGTGCCCGAAAGGGGCCGGCGACTCGCGCAGCAGGATCGGATGGCCCCGACGGTACGTCTTCAGATCCGTGCCGTCGGTCAACGCGAGCTCGATCTGCACGAGCACCTCGCCGGGCCCCGCCTCTGGACGAGGCACCTCCTCGATGCGCAGATCGCCCGGCGCGTAGAGCCTCGCCGCCTTCACGGCGTGAACACGACCTTCAACGCGGCGCCGCTGCGGTAGAGGTCGACCCCCTCGCGAAACCGCTCCAACGGCAGGACCGTCACCTCGGGCAGGACGAGCGCCGGCAGGAGCTCGACGGCAGCGTGAAAGTACGCCACGGTCGCCGAGCGCGAGCCGACCATGTGCAATTCCCTCCGATAGATCGCATCGAGGGACGTCGCCACGTCGTGCCCGGGCGCCGAGAAGAGGAGCAGCGTGCCACCGGGGTCGAGCCGGCGAAGCGCGTCGTTGACCCCCGCGACCGCGGTGACGACGGCGCTCCCGACCGGATCGCCGTCGGTCTCCGCGCCGAGCGCGTACGCCGCCGCCCGCCGCTCGTCGTCCGGCTCCGATACAGCGACCTCGTCACCCCTACCTCGGAGCACCTGAATCCACAATCGGCCGACCGCTCCGCACCCGACGACGAGCACTCGACCGCGAGGCACCAGTTCGGCCGCCCGCAGGACGCAGGCGAGCGGCTCGACCCAGACGCCGTCGAGCTCCTCGAACTGCTCGGGCAGCGAGACGTGATGGGTGGCGCGCAGGCGCTCCGCAAATCCCCCGGGCGCGATCCGGACGTTGCCGAACTCCACGCAGGTCGACTCGTGGCCGGCGAGACAGCGTCCGCAGGTCCCGCACGGGACTCGATGCAGCACGGTTACACGGGCACCGTCCTCGAGCTCGCCGACGATCTCATGGCCGAGCACGGTCCCCGCCGCGCCCCGCCCGAGCTTTTCGACGTCCGAGCCGCACAGGCCGCAGGCACGAACGCGAACGAGCGAGCCTGGAGCGGTCGGCTCAGGCAGTTCGGCGAGCTCGGGGAGCCCGTCGTCGTCGAGAACGACCGCGCGCACCGCCGTATCGTAGGCGGCACGCGCGGCCCGAACGCCGTGCTCTAGAGCTTCACCGGGAACGAGACCAGCCGGCGGGTGGAGACACCGCCGAGCAGCGACTCGCCCGACTTCCGGGCCCGCACGAACACGGCCAGCAACTGCTGCCGTGACGAGGCCGGGAAATACCGGTCCTGATGCATGGTCAACGTCGCCCACCCGTCGGAGCCGGTCTGCGCCTCGGGAGGGATCGAGAACTGCGAGAACGGGACGGCCGTCGCATAGACGAGCGCCCCGGAGATCGAACGGCCGCTGCACGCCGAGACGTGGAACCGAAGCGTGACATCGCTCGTCGAACGCGTGATCACGGTCGGTGAAACCGTCTGCCCGTCGACGAGGAGCCGCGCGGGTGGAGCAATCGTGCTGACGTCGATCGTGCCGGACCCAGAGGTCGGGCAGCCGTTCGTGACCGGCGGCGGCGTCGTGGTCTTCGCCGTGACGACGGCACTCGGGTTCGAGTCCGAGCTCGCCGAGCCGTCAGCGTTCTTCGCGGTCACGCGGATGCGCACCGTGTGACCGACATCGGCCGTCTTCAGCTGGTAGTTCGAGGAATCGGCTCCCCCGATATTCGAACAGCCGTTGCCCTGCGCGTTGCAGCGGCGCCACCGGTACGTGTAGGTGATCGTGCCGGTGCCCGTCCACGTGCCCGAGCTGCCGGACAGCGTTTGACCTTCCTGCGCCGTGCCCGAGATCTTGGGCTCGCCCGTGTTGACGGGAGCCGCCGAGCTCGCGGCGGTCGAGAAACCGGCGATGGCGAGCACCGTCACGGCTGCCGCCGCGAGCAGTGCGACGAGATTCGTTTTGCGATTCATTCCTTCTCCTTTGGCTGGGAGGTTCACCTCTCCCGTTCCCCGTGCGGATGAGGGAACTGTGAGCGTCAGGTAAAACCGCTCAGGGATACACGGAATCGGGCTGCTGATCGTCTCCGGGCTGTGAATCGAATATCTCTGTGATCACGCCCAGATCGTCTCCGGTCGGCAGATACGCAAACGTGACGCCGTTGTACTCGCCTCCGAGAACGATCTCACGGCCCTGGTCGGCCACCGCTGCGATCGCCCGGTCGTAGCTCCGGACAGCGACGCCGACGTGGTGCACACCCCCGCCCTTCTCGGCCAGGAACTGCCCGTATGTGCTGCGCTCGTCGAGCGGCTGGATCAGCTCCCAGTGCACCTGGCCGACGCGGGCCAGCGCGAGACGCCAGGCATACTCGACCGGCTCGCCCTCCGCCGTCATGTTGCGAACGGTGTCGGGGTTGAACTCGTAGATCGCCCACGGCCCGATGCCATAGTCGTGCACGTAGGTTCGCATGGCGGCCTCGAGGTCTCGCACGACGAGCGCAACCTGCAGGGTGTCCGTGAACGCGGGGTCGCCCATCCGCCCGATCCTACGCGTCGTCCACGCCGATCAGGAGCGTCGAACTGCGGTTACAATGACAGCCGCCCGGGGCTATAGCTCAGCTGGGAGAGCGCCTGGATCGCACCCAGGAGGTCGGCGGTTCGAGCCCGCCTAGCTCCATCGCTGCGGAGGCCCGCAAATGCGGGCCTTTCGCTTTCCAGGTGGACAACGCCATGGGGCGCGACGATCCTGAATCCCGCCGAGTGTGTCAACGATCCCGACCGCGCCGCGCGAAGCTCTCCACCGGCTGAGCTCGAGCCTCTCATTGCCGCGCACGAGCTCCACCACCGTCGTTTCGGGGTCATCGGGATCGACGTCGACTTGGACGTCGAAGTCGTGCTCCGACTCGTCGCCAACCGCGTAGCCGCCGAACTGGCACGCCTCGAGAGATCCGGCCCTCAGTGGCTCACGCTCGAGCAGGCCGCGGAGCGTCTCGGTTGCTCGCGCGACGCCGTGCGCATGCGCGCCAGGCGTCTCAAGACAGCCGCGTCGGCCGGGTCGGTGAACGGCGGTTCTGTTCCCGTCCCCGGCGGGACGATTACCACGAGCGAGCGGCCCGGAGAGCGGCCATCATCCTGGCCATGCTCTGCCGGTCGTAGTGACCGGACGCCTTCGTCGCACCGAGCATGAACACCCAGCCGGTGTGGGCGCCGACGAAGAAGAGCGACAGCATCGCCGGCTGACCGCCTGTTGCCGAGGGGTTCACGGTGTATGCGACTCCGTCGTGCGCGAAGCCCGACGTCGTGTAGCCCGAAAGACCGGCGTGGTGCGACTTGACCTGCGCGATCTGTTGTCGGATGGAGGACGCGGACGCGGGCGTGAAGGTGACCGTGAACAGTCGGTTGCCCGGATCGGCGTAGTCGCACTCGGCGGGGTTCGGGTATCGCTTCATCGTCGTGCCGACGATCTTCGATACCTGCGCGGCGGAGACCCGGCAGGGGACGGAAGCAGCGGCGGCCGCCGACGACGACGCGACGGCGCTCAGTACGCCCACCAGCAACGCAAGCGACAGCCAGTTCCGCATTCCCATCACCTGGGCGATCATTTACCACCGAGGGCAGCGGGACAAGACACATTTGGGTGACATCGGCGACACGGCAGTCAACCACACGGTCGCCGTCTGATCACCCAGGTGCCGCGGAGCCCGCAGGCGAACCTAGCCTGCGGCACATTTTGCGAGAACCGACAGAGCCAGCCCCTCCCGCAGGCCTGCGCCGACGAACTCGAGTGGGACGGCAATGCGCCGCTGCAGGGCCGCGAGGATCAGGGCGCCGGCGGCGATCGTGGGCGTGCGCGACGGGTCGATGACGACATTCTTCGCGCGCAGGCCCTTGGAGCCCATCCTCAGAACGTGAATTGCATCCGAGAGCTGACCGGCACCGAGGCTCGTTCCGGCAATCCTGCTGATCGCGCGCGCGCTGCCGCCGACCGCTACGGCTCGCAGCGGCGCCGGCATCGGGGAGTCGTCGAGCAACGCTTCCACCTCCGCCCAGCCCGTCGCGAGCCGCTTCTTCGTCAGCCGCCGGTCGGCATGAAGCCGCCTCGAGAGTCGCAGCGAGCCGATGTCGATCGAGTGGAGCCACACGGGGCTCCCGGGTCGCGTCCCGAAGGCGAGCTCGGTCGACCCACCGCCCACGTCGCAGACGAGCAGACTCCCTTCCGAGCCGCCGCATCGTGAGACCGCGCCGTCCCATGCGAACTGGGCTTCCTGCTCGCCCGAAAGAACGACGACAGCGTGCGGCGTCGTCTCCCGTTCGAGTTGAGAGATGAGCCGGTCGGCGTTCGCAGCCTGCCGGCCGGGAGAAGTCACCGCGACGACCAGCCCGGCGCATCCGAGTTCTTGCGCACGAGTCGCGAACCGTCGAACGGTCACGGCCGCCTCGTGGATCTTCCGTTTCGAGACGCGACCGCGATCCTCTACGTCCACACCAAGACCGACCTGCGCTCGACGCTCTTCGACCGTCACGAGACCGTATTCACTCGACTCAGCAACGAGCAACCGGATCGTGTTCGAGCCCACATCGATCACGGCAGCCTTCATCCCGGTGCGATTCTCGCGACCCTCCGAACAACACGTGGCAACAATCCGGAAACGAAGATGTGTCGGTGCTGCCGGGCGGCAGCGAGTCAGAGCTCTACGCCTTCGTGATCCTGGCGGGCAGGCCGAGCGCCGCCACGAGACCGATCAGGCCAAAGACGATCAGCGCAATCATCGCAACCGCGTAGGACCGGGTTCCGGTCGCAACCACGGACACCAGGATCGTGCCGGCGATCGCCGTGCCGAAAGTGGAGCCGAGGTTGGACACACTCCGCGAGAGACCGGAGATCTCGCCCTGCTGGTCTTCGGGGAAACTGGACTGGACGATGTTGACGGACGGAGTCAGCATCACGCCCAGTCCAAGGCCGATCATCAGAAGCCCGGGCACGAATGCGACGACCCTCGACGAGGCATGGACGGAACCGAGCAGCACGACGATCCCGGCTCAGCGTGACCGCGAAGCCCGCAATGATCAGCGCCCGCTGCGAGAACCTCTTGGCGAGTCGTTGCGCTCCGAAGGACGAGACCAGAAGCCCAACCGTGGCTGCGGTGAAGACGACGCCCGTCCCGATCGCGCTGTACCCGCGAACGGTTTGCAGGAAGACAGATACGACGAACGAGACTCCCATCAGGATGAGCCATTGGGTGTTCTGGGTGACCAGGGCGAGATTGGACGTCCGGTTGCGAAACAGGGCGGTCGACAGCAGTGGTTCCTTCCCAGACCGCTCGCGCGAGCGGATGTAGAAGAAGAAGCCGGCCAGGAACGCGGCTCCGACCAGGAGGAGCAGCGTCATCAGGGCGTTGTGTGTGCCGGCCTGGAGGATCCCGAAGACGACGAAGAACATGCCCAGCGCCGAGAGGATCGCCCCGACAGCGTCGAAGGGTCGTTTCGGGTCGGGCGGGAGGGGATCGACGAGGCGCCGGCTGAGAAAGATGATCGTCGCGACGACCGCCGCCTGGAAGATGAACGCCGCCCGCCAGCTGATTCCCGTGGTGATCACGCCTCCGATCAACGGGCCGGCCGCGGCGCCGATCCCTCCCAGCCCACTGATCACGCCGAAAGCCCACGCACGCGACGTGAGATCGCTGAACCACAGCGTCGCCAGGATGTAAACGGGCGGGATCAGGAGCGCCGTGCCGACGCCCTCGAACACCGAATTCCCGAGGATCAGCACGCCGAGCCCGGGGGCCACCGCGCTCAGGAGCGCGCCGATCCCGTACAGAGTCAGTCCGGCGGTGAAGCACCGCTTGCGGCCCCAACGGTCGGTCAGTTTGCTGCACGGGATCATCAGGATGGCCATGATCAGCAAGAAGAGTGTGATCGCCGTTTGCACGCCCTTCACGGTCGTGTCGAGGTCATCGCTGATGTCGGTGATCATCACGTTCATGTTCGAGCCGGCGAAGCTGCAGATGAACTGGGCGAGCGCCAGCGGGAGGATCAGCCTCCGCGGAGAGATCGCCGCACGGTCGGCGACGAGAGCCCCGCTCGCCGCGGGCGTGTCGGTCACCGGGCACCTAGGGGCGACATTCTCGCTCGAATCTCCCGGCTGACTCGCAAATCGTCAAGAGGTCGAAACCAAATCGCAACAACCATGCTGCCGCTTCTTCGAATCGCGCGGGACGCCGTCCAGGTCATCGAGCGGGCTCGATCTGGTGACGATCGGGTGAACCCGCCTGCCTGACCGCTCACGAACGTCATGATTGATCGCGACGTGGGAGCCGACGCACACATCAACCGTTGACGGTCGCTGCTCGCGAGTCGACCTCGAGCCGGCGGACGATGCCGCTGGTCGAGCACCCTTTCATCTACGAGATCAACACGTGGGTCTGGCTTGGCGAGTTGGGACGTCAGTACGACGCGAACATCGGTCTCGCCGAGGTGCCTGGAGAGCAGTGGGACGCGATCGCCGCGCTCGGTTTCGACGCGGTCTGGCTGATGGGCGTCTGGGAGCGCAGCCCGGCCGGGATCAAGATCGCGCTGAAGAACGATGCACTGGTCGAGAGCTTCGGACGAGCATTGCCGGACTTCACTGCCTCGGACGTAGTCGGCTCCCCGTACTGCATCCGTGACTACCGCGTCGCATCCGAGCTCGGCGGTGCCGCGGGTCTGGCCGCCGCGCGCCGGGAGCTCGAGCGGCGCGGCGTCAAGCTGATCCTCGACTTCGTACCGAACCACGTCGCGCCCGACCATGTTTGGACATCAACACACCCGGAGTACTTCGTTCGCGGCAGCGAAGAAGACCTCGAACGAGACCCGGCCTCGTTCGTCAAGGTCGGCGACGGCGTGCTGGCGAACGGTCGCGATCCGTACTTTCCGGCCTGGCCGGACGTCGTTCAGCTCAACGCGTTCTCCCCCGACCTTCGCGCCGCCGTGATCGACACACTCGGCTCGATCGCCGAGCAGTGCGACGGCGTCCGCTGCGACATGGCGATGCTGGCGATCAACGATGTGTTCGAACGCACCTGGGGCGGACGCGGTGGTGACCGGCCCGTCGACGAGTACTGGCCGACAGTGATCGGCGCCGTGCAGGCGCGGCATCCCGAGTTCATCTTCATCGCCGAGGCCTACTGGGACATGGAATACGCCCTCCAGCAGCAGGGGTTCTCATATTGCTACGACAAGCGCCTGTACGACCGGCTCGTGCACGAAGCCGCCGAGTCGGTGCACGCGCATCTGACGGCGGACACCGGCTATCAGGACGGGCTGGTTCGCTTCATCGAGAACCACGACGAGCCGCGGGCTGCGTCAACGTTCTCTCCGGGCAAGGCCCGGGCGGCGGCGGTCGTGACGATGAGCCAGACCGGCGCACGGCTGGTTCACGAGGGCCAGCTGGATGGGCGCCGCGTGCAGTTGCCGGTCTTTCTCGGGCGACGGCCGGACGAGGCGCTCGATCCCGGCCTGCGCGCGTTCTACGAGCGGCTGTTCGGGAGCTTGCAGGACGCCGTTCTCCGCACAGGCGACTGGCAGCTCGCCAGGCGAAGCGGCTGGGAGGGCAACGACACCTGGGAGAACCTGGTCTGCTGGGGCTGGCGAGGCGGCGCCGCCCGTAAGCTCATTGTCGTGAACCTGAGCGATGCCCCTGCCTCCGGGCACGTCGCCCTCGAATGGGACGACCTTGGCGGTTCCGACTGGCGGCTCGACGACGCTTCGTCCGGCGAGGTGTACGAGCGCAGCGGGGATGACCTGCGGAACGGCCTCTACGTCTCCCTGGACGCATGGGGCTGGCACCTCTTCGACCTGACCACACCGAGCCCGAAGGACTGAGGTCGATCACGAGCTCACGGACCGCCGAGCACCTGCGCCTCGCCGAGGCGACCGGCCGTGCCGAAGACGATCTCTTCGAAGCGAATCCCTGGTACGAGTGGGGCCCGTATCTGAGCGAACGCGCCTGGGGCACCGTTCGCGAGGACTACTCGGAGAGTGGCGACGCCTGGGACTCGTTCCCGCACGATCACGCCCGCTCGCGGGCCTACCGGTGGAACGAGGACGGGATGGCCGGGATCTCGGATATTCGCCACGAGCTCTGCCTCGCACTCGCGCTCTGGAACGGCAACGACCCGATTCTCAAGGAGCGGATGTTCGGGCTCACCGGCCCGCAGGGAAACCACGGCGAGGATGTCAAGGAGTACTGGTGGTACCTGGAGGGGCTGCCGAGCCACGCGCTGCTCAAGTGGCGTTATCACTATCCGCAGGCCGCGTTCCCCTACGACCAGCTCGTGCACCATGGACGCGGGCTCCACGATCCCGAGTTGGAGCTGCTCGACACGGGTGTCTTCGACGACGACCGTTACTGGTCGGTGGACGTCACGTACGCGAAGGCGTCGCCGACGGAACTGCTGATGCGCATCGAGCTCGAGAACCACGGCCCGGACGAGGCGACACTGCAGGTGCTGCCGACGCTCTGGTTCCGCAATACGTGGTCGTATGGCGACGCATCAGAGCGGCCTCGGATCGAAGGGGACGGGGCGGCGCTCACGGTGACCGACCATCGCCTCGCGGGCTACCGGCTCGACGCCGCTCCCGGCCCGGATGGTGTTGCACCAGAGCCGCTCTTCTGCGAGAACGAATCGAACGCACCACGCGTCTTCGGCGCCGAGGCGACGACCAAGTACCCGAAGGACGGGATCAACGACCACGTCGTCTCTGGTGCGGCGACGGTCAACCCCGACGGCTTCGGGACGAAGGCCGCGCTCCGCTACCGCGTGACCGTCGCTGCGGGCGGCAAGGCCGAACTGCGGCTCCGACTCCATCTGCCGGCGGGAACGCGCGAGCCCGCTGGAGGCTGGGACGGCGATCGGTTCGCCGACGTCGTCGCCGCTCGCGAGCACGATGCCGACGAGTTCTTCGCCGCGCTCGCGCCCGCGGGAACGCCGCCCGGGCAGATGCCGATCCTCCGGCAGTCGTGTGCGGGTCTCGTCTGGAGCAAGCAGATGTATCCGTACAGCGTCGCTCGCTGGCTGGACGGCGATGCGCACGCTCCGCCGCCGGAGGCGCACCGGCACGGACGCAACAGCGGCTGGCGACACCTCGACGCATTCGATGTGCTCGCGATGCCCGACCCGTGGGAGTACCCCTGGTTCGCCGCCTGGGATCTCGGCTTCCACGCGGTTCCCTGGGCGCATTTCGATCCAGCCTTCGCGAAGTACCAGCTGATCGTCTTGCTGCGCGAATGGTTTCAGCACCCCAACGGAGCGCTCCCCGCCTACGAGTGGAATTTCGACGACGTCAACCCGCCGGTGCACGTGATGGCGGCGCTGCGCGTGTTCCAGATCGACGGTGCCACCGATCGCGAGTTCCTCGAGCGCGTCTTCCAGAAACTGCTGATCAACTTCACCTGGTGGCTCAACCGCGAGGACGCGGACGGCAACAACGTGTTCAGCGGCGGCTTTCTCGGCCTCGACAACATCAGCCCGGTCGACCGGTCGAACCTGCCGGAAGGCGTGACGCTCGAGCAGGCGGACGGCACGGCCTGGATGGCGTACTACGCGCTGTCGATGCTGTTGATCGCACTCGTCCTCGTCGAGGAGAACGAGGTCTACTGGGACATGGTGATCAAGTTCCTGGAGCAATTCGTGCTCGTCGCCCGGGCGCTGGAGCAGCAGGGCCTGTACGACGCAGACGACGCGTTCTTCTACGACCGCCTCGTGTACCCGTCGGGAGAGTCGACCCAGGTCAAGGTGAAGACCATCTCGGGGCTGCTGCCGCTGTTGCCCGCCGTGCCTCTGGCGGGTCGGGTCGTCGAGGCCGCGGAGGGACTCGGAAAGCGTTTTGCCCGACTGCGCACCGCCTGGGCTGAGAGCGGCGGCTCGCTCGGTGTCGCTCGCTTCCGCGGGGTCGGCGACGAACAGGCCGTGCTGCTCTCGGTGATCGACCCTGACGAGCTCCGCAAGACCCTCAAGGAATTTTTCGACGAAGCGGCGTTTCTCTCGCCGCACGGGCTCCGCGCGGTCTCGAAACGCTACGAAGGGAACCCG
Organism: uncultured Thermoleophilia bacterium; assembly: GCA_963806025.1. GTDB lineage: Bacteria > Actinomycetota > Thermoleophilia > Gaiellales > Gaiellaceae > PALSA-600. The sequence goes on along the minus strand of CAWDWI010000003.1, from coordinate 351,145 downwards.
TACACGCTCGAGGGGCTGCCCGACGCGTGGATCGACTACGAACCGGCCGAGTCGACTACCTCCATGTTCGGCGGCAACTCGAACTGGCGCGGCCCGATCTGGATGCCGCTCAACTACGTCGCGATCCGCCAGTTCGTCATCTACCAGCGTTTCTTCGGCGACGAGTTCACACTCGAATACCCGACCGGTTCGGGGCAGCAGCTCACCTTCGGGCAGATCGCGCAGGACCTCACAGACCGGATCATCTCGATCTGGCTGCCCGACGCCAACGGCCGTCGCCCTCTCTACGGAGGCACGGAGCGTCTCCAGACGGACCCGGCGTGGAAAGACAACCTCTTCTTCAACGAGTACTTCCACGGCGACAACGGCGCCGGCCTCGGCGCGACGCATCAGACGGGCTGGACCGCGCTCGTCGCCGATCTGATCCTCGACCCACCGAGCAGAGGGCTTGCCGAAGCGCGTCGCGGCATCGTCTCGCCGGCCGCCGCCGGCTCGACCGGGTGAAGACCGGAGGCCCCCTCGGGGGCCTCCTTTGTCTCAACCGGCTCTACGCGTCGCAGCTGCCCCCGGGCGCCGCGGTCTGCGGCCTTCCCTGGTGACCGGCCTGCTGCATGATCGGCGGGACCTCGGGGTCGGAGGCGAAGCTCTGCCAACCCTCTTCGTCCCAGTCGAACAGGACCCAGACCCGGTCGCCGTCGTTGGGGTCGCGGAACACCTGCGCGCCCTTCGAGCCGTGCTGCCGGCGCTTGTCGGCGCCCTTGGTCGAGAAGATCTCCATGAAGCGGTCGAACTCGTCGACCTTCGTCGTTGCCAGGATCATCGTCGTCCTCCTTCGTCGAGTGTCTGCACGAGCATGCGCTCGGTGACTCGACGACACATCGGGCGAACGCCCTATGCCGTGTGAACGAGGTTGTTCTCGAACGCCCAGACGGTTGCGGCGGCGCGACTTCGAACGCCGACCTTCTGGTAGACGTGTTGAACGTGGTGGCCCACGGTCTTGGCGGAGATGCCGAGATCCTCGGCGATCTGCTGATTGGATCCGCCTCGCACGAGGACGAGGAGAACCTCGAGCTCTCGGTCCGTCAGACCGGCCGGGCGGTCGCGAGGCCGTTCGCGCACGCGATGCCCGGCGGCGCCGAGCACCGCGTCGACTGCATCCGGGTCGAGCCGTCCTGCGGCGACCTCGCCCTGAAGCTCCGCCTCGGCGGCCGACGCGTCGAGCGCGGCCCTGTGAGGCCGCGCCTCGCGCATGGCTCCATAGCAGTCGGCCGCCGCAAGGATCCGCGCAGGAAGTTCGAGCGCGTTTCCACTCGTGCCGCGGTGATAGCCGGAGCCGTCGAGCCGCTCGTGGTGTGACCCAGCGAGTCGTCCGATCGGCGCGAGCGCACGTGATTGGGCGAAGGCGCGTTCCGAGAAATGCGGATGGAGCCGGACCCGCTCCCACTCGCCGAAGCCGAGCGGCCCGGGCTTCTCCCAGATCGCGTTCGACACGCCGACCCGTCCGATGTCGTGCGCGAGCGCGGTGCGACGGACGAGCGTGACGGAAGCCGGCGGGAGACCGAGCCGCCAGGCCGACGCCTCGGCGAGGTCGGCCACGTTCGTCGAGTGCTCACGGAGCCACGGCGACTTCAGGCCGGTGAGCGCGGCGATCGCGGCGAACCCGGCATCGACCCGCTCACCCTCGAGCCGAATCTCGGGGAACGGCTCTGCCGCCATGGCCTGCTCCCAGATCCGGGTCTCGTCGAGGCCGTCGAGGAGCTCGCCGAAGTGCCGCACGGCGAGCTCGGCGAGGCGGGGCTCGTACGCGGCGCCGGCTCGCCGTTCGACGACTGCCCGCGCCTCGTCGGGCCCGGATGCCGACAGGAAGAGGGAGATGTCCCTCGCCACGTGCAGGAGGCGCATCGGCGGCGGGATCTCGTCGCCGCGAGCATTCGGGAACCCGCGTCCGTCCCAGCGCGCAAAGACGTACTCGAGTGCGGCCTGGATGTCCGTCCCGAGGTCGAGCCACCCCGCGAACCGCTGAGCGACCTCGCACATCGTCGCGAACGCATCGCGCGCCCGTGGGCCGGCGTTCGCGATTGCGTCTTCGATGATCGCCTCACGCACCTCGGGCGGGCGGCCCGCCCCGATATACGCCCGGTAGAACGCGAGCACCTCCGCCGGGTTCGTCGCGTCGATCAGGAAGAAGGCGGCCCGATGTGCGATGTCGTCGCCGTAGAGCTGTGCGGCTTCGTGCCCGTTCGACGTGCATCCCGACGCATGAAGCAGCGCGACGTAGTAGGTGGCGGAGAGATCCTCGGCCGACGATCCGGCAAGCTCGCCGAGCCGGACGGCGAGGACTGCGCTGCGCAGCGCATGCTCGAGCGGCTGACCGGTGCCGAGGTCGGTCGCAAGCGAAAGCGCGCCCACCACCTCGGCAGCACGGACGGGCAGCTCCTTGGCGGGCGGCTGAGCCTCCTCAGCTCCGCGGTCGTTCGCCGGCACGAGCCCACCCTACTTCCGACGCGAACGAGAGCGCCTGCGTCAGTCCGCGATCCCGAGCCCCCAGCCGCCGTCGATCACGATCTCCTGGCCGGTGATGTAGCCGGAGGCGGGAGATGCGAGGAAGAGGGCGAGCGCCTTGATGTCATCGGGTTGGCCCACGCGGTGCATGGGAATGTCCCTCGCGACCGCGGCCTGCAGGCCCGGGTCGTGCGCGTGGCCACCGCCGATGTTCGTGACGAAGAAGCCCGGTGCGATCGCGTTGGCCGTGATTCCGTCCGCCGCCAGTTCGAGCGCGATGCTGTGCATGAAGTGCCTGGCCCCGGCTTTCGCCGCCATGTACGCGGAGCCGATCGCAGGTTCCACCTTGGTCGCCGCGAGCGACGTCGTGAAGATGATCCGCCCGAACCCGCGCGGGCGCATGTGGCGTGCTGCGGCGCGTGCCGTCGCGAAGATCCCGTTCAGGTTGATGTCGATCACCCGCTCCCAGCGCTCGCTGCTGTAACGCTCCAGTGCGCCGTCCGCCATTCTGGGCCGCTCTTCGCCGGCCCAGGCGCCGACGAAGCCGACGCCCGAATCGATGCCCGCGTTGGCGAACGCGACGTCGAGACGCCCGTGCACGGCAGCCGCCTCGTCGATCACTCGATCGAGCGCGGCGTGGTCCGTCACGTCGGCGGTTGTGCCGCGAACGTCGAGCCCCTCACCCTGCAGCCGCGCTGCGTGCGCGGCGACCGCCTCGGCATCGACGTCGATCAGTGTCACGCGCGCGCCGTGCGCCGCAAGCACTTCCCCGTACGCGAGGCCGAGCCCGCTTGCACCGCCGGTGACGATCGCGCCGAACCCGGCCACGTCGAAACGCGAGGAAACGTTCACGTGTAAGAGCCTCCCGAGATCTCGTTGGTGAGCGAGCCTATCGCTGCCGTCTCGGCCACACGAGACGTGACGGCTACCGTTGCGTCGATGAGCGAGTTCAACGACCGGGTCATCGAGGAGTTTCGCGCCAACGGCGGGCGCGTCGGCGGTCACTGGGAGGGCCGCAACCTTCTGCTCCTGACGACCACGGGGCGCAAGACCGGTCGGAAGCACACCACGCCGATGGTGTTCACGCCCGGCGACGATCGGGTGCTCGTCTACGGCTCGAACAGCGGAGGACCGTCTCATTCGGACTGGTACCGCAACCTCCTCGCCGATCCGCACGTCGTCGTCGAGGTCGGAGACGAGCGCTATGGAGCGATCGCGACGCCGCTCGAACCGGAAGAGCGCAACCGCGAGTTTGCAGCGCAGGTTGCGCGCATCCCGGTCTTCGGGGAGTACGAACAGCGCACCGATCGCGTGATCCCCGTGATTGCGCTGACGCGCGAGGAGAGCCCGTGAGCGGCCCGCAGGGCCCGGTCGATCCGGTCGTCGCAGCCGACCGGCCGATCGATCCACTGGTCAGGATCGGACACGTTCACCTGCGAACGGCGAACATCGACCGCGTGCGGGCGTTCTATGTCGACGTCCTGGGCTTCGACGTCGTCCACGAGGCGCGCGATGTCCCGGGCTGGGGCACGACCGGCGACGTGCTGTTCGTCTCCGCCGGCGGTTACCACCACCATCTCGGCTTCAACACCTGGAAGTCGGCAAACGGCCCCGAGCAACCCGACGGCGTCGCCGGATTGCACCACGTCGCCCTCAACTTCTCGACGCGCACGAGGCTCGCCGAGACGGTGGGCCGACTCGTCGACGCCGGGATTCCGTTGCGTCAACTCACCGACCACGGCACGCATCTCGCGGTCTACCTCAGCGATCCTGACGGGAACGACCTGGAGCTCGCCTGGGACCGGCCGTTCGAGGAGTGGCCGGGGTATGGATCGGATGACGGGACGGTGGCCAATGTCGCGTTCGAGCTCGACGACCTGCTGTCGCTGCGCGAGAACGGCGACCAGGTCAAGCAGGACTGATCGAGCCGAGGAGCCCGTGCACACCGAGCTCGGTCTCGCCGTGCCAGGTATGCGGGCCCGAGGTGAAGAAGAGCGTGCCGGCCGGGCCGGCCGTCCCGTCGTTCCCGAAGCCGAGCCCCCAGAGGCCGCTGATGACGAGCGGCTTGCCGTGCGGGTCGTTCAACGTGCCGGCATACGACCAGCCGCCGGAGGCTCGCCGGAAGGCGTTGATCCGGCCGTCGCCGAAGTTGCCGATCAGCAGGTCGCCGCCGAAGCGGCCGAACGAGCGCGGCGCCTGCGCAAGGCCCCAGGGCGCGTTGAGCACGCCGCCGTGCCCGATCCGGGCAAGCAGCTTCCCGTTGCGGTCGAACTCGTCGACGTAGCCGCCGGTCGGGGCGTCGTTGCCGTTCACCGGCGCGCGATAGATGTACGTGACGAACACGTGGCCGCCGATCGCCTCGATGCCGAACGGCGCGTACCAGGAGGGGACCGCCCGATCGACGAAGGCTCCCGGCCGAACGACGCGGTGCCACCGGCCGTCGTAGACGTCGACCCGTGCGTTGTGGAAGTCGGTCGCATAGACGCGCCCGTCCAGGACGGCGACGCCGCGGAAGACGGCGGCGGCGGCCCCCTCGTCGACCACGACCTCGGACTGCGTCGACCATCCACCCGGCACGGTCGGCGTCCACGCGCGCAGCTTCCCGTCCTCACACGCGTAGATGAAGCGCGCGGGATCGGACACGCCGCCCCCTGAGACAGGAAGCTGCTTGCCTGCGTACCACGCGACACCGGTGGGCCCGCCTGCGACCTGCACCGTGAGCAGCTGCTTGCGCCCGGCGCCCGAGTACAGCGTGCTCGTCGAGCTCGCCTCGTTTGCCGTCCACCACGGCCCGGTCGGGCTGGCGGCAAGTCCCCACGCGTTGACCAGGTGAGGATCGGCGTGCGACGCATGTCCGTGCCGGTCCGAGACGAGCCGCTGGACGTCGTAGGCGTTGCGCGGCCCTCCTCCCAGCGCAAGCGCCGCTCCGATCGCAATGCCGACGGCGACGAAGGCCGCGACGATCGCGAGGCGCACGATCTACCGCCGGGGAGGCGCCGTGGTCTCGCGCACGACCAGCCTCGTCGACAGCTCCATGCGCAGCGCGTCGACCCGCTGCCGCTCGAGCAGGCGGACGAGCAGGCTCACACCGGTGCGGCCCAGCTCGGCGAGCGGTTGGCGCACCGAGGTCAGCTGCGGTGTGACGACGGTCGCCAGTTCCGTGTCGTCGAATCCGACGACCGAAAGGTCGTCCGGGACGCGGAGGCCACGCGCGTGCGCGGCGTGCAGGACACCAATCGCCACGTTGTCATTGAATCCGAAGATCGCGGTCGGCGGTTCAGGGAGCGAGAGCAGCTGTTCGGCAGCCTCGGTGCCGCGCGGCATTCGCCAGTCCGAATACGCGACCAGCTCAGGATCGAGCAGCATGCCCGCCGCAGCGAGCGCGGCGCGAAACCCGATCAGCCGCTCCTCCGTGGCATACCACCCGGGCGCGCCGGCGATCGCGCCGATCCGGCGATGACCGAGACCGAGCAGATGCTGGGCCGCCTCCTTCGCCCCGGCGGCGTGCATCGCCGAGACGCAGGCGATGCCGTCGGGCGGGGGCTCGCGCGGATCGACGACCACGAACGGGAAGCCCTGGCGCTGCAGCGTGAGCAGTTCCTCAGCCGATTCCTCCGGCAGCATCAGGATCGCGCCGTCCGTCGTCCCGCGCATCAACCGTTCGAGCAGCGAGACCTCGCGGTCGTGCTCGTGCAGCGTCGGGGCGAGCACGAGCCGCATGTCGCGTTCGTGCAGCGCCTCCGCCGCGCCGCTCAGCATCGGCCCGAAATAGGCGTCGTTGACGCGCGGCAAGGTCAGCCCGATCATCCCGGTGCGCCCGCTCGAGAGCCCCCGGGCGCCCCGGTTCGTGCTGAACCCGTGCTCACGCACGACCTGCAGCACGCTCTCGCGGGTCTCCCGGGACACGTCGGGCCGGTCGTTCAGGACCCGCGAGACGGTCGCGATCGACACGCCGGCGAGGTCGGCGATGTCGCGGATCGTGGCACGACCCCGGAACGGCGGGACTGGCTGAGTGTCGGTTTGAGCCATTCGAAAAGCTATTCAAGCACCTGGAAACGTTTCCGGCAATTGTTTCGGTGTCGTGCCTTCGGTTTGCGGCCTTTCCTCTTGACATCCAATGGCTCTTCGTGGTAACCGTTACCGGTAATTACCGGAAATCTCCCCAGATCGACACAAGCCGCCCAGTACGGGCAGGAAAGGAAGGCAGATGTCAAGTCAGACCCGCTCCACACGCCTCGGCTTCGCCGGCGCGCTCGGAGCTGTACTGCTGGCGGCACTGTGCGTCGTCGCCATTGCAGCCGCCCGCCCCACCGGGCACGCAACCGCTGCCAAGACCACTGCGAGTCACAAGTGCCTCACGATGGCGGGCGCCGGTGACGGAGCATTCACCAAGAACTTCAACCCCTTCACCGGGACCGGCCTTCCCAGCGGCCAGGTCGTCAAGGGCGCGATCTATGAAGGACTGACGGTCTCGCCCGAGGGCGGGAAGCCGACGCTGCCGTGGCTCGCCACGAGCTGGAAGTGGAGCAACGGCAACAAGACGCTGACGCTGCAGCTGGCGAAGGGCGTCAAATGGTCCGACGGCAAGCCGCTCACCTCGGTTGACGTGGTGTACAGCCTGACCGCCGGCAAGCAGAACAAGGTGATGGACATCATCGGGTACACCCGTCCCGACACGAACATCGCCTCGATCAAGGCGAACGGCGCGTACTCGGTCGTCATCAACCTGAAGACGGCCGACTCGCAGTTCATCGCCGCAACGCTCAACGGCGCGATCGTGATTCCGCGGCACATCTGGTCGCACGTCGCCGACCCGTCGACGTTCACGAACCCGAACCCGGTCGGATCCGGCCCGTTCAACCGCGTCCTCCGGTTCACTCCGCAGGACTACGTCCTGGGCAAGAACCCGAACTACTGGCAGGCCGGCAAGCCGCTCATCCCCTGCCTCGAGTACGTCCAGGCGGCGTCGAACGACGCGTCGCTGGCACTGGCCCAGAGCGGCCAGGTCGACTGGACGCACAACTTCGTCCCGAACGTCGCAAAGGCGTACGAGTCGAAGGACAAGGCGCACTACCACTCCTTCTACGCCACGACGGCCTACCCGGTCTCGCTGGTCTTCGACAACACGCAGTATCCGTACAGCCTTCCCGCCTTCCGGCACGCGCTGTCGATGGCGATCGATCGCAACACGGTGTCGAAGCTCGGTGAGTACGGCTATGCGCCGCCGACCGATGCAATCGGGCTCAACGGCCTCTTCCCCTCGTGGGTGACCGACAAGTCCGTGAAGGCACAGTCGAAGCTGCTCTCGACGTACAACCCGACCGCAGCGAAGGCACTGCTCACGGCGAACGGCTTCACGTACAAGGGCAACAAGCTGATCGACCCGAAGGGCAACCCGGTCTCGCTGAACATCCACGTGATCTCGGGTTGGTCCGACTGGGTCGCGTCGAACCAGATCATCACGAAGAACCTCCAGGGGATCGGGATCGACTCGAACGTCGCGCTCGAGCCCGACTGGGGATCCTGGTTCCCGAACGCGTACGCAACGAAGAACCCGACGCTGCTCTGGCAGAACGGCTCCCAGGCATCGCCGTACGGCTTCTTCAACGCGAACCTGTCGAAGAACTCCCTGATCCCGTCGGGGCAGGACGCCTCGACCACGGGCAACTGGGAGCACACGTATGACGCGACAGCCACCAACCTCCTGAACCAGTGGAAGGTCACTCTCGATTCCGCGACGCAGCACCAGATTGCGACGAAGCTCGAGAAGATCTTCCTCAACGAAGAGCCGATCATCCCGCTCTTCATCGGGCCGCGGTGGTCCACCTACAGCACCAAGTACTTCCATTGCTTCAACTCGCCGAAGAACTTCTACGGCGATCCGATCTTCACCACGTTCCCTGACAACGTCCTCTCGTTCACCCGCATCTGCCCCGGCGGTCACGCCGGTCCGTAGCGGGCCTGGGGACAAGCCGGGCGGGACTTCGGTCCCGCCCGGCGCACTACTCTCGGCCTAACCGATGCGCTGGTTCCTCCGCAGATTGCTCTTCTATGTCTTCGCCATCTGGGTGGCGCTGACACTCAACTTCCTGCTCCCGCGCCTCATGCCGGGCGACCCGGCCAGCGGCGTCCTCTCCCGCCTCTCGCCCGCCCAGATCCAGGCCAACCCAGGAATCGTTCAGACGTATGAGGCGCTGCTCGGCGGCGGCAAGGGGTCGATCGGGCACGACTACGTCGTCTACCTGCAGCGACTCGAGCACCTGAATTTCGGCATCTCGACCTCGAACTACCCGGCTCCCGTCTCGACGGTGATCGGACGAACGCTTCCGTATTCGATCGCCCTCGTGGGCGTTGCGTTTCTCCTGGCCTTCATCATCGGGATCGGGATCGGGATGGTCGCCGCCTGGCGGCGGGGCGGCGCCGTCGACACGTTCTTCGTGCCGGCGCTGATGGGGCTCGGCGCATTCCCGGCCTTCTTCACGGCGCTGCTCGGCGTCTACTTCTTCGGGCTCAAGCTCGGCTGGTTCCCGATCCAGCACGCCTACGACACCCAACTCGTGCCCGGCTACAGCTGGGCGTTTACCCAGAGCCTCGTGCGACATGCCGAGCTCCCGGTCCTCGTGATCATGGCTGCCTTCACCGGCGGCTGGGTGCTGAACATGCGCACCGTGATGATCAACACGATCAGTGAGGACTACGTTGCGATGGCGCAGGCCAAGGGGCTGAAGGACCGCCGGGTGATGACCCGCTATGCCGGCCGCAACGCGATCCTGCCGCCGCTGAACGGTTTCGCCGCGCAGTTCGCGGGCGCCGTGGGCGGGCTCGTCTTCATCGAGTACGTCTTCAGCTACCCCGGGGCGGGGCTGACGCTGCAGCAGGCGGCGCTCGGCAGCGACTATCCGCTGACCCAGGGCTTGCTGCTCGTCTTCGCGTTCGCCGTGATCGCCGCGAACTTCCTGATGGACCTGGCCAATTTCCTGCTCGATCCACGGGTGCGGGCCAACTGATGTCGCAGCTCCAACCTGCCATCGAGCCGCAGGCGATCCCGCTCGCTGTCGCCGCGCCCCGGAAGCATCACCGCATCCCCGGCTGGCTCTCTCTGCTTCTCTCCAACCCGAAGTCGCGCTTCGGTCTGACGCTGCTCGCCTTCATGGTGATCGTGGCGGTGATCGCACCGTGGATCTCCGTCAACGACCCCACCGGGTTCAACCTCGCCGCGACGCAACAGGCCCCGTCGTGGCACCACCTGTTCGGCACGACCGACCAGGGCAGCGACATCTTCTCGCAGGTCGCCCTCGGCACGCGCCGCTCGCTGATCCTCGGTTTCTCCGCAGCTGTCCTCGCGACGACACTGGCGGCGACGCTCGGCATCCTCGCCGCGTACTCGGGCGGGCTCATCGACGAGCTCGTCAACTTTCTGACCAATGTCTTTCTCGTCATTCCGACGATCCCGCTGCTGATCGTGATCTCGGGCTACCTCCACGCACGCGGGATGACCACGATGATCCTGGTCCTCGGGCTGACGCTGTGGGCGTTCGAGGCGCGCATCCTCCGCGGGCAGGCCCTCTCGTTGAAGAGCCGCGACTTCGTGCACGCGTCGAAGGTCGCAGGAGAGTCGACCCGGCGAATCGTCTTCGGCGAGATCATGCCCAACATGATCAGCCGCATCGCCGCGGCCTTCGTGCTCGTCTTCTACGTCGCGCTGCTCGTCGACGCCGGCCTCGAGTTCCTCGGCCTCGGCGACACCTCGCACGTCAGCTGGGGGATGGTCCTCTACTGGGCGCAGACGAATTCGACCGTCTTGCAGGGCGAATGGTGGCCGTTCCTCTTCCCCGGCCTCGCCCTCGTGATCACTGTCGTCGGACTGGTCTTCCTCTTGGCGGGGATCGACGAGGTCAGCAACCCGCGTCTGCGTGCCCTGAAGCAGATGAAGAAGAAATCGAAGTGGAAGAAGTCGAAGTGACCGTGGCCGAGCGCGACCTGTCGCCGGTCCCGGACGCCGAGCGCGAGACGCTTGTCGAGATCCGCGATCTCCGAGTCGCCTACGGCGATGTCGTTGCGGTCGACGGCGTCAACCTGACAATCGCCGCGGGCGAGATCCTCGGCCTCGCGGGCGAGTCCGGTTGCGGCAAGACAACGATCGCGAACAGCGTCATCCGGGTGTTGCGCCCGCCGGCCGAGATCATCGGCGGCAGCATCCTCTTCCGCGGCGACGACCTGGTGACGAAGAGCACGGAGGAGCTGCGCCGCTACCGCTGGCGCAACGTGTCGATGGTCTTCCAGAGCGCGATGAACTCGCTCAACCCGGTGACGCGCGTCGGCGATCAGTTCGTCGACATGATGCGCGCGCACGAGAAGATCTCGAAGAAGGACGCCCTGGAGCGGGCAGGCGAGCTGCTCGACCTTGTCGGCATCGACAAGCGGCGCACGCGCGCGTACGCCCACGAGCTCTCCGGCGGAATGCGGCAGCGCGTGATCATCGCGATGGCGATGGCGCTGAATCCGGAGCTCGTGATCATGGACGAGCCGACGACCGCCCTCGACGTCGTCGTCCAGCGGGAGATCCTCCAGCAGATTCAGGATCTCCAGGCACAGCTCGGCTTTGCGGTCCTCTTCATCACCCACGACCTGTCGCTGCTCTTCGAGGTCGCGCACCGAATCGCGATCATGTATGCGGGCGAGGTCGTAGAGGAAGGCCCGGCAGCAGAGCTGCGCGAAGCGGCGCGGCACCCCTACACGCTCGGCCTGATCGAGTCGTTCCCGCCGCTCAGGGGGCCGATCGAACGGATGACCGGCATCCCCGGCTCGCCGCCGGATCTCGCGTCCCCGCCACCCGGCTGCCGGTTCCATCCACGCTGCCCCCACTGCGTGCCCGACCACAGTGCGCTGCACACGCTGCAGACAACGGTCCAGCCCGTGCTGCACCCGGTCGGGCCTCGCCACCGGGTCGCGTGCCATCTCGTGGAGCAGCAGGGATGACGACATCGATCTCGGGCCCGATCGAGGTTCGCGGGTTGACGAAGCACTTCGCCGCCGGCAACGGGCTCGTCGGACGCGGCAAGCTGCATGCGGTCGACGACGTCACCTTCACCCTTCGCCCCGGCACGGTCACCGCGCTCGTCGGTGAGAGCGGCAGCGGCAAGAGCACCGTCGCGCGCATGCTCGCCCGCCTGTACGAGCCGACCAGCGGCAGCGTCTTCTTCGAGGGGAAAGACGTGACGAACGTCAGTCGCCGCCGCGACGTCCTGCACTACCGGTCGCAGGTGCAGATGATCTTTCAGGACCCATTCGGATCCCTGAACCCGGTCAAGACGATCCGCCACCATCTCACGAGACCGCTGAAGATCCACGGCCTGGCGTCGCGTGCGGAGATCGACGGACGCATCGACGATCTGCTGACAACGGTTGGGCTCGTCCCGCCGGACCGGTACGTCGACAAGTACCCGTACGAGCTCTCGGGCGGCCAGAGGCAGCGCGTTGCAATCGCGCGCGCCCTCGCCGTGGAACCGACCGTTCTCGTGGCCGACGAGCCGACGTCGATGCTCGACGTCTCGATTCGCGTGGGAATCCTCAACCTGATGCTCGACCTCAAGGAGCACAAGCAACTCGCGTTCCTCTACGTCACTCACGATCTCGCGAGCGCGCGTTACATCGCCGACTACATGCTCGTGATGTACGCCGGGCAGATCGTCGAGCAAGGACCGTCCGAGAGCGTGCTCCAGGACCCGTTGCATCCATACACGCGGCTGCTGCTCGAGTCGGTGCCCAATCCGGCGTTCGCCGAGCACGAGCGAATCGACGTGCGCAAGGGCGCCGCGTCCGCCGCGATCGACCCACCCGAAGGTTGCCGGTTCGCCGACCGCTGCCCACTCAAGATCGACGTCTGCACGCAGATCACGCCCGAGCTCGTCCTGACCCGAGACGGGCACAGCGCTCGCTGCCATGTCACCGCACCCTCCCCTGCCAGCCGAGAGGAAGTCCATGCCCAGTCAGCTCCCTAAGTTGTTCCCGGCCGACTTCGTGTGGGGCGCCGCAACCGCCTCGTACCAGATCGAAGGAGCAGCAAACGAAGACGGCCGCGGCGAAAGCGTGTGGGACCGCTTCTGCGCCACGCCGGGCAAGGTCCGGAACGGCGACAATGGGGCGGTAGCGTGCGACTTCTACCACCGCTACAGCGACGACATCGCGCTGATGCGCGAGCTCGGTCTCGACGCGTTCCGCTTCTCGATCGCGTGGCCCCGCGTCCTGCCCCAGGGCAGGGGCCGGGTCAACGCAGCAGGCCTCGACTTCTACGACCGGCTGGTCGACGAACTGCTCGGCAACGGGATCGCCCCGTACGTGACGCTCTTCCACTGGGACACGCCACAGGTGCTCGAGGATGCGGGCGGCTGGCCCGTGCGGGACACCGTCGATGCGTTCGCCGAGTACGTCGAAGCCGTCTCCGAGCGCCTCGGCGACCGCGTGGGCCACTGGATCACACACAACGAGCCGTGGGTCGTCTCGTGGGTCGGACACGGCTGGGGGCATCACGCTCCGGGCCGCGAATCCGAGTCGGACGCGCTTGCCACCGCGCACCACCTGCTGCTGTCGCACGGCCGGGCAGTCGAGATCCTGCGCCGCAACTCGCCGAACGCGGAGGTCGGGATCACCCTCAACCTGGACAACCCCTACGCGATGAGCGAGTCGCCCGAGGATCTCGCAGCTGCGCGGTGGGTCGACGGCCTCCACAACAGATGGTTCCTCGATCCGCTGTTCCTCGGGACGTATCCGGACGACATGCTCGAGGCGTGGGCGGATCTGATGCCAGAGGTCCACGAGGGCGACCTCGAGCTGATCTCGACACCGATCGACTTCCTCGGTGTCAACAACTACACGTCGCCCCTCGTGGCGGCGGACGACAACGGCGGGCGCTCGCAGATCGTGCGTCGAAACGACGTGGACCGCACGGACATGGGCTGGGAGGTCGTGCCGGACGGGTTGCAGGACCTGCTGCTCCGGCTGCACCACGACTATCAGCCGGCGGCGATCTACGTGACCGAGAACGGCGCCGCGTACGCAGACGTCCGTGGGCACGACGGAAGCGTGAACGATCCGGAGCGGCAGTCGTACCTCGAGGGCTATCTCGCAGGCGCCGCACGCGCGACCGCGGAAGGCGTGCCGCTCCGCGGGTACTTCGCGTGGTCGCTGCTCGACAACTTCGAGTGGGCGTGGGGCTACTGGAAACGGTTCGGCCTGATCTACATCGACTACGCGACGCTGGAACGGGTGCCGAAGGGCAGCTTCTACTGGTACCGCGACTTCATCGCCAAACAGCGCGTCCAGACGGCGGGAACCGAAGAAGCCGCCTGAAGCTACGCCGGGGCTGCGGACTGGCCCGCCATCCGCAGCCCGATCTCGCCCATCGTCGCATCGGAGGGCAACTCGGACAGCGAGCCCTCGTACATGACGAAGATCCGGTCGTGGAGCGCCAGGATCTCGTCCAGGTCCTCGCTGATCAGCAGCACAGCGGCTCCGCCCTCGGCCGCCTCGAGCAGGAACGTGTGCACCTGCTCGACCGCCGAGACGTCGAGGCCGCGCGTCGGGGACCCCGCGACGAGCACCCTCGGGCTCGCGCCGAACTCGCGCGCGATCACGACCTTCTGCAGGTTGCCGCCCGAGAGGTAGTCCGTCTGCTGGTCAGGCCCGGAGGCCTTGATCTCGAAGGTCCCGATCGCCTGCGTCGCGTTCGTCCGCATCGCCGCGAGCCGCAGGAACGGGCCACGCGAGTCCGCGCGGAACGACTTGAGGGCCAGGTTCATCGCGATCGACAGGCTCGGAGCGACGCCGGTGCCGAGGCGGTCCTCGGGCACGTAGCCGATCCCGGCGTCGAACGCCGCTCGGGCATCGCCAACGCGAATCGGACGGCCGCCGACGCGAACCGTGCCGCTCGTGCACGTCCGCAGCCCGGTGATCGCCTCGGCGAGCTCGCGCTGGCCGTTGCCGGCGACACCGGCGATAGCAGCGATCTCCCCCGCTCGGACGGTCAGTGAGACGCCACGGACAGCCGGAGCGCCTCGGTCGCCGTCGGCCCAGAGCCCTTCCAGTTCGAGCACCGGCTCGGTCTCCGGCCGCACCTTCGCCTCGCGACGCACGGCCTGCACCTCGCGGCCGACCATCAGCGTGGCGAGCGAGTGTGGAGTCGCATCCGCCGTCTGGACGGTCGCGAGCGCCTTGCCCGCACGCAGCACGGTGACGCGGTCGGAGACGGCCTGCACCTCATTGAGCTTGTGCGAGATGAAGATGACCGTCCGGCCTTCGGCAGCGATCTCGCGGAGCGTGACGAACAGCGCGTCGGCCTCCTGTGGGGTCAGCACTGCCGTCGGCTCGTCGAGAATCAGCACGCGGGCTTGCTGATAGAGCGCCTTCAGGATCTCGACCCGCTGTTGCTCGCCGACCGAGAGCTGCCAGACCCGCGCACGGGGATCGATGTCGAGGCTGTAGCGCTCACCGAGCTCGCGCACCTGGGACTCGACGGCGCCCGGAACGATGCGGAAGCGACGGCCGACGCCGCGGCGGTCACCGAGCATGAGGTTCTCGGCGACCGTGAACCGGGAGACGAGCCGGAACTGCTGGTGCACCATGCCGACGCCCGCGTCGATCGCCTCGCGCGGCGATCCGAAGTCGACCCGCCTGCCGTCGAGGGAGATGGTGCCCTCGTCGGCGCGGTAGAGGCCGGTGAGGATGTGCGACAGCGTCGTCTTCCCGGCGCCGTTCTCGCCCAGGAGCGCGTGCACCTCGCCCAGCGCCGCATCGAAGTCGACCCCGTCGTTTGCGACGATGCCGGGGAACCGCTTGGTGATGCCCCGCATCGAGACGGCCGCGGGCTGCGCTGCCGTCATCGATCCTCCCGGGCATAAGCGATCCCGAGCGCGGCGGGTGCGCCGAGCCGGCGACGCGCAGTCCCCGACGAGACGATGACGAGCACCACGATCGTCATCACGTACGGGAGGGCGTTCGTCCAGAGCACGGTCGGGCCGAGGCTGATGTTGCGGGCTTGCAGTTGCGGCGCGAGCGCCTGCAGCGCGCCGAAGAAGTACGCACCGACCAGGCAGAGCTCCGGGCGCCAGAAAGCGAAGATGACGAGCGCGATGGCGATCCAGCCGGCACCTCCGGTGATCCCGTCGACCCATTGCGGTGTGATCGCGAGCGTGATCGTTGCCCCGGCGACCCCGGCGAACGCGCCGCCCGCGAGCGTGTGTGCATACCGGTACGCGGAGACGTTGACGCCCATCGCGTCGGCGGCCGCCGGCGACTCGCCGACCGACCGGACGTTCAACCCAGGCCGCGTGCGCGAGAGGTAGAGCCAGATCGCGACCACGCAGCCCCACGAGATGTAGACCAGGACGTCCTGGCCGAACACGATCGGGCCGACGACGGGCCAGCGCTGCATGGCTGCCGGGAACACGGCATGGAACGTATGGGCGGCGGGCTGGTCGGCGACGTTGAGGTCGTTGCCGAGGTAGGACGAGAGCCCGACGGCCCCGGCGAAGATCGTCAGCGCGAGACCGGAGACGATCTGGCTCGCGCGCAGGGTGATCACGAGGAATGCATGGATCGACGCCAGCGCAGCTCCCGCGAGCGCGGCGACGAGAATGCCCGCGGCCAGCGAGATGCCGGCGCTCGCGTGGACCCGCTGGACGGTCCAGAAGCCGATCACCGCGCCGACCAGCATCATCCCTTCGACTCCGAGATTGAGCACCCCGGACCGCTCCGCGAGCAACTCACCGAGCGACGCGTAGAGCAGCGGCGTCCCGTAGGCGATGCCCGAGGCGATCAGCACGATCAACAGCGAGTTGTTCACGCTGCGGGCTCCAGCCCGGGTGCCGCGCCGCCGCGGTTCGTGCGGACGATACGCACTCGATGGCGGACGAGCACCTCTCCACCGAGCGCCGAGAAGAGGATGATCCCCTGGATCACGCCGACGAGGCCGGCCGGGAAGTTCGCCCCCTGCAGCGTGTTGCCGGCGTTCTCGAGCCCGCCCATCAGGAACGCCACCAGGACGACCGCGAACGGGTTGTAGCGAGCCAGCGCGGCGATGACGATTCCCGTGTAGCCGTAGCCGAGCTTCTGCAGACCGTTCGGATCGCCGTCGACCGAGTGGGCGAAGTCGCCGACCTGGCTGGCACCGCCGAGGCCGGCGATCGCTCCCGAGAGAGCCATCACGGCGAGGATCTTGCGGCGAACCCGCACGCCCGAGTAGCGCGCGGCGCGCTCGGAGTCGCCGAGAACCTCGGCCTCGAACCCGAAGCGCGTCCGCTTGTAGAGCACCCAGAGAACGACCGCCACGAGGACGGCGAGGACGGCGCCAAGGGGGATCGTCACCCCGCCCTGGACATCGATCGTCCAGCTCGGCCAGACGGCCGACGGAGGGAGCGGCTTGCCGGTCGGAAAGACCGTCGCGTTGAAGCCCTTCGTCTGACGCCAGTACGACTGGCTCTCGAAGATCAGATAGGTCAGCAGCAGCCCGGCGACGTAGTTGAGCAGCAGGGAGGTGAGGATCTCGCTGGTCTTGAAGAAGGCACGGAGGATGCCCGGGATGAGCCCCCAGGCGGCGCCGCCCAGGCAGCCCATCACGACCATCGCCGAGATCACGAAGACCGAGGAGCCGCCGCGGCCCCCCAGATAAAGGCCCGCCGCGGCGCCGGTGATCGCGCCGATGTACAGCTGCCCTTCTGCACCGATGTTGAACAGCTTCATCCGGAATGCTGCAGCGGCGGCGAGCCCCGTGAAGGCGAGCGGCGTCGCGACGATCAGCGTCTGGTCGAGCGTCCCGGTCTGCAGGAAGGCCGCATCGAACAGCTGGCGGTAGGTCGACAGCGGGTTGTGCCCCGTCACGAGCAGCACGATCGCCGCGAGGAAGAAAGCGAACGCGACCGACGCGACCGGCACGGCGACGGAGAGCCAGCGAGGCTGATTCAGCCGCCGTTCAACCGTGAAGCGCATCGCGTCCTGTCATCGAGAAGGGTCGGGGGAGGGACGCCCTGCGGCGCCCCTCCCCGGAGACCGCTAGCCCTTCGGGCTGCCGACCACGCCCTTGACGAGCCAGTCCATCGCATAGAGCTGCTGGACCGTCATCTTGACGCCCTTCTTCACACGCAACTTGCCGCTCTGGTCGTAGAGGGGCCCCTTGAACTCGTAGTAGGACCCGTTCACGATCTTCTTCTCATAGGACGAGATCTTCGCCTTCGTCGCGGCGGACACATCCGGCCCGTACGGCGCGAGCTTCGTGAAGCCGTCCTTGATGCTGCCGTAGTAGAAGCCCGACTTCCAGGTTCCGTTCATGCCTGCCTCGACGCGCTTCAGGTAATACGGGCCCCAGTTGTAGACCGACGCGGTCAGCCACGACTTCGGCGCGAACTTCTGCGCGTCCGAGTCGTAACCGACCCAGGGGACCTTGGCGGTCTCGGCGAACGCACCGGCCGCCGGGCTGTCGACGTTCTGCCCGAGCACGTCCGCGCCCGCGTGAACCAGGCTCTGCGCCGCTTTCTTCTCGACCGGCGGGTTGAACCAGGAGTTCGTCCACACGAGGTGCACCTTGGCGCCCGGATGGGTCAACTGCGCCCCGAGCGCGAACGCGTTGGCGTGACGAATCACCTCCGGGATCGGGAAGGCGACCACGTAGCCGATGTCGCCGGTCTTGCTCGCCGCACCGGCGGCCATGCCGGACAGGAAGACCGTGTCCTCCGCCGCGCCGAAGTACTCGGCGACGTTCTTCGCCTGATAGGTGCCCGTCGCCTGCTCGAACAAGACGTTCGGGTACTTCTGGGCCACTGCGGGCGTGACCATCCCATAGGACGTGGCGAAGATCATCTTGTAGCCCTGCGCGCTCAGACTCTGGACCGTCTGGGCGAACTGAGCTCCCGGTGCGATGTTCTCCTTGTAGGTCGTCTGGACCTTGCTGCCCAGCATCTTCTGCACGTACAGCCGCCCCTGATCGTGGGCCTGTGACCAGCCACCGTCGTTGTGGACTGCCACGTAGATCCAGGCAACCTTGTACGGCGTCGCGCCGTGGCTGGCGGAGCCTTGCATGGCTCCCACCAGCGCCAGCACACCCGCAAACGCCAAGGCGAGTGCGAGCTTGAGCTTGATGTTCATGTCGTCTCCTTCGGGGGGGTCGGCAGGCCGATGGAGCCACCGTAACGGGTTCGAAACCGATTCGCCCAGCGAACCAGTTTCGTGAGTTTCCGACCTTCGCCATCGCTTTACTTCAAGAAATGAAGTGATCCGCTTGACGCCCGCCGACCGACGTGCAAAGGTGTGACCACGCGAGGTGGCGACGACGCCGCTCGCGGAGGCAATGAGGCCTCAGAGCTCCGCACCTGGAGCTCTGGGGTCTTTTTCGTGTTGGGCGAACAAGACGTATGGGCGAGGTTGCCCGCTGAAAAGGAGGCTCGATGCTGTACCCACAATGGCTGAACCCGGGCGACAACTCATGGCAGATGACGGCGGCCACGCTCGTCGGCCTGATGAGCGTGCCCGGCCTCGTCGTGCTCTACGGCGGCGTCATGCAGAAGCGCTGGTCCGTCAACAGCATGATGCTGGCGTTCGTCGCGTTCGCCGTCGTGCTCCTCGTGTGGGTGCTGTACGCCTTCAAGATGGGCTTCGGCACACCGATCTCGCTCGGCAGCAAGGGGAGCTTCTGGCACAACTTCGTCGGCAAGCCCGGCCCCGTGCTGAATCACCACGAGCTCCAGGGGCAGGGGAAGATCCCGAACCTCGGCGCGGCCGGGGTGCTCGACTTCCCGCAATCCTCGCTCGTCTACTTCCAGTTCGTGTTCGCGGCGATCACGCCGATCCTGATGCTCGGGTCGATCCTCGGCCGCGTGAACTTCAAGGCGTGGATCCCGTTCGTGATCCTCTGGATCACGTTCATCTACACGATCAACGCGTTCCTGATCTGGGGCGGCGGCTGGTTCGCCCAGCACGGCGCAGTGGACTTCAGCGGCGGCTACGTGATCCATCTCGCCGCCGGCGTCTCGGGCTTCGTCGCCGCGTGGGTGATCGGCCCACGCCTTGCACGCGACCGCGAGATCGACGCGCCGAACAACCTCGCAATGGTGGCGCTCGGCGCCGGACTGCTGTGGCTCGGCTGGAACGGGTTCAACGGCGGCGACCCCTACAACGCCGGCGTCGACGCTGCGGCAGCCATCCTGAACACCAACCTGGCGACAGCCGTCGCGTTCCTCGTCTGGGTCACCTGGGACTATGTGACCGGCCGCAAGCCGTCACTGCTCGGCAGCGTCAACGGCATGATCGTCGGCCTCGTCGCGATCACACCGGCGGCGGGCTTCGTGAACGGCTACGGCGCGATCCTGATCGGCGCGATCGCCTCGTCGGTCGTGTACGTGGCGTACAACTACCTGGCGCTGCTCCGCCCGTTCCGGAACGTCGACGACACGCTCGGCGTCATCTACACCCACGGGTTCGCCGGCGTCATCGGCGGCCTGCTGGTGGGCGTCCTCGCCGACTCCTCGATGGAGGTCGTCCCGGGCTTCTCGGTGACGGGCAGCCTGCATCTCCTCAAGTGGCAGGCGCTCACCGCGCTCTGGGTGATCGTCTTCTCCGCCGTAGGCACCTTCATCCTGCTCAAGCTCGTCGGGGTCTTCGTGCCGCTGCGGATGAGCGAGGAGGAGATGGAGATGGGCGACATCGCCATCCACGGTCACGAGGTGTACCCGTCCGACATCCCGTCGCTCGGGTTCCCGTCGGGTGTCCCCCAGCCTGCGACACCCGCGACCGGCAGTGGAGGCCCGGCGCCGGTCACGTCGACGTAGCGTCGCGACCACACAGCGTCCCGGATCGCACTCGCCGGCGATCCGGGACGCTCCCTGGAACCCAGAGAGGACACCTCAGTGACCACGAAGATCATCGTTTCGTACGACGGAACCGACAGTGACCGCGACGCTCTCGCGCTCGGGAAGGTGCTCGCGGCAACCGGAGCGAGCGTCGCCCTTGCGTATGTACGGCATGCAGTGGAGGGCAAGCGCTCGGCGGAGCGGCTCGCCGAGCGCGACGCACAGGAACTGCTCGATGCAGGCGTCGAGGCACTCGGCGATCTCGGCGCCACGACTCACGTCGTCCTCAGCGCCTCGACCCCGAACGGCCTGCGTGATCTCGCCCTCGAGCTCGATGCCGGCGTGATCGTGTTCGGCTCGGAGTACCGCACATCACCGGGTCACGTCGATCCGCAGGCCTCGGCGCGGCGGCTCCTCGACGGCGGCCCGATCGCCGTCGCGCTCGCACCGGCCGGCTTCCACGCGCTCACCGACTATGCGGTCGGCACGGTCGGCGTGGTGGCCGAGGACGGCGATCCCTGCGTGCTCGAGACGGCCGAGACGATCGCCGCGCGCCATCACGGCACGGTCGCCCCGCGCGCGACCGGGGATGCCGACCTGATGGTGGTCGGGTCGAAGCCAGGGACGGTGAACGGACGCGTCACGCTGAGCGCCGCCGCCGACTACCTCATCGAGCTCACGCGCTGCCCGGTCCTCGTGCTGCCGCGCGGCGTGGCGGTCGCGTTCTAGCCGTGCCGGCCGAGGCAGCACGCTTCACACGGCGCGTCGGACGCCGCGACCGCCGGTTCCTCGCGGCGCTCGCGGGCCTGGGAGCCGCCGGCATCGCCTTCGGAGCCGGCTTCGTCGCGCACGGTGGCGCGTCGACGCCACGCACCGACTGCGTCACGTTCGACCAGGCCGGGGTGATGGGCGGCGGAACCTGGCGGTTCTGCGGCACGGACGCGGTCACGTTCTGCCGGCAGCACGCCGCGGAGAACAGCTCGCTCGCCGACCGGTGCCGCCGCCTCGGCACGGTCACCCAGCCGAGCTAGCGCCGAGCCTCACTCGGGCAGCACATCGACGGAGATCGAGCCGTCGGGCTTCCGCTGGACGCGCAGCGGCCAGACGCGGCCACTGCTCGACGTGACATCCACCTCGATCGGCTCCTCGCGCTTCCCCACCTCACGGCGCGCGGTCAGCAGGTCGGCGTGACGGGCAACGGCCGCGCGGATCGCGGGGATGATGTCGTTCGGGCCGAACGGCTTCGAGAGGTACGTGAAGACGCCCGCATCGACCGCTCGCTCGACCGTCTTCCGGTCGGAATAGGCGGTGAGCATGATGATCGGCAGCGGTCGCTCCGCATAGACCCGGCGCGCAGCCTCCACACCGTCGAGATTCGGCATCTTCAGGTCGAAGACCGCGAGGTCGGGCTGTGTCTGGCGCGCCAGTTCGACGGCCTCCAGCCCATCCCGGGCCTCACCGCAGACGTCGATCCCGTGCTCTTCCAGCATCTGCCGCAGATCGAGGCGGATCAGCGTCTCGTCTTCGGCGATCAGAACCCGCAGACCCTCAAGCGTCATGTCGAAGAGCCTCCTTTGCTATACCTTTTGAAGCAATGGCGGAGATCCGCATCCCACCGGTGCTGCGCCCGGACGCCGGTGGGCAGCGCCTCGTCGACGTCGAGGCGAGCACCGTACGTGAAGCACTGGACACCCTCGTCGTGCAGTTCCCCGCGCTGCGTGCTCGCGTGCTCGAGGGAGACGGCGTACCGAGCTTCCTGAACGTGTTCGTCGACGGCGACGACGTGCGGCTGCTGAGCGGCCTCGACACCACGGTCACGTCCACCTCGAAGATCTTGCTCCTCCCGGCCGTCGCCGGCGGGTCGTAAGGGCCCACCACGCTCCTTCCGTCGCACCGAAGCCGAAACAGACAATAAGAACCGGACAACAAAAAGAGGCCCCGGAGGCACCTGATCGGTGCACCCGAGGCCTCGATGCCTCACCGAGCCGGCTTCACAGCCGAATCGGACGTTCCGATACTACACAAACTGAAGTCAGGGCGTAACGCGATAGATCACGCCGCTCTGATCGCCCGTGTACAGGCTTCCCCTGGCAGTACCGAGAGCGATCACGGGTGCCGGGAACCCCGACAGGAACGGTGTCGGCTTCCCTCCCTTCGGCGACATCGACACGACAACGGGGCCCTTGCCGAGACCGCCGTAGAGCGCGATGTAGACCTTGCCGTTCAGGTAGCCGAGCCCCATCGGGGAGGAATGGGCCCGAAACTGGACGAGCGGTTGCGAGTAGTTCGCACACGTGCTCGGGGTCGCCGGACACGACGGGAACCCGTAGTTCGCGCCACGCGTGATCGCGAGGATGTAATCGCGCGGGCGGTGCGGGCCCAGGTCGTCCTGGTTGAGATCGGAGACGAGAGGGAGCGCGTGGCCGGGCAGGAAAAGCGGCTGCCACGGTTGGCGGATCCCGGTTGCGAGGATCCTGGCCGCACCGGTTGCCGGATCGACGGACAAGAACGAGTCGCTGGGGTTCGGTTTCGGCGGAGGGGGATCGGTATTTGCTCCGACGTAGATCAACCCGTCCGGCCCGACAGCCAGGCCCCTGAAGGTCCCGTAGCCGTGCGGGGTCCTGACGACGCGTCTCGTCCGAAAACGGGTGCCGTCCCAGCCGCTGAACGCGAGGAGCGACTGGCTGGTGCTCAGGTAGAGCGTGTTCTTCCCGGCTGCGAGGCCATACACATGGGGCGGGGAGCCCGGCACTCTGATCGCCTTGCCGCCGCCGAGGAGGTAGACGCCACCCGCCACGTTCGGGTTCGTCTCGTCGCCGTAACCGCCGACGAAGAGCCTCCCGGCGAGGAAGGCGAACTCGGTCGGGGTCGGTATGCCGCGAGCGACGACCGTCACCGTCTGGTGCCCGGTTGCCTGCGGCAACGGGGGAGCCTTGGCAGCCGCAGCAGCAGCGGTCAATACGATCGCGGCCGCAAGTGCGGCAATCCAGACCCAGAGCGATAGGCGCCTCATCCAGTGCACCAGGGTAGCCCGTAGGCGAGGCGTCCTCGTCGAGCCGGGATGATTTGAAGTCGGGCCTTCGTTGCTCTAGACTTGGGGGCATGTGCAGCGGGATCGAGAAGATGTTTTTCCTTCCGGTCATCGCGTGCGCGCAATTGGCCTGACCGGACTCACCCGTCCTTCCGGTTAGGTTCCAGCAAAAGGACGGGGAGCCTCCACCGATGAGCGCCGCCGGCCTGCGCTGCCGGGTGTGCGAGACCGTCTCGCTCCCCGAGCCCGTCGATGCCTGTCGCCGCTGCGACGGTCCCACCGATCTCACCTATGACTGGAACGACATCGCGCGCGACGTCTCTCACCGCTCGATCGCTGCCGGCCCGGAGTCGCTCTGGCGGTACGCCGCGCTTCTGCCGGCCGGTGCGAAGGTCGAGCACGGCGCCGGTTGGACACCGCTCCACCGCGCCGACCGCCTGTCGGAGCTCCTCGATCTCGATCTCCACCTGAAGCTCGAAGGGCACAACCCGACCCATTCCTACAAGGACCGTATCGCCACGATCGCCGCGGCCACCGCACTCGATCACGGCGTCACGACGCTCTGCTGCTCCTCGACGGGCAACCTCGGTCACGCGGTCGCAGCAGCCGCGGGCGCAACCGGGCTCGAGGCGATCGTGCTCGCACCCGTCGGGGGCGAAGCCGCGGCTGTCGCGGCCCGTCACCCGGGCGCACGCGTCTTTGCCGTTGCCGGCACCTACGACGACTGCCGCCGCCTCGAGCTCGAGCTGGGCGGTCTCTTCCCCTGGGGCTTCGTCAGCGGGAACCTGCACCCGTACGCCAGCGAGGGCGCGAAGACGATCTCGTTCGAGATCGCCGAACAGCTCGGCTGGCAGCTGCCCGATGCCGTCGTCTGCCCCGCCGCGAGCGGCACGCTCTTCTCGAAGCTTGCGCAGGGGTTCGCCGAACTGGTGCAAGCGCGCCTCGCCGACGCGCCCGTTCCGAGGATGTTCGCAGCCCAGGCGCTCGGCTCGAGCCCGATCGCCGCAGCGTTCGCCGACGACCGGGGCATCTCACGGGTCGAGGCCTCGACCGGGGTCGCCTCTCTCGCCGTCGGCGATCCGTCGCACGGCGACCTCGCGATCGGCGCTGCGCGCGCGACCGGAGGGGACATCGTCGCCGTCGACGAGGACGTGATCGTCGAGAACACCGCGCTGCTCGTCGAGACGACCGGTATCGAAGCCGACTGCGCGAGCGGCGCTGCGCTCGGCGCGCTGGCCGAGGCCGTGGCTCGCGGCGAGATCGAGCCCGGGTCGCGGGTCGTCCTCGTCGTCACCGGGGCGCGCCCGCAGCCGGTGGAGAGCGACGTCGAGCGGCTCACCACGGTCGCCCCCGACGCAGACGACGTCCTCTCCGCACTCGGCCTTCGCTCGTAGCGTCGACGGCGTGAGCACGGACAGGCCTCGCGGCGACCCCGCCGCCCCGCTTCGCCGCGACGTGCGCGTGCTCGGGACGATTCTCGGCACCGTGCTCGTCGAGCAGGAGGGTGAATGGCTGCTCGAGCTGGTCGAGGCGATCAGGCGCGACGCGCGCAGCGCGCGCGCCGACAGCTCGACGGCGAGCACCGCGTCGTCGCTCACCGCCGACCAGCAAGCGGTGGTGCTGCGCGCCTTCGGGCTCTACTTCCAGCTGGCGAACCTCGCCGAGCAGCACCACCGGCTGCGGCGGCGGCGCGAGGATGCGCACGACGGCGTCGTCGCCCGCGAGTCGCTCGAGGACGCCTTCCAGCAGCTTGCAGCAGTTCCGGCGGCCGAGCTCGTCGACCGGGCGGCGACGACCTCGATCCGGCTCGTGCTCACCGCGCACCCAACCGAGGCGACCAGGCGAACCGTCCTGCTGGCGCACATCAGGATCGCCGACCAGCTCATCCGCCTCGACGATCCGCGCCTGGCTCCTGACGAGCGGAGCCAGGTCGAAGAGCGTCTCGCCGAGGAGGTGACGCTGCTCTGGCAGACGGACGAGGTCAGGCACGACCGCCTGCGGATCACCGACGAGATTCGCAACGGATTGTGGTTCTTCGAGCACAGCCTGATCTCGGCGGCGACCGACCTGCTGCACGCCTGGCGCCTGCGCGTACCGGGATCGCCGCCACCGCTGACGTTCGGCTCGTGGATCGGCGGCGACATGGACGGCAACCCGGCGGCCGGGCCGGCCTCGATCGCCGAGGCCCTCGACGAGGCACGCAAGGTGGCTCTCCGCCGCTATCGCGACGAGGTGAGGGAGCTCGCGGTCGAGATCGCATCGACCCGCTCGCTCGTCCGCATCTCCACGGAGCTCGAGCTGTCGCTCTCGCGTGACGAGACCGAGCTGCCCGAATACGCCGCGGAGATCGGCTCGCGCAACGAGCTCGAGCCGTACCGCCGCAAGCTGTCGTTCATGTGGTGGCGCCTCGACAACGACGCCTACGGGGGACCGTCGGAGCTGCTCGACGACCTGCGTACGATCCGAGAGAGCCTGGCCGCGAACGGCGGGCGGCGGGTCGGCGAAGGGCGCGTCGCGCGGCTCGAGCGGATGGTCGAGCTCTTCGGCTTCCACATCGCGAAGCTCGATCTCAGGCTGCACGCGCGCGACCTCGCAGGGCCGCGCGCCCAGGAAGCCGTCGCGGCGGCCGTCGCTGCGCGTGCGCGCCACGGCAACGACGCGCTCGACACGCTGATCGTCTCCGGCACGTCGAGCGCGGCCGACGTGACTGCCGCTGCAGCGCTCACCGACGCTCCGCTCTCGATCGTGCCGCTCTTCGAGACGCTCGACGATCTGAAAGCGGCGCCGATCATCCTCGACGAGCTGCTCCGAAGCGGCTGCGGCACGTCCGAGGTGATGGTGGGCTACTCGGACTCGGGCAAGGACGGCGGGTATCTCGCTGCACAGTGGGCGATCTACCGAGCGCAGGAGGAGCTCGCCGACGTCGCGCGGCGGCACGGTGTGGCGCTGACGATCTTCCACGGCCGCGGCGGGAGCGCCGGGCGCGGCG
The DNA here is from genome assembly GCA_963806025.1 of uncultured Thermoleophilia bacterium. Lineage (GTDB taxonomy): Bacteria > Actinomycetota > Thermoleophilia > Gaiellales > Gaiellaceae > PALSA-600. The sequence goes on along the minus strand of CAWDWI010000003.1, from coordinate 324,789 downwards.
GTGGCCCCACGCACGCGGCGATCGCATCGCAGCCTGCCGGCGAGCCGCCCGGACGAATGAAGCTCACGGAGCAAGGCGAGACGGTGTCGTTCAAGTACGGGCTGGAAGGGCTTGCGCGCCGCAATCTCGAGGCCGCGCTCGCCGGGACGCTCCTCGCGACATTCCCCGAGCACCTGCCCGAGCCGCCGCGTGACGACGAGCGGGCGCTGCTCGACCGCATGGCCGCACGGTCGCGCGATGTGTACAGGGGCTTCGTCTGGGACAACGACCGCTTCGTCGAGTTCTTTCGCGCGTTCACCCCGGTCGACGAGCTCACGATGCTGGAGATCGCGTCGCGACCGTCCCGGCGTCCGAACGACACCGACTATCTGTCATCCCTACGCGCAATCCCCTGGGTGTTCTCGTGGACGCAGAACCGGGTGCTGCTGCCGGCGTGGTTCGGTTGCGGCTCGGCGTTCGAGTCGGTCGGTGCGGACGCGTTGCGCCAGCTGTACGAGCGGCTGCCGTTCTTCCGTGCCGTGGTCGACAACCTCGAGATGACCCTCGCGAAATCGAGCCTCTCGATCGCTCGCGGCTATCTGTCGCTGGTGGCGGGCACGGAGCTTTTCGACGAGATCGAGCGCGAGCACGAGCGCACGGTCGCGGGCGTTCTCGCCGCCGCCGGCGTCGGCGCCCTCCTCGAGCGTCAGCCGATCCTGCGCCGGTCGATCGACCTGCGCAACCCGTACGTCGATCCGATGAACGCGATGCAGGTCGAACTGCTCCGCCGCCACCGCGCAGGTGACGAGACCGCGCAGTTGCCGCTCCTGCGCTCGATCGCCGGCATCGCGGCTGCGCTCCGCAACACGGGCTGACTGGTGTCTGACACGCACCTGAATCTGATTCGGTGTCAGCCGAACCAGATTCACGAGTTTCGGATTGCTGCCCGCTGCCGAGCAACTCGCGACCCTGATTCAGAGAGCGAATCAGGGTCGGTCGCTGTCAGAGAACCAGCTCGCGTGCGTCGAAGCGCGCGACGTGAGTCGCCTCATACGCCGTGATCTCGTCGGCGCGGTTCAACGTGCGCGCCACGTCGTCGAGGCCGTTGACCAGCGTTTCCTGGGCGTGCGCGTCGAACTCGAACTCGACCACGAGCCCGTCCGGATGCGTGATCCGCAGGCGCTCGAGGTCGACCGTCAGCTCGTTCCCCGTGGTCAGCGCCTCCCGGATGCGCACGATCTCCTCGGGCGGCAGCTGAACCGGCGCGAGGCCGCTCAGAATCGCGTTCGCCCGGAAGATGTCGCCGAACGACGGTGCGATCACGACCCGGAAGCCGAAGTCCTCGAGCGCCCAGGCTGCGTGCTCGCGCGACGAGCCACAGCCGAAATTGCGGCCGGCGATGAGAATCGGTGCGTCGCGGTTCTCGGGGTCGTTCAGGAAGAAGCCCGGGTCGCGCACCCAGTCGTAGAAGAGGAACTGCCCGTAGCCCGAGCGCTCGATCCGCTTCAGGAACTGCTTCGGGATGATCTGGTCGGTGTCGACGTCGGCGCGGTCGAGCACCGCGACCTTCCCGGTGACGCTCCGGAGCTCGTTCATCCGAGCTCCCGCGCGTCGGCGAAGTGACCGGCCACCGCGGCGGCGGCCGCCATCGCCGGGCTCACCAGGTGCGTGCGCGAGCCCGCGCCCTGGCGCCCCTCGAAGTTGCGGTTCGACGTCGAGGCGCACCGATCGCCCGGCCCGAGCACGTCGGGATTCATCCCGAGGCACATGGAGCAGCCGGCGCGGCGCCACTCGAATCCGGCCGCCTCGAAGATCTCGTGCAGCCCCTCGGCCTCGGCCTGGCGCTTCACCTGCGCCGAGCCGGGCACGACGATCGCGTGAACATGATCGGCCACGCGCTTGCCGGAGACGACGTTGGCCGCAATGCGCAGATCCTCTATGCGGGCGTTCGTGCACGAGCCGATGAACACCTTGTCGATGCGGATGTCGACGAGCGGCGTGCCCGGTGCCAGGTCCATGTACGCGAGCGCACGCTCGACCGCCTCACGCTCCGCCGGATCGGCGAAGTCGGACGGATCGGGAACGACTTCGTCCACCGCCGCCACCATGCCGGGGTTCGTGCCCCACGTCACCTGGGGCTTGAGACTCGAGAGGTCGACGACGACCTCGCGGTCGAACGTCGCGCCCTCGTCGCTGCGCAGGCCACGCCACGCCTCGACCGCCTGCTCCCACGCGTCCCCGGTGGGGACGCCGGGACGACCCTCGAGGTAGGCGAAGGTCACGTCGTCGGGCGCGATCATGCCGGCCCGCGCTCCCGCCTCGATCGACATGTTGCAGATCGTCATGCGGCCCTCCATCGAGAGCGCCTCGACCGCCGGGCCGGCGTACTCGATCACGTGGCCCTGGCCGCCGGCGACGCCGATCTGACCGATCGCAGCCAGAACCATGTCCTTCGCGGACAACCCGAAGGGCAGCTCGCCCGCGAAGGTGATGCGCATCGTCCGCGGCAGGGCTTGCGGCAGCGTCTGCGTCGCCAGAACGTGCTCGACCTCCGACGTGCCGATCCCGAAGGCGAGGGTGCCGAAGGCGCCGTGGGTCGACGTGTGGCTGTCACCGCACACGATCGTCATGCCGGGCTGCGTCACCCCGAGCTCCGGCCCGATCACGTGCACGATTCCCTCACGGCCGCTACCGGTGGCGAACAGGCGGACGCCGAATTGCTCGCAGTTCGCGGCCAGCGCGTCTAGCTGTGCGCGCGAAAGCTCGTCGGTGATCGGACCGTCCACCGTCGGGACGTTGTGATCCATCGTCGCCACCGTCAGCTCGGGCCGCCGTACCGAGCGGCCGTTCAGCCTGAGCGACTCGAAAGCCTGCGGGCTCGTCACCTCGTGCACCAGATGCAGGTCGACGTAGAGGAGCGACGGCTTCCCCTCCTCCTCCGAGACGAGATGCGCGTCCCAGATCTTTCGGAAGAGCGTGCTCACCGGTTGCGCTCCGCGGCGTAGGAACCGAACAGCCGCAGCTCGCGGGTCAGCCCGCGCAGCTCGGTCAGCGCCGGGCCGACGTGTTCGTCGTAGATATGGCCGTCGAGCACCACGTCGAAACGGTAGCGCCACGGAGAGTTCGGGAGCGGTCGCGAGACGAGCTGCACCAGGTTGACGCTGTTCTCTGCCAGTGGGCCGAGCGCCCGGAACAGCGCTCCAGGCTGATGGTCGGTGACGAACGACAGCGCCGTACGCCAACCCTCGCCGCCGCCGACCTGGGTATAGGGCGCGAGCGCCACAAAACGGGTGAAGGCGCCGGGCCGGTCTCCGACGTCGTCTGCCAGCACCTCCAGCCCGTAGGCCGCCGCAGCCTCGGCGCTCGCGATCGCCACCTGATGCGGATCCCCCGCGTCGGCGACCTCGCGGGCCGCGTCCGCCGTCGTCGCCGACGGAATGCGCCGAACATCGCGCGCGCCGAGCAGCACGCGGCACTGGTCGAACGCCGCCGGATGTGAGAGCACGGTCCGCGCCTCGTCGAAGCTCGCGCCCGCGAGGCCGACGATGCAGTGCCTGATCGGCAGGGTTGCCTCGCGGATGATCGAGAGCGGCGCCCGGAAGAGCAGATCGTGCGTCTCCGCGATCGGGCCGACGAGGGAGCTCTCGATCGGCAGCACGCCGAGCGTCACCTCGGCGGCCGCGGCGGCGTCCACGACCGCCACGAAGCTCGGCAGGTCGACCGAGCGCACCGCGTCGGGCACGAGCACCGACGCTGCCGCATTGCTGTGGCTCCCGGGCGGGCCCGGATATCCGACACTGATGCTCATCGCGGAGCGAGCTCCAGGAGCGATGCGAGCACCGCATCACCGAAGTCATCGGTCGTGGCGTCACCGCCGAGGTCGGGGGTGGGCGTCGAGACGAGCGCTGCGTCGACGGCCTCACCGAGAGCGGCGGCGAGATCCCCCCGCCGCAGCGCGTGCTCGAGCAGTAGCGCAAGCGACCTGAGCATCGCAGCCGGATTCGCGGCTCCGGTCCCGGCGAGATCGGGCGCCGAGCCGTGCACCGGCTCGAAGATCCCGGGGCCACCGTCGCCGAGGCTGGCGGACGCGGCCAGCCCGAGCCCCCCGGTGACCGCGGCTGCGACGTCCGAGAGGATGTCGCCGAACATGTTCTCCGTCACCACGACGTCGATCGTCTGGGGTGCATTCACGAGCTCCATTGCGAAGCTGTCGACGAGAGCGTGGCGAACCTCGACATCGGGATAGTCCGGCGCGATCTCCTCGACGACGCGCCGCCACATGCGAGAGGTGTCGAGCACGTTTGCCTTGTCGACCGACACGAGCGAGCGGCGACGGCTGCGCGCCAGATCGAAGCCGCGGCGCACGATGCGTGCGACATGATCCGGGTGGTACTCGCACGTGTCGAACACGGTGCCGTCGGAGCGCACGCCGCGGGCGCCGAAGTACAGCCCGCCGACCAGCTCGCGCACGACCAGAAGATCGACCCCGCCCTGCGTCGCCGGGCGCAGGTTCGCGTAGACGTCGAGTGCCTTGCGCAGCCCGAGAAGGCCCTGCTCGGGCCGCACCGAGCCGCCGTCCCAGCGCGGGCCGCCGACTGCGCCCAGCAGCACAGCGTTCGAGGCGCGGCACGCCTCGAGCGTCGAGTCGGGCAGCGGCTCGCCTGTCGCGTCGATCGCCGCGCCCCCAAAGGGCAGCCGTACGACCTGGAGGTCGAGCGGAAGACGCTCGAGCACCCGCACCGCCTGCTCCAGCACCTCCGGGCCGATCCCGTCGCCCGGCAGAGCCGCGATCACGTCAGTCACGGGAGGCCAGCTCCCGCTTCACGAGGTCGAGGACGAAGGTGATCAGCTCGTTCAGTCCTTCCTGGGAGAGCGGCCCGCGGTTGGCGCTCCTCAACTCCTGGATCAGCGCCGCCTCGCGGTCCGGATCGACGAACGGCAGGTCATGCTCCTTCTTGTAGAGGCGGAGCTTCTCGACCGTCTCGAGGCGCTGGTTGATCGTCTCGAGGAGCTGCTCGTCGAGCGCCGTGATCTCTGCGCGCAGGGCCGCGACGACGGGGTCGCCGACCGCAGTCATGCCATCACCCCGATGTGCTCGAGCAGCTCGTCGACGTCCGCCTCGACCTCGACGCCTGCCCGCGTCTCGACGATCTGGGGCGTCTTCAGCCCGGTGCCGGTCACGAGCACGACAACACGATCATCGGCTCCGAGCGTCCCCGCCGCAGTCGCCGCTCTGAGGGCACCGAGGGTGACTCCGGCGGCTGTCTCGCCGAAGACGCCCGACAGCGCGGCGAGCATCGAGACGTTCGCGCCGATCTCGTCTTCGGGGACCGCGAAGATGCCGCCGCCCGAAGCGCGTGCAGTCGCGATCGCGAGATCGCCGTCGGCCGGAGCGCCGATCGCGAGTGAATGCGCGATCGTGTTCGGGCGAATCGGGGAGACCGGGCGGTCGTCGGCGAACGCATGGGCAACGGGCGCGCAGCCCTCTGCCTGTCCGCCGAAGATGCGCGGACTGTCCCCGTCGACCAGACCGAGCCGGCGAAACTGCTCGAACCCCTGCCAGAGCTTCGTGAAGAGCGATCCGGAAGCGATCGGCGAGACGACGGCGTCCGGCAGCTCCCAGCCCAGCTGCTCGGCGATCTCGAAGGCAAGCGTCTTCGACCCTTCGGCGTAATAGGCGCGCAGGTTCACGTTGACGAATGCCCAATCGAGCTCGCCGGCCAGCTCGACGACGAGCCGTGAGCAGTCGTCGTAGCTGCCGTTGACCGCGAACATCTCGCCGCCGTAGACCGCGGTCGCGAGAAGCTTCTCCGGCTCCACGGTCCGCGGATAGAGCACGACCGAGCGCATCCCGCTGGCCGCCGCGCGAGCCGCCACGGCATTCCCCAGGTTGCCGGTCGACGCGCAGGCCAGGGTGTCTGTCCCGAGCTCGGCTGCCTTCGCAGCGGCGACGGCGACCACCCGGTCCTTGAACGAGTGCGTCGGGTTGGTGTGATCGAGCTTCAGGAACACCTCACGCACTCCGACCGCCTGAGCGATTCGAGGAGCGGGCACGAGCGGCGTCCAGCCCGGGCCGGCGGCCGCGTTCGGCGGCGCCGCGGTCGGCAAGAGGGAGGCGTAGCGCCAGAGCGAGCGGGGCCCCCGCTCGATCGACTCGCGGGTCACCTCGCTGGCGACCTGGGCCCAGTCGTAGACTGGCTCCAGCGGACCGAAGCAGCGCAGACAAACGCCGCTCGCGACGGCCGGATAGTCGGACTCGCAGATCCGGCATCTGAGCGTGTCAACAGCCATTGCTCTCCTTACAATACTTTTGGAAATGAAGTTTTGCCGAATCGAAGACCTGCCGCCGTACGTCTTCGCGACGGTCGACCAGCTGAAGCGTGAACTGCGCCGTGACGGGCGCGACGTGATCGACCTCGGTTTCGGCAACCCGGACATCCCTTCGCCCGAGATCGCCGTGGCGAAACTGCAGGAGGCCGCGGCCAAGCCCGCGAATCACCGCTACTCGGCGAGCAGGGGCATCACGCAGTTGCGGCATGCGGTTGCCGAGCACTATCTGCGCGCGTTCGGGGTGGAGCTCGACCCCGAGACCCAGATCTCGAGCACGATCGGCGCGAAGGAGGGCCTCGCTCACGTGATGTGGGTGCTCGTCGAGGGCGGCGACACGGTCGTCGTTCCCACGCCCGCGTACCCGATTCACCGCGTCGCGCCGGCTCTCGCAGGTGCCCGCGTCGTCACGCCGCCGGCAACGGGCGGCGTGGAGGCGATCGCGGATGCGGTTCGTGCCTCCGATCCGAAGGTCGTGATCGTGTCGTTCCCGCACAACCCGACGACCGCCGTCGCGTCGGTCGAGGACATGCAGTACCTGGTCGACCTCGCGCGGGAACACGAGTTCCTGCTCGTGCACGACTTCGCGTACGCCGACGTGGCCTTCGACGGCCACCGGCCGCCCTCGATTCTTGCTGCGGAGGGTGCCGCCGAGTGCGCGGTCGAGCTCTACAGCCTGACGAAGTCGTTCTCGATGGCCGGCTGGCGGGTTGGATTCATGGTCGGCCGCCCCGACGTCGTCGCCGCGCTCACGAAGCTGAAGTCCTACCTCGACTACGGGACCTTCCAGCCGATCCAGATCGCGGCGACCGTCACCTTGCGCGAGGCGCCCGACTATCCGGCCGAGGTCTGTGAGATCTACCGCCTTCGGCGGGATGCGCTCTGCCGCGGGCTCGACCGGGCGGGCTGGCACGTCGAGCCGCCGCTCGGGACGATGTTCGTCTGGGCGGAGATCCCCGATCGCTTCCGGGCGCTCGGCTCGCTGGACTTCGCCCTGCTCCTCGCCCGCGAGGCGAATGTGGCGGTCAGCCCCGGGATCGGCTTCGGCGACGGAGGCGACGGGCACGTCCGCTTCGCCCTCGTCGAGAACGAACAGCGGATCGGCCAGGCGACCCGCGCCGTCAAGAAGCTCCTGGAGCGCTGAATTCATTCCGTTCGGGCTCCCTTCGACGCCGAGCCGACGGTCGCTGCGTACTTCGCGAACACGCCACTTGCATAACGGGCCTCTGGCTGTGACCACTCGGAGGCGCGGCGCGAGAGCTCGTCCTCGGGAAGCTCCACGTTCAGCTCCCGCGCATCGACGTCGATCACCACGATGTCGCCGTCGCGCAGGTGCGCGATTGGGCCGCCCCGGAACGCCTCGGGCGCAATGTGCCCGACCATCAGTCCGTGGGTGGCGCCCGAGAAGCGGCCGTCGGTGATCAGCGCAACCTCGTCGCCGAGACCTTCACCCACGAGGGATGCGGTGACGTGCAGCATCTCCCGCATCCCCGGGCCTCCCGCGGGCCCTTCGTAGCGAATGACGACGACATCGCCCGGCTCGATCTTCCGCGCCTTGACGGCCGCGAAGCACGCCTCTTCGGAGTCGAACACGCGTGCCGGCCCACGATGCAGCAGCCGCTCGTGACCTGCCAGCTTCACGACGCACCCGTCCGGTGCGAGGTTGCCTCGCAGAATGGCAAGCCCGCCCGTCGGCTTCAGCGGCGCGTCCCACGAGACCACCACGTCCTGCCCCGGCCGTTCGTGCACACCGTCGGCGACCTGGCGCAGCGAGCGACCGTCGACCGCGACCGCGTCCTCGTTGACGACCCCGGCGCGCACGAGCTCGCGCGCGACGAGCGCCACCCCGCCCGCCTTGAAGAGGTCGGTGGCGACATAGCGGCCGCCCGGCTTGATGTCCGCGACGATCGGCGTGCGCGACGAGATCGTGTCGAAGTCGTCGATCTCGAGCGGGATGCCGGCCTCGGCTGCGATCGCCAGCAAGTGCAGCACGCCGTTGGTCGAGCCACCGGTGGCGGCGATGGCGGCGATCGCATTCTCGAACGCCTCTCGGGTCAGCACCTGCGACGGTCGCGTGTCCTCCTCGACGAGGCGCATCGCAAGCTCGCCCGCGACCACCGCTGCCTGCGGCTTGCCCGGGTGATTGGCCGGGATCTCGTTCAGGCCGGGCGCGCTCACGCCCAGGAAGTCGAGCGCGGTCGCCATGGTGTTGGCGGTGAAGTGTCCCCCGCAGGCCCCGGCGCCCGGGCAGGCGACGCTCTCGAGTGCGTGCACCTCCCGGTCGGAGATCGTGCCCGCCGCGTGCGCCCCGACCGCCTCGAAAACGTCCTGGATGGTGACGTCGGCTCCGCGATACCGCCCTGCCTCGATCGAGCCGCTGTAGAGCACGAGCCCGGGCAGGTCGAGCCGGGCGAGCGCCATGACGCCGGCGGGAATCGTCTTGTCGCAGCCCACGATGCACACGAGCCCATCGAAGAGATGGCCACGGGCGACGAGCTCGATCGAGTCGGCGATCACCTCGCGCGAGACGAGCGAGGCGCGCATGCCGACGGTTCCCATCGAGACGCCGTCGGAGACTGCGATCGTGTTGAACTCGATCGGCGTGCCGCCCGCACGGCGGATGCCCTGCTTGACGTAACCGGCGAGCCGACGGTGATTCAGGTTGCACGGCATCGTCTCGATCCAGGTGGTCGCGACGCCGATCAGCGGCTTCGCGAGGTCTGCGTCCGTGAACCCGACACCTTTCAGCATCGCCCGCGCGGGCGCGCGGTCGACCCCGTCGGTGAGCGCTGCGCTGTGGCGTTTGGCGGAGTGCGTCTTGCCATATGGCGTCGTCATTGAACGTGAGCTCCTGCCTGGGCCACCCGCAAGGGAAGCACCGTCGCGGACGAGGGAACGGACTGCTCGAGCGAGGCAACCACCTCGTCGATGCGGTCGGGCGCGGCCCACACGACGACCGAAGGGCCGGAACCGGAAAGAGTGACGCCACTTGCACCGTCGGGCAGGTTTTCGCGCAGCTCCTCGAGGAGCGGAGCCTGGGAACTGCGGTACTGCTCGTGCAGCCGGTCGTGGAATGCGTCGCGGAGCAGGGTGGCGTTGCCGCCGGCGATCGCCGCACCGAGCATCGTCGCCGAGGCGACGGTCACGGCGGCATCGTGATGACTCACGGTGAACGGGAGGTCGCTGCGCGACCGTGCGGTGTTCGTGCGCGCGGCCGGCACGACGAGCACCGGCGCAAGCGGTAGGTCGGCGGCGATCCGCGCAGCCCGAGGGCCGGCGTCGTGCGTCCAGGAGACGCAAGCGCCGCCGAAAAGGACGGCGGCGAGGTTGTCGATGTGCCCTTCGAAGCGTGCGCCCTCGACGAGCAGCGCTGCCGGATCGGCGTCGACGCCCGCCGCGGCGGCCCCGGCCACGAGCCCGAGCCCGATCGTCGCCGCGCTCGAGCCGAGCCCGCGCTCGAGCGGGACGCGGTTCACGAACCGGAAGCGGCGGCCAGCCAGGGGCGCAAAGATCGAGAACACTCTGAGCGCGAGATGCGACGCGTCATGCGGCAGCTCCCCGGCGCCTTCGCCGCTGATCTCGACCTCGAGCTCGTCGGCGTCCTCGATCTCCAGCTCGTTCCAGAGCTCGAGCGCCGCCCCGGCCGAATCGAATCCCGGGCCGAGGTTCGCCGTCGACGCAGGTGCAAAGGCACGAATCACCCGATCGCCTCGAGCACTGCCTCGAGGGTCGCCTCCACGGTCTGAGACTCCCCGTCGTCGACGGCGCCCGCGTCCTTCAGCCCGTGGCCCGTGACGATGCACACGACGGTCGTGCCCTCCAGATCGGGCAGGCGCTCGAGCGCCGCCACCCCGGCAGCCGACGCAGGCTCGCAGAACACGCCCTCCTCGTGCGAGAGCAGCTGCCAGGCGCCGCGAAGCTCGTCCTCGCCGAGCGTGACCACCTCGACGCGGCCGTCGGCGACGAGCTCGGCCACGTGCGCGGCGTGCGCGGGCTCTCCGATCCTGATCGCGGAGGCCCACGTCGTCGCCCGCTCGGCGGCCTGTCCGACGACGATCCTGGTCGAGGCGCCGGCATCGGCGAGGCCGGCGGCCACGGCGGAGACGTTGCCGCCGCCGCCGAACGGCAGCGCAATCAGTCCGGGAGCAGATCCGAGCTGTTCGAGGATCTCCACCACGACGGTCTTCTGTCCCTCGATGCGGTCCGGATTCAGCGAGTTGACGAGCACGAATCCCTCACGTTGCCCGAGCTCGCGGCACAGCCGCAGGGCATCGTCGAAGCTGCCCTTGACCTCGAGCAGGCGCGCGCCGGCTGCCCGCGCCTGCGCGCGCTTGGCCGTCGCGGTGGCCCCGGCCGGCGTGAGCACGATCGCCTCCAGGCCCGCGCGCGCCGCGTAGGCGGCCGCCGACGCGGCCGTGTTGCCGGTCGAGGCGCAGACGACGGCTCGCGCCCCCGACTCCGCGGCCCGCTCCACGGCCACGACCATCCCACGGTCCTTGAAACTGCCTGTCGGGTTGAGGCCGTCGCACTTCAGGTGCAGCTCGACGCCGAACCGCTCTTGCAGGCGCCGCGCCGGCACGAGCGGCGTCGACCCCTCGCCGAGAGACAGCGCTGAGGCGGCGTTCACGCCCATCCGAGCTCCGCCACGCCGCGGTCGGAGATGACCGGGCGCGGGGTCGAACAGCCGTGCACGTCGTCGAGCTCGCCGACGGCCTCGAGGGCTGCCCGCAACGCGCCCACCCTGGCCTCGTGCGTGACGACATGGAGAGCGGCCCCATCCCCGTTCTGATGCTGGAGGAGCCGTGCGATCGAGATCTCGCGTTCGGCGAGCTCCTCCGCCACGCGCGCGAGCGCGCCCGGGCGATCCTCGACATGCAGCCGAAAATAGAACGGCGAGGAGCTGTCGCCGTCGGGCAGCATCGGCAACTGGCGCCACGCGGCGTCGTTCTGCAGGAACCCGGTGCCCATCGTCCCGAGCACGCTCGTGATGTCGGCGATCACGGCGGATGCCGTCTCGACGCCGCCCGCTCCGGGCCCCTCGAGCGTGATCTCCCTGATCGCGTCGCCCTGCAGCATCACAGCGTTGAAGGCACCGTCGACCTTCGCCAGTGGATGCTGCTTGTCGACGAAGGCAGGCTGCACCGAGACGTCGACCCGGCCGTCCACGAGCCTCGCGGCCCCGACAAGGCGAATCACCATGTCGAGCTGGCGCGCTGCCACGACATCGAGCGCGTCGATCTTCGTGATCCCCGAGTACGCAACGTCGGCGAGCTCCACATGTGAGTTGAAGGCGACCGTCGCGAGGATCGCCATTTTCGCGGCGGCGTCGGCGCCGGAGACATCGTCGGTGGGATCGGCTTCTGCATAACCGCGCTGCTGCGCGTCGGCGAGCGCCTCGTCGTAGCTCTTGCCGCCTTCCATTTCGGTGAGCACGAAGTTGGTCGTGCCGTTCACGATGCCGAGCACGCGATGGACGTTGGTGACGACGAGCGACTCGCGCAGCACCTTGATCACGGGAATCGCCGCGCAGACACTCGCCTCGAAGCGCAGCTGGACGCCGGCCTCCGACGCGGTCGCAAACAGCTCCGCACCGCGACGGGCCACGAGCTGCTTGTTCGCCGAAACGACACTCTTGCCGCGCTTCAGCAGCTCCAATACATAGCCGCCCGCCGGCTCGACTCCGCCCATGACCTCCGCCACCACGGCGATGCTGGGGTCGTCGAGGATCTCGGCGAAGTTCGTGGTGAGCACCCCTCCCGAGGGAGGGTAATCACGCTCCTTCGCGACGTCCTGCACGAGCGCCTTCACGACCCGCAGCCGATGGCCGGTGGCGCGTTCGATGTCATCTGCCGATTCGGTGAGGAGACGATTGACCGCCGAGCCGACGGTGCCGTAGCCCAGAAGGGCGACCGGTACGTCAACCGACGCCAGCAGTCTCCTCCTTCACGTTCAACGCGCGCAGGCGTGCGCCGACCTGCTCGATCTGTGTCTCGGCGAGCTTCGCGCGGTAGACATCGAGAGACGGTTGCCCACGATCCATCTCGGCGATCCAATCGCGAGCGAACGACCCGTCGCGAATCGAGGCCAGGACGGCGCGCATGTTCTCGCGCACATGCTCGTCCACGACCTTCGGTCCCGACGGCGTGCGAACCGTATTCCGCCGTGTCGGAGATCGAATAGTGCATTCGCTCGATCCCGCCCTCCCAGATCAGATCGGTGATCAGCTTCAACTCGTGCAGGCACTCGTAGTAGGCCACCTCAGGCTGGTATCCGGCCTCGACGAGCGTCTCGAACCCGAGTTGGATCAGCTGGGTGACACCGCCGCAGAGCACTGTCTGTTCACCGAACAGATCGGTCTCCGTCTCCTCGGCGAACGACGTCACGACCATTCCGGCGCGCGCGGCGCCAAGGGCGGCCCCATAGGCGAACGCGAGCTCACGCGCCTCGCCGCTCGCATCCTGGGCGACTGCCACGACCGCTGGTGTGCCGTACCCCTCGGTATAGAGGCGGCGCACCACGTGCCCCGGCCCCTTCGGCGCGACCATGATCACGTCGTGCCCCTCGGGCGGCGTGATGCGGCCGTAGTGGACGTTGAAGCCGTGGGCGAAGAGAAGAGCCGCGCCCGGCTCGAGATTCGGCGCGACCTCCTCCTCGTAGAGAGCAGGCTGGGCTCCGTCGGGCACGAGGAACGCGACGAGCTGGGCGCCGCGCACGGCGTCGGCGACGGTGCGAACGGTCAGACCGGCCTCTTCGGCTGCGGCGGCCGACGCGCTGCCGGGACGAAGCCCGACCTCGACTTCGACTCCCGAGTCGTGGAGGTTGAGCGCGTGCGCATGTCCCTGGCTGCCGTACCCGAGGATGGCGACCTTGCCGTTCAGAAGCGCGACATTCCCACTCTTGTAGATCTCGGCCACGTTGGTTCCTTTCAGACTTGGACGGAGGAAGTTGCAGTACGACCGCCCGCGCTCGGACGGCGAAGCCCGACCCTGCCGGTGCGCACGAGCTCGCGCACGCCGTAGGGCCGGACGAGCTCTTCGAAGGCCTCGACCTCGTCGGGGCGCCCGACGAACTCGAACGTGATTGCGTCGCGACCGACGTCGGCGACACGCGCGCCCGCGACCTGGCTGAGCGCGACGAGCTCTGCCCGCTTGTCGGTGGAGACGCTCACGGTGAACAGCGCGAGCTCACGCTCGACCGCCTCGTCGGGCCGCAGCTCCGTCACACGCAGCACGTTGACGAGCTTGTGCATCTGCTTCTCGATCTGTTCGAGCGAGTGCTCGCTGCAGTCGACACGCAAGGTGAGCCGCGAGATGTCTGAGCGCTCCGTCGGCCCGACCGCGAGGCTCTGGATGTTGTAGCCGCGCCGCGAGAAGAGCTGCGAGACGCGAGCCAGCGCGCCCGGCTTGTTCTCCAGCCGCACCGAGATCGTATGTGCGCTCATGTGCTGATCACCTGTTCGTCCGGGGCTTCCATCACATCGACCGCTGCCGCGCCCGCCGGCACCATCGGGAAGACCTTCTCCTCCGGATCGCAGCGAACGTCGACCACGGCGCTCCGGCCGGCCGTGAACGCCGCCCGCAGGGCATCCTCGAGCTGATCCTCGCTCTCGACCGTGAAGCCGGCGCAGCCGAAGGCCTCCGCGAGCTGTGCGTAGTCGGGCACCGCGTGGGTGAGATGCGTCTGGGCAAAGCGCTCGTCGTAGAACATCTCCTGCCACTGTCGCACCATCCCGAGCCAGCCGTTGTTGATCACGACCGCAACGACGGGAAGCCGCTCGAGGGCCGCGGTCGCAAGCTCCTGGCAGGTCATCTGGAAGCACCCGTCCCCGTCGATGCACACGACCGTGGCATCGGGCCGGGCGGCCTTCGCTCCGATCGCCGCAGGCAGGCCGTAGCCCATGGTCCCGAGGCCCCCCGAGGTGATGAACGATCGAGGCTGGTCGCACACGAGGTACTGCATCGCCCACATCTGATGCTGCCCGACCCCCGTCGTCCAGATGACGTCGTCACGGTCGCCTGCGACATCACGCAGAGCCTCGATCGCCGTCTGGGGCTTCAGCTGACCGTCTGCTTTCGCATAGCGGAACGGGAACTGAGCCCGCCAATCCTCGAGCTGGCGCAGCCAGGGCTCCTGCGAGGTTCGAGCGTCCCCGTCGAGAGCGCGCAGCTCGTCGGCCAGTTGCGCAAGCGCCAGCTTGAGCGGGCCGACGACCGGAATCTCGGCGTGACGGATCTTCCCGACCTCGGCTGCGTCGATGTCGAAGTGGATCACTTTCGCGCCCGGCGCGAAAGCGGACACCTTGCCCGTGACGCGGTCGTCGAACCGGGAGCCCACCGCGATCACGAGGTCGGCCTTGTTCAGGGCCCAGTTTGCGTACTTCGAGCCGTGCATCCCCGGCGCCCCGTAGTTGAGCGGGTGCGAGTCGGGCAGGCAGCCCTTGCCCATCAGCGTCACGACAGCGGGCAGCTGCGCGGAGTCCACGAGGCTGAGCAGCTCCACGCACGCATCGGCGTTGAGGACGCCGCCACCGGCATAGATGATCGGGCGCTGCGACTCGGCGATCGCTCGGGCCGCCTCGCGAAGCTGCCTCGGGTGCACCTTCTGCGGCGGCTTCCAGCCCGGCAGGTCGACATCGTCGGGATACGCGAATTCGAACTCGGCCTCCTGAACGTCCTTGGCAACGTCGACGAGCACCGGGCCTTGGCGGCCGGTGCGTGCGACGTGGAATGCAGCCTTGAGCACGCCAGGCAGCTCCTGGACGTCCTGGACGAGCCACGAATGCTTGACGATCGGCATCGTGATGCCGGTCGCGTCGATCTCCTGGAACGCGTCCGTGCCGATCAGGGACGCGCGCACCTGCCCGGTGATGCAGACGAGCGGTGTCGAGTCCATCCACGCATCGGCGATCGGGGTCACGAGGTTCGTCGCTCCCGGCCCGGAAGTCGCGATCGCAACGCCGACCTTCCCCGACGCACGCGCATAGCCCTCCGCCATGTGGCCGGCGCCCTGCTCATGGCGGGCAAGCACGTGCCGGACGGTGGTTCCACGTGCGATCGCGTCGTACGTCGGGAGGATTGCGCCCCCCGGGATCCCGAACGCCACGTCGACGCCCTCCAGTTCGAGCGCCCGCAGGATCGCGTCGGACCCGAACATCCGCGTCCCGCGGGTCACGCCCACACCTCGTCGAAGTGCTCCAGGTCGACCCTCGACTGGGGCAACAGGTCGATCACGGCGTCCGTGAACGATCGCGTGTCCTCTCCGACCGGCGCTTCGCGGCGCTCCGCCGCCTCGACGGCCCGCTCGAGCGTCCGCGAGGCCGACCGGCGCTTGAGCCCCTCGGCCAGCATCAACGACGCGGCGAGCAGCATTCCCCGCGGGTCGACGACGCCGAACCCCGCGACGTCGTCCGGCTCACTCGCGCCGGGAAAGAACACGCCCGGCCCTTCGTTCGGAAGCCAGGCCTGGGCAACCGACGCATGCGAGCCCGCGAAATGAGCGGCCGTGTCGACGATCGCGTCGACGAGGTGCGACTCGGTCACGACCACGTCGAGCGACTCAGGGTGCTCGCGTAGACGGACGAGCGCCTGCGCGAGCGACGCTTCCTCGACCTCGAGCCCGCTCCAGCGCGCGCGCTCCGCTTCGACGGACGCCCGCCAGTCGGTGGACTCGCCGACGCAGAGCACGCGGCCGCGCCTGGCGGCGGTGCTCGAGAACGCGCGGGCGAGCGCAATCCTGTTCCCCCACTCTCCCACCGGCCCCGTGATCACGAGATCGCCGCCGCCGTCCAGCTGGACACGGGCAACACGCCACGCGAGCTCGAGATCGGCCTTGACGCCCTCGAGCGCCGGATTGTCGGGCGCCGCGACGAGGATCGCGTCCACGTGGCGATACCCGGCGCGCGTCTCGGGCGGCAGCGGATGTCCCGTCCGTGTGACGGCCTCGGCGCCGAACGGGAGGTGCTTGTCGTCGAGTTGCAGCGAGTGAAGTTCCGCGACCCGGTCCAGGGCACGCGTCGCGGCAGCCATCAGCTCAGGCCCGACCCCGTCTCCGGCGAGACAGGCAATGGTCTTCATGCAAGCACCTCGTCGATTGTGTGAATCCTGCACATCTAGTTGTTCGCTCCTTCGTCCGGCCCATCCTGCGGGCGCACTTCTCCTTCAGTGGAGTCGGCGTATGCGGCGTCTACCGGCCGCGTGAGCGAATTCTCCCCCTAGCGGGGGAGAATGACGATGACCGTGAGAATGACGAGCCCGAGCACGAGCAACTGCGCCGCAAGCGGCGTCCGGGGCTCGAGTACGCGGGCTGCTGAACCGGTCATCGTCTTCTGAGTGTGCCCACGGGCACCGGCCTTGTCAAGCTACAGAAGGTATAGCGACCGGCTTCGTTGCGAAACCGGAAGCGGGTCACTATGCTTTTGAAAGCGATGATCGGGCAGCGCACACACTTCGACGCGGCCGGCAGCGATTGCCCCACTGCGAGCCTGCGCGCGCTTGCCCTCCTCCTTCCCCGCTAGGGGAGGCGACCACGCGACATATCCGTCTTGCGTCTCCCGCACCGCCGGGAGAAGTCCGCCCACTGGAGGAGCCGTAGCCATGCCGATGCCCTACTGGAAGTACCGCCCATATCCGACCGTCGCGCTTTCCGATCGCACGTGGCCCGACCGTGTCGTCGACCGGGCCCCGATCTGGTGCTCGACCGACCTTCGCGATGGAAACCAGGCGCTCGTGAAGCCGATGGACTCCGCGCGGAAGCAACGCATGTTCGACCTGCTCGTCCAGCTTGGGGTCAAGCAGATCGAGGTCGGGTTCCCTTCCGCATCCAAAACGGACTTCGAGTTCGTCCGCAAGCTGATCGACGAGGAGCTGATTCCCGCCGACACGACGATCGCCGTGCTCACGCAGGCGCGGCCGGAGCTGATCGAGCGCACCTTCGAGGCGATCGAGGACGCCCCGCGGGCGATCGTCCATCTCTACAACTCGACGTCGACCACCCAGCGCCGCGTCGTCTTCCGGCTGGACGAAGCGGGGATCGTGGACCTGGCCGTGCGCGCGACGGAGCTCTGCAAGGAGCTCGCTGCACAGAGCGCCTCGAAGGTCGTCTTCGAGTACTCGCCCGAGAGCTTCCACGGCACCGAGCTCGAGTTCGCGCTCGAGATCTGTGAAGCGGTCATGGCCGCCTGGCAGCCGACGCCCGACGAGCAGATGATCGTCAACCTTCCGACCACCGTCGAGGCGTTCCCGCCGAACGTCTACGCGGACCGCATCGAGTGGTTCCAGCGGCACGTCTCGAGCCGCGAGAGCATCGTTCTGAGCGTGCATCCGCACAACGATCGAGGCACGGCCGTCGCGACCGCCGAGCTCGGCCTGATGGCCGGAGCAGACCGCGTCGAAGGAACGCTGTTCGGGAACGGCGAGCGGACGGGCAACGTGGACCTGATCACCATCGCCCTGAACCTGCTGACACAGGGCGTCGACCCGGAGCTCGACCTCTCGCGGCTCGACGAAGCGAAGGCGATCGTCGAGGAGTGCAACGAGCTGCCCATCCACCCGCGCCACCCCTGGGTCGGCGAGCTCGTCTACACCGCGTTCTCCGGGTCGCATCAGGACGCGATCAAGAAAGGAATGCATGCCCAGCAACGGGGAAGCTCGGAGCTGTGGGACGTCCCGTACCTGCCGATCGACCCGGCCGATCTCGGCCGAGACTACGAGGCGATCATCCGGGTCAACTCCCAGTCGGGCAAAGGCGGGGTTGCGTACCTGATGGAGTCTGAGCACAGCCTCGAGCTGCCGCGGGGACTGCAGGTGGAGTTCGCCCAGGCGGTGCAGGCGATCACGGACGCACGCGGCGACGAGCTGACCGCCGATGAGCTCCTCGCGGCCTTCCACGACCATTACCTCGCGCATGTGACGCCCTTCGAGCTCGGGTCGTACACACACTCGAGCAGCGACACGGACCAGATCGTCGCCGACCTGGTCGCCGACGGCGAGAAGCGGCAGATCTCCGGGGCCGGGAACGGGCCGATCGCTGCCCTCGTCGACGCGTTCGACCGTGAGTTCGGGATCACGATTCGCCTGCGCGACTACCACGAGCACGCGATGTCGGCCGCTGCCGACGCGACCGCGGCCGCGTATATCGAGGCCGAGATCGACGACGACCTCGTGTGGGGCGTCGGCGTCCACTCGAGCATCGTGACGGCGTCGCTGCGTGCGGTCGTGAACGCGGTCAACCGCGCGCTCGCCCTGCGCAAGGCGCTCGAAGAGGCGATGTTGTTCGGCTAGTTGCCTGAACCTGATTCGGCGAAGCCGAACCAGGTTCACGAGTTTCGAACCGGGGCTGCCCTCCGAGAAACTCGCGAATCTGATTCGAAGAACGAATCAGGTTCGGGCCACGGCCATTTGTGGCGGCAGCCTCGGGCTGTCATCATCGGCGCATGAACCTCGATCAACTGAGAGCCGTGCGCCTTTTCTCCAGCCTGTCGAAGAAGGAGCTCGAGCGGCTCTCCTCGTGGACCGACCAGATCTCGGTCGGCGAAGGCCACGAGCTCGCCCGGGAAGGCGAGTTTGCTCACGAGTTCTTCGTCATCGAGGAGGGCACGGCCGACGTCCTCAAGGACGGCGAGCGGGTCGCCGAGCTCGGCCCGGGCGACTTCTTCGGCGAGATCGGCCTGATCGAGACCGAACGGCGAACTGCCACCGTCGTCGCGACGAAGCCGATGGAGCTGATCGTCATGTTCCAGCGCGAGTTCAGACAGATGGAGCAGGAGATGCCCCTCGTCGCCGACCGTGTGCGCGCCGCCATTCGCGCCCGACTCGACGAAGGCTAGCGCGACCTGCCCGACCTCTTCGACCCCGCGAGCCACGAGCCGCTGACCGCCCGACCCTGGGACGATCGTCGCGCGCGGGAAGCGATCGCCGCGGTCGTCTCGGAAGCGGAGAACGCGTTCGACGAGAACGCACTGTGGGCCGCCCATCCGCTCGACGAGGCGGACGGGCCTCTCCCTTCGGTTGCCTCGCTCTACCTCGGCGCCTCGGGCGTGGTCTGGACGTTCCACGCACTCGCGGACGGCGGTCTCGTGGATCTTCAACGTGACTGGGCGCCGGTTGCCGTGCGCCTGGCCGAGCGCTATCCCTCGCAGCCCGACTTTCAGGACCTCGTCCCTGGGCCGGTGCCGTCGCTCCTCATGGGCGCAGCCGGCGTCCTGCTCGTCGCGCACACTCTGGCCCCGGCTGCGTGGCAGGAGGAGCAGCTGCTCGAGGCGGTGCGGTCGAACACCGAGAACCCGTCGCTCGAGCTGATGTGGGGCTCTCCCGGAACGATGATCGCAGCCCGGGTGATGGCTGAACGCACCGGAACGGAGCATTGGCAGCAGGTCTGGCGCGAATCCGCGGACGCGCTCTGGGCGCAGTGGCGCGGTGACCTCTGGGAACAGGATCTCTACGGCAGCACCGTCGAATACATCGGACCGGCGCACGGCTTCGCCGGCAACGTTCTCGCGCTCGCTCAGGCAGACCTCCTCGACGCCGAGCGTCGTTCGGAGCTCGAGCGGCGGGCGATCGCGACCGTGGCGGCCTACGCCGAGCGCGACGGCGGCCTCTGCCAGTGGCCTCCGGTGTCCGAAGCATTCCAACGCCGCGAGCAGGCGATTCGCACCCAGTGGTGCCACGGCGCGCCGGGGATGGTCGCCTCGCTGGCCGGTCTCGCCCTCGACGACGAGCAGCTGACAGAGCTGCTGCTGGAAGGGGGCGAGCTCACGTGGCGTGCAGGGCCGCTCAGAAAAGGCGCCGGCCTCTGCCACGGCACCGCCGGCAACGGGTACGCGTTCCTGAAGCTCCTCGAACGCACGGGCGACGAGCTCTGGCTGGAGCGTGCCCGCGCATTCGCGGTGCACGCCGCAGAGCAGGTCGAGCAGTCACGGACGGAGCACGGTCGCGGCCGCCACACGCTCTGGACCGGCGATCTCGGCGCCGCCCTCTACCTGCGCGACTGCATCGACGGATCGACCGGCTTTCCGACGCTCGACTACTTCTAGCGTTCCCGGAATCTGATTCGCGCAGCGAACCAGATTCCCGAGTTGCGAGTCTCGGCGCGAAACTCGTGAACCTGGTTCGGCTTCGCCGAATCAGGTTCAGCTACTCGTCGCCCCGTGCGCCGAGCTCGCGCGAGCGCTCCGTCGCGGCGCTGATCGCGTTCAGGAACGCAGCCCGCACGCCCGAACGCTCGAGCTCCCTGATCGCTCGCGTCGTCGTGCCGCCCGGCGATGTGACCGCCTCCCGCAACTCGACCGGATGCATCCCCTCGTCGCGCAGCAGCAGCGCGCTCCCGAACATCGTCTGCACGACGAGCTTCGTCGAGACGTCGCGGCTGAGCCCGAGCAGCAGGCCCGCCTCGATCATCGCCTCGGCGAGAAGCGCGAAGTAGGCCGGGCCCGAGCCGGAGAGCGCGGTCACGGCGTCGAGGTCGACCTCGGAGACCCGCACGACCGCGCCGAGATGGCCGAGCGCCTCCTCGGCGAGCGCCAGGTCGGACTCGCCCGCGGAGCGGCCGGCGGCGATCCCCGCGATTCCCTCGTGCACGAGGGACGGAGCGTTCGGCATCGCGCGCACGACCTTCGCCTCGGGCGAGAGGTGGCTCTCGATGAACCCGGTCGTCACCCCGGCCGCGACCGAGAGGATCACCTGGTCGGAGGTCACAGCGGACGCGATCTCACCGAGAACCGCCGAGATGTCCTGCGGCTTCACCGCGACGACGACGAGCGAGGTACCCGCCACGGCCTCGGCGTTGGAAGAGCCGACGGAGACGCCGTACCGCTCGCGAAGCTCCTCGGCCCGTTCTGGCCTGCGAACCGTGGCGGTGAGCTCGTCCGGGCTGCGCCAACCGGAGCTCAGGAAGCCGCGCAGGAGCGACTCGCCGAGACGCCCGGCGCCGAGGATCGCGATCCGCCCGGCCACCGGCGCTCGACTAACGACGTGCGGTGGCCGTGCGACGGCGCTTCGTGGGCTCGGGGACCATCCACGCGTGGCCGAACTTCCGCATCTCGCGGATGATCGGCAACAGAGCGCGCCCCTTGTCCGTCAATTCGTACTCGACACGCGGCGGCGACTCCGGATAGCTGCGCCGGATCGCGACACCTTGCCGCTCCAGCATGTCGACGCGCTCCGAGAGGGTGCGCGGACTGATGCCGGGGCAGGCGTGCTCGAGCTCCATGAAACGCCGCGGCCCCTCCGAGAGGTCGTGCACGATCAGCGGCGTCCACTTCGTGGCGATGATCTCTGCCGTGGCAGCGACAGCGCAATTGCTGCCGTGAGTGTCGTTCATTGTTCTTTTCATGGGCCGCAGTCTACTCCGCCGGCCGGCTCGTTGCTATCGAAACAAAAGTGTCCGCTGCTTCTGCGCCACGCTCCCCATCGAGCCACGCCTGGACCGCGTCTGCGCATTGTCGGCCTTCGTTGATCGCCCACACGATCAGGGACTGGCCGCGCCGTGCGTCCCCGGCAGCGAACACACCGTCCGTCGAGGTGAGGTAGCGCGCCGCGGCAGCATTGCCGCGTGCGTCACGTTCCACGTGCAGTTGGTCGAGCAGGTCGGTCTCCGGCCCGAGGAATCCCATCGCCAGCAGGACGAGCTCAGCGGGATGCGACTCCTCGGTGCCGGCCACGAGGTCGAACGGAGGAACGCCGGAGTTCTCCTGCCAGTGGATCGCCTCCACCCGGCCGTCGTTGCCGCTGAACCGCGTCGTCGAGATGGCAAACGACCGCTCACCACCTTCCTTCAGCGCGTACGACAGGCGCAGTTTCATCGGCCATCTCGGCCAGGGCGTGATGTCGTCCGGACGTCCCGGAGGCGGCTCGCCGAGCAACTCGATCTGAGTGACCGACGCTGCACCCTCCCGGTTTGCGTGCGCAACGCAGTCCGCGCCGGTGTCGCCGCCGCCGATCACGACGACATGCTTGCCGGCGGCGCTGAGACCGCCGGTCGCCGTACCGGCGATCGCGCGGGCCCGGTCGTAGAGGTACTCCATCGCGAAGTGCACGCCGTCGAGCTCGCGGCCCGGCACCGGCAGGTCGCGCGGGACGCGCGACCCCGTCGCGAGGACAACCGCATCGTGGCGGTCGCGCAACTCTGATCCGGTGACGTCGCCTCCCACGTCGGTGCGGAAGCGAAACTCGACGCCCTCTGCAACGAGCTGCTGGACGCGACGCTCGACGAGCCGCTTCTCGATCTTGAACTCCGGCACCCCGAAACGGACGAGACCCCCGGCCGCCTCGTCGCGCTCGTAGACGACGACGTGCTCGCCGGCGCGTGCGAGCTGCTGGGCGCAGGCAAGCCCGGCCGGCCCGGAGCCGACGACGGCGACGCTGCGCCCGGTCTGCCGTGCCGGCGGCTGTGGGTGGACCCAGCCTTCGCCCCAGCCGCGGTTGATGATCGCGAGCTCGACCTGCTTGATCGAGACGGCGTCCCCCTCGTTGATCTCGAGCACGCAGGCCGCCTCGCACGGAGCAGGACAGAGCCGCCCGGTGAACTCGGGGAAGTTGTTGGTTCGATGGAGCTGCTCGAGGGCTTCCTGCCAACGGTCGCGATAGACGAGGTCGTTCCAGTCCGGGATGAGGTTCCCGACCGGACAGCCGTGATGACAGAACGGGACCCCGCACTCCATGCAGCGGGAGGCCTGCTCGCGCAGCTCGACGAGCGGCAACGTGCCGACGAACTCGCGGAAGTCGCCGACACGTTCCGTCGGCGGACGCTCCGGCGCCTCGACGCGGTTCAGGTTGAGGAAGGCGCCGATTTTGCCCATCAGGCAGCAGCCTCCTCGGTCTCCGTCGTGAAGAAGCCGCCGCCGCCCGCCGAGACGGGCTCCGCGAGGGCCCGTTTGTAGTCGTGCGGGATCACCTTCACGAACCGGACGGGATCCCAGTCTGCGAGCAGTTCCTGCGCGACCGGCGAGCCGGTCCGCTCGCGATGCTCTTCGAGCAGCGACCGGACTGCGGCCTCGTCGTCCCCGTCGAGCGGCTCGAGCGCGACGAGCTGCGTGTTGCAGCGTTGCGCAAACTGCGAGTCGTCGTCGAGCACGTAGGCGATTCCACCGCTCATCCCGGCCGCGAAGTTTCGCCCGGTCGCGCCGATCACGACGACCCGGCCGCCGGTCATGTACTCGCAGCCGTGGTCGCCGACGCCCTCGACCACTGCCGACGCGCCCGAGTTGCGCACGGCGAACCGCTCGCCTGCGATGCCGCGGAAGAAGGCGCGACCGGAGGTGGCGCCGTAGAGAACGGTGTTGCCGACGATCACGCTCTCCTCGGCGCGATACGCGGCGCCTTCAGGCGGCCGAACGGCGACCACGCCTCCCGACAGGCCCTTGCCGACGTAGTCGTTGGCGTCGCCCACCAGCGTCAGCTCGATCCCCGGCGCAAGCCAGGCGCCAAACGACTGACCGGCGGAGCCGTGGAACTCGAACTGCACGTTCACGCTCAGCCGGTTCTTCGTGACGTGATGGGAGAGCAGCCCGCCGACCGCACGGTCGACGTTGTGCACCGGGAATTGCCTGCGTCCGTCGGCGAGCGCTTCGATCAGCTGCCAGTCGAGCGCCTCGCCGATCGGCGAGGCCTGCGCCTCGGTACGCCGTAACGGGGTGCCGTCCGGCACGTCCGGCGCGCGCAGCAGATGCGTCAGGTCGATCCCGCGCTCTTGCCAATGCGTGAGCGCCTCGTCGGGCTCGAGCAGGTCGACCCGCCCGACCAGGTCCTCGAAGCGGGCGATCCCGAGCGACGCCATCAGCTCGCGAACGTCCTCGGCGACGTGGAACAGGAACTCGATCACGTGCTCCGGCTGACCGCGAAAGCGCTTGCGCAGCTCCGGATCCTGGGTCGCGATGCCGACCGGACAGGTGTTCAGATGGCAGGCGCGCATCATCACGCAGCCGGTCGCGATCAGCGGAGCGGTCGCGAAGCCCATCTCGTCGGCGCCGAGCAGGGCGGCAATGACCACGTCTCGCCCTGTCTTGAGCTGTCCGTCGGTCTGCACCCAGACGCGCGACCGGAGATCGTTCAGCACGAGCGTCTGCTGGGTCTCGGCCAGACCGATCTCCCAGGGAACGCCCGCATGCAGGATGGACGAGATCGGAGAGGCGCCCGTGCCTCCATCGTGGCCCGAGATCAGGATGTGGTCGGCGTTGCACTTGGCGACGCCGGCGGCGACGGTGCCCACGCCGACCTCGGCGACGAGCTTCACCGAGATACGCGCGGCCGGATTCGCGCAGCGCAGGTCGTAGATCAGCTGTTTCAGGTCCTCGATCGAGTAGATGTCGTGGTGCGGCGGCGGCGAGATCAACCCGACGCCGGGGGTCGTCAGCCGCACACCGGCGATGTACGGGTCGACCTTGTGACCCGGCAGTTGGCCGCCCTCCCCCGGTTTCGCACCCTGTGCCATCTTGATCTGGAGCTCGTCGGCATTCGTCAGGTAGTCGATGTTCACTCCGAACCGGCCCGAGGCGACCTGCTTGATCTTCGAGCGGCGCTCGTCGAGGTACCGAGCGGGATCCTCTCCGCCTTCCCCGGTGTTCGAGCGGCCGCCGATCCTGTTCATCGCCACGGCGAGCGTCTCGTGGGCCTCCCGCGAGAGCGACCCCAGAGACATCGCACCGGTCGAGAACCGCTTCACGATCTCGGCGGCCGGCTCGACGTCGTCGAGTGGGATCGGAACCTGATCGCGGAAACGCAGGAGGCCCCGCAACGTGGAGCGGCGGGCCGAGTCGTCGTTGACGAGGGCGGCGAACTCTTTGTACGTCGCGCGGCCGCCGCCCCGCACGGCGTGCTGGAGGAGCGCGATCGTCTCCGGATTCCACTGGTGGTGCTCTCCGTCGCGGCGCCACGTGTACAGCCCGACGACGGGCAGCAGCTCGCCGGCGCCGCCCGGGTAGGCGCGCGCGTGCCGAACCAGGGCGCCTTCCGCAAGCTCACGGGTACCGATGCCGCCGATTCGGGACGGCGTTCCGGTGAAGTGCTTGTCGATCAGCTCCGGCGAGAGGCCGACCGCCTCGAAGACCTGCGCACCGCAGTACGACGAGAGGGCCGAGATGCCCATCTTCGAGATCGTCTTCAGCAGGCCCTTGCCGACCGCCTTGAGCGCGCGCTCTTCGGCGTCCTCCAAGCGCATGTCCAGCCGTCCCTCCGCGACGAGCTGCCCGATGGTGGCGAGCATCAGATAAGGGTTGACGGCGGCTGCGCCGTAGCCGATCAGGACGGCGACGCTCTGGACACTGCGGGGCTCGCCCGACTCGACCACCAGCCCTGCCTGCAGGCGAGTTCCGGCGCGGACGAGGTGATGGTGAATCGCGCCGACGGCGAGCAGCGAGGGCATCGCGACGCGCTCGGGCCCGACCAGGCGATCCGAGACGATCAGGATGTTCGCGCCCGCGGCAAGTGCTGCATCGGCTTCGGCGCAGATCCGCTCGATCGCGGGCTCGAGCCCGTCGGCCCCCTCGGCGACGGGCCAGGTGAAGTCGATCGTGTATGCCTTGAAGACCTCGGAGTCGACCTGCCTGAGCCGCTCGAGCTCGTCATCGCGCAAGATCGGGTTGTCGATGACGAGCTGCCGTGCATGCTCGGGTGTCTCATCGAGCAGGTTGCGCTCAGAACCGACGAGCGACTGCACGCTCATCACGACGGCTTCGCGGATCGGATCGATCGGCGGGTTCGTGACCTGTGCGAACAGCTGCTTGAAATACGAGTACATCAGCGGGCGCCGGCCGGAAAGCACCGCGAGCGGCGTGTCGTTGCCCATCGAGCCGATCGCCTCTTCTCCGTTGATCGCGAGCGGTGCGAGCATCACCTTCATGTCCTCCTGCGTGTAGCCGAAGGCCAGCTGCAGGCGGCGCACCGGCTCACCGGGCGCACGGGTCGGCTCGCGCGCCGGCAGGTCGGCGAGCCGCACGTGCTCGCGGTCGAACCATTCGCCATACGGCTGCCGCGCCGCGACCTCGGCCTTGACCTCGGCATCGGGGACGATGCGACCCCGCTCCAGGTCGACGAGAAAGAGCTTGCCCGGCTGCAAGCGGCCCTTCCGCAGGATGCGGTCTGCAGGGATGTCGAGCACGCCGGCCTCGGAGGCAAGCACGACCCAGCCGTCCGTCGTCTCGAGCCAGCGCCCGGGCCGGAGGCCGTTTCGGTCGAGCGTTGCACCGATCACGGTCCCGTCCGTGAAGGCGATCGCTGCGGGACCGTCCCATGCCTCGGTCAGACATTCGTGGAAGCGGTAGAACCCGCGCAGCTCGTCCGAGACGTCGGCGCGGCCGTTGTAAGCCTCGGGCACCATCATCATCAGCGCGTGCGGCAGCGACCGGCCCGAGAGCACGAGCAGTTCGAGCACGTTGTCGAAGACGGCGGTGTCGGAGCCGGCCGGGCGAATGACCGGCACGACCTTCTCGATGTCGCTGCCGAAAAGCTCCGAAGCCAGTTGCGACTCGCGTGCGCGAATCCAGTTGACGTTGCCGCGCAGCGTGTTGATCTCGCCGTTGTGGGCGATCATGCGATACGGATGGGCGAGCTCCCAGCTCGGGAAGGTGTTCGTCGAGAAGCGCGAGTGCACAAGAGCGAGCGCGCTCTCCATCCGCTCGTCTACGAGGTCGGGGAAATACCGGCCGAGCTGGGGGGCGGTCAGCATTCCCTTGTAGACCAGCGTTCTCGCCGAGAAGCTCGGGATCACGAGCTCCGGGCCGGCCGCGCGCTCGGCCACCCGTCGGATCACATAGAGCTTGCGTTCGAACGCGAGCAGGTCGCCGTCGAAATCGAGCGCCGCACCGACGAACAGCTGGCGCATCACCGGCGCGAACAGGCTGGCATGCGCACCTGCCTCGCCCTGTTGCACCGGAATGTCGCGCCAGCCGAGCACGACCTGCCCCTCCGCGGCGACGGTGGCCTCTAGGAGCTGTTCGAGCTCCTGGCGGCGAACTGCCTCCTGCGGCAAGAAGCACACCGCAACGCCGAAGCGACCCGGAGGCGGCAACTCGAAACCGACCGACGCGCGCAGGAACGCATCCGGAAGCTGGACGAGGATGCCCGCTCCGTCACCAGTCTCTGCGTCGGCGCCGGCCGCTCCACGGTGCTCGAGGTGCTCGAGTGCCCGCAGCGCCTGTGCGACCGGCTCGTGGCTGCGCACGCCGTCGAGCCGCGCGACGAACGCAACGCCGCAGGCGTCGTGCTCGAACGCAGGGTCATAGAGTCCTTGTTTCCTCACCGGCCCTACCCCCCGCCTGACTGTTGGCTAGTCCGGCGGGGCGAGGGGGATGCAAGGCCGGCTAGCGCTTTGGCGGGCGCGACTTGACCACGATCTTCGTAAAGGAGGTCGGCGCGCTCATCGCTTCAAAGAGTAAAGGATCGACCTGACAGCCGCAAGCCCGACCCGTTACTATCTTTTTAGAAGTGACACGAGCTCGGATCAACTGGTCGAACGCCGGCGGCCGCTGGAGCAAGGAACTGGTCGCCTATGCCCTCGACCGTTATCACTGCAGGCATCTGCGCACGCCGACGGTCCGGGAGCTCCGTGCGGGTGTCGCCGACCTGCCGAGCCACGCCACGATCCGCCGCATGTACGGGAGCGCATCGCGAATGTACGAGGAGCACGGCTACCGGGTCAGAGCGCGCGGCGGCCAACCCGGCAGGCGGACGACGCTCGCTCGCGACTCCTTCGGCCGGTTTCTGCCGAGAACCGAAAGCGGGAGCTAGCGAACGAGCCGCCATGAGGCGGCGGCGCCGGGTAGAACGTCGGCATGAACCGTAGGCTTGACGGGGGCTCCCCCGGCGTAGGCTCGACGGAGCCGGGCAGGAGCGCAGGCGTCGGCTCGGCCGACGCCGGAGCGGGAACAGAGCGGAGGCGCCGGCTCGGCCGGCGCCGGAAGCGGGCATGAGCGCGGTCCTTCTCGTCCTCTCGTCGTTCCTCGCCAGCGCGGTCGAGATGGTGGAGGCGCTGACGATCGTGCTGGCGGCTGGGCTCACACGCGGCTGGCGGTCGTCACTGACGGGTGTCGCAGCAGCAGTGCTGGCTCTGGCGGTGGTCGTCGCGGCACTCGGGCCTGCTCTGACGCTCGTGCCGCTGAACGCGCTCCGCCTCGTGGTCGGCGCGCTCCTGCTCGTCTTCGGTCTGCAGTGGCTGCGCAAGGCGATCCTGCGCGCAAGCGGCTACAAGGCGCTACACGACGAAGACGCGATCTTCGCCCGTGAGCTGCGCGAAGCCGAGAGTGCGCCGCAGGACGAGCGAATCGGTGTCGACTGGTACGGCTTCACGCTCTCGTTCAAGGGCGTGTTCCTCGAAGGGCTGGAGGTCGCATTCATCGTCCTGACCTTCGGGAGCACGCAGGGATCGATCCCGCTCGCCGCGGCCGGCGCGTTCGTGGCGATCATCCTGGTCGCGCTCGTCGGCGTGCTCGCCCGTGCACCGCTCGCCCGCGTGCCGGAGAACACGATGAAGTTCGCCGTCGGGATCATGCTGACGACCTTCGGGATCTTCTGGTCGGCGGAGGGCGCCGGCGTGGACTGGCCCGGAGGCGACGTGGCGATCCTCGGTGTGCTCGCCTTCGTGATCCTCTGGTCGTTGCTGCTCGTCTCGCTCCTCAGACAGCGGCGTGCCCGGTGGGTGACCGCTTGAGCGTGGTCGCCTCGTTCGGCCGGTTCTGGTGGGAGTTCATCGTCGGCGACGACTGGCTGGCGGCAGCAGGTGTCGCGATCGCCCTCGTCGTCACGGCCGTGCTGGAGACGTGGTGGATTCTCCCGCTCGCCGTCGCGTTCGTGCTCGCCGCTTCGCTCTACCGGGCGACGAGGCATTCGTAGGGAACTCACAAGGCTTTCTTAGGAAGAGCAGCGACGCTGCGAGCATGAACGCATCCAGGAACACCAAGATCGGCGCGACCGCGATCACCGCGGTCGCGCTCGTCGCCGCCGGCGGCGCTTTCGCAGCCGGGAAGGTCCACGGCTCGAAGGCGCCCGCGCGGGGCGGCGTGCCCGCCGGTTCGTCAGCGGCGTCACAGACCCCGGGAACGGCGCGCGATCACCGTGGCTTCGGCTTCGGGCGCGATGTGGGCCGTGGCGGCGACCTCGCTGCGGCGGCGACGTATCTGGGCGTCAGCGACAGCGACCTTCAGACCGATCTCCAGTCGGGCAAGACCCTCGCCCAGGTCGCGAACGCGACGACCGGTAAGTCCTCCTCCGGCCTGATCGCCGCGCTCGTCGCTGCCGCCAAGACCCGGCTCGAGGGCGCCGTCACAGCCGGGACGCTCACCCAGGCGCAGGCAGACCAGTTCACGGCGATCCTGAAGGAGCGGATCACGAACATGGTGAACGGCATCCGCCCTGACCACGGCGGCTTCGGCGGGCCGGGCGGCTTCGGGGGCGCTCCGCCCTCCGGCTCCGGGCCAGGCTCCGGCGGCGGATTCCAGCCGACACCGAGCACGCACATCTAGTTCCCGCAGCGGGCCCGCGGACGCCGACCGGCGGCCGCGGGCCCCTTCCCCTGGCGAACCGGCGTCCCACGGGTTAGAACACCACTGTGGAGACGGAGGCCCGGAGCGGCACCTATTCCCAGTCGCTCGAGCGGGGTCTCGCGATCCTCTCGTCGTTTCGCTCGGCCAGCCCGCTGCTCGGCGTCAGCGACCTCGCCCGCGAGGTCGGCCTCAGCCGGTCCACGACCCACCGGTACATCTCGACCCTCGCCGCGCTCGGATACCTGCAGCAGGATCCGGCCACGAGGAAGTACCGGCTCGGGCCGCGCGTGCTCGACCTCGGGTTCTCGGCGATCAACTCGATGGATCTTCGAGAGGTCGCCGTTCCTCACCTGCAGGCGCTGAGCGACGAGACCGGACGCACCGTCAACATGGCGGTGCTCGACGGTGTCGACATCGTCTACATCGAGCGCTGCCGTACCTCCCAGAGCGGCCAGCGCGACATCGACCTGAATCTCCACATCGGCTCACGCCTGCCTGCCTACTGCACATCGATGGGCAAGGTGCTCCTCGCAGGGCTGGAGCCCGGCCGTCAACGGGAAGTGCTCGAGCAGGTGCAGTTCACACAACGCGGGCCGAACGCCCTGACCGATCTCGAGGAGCTGCTCGCCGAGCTCGAACGCGTGCGGCTCGCGGGCCTGGCCGTGAACAACGAGGAGCTCGCATACGGCCTGCGGTCGATCGCCGCGCCCGTGCGCTCTCAGAACGGAGAGGTCGTCGCGGCGATCAACCTCGCGGTGCACAGGACGATGGTCTCGCTCGATTCCCTGGTCGCGCACCTCGGTCCGCAGCTGAAACAGACCGCGGCCGAGATCTCCGCCCGCATCGGCTACAGCCGCGCGGGTGCGTGACGATCACTCGGGCTCGACCTCCACTTCGAGCAGGAGCGGCGACGTGCGGTCGCGCAGGCCGGGCACGACCTCGTCGAGGGTCGCCTCGAGCGCGTCGACTGTGCCGATGCGACGCGCCTCGCAGCCGAATGCCTCGGAGATGGACGCGATGTCGACCGCACCGAACGAGGGCCAGGCCGGCGGTCCGCCCTGACGGGCGGCCAACTGATCCATGATCCGGTAGCCGCCGTTCTTGAGCACGACGAGGAGCGGGCCGCTGCCGTACCGTGCGGCGCTCCAGAGGCCCTGGATGCCGAAGACGGTCGAGCCGTCACCGAGCACCGCGACGACGGGGCGGTCGGGCAGGCCCATCCGCAGGCCGATGGCAGCAGGCAATCCCCAACCGAGGCCGCCCATCGCCGGGCTGACCATGCCGAGCGGCTGCCGGGCGGGCAGCCGCAGCATCAGCTCGTCGCGATTCGACGGGCACTCCTCGACGACCACGGCGTCCGCCGGCAGTCGGTCGCCGAGTGCCTGGAGCACGTGGCCCGCCCTCAGCGGCGCATCGCTCGCAAGCGCCTCGGGCCGCTGGAAGAGGGGCTGCCCGGAGCGTGGCCGCTGCGGCACCCGTGCCGCGACCGCGGCGCAGACGAGGTCGGGCGCCGCGATGATCGCGAGCTCTGCGGGGCTGCGGTGCACCTCGTCGGCGTCGTCACTCACCACGGCGAGCACGGTTCCCTCCCGAGCGAACGGCCCCGGCTCGTAGGAGCTCTGCCGGAACACCGGCGCGCCGACGGCGACCACCACGTCGTACGGCTCGAGCGTCTCGCGCAACTGAGCGCGCAGGAACGGCAACGGCCCGGCCCACTGGGGGTGATCCTGGGGGAACCCGGCCTGGCCGCTGAACGGCTCCTGGTAGACGGGAGCGGCGAGCCGCTCGGCCAGCGCGACGAGGGCGGCCCAGCGCTCGGGCGTGTCGAGCCGCGCACCGGCCACGAGCGCCGGTCGCGTCGAGCGGGCGAGTAACTCGGCCAGCGCGGCCACCGACTCCTCGTCGACCGCACCGGGGCGGAGGACGCGCTGCGGTGCCGCGACCTCGTGCGGCTCCCCCGCCTCCTCGAGCCAGTCCCCCATCGGAACGATCACGATCGCAGGCCCACGGTGGGTCTCCGCCTCGTGGTAGGCGCGCTCGAGTGCGCCGGGAATGTCCTGCGCGCGGCCCGGCTCGGAGACCCAGACGGGATAGTCGCCGGCGAGGCCGCCGAGCCGCCCGGCGAGGAACGGCTCGAACGCGATATGCCGGCGGTCCTGCTGGCCGATCGCGATCACGATGGGGGTCCGGTTGACGCGTGAAGTCGCGATGGCGTTGACCGCGTTTCCGAAACCGGGAGTCGTGTGCAGGAGCGCGAACGACGGCCGCCGCCGCGCCAGCGCATAGCCGCTCGCCATGCCCACGACTGCGCCTTCGTGCAGACCGAGGACGAAGTTCAGATCGTCGGGAAGCCCGGTCAGGAACGGGATCTCCGTCGAGCCAGGGTTCGAGAAGATGTCGGTGAGCCCCCGTCGCCGCAGGAACTCGAAGGTCGCGTCACGGACCGTCAACTCGATCCCTCCTCTGGAGTGGCGTGGCCATTGCTTCTCCTCCGTGATCAGACACGTTCGAGCTCGACGTAATTCTCCGGATCACGATTCGTCGAGCACCCGTTGAGCGATCGCGAACGCCCGGTTGGCTGCGGGAACGCCGCAGTAAACCGCCGACTGAAGGAGCACTTCCTTGATCTCGTCGGGCGTCAATCCGTTGCGCCGTGCGGCGCGAACGTGCATCGCGAGCTCCTCGTGGTGATTGAGGGCGATCAGAGCAGTGAGCGTGATGGCGCTTCTCGTCTTGCGATCGAGCCCGGGGCGGGCCCAGATCTCTCCCCACGCGTACCGCGTGATCAGTTCCTGAAAATCGGCGGTGAACTCGGTCGTTCCGGCGTTCGCGGCATCGACGTGCTCGTCGCCGAGAACCTCGCGCCGAACTCTCATCCCATCCTCGTGGCTCACAGATGCTCCTCGATCAGTCGATTGAAAACGTCGGCCTGCTCCACGCTCGCGATGTGGGCAGCGTGCTCGATCACCTCGAACCGCGCGCCGGAGATCTCCGCCGCGATCTGCTCGACCGTCTCGGGCGGCGTCGACGGGTCCTCCGCGCCGGCGATCACGAGCGTCGGCGCGCGGACGGCTGCGAGTGCGCCGCGGACGTCCCAGGCGGCGAGGGCGTCGCAACAAGATGCGTACCCCTGCGGATCGACGGAGAGCAGCATGTCGCGGTACGGCCCAGCGTCGGCAAACCGCGGCGTGAACCACCGGGCGAGCACGGCATCGACGATCGCCGCGAGGCCCTCCGCCCGCACAAGAGCCGCACGCTCACGCCATTGCCCGGGGTCGCCGAAGCGCGCAGCCGTGCAGGCGAGCACGAGCCGCTCCAGGCGCTCGGGCGCAGTCAGTGCCAGCTGCATCCCCACCGCTCCGCCGAGCGACAGCCCGACGAACGAGAACGTCTCGTCACCGGCAAGGGCGAGCACGCGAGCGGCCAGGTCGCCGACCTCCCGGACGTCGGAGAGCGGGGCATTCCCGTGACCGGGGTGATCGATCCGCACAACGCGGCGTCCAGCGAGCGCGCCGGTCTGTGCGTCCCAGATCGAACTCACCGAGCCAAGCGAGCCGCAGAGAACAACGGTGCCGCTCATTCCCGATGCAACGCAAGAGCACGGTCGACAAACGCGCCGGCAGAACCGAGATAGTCCTCGGGCCGCTCGACCGTGAAACCGAAGCCGGCAGCCTCGGCGAGCGTGACCGGATCGATGTTGGCCCGCATCCGTTCCGGGTCGACCTCGAGCCCGGTCAGCGACCGGCGCACGGCAGCCACCGCGCCGCCCGTTGCGGCGAGCGCCGCCGTGAGCGCATGCCATTCGGCATGCCAGGCACCGGCGGCGCGCTCGTGCTCCTGCACGACGCTTTCCACGAGAACTCCGGCGTTCGCGCGGCTGTGCCGTGCGCACGCGATCGCGACCACGGCGCCGACCGGATTGCGCTTGTGCGGCATGGTCGACGAGCCGCCCGACTCTCGCTCCGCCACCTCGGCAACCTCCGTCTGCGCCAGCAGCACCACGTCGCAGCCGACCTTCGCCGCCGCGGCTGCCGCACCGGCAAGTGCACCCGCGAGCTCGGCAACCGGCGCCCTGTTCGTGTGCCATGGCACGGCGGGCTCGCGCAGCCCCAGCTCCTCGGCGTAGAGGCGCAGCACCTCGACTCCGCGGTCGCCGAGCGCCGCGAGCGTCCCCGCCGCACCTCCGAGCTGCGCCGGCAGCGAGGCGGCCACCGCGGCGAGCCGGCCTCGGGACTCGACGAGCCCGACGAGCCAACCAGCCGCCTTGAGGCCGAACGTCGTCGGCACCGCCTGCTGCAGCAGGGTGCGCGCGGCCATCACGGTGTGCCGGTGCTCTGCCGCAAGCCGCGCGCATTCGTCCGCTGCGCCGCGCAGGTCTGCATCGATGAGCCTCGACGCACGCTGCGCGACGAGCATCGCGGCGGAGTCGACGATGTCCTGGCTCGTGGCGCCACGGTGGACGCACGCTGCCCGAGGCTCACCGATCCTGGCCCGCAGCGCACGTACGAGCGGTTCGGCCGGATTGCCGGCGGCTCGGCCGTCGACTGCGAGCTCTGCGACGTCGTACAGCGAGGCGTCGCACGCTGCAGCAACGGCCGCAGCGTCTTCGCCGGAGATCACCCCGGCGCGGGCCTCCGCGAGCGCGAGCGCTCGTTCGGCGTCGAGCATCGCGGCCAGCCAGGCCCGGTCCGAGACAGCGTCGGCCAGCTCGTCCGGCACGAAGATCGCGGAGAACGGGCTCACAGCGAGAAGAAGACCGTCTGCCGTTCGCCCTGCATGCGAATGTCGAAGCGCACTCCCCCATCTTCCTGCTCCGCGACGAGCAATGCTCGATCTGCGACAGGCAGCAGGCCCAGTACGGGGTCCGATGCATTCGCCTCGGCTTCGTCGGGGAAGTACATACGCGTGAGTTGGTGCTTGAGGAGCCCCCGTGCGAAGACGTAGAGGTCGAGGCGGGGCGCCTCGCCGGCCGCCGCGCCGGGCTTGTCGATCACGAACGAGAACCGACCGTCGCCGTCGGTGGAACTGCGTCCCCAGCGGCCGCCGCTCGCGTCCCACGCCTCGACCATCCCGTCGGGAATCGGCTGGTCGTCGCCGTCGAGCAGCCGGCCGGTCAGGCGGAGCGCCCTGGGATCTGCGGGCTGCACGAGCTCGTTCTCGACCCGTCGGCAGAGCCCGATCGTGTAGTAGGGGCCGACGGTCTGCGACGGCGTCGGCGGCAGGGTCAAGGCCCCTCCTCGATCGGCGTCGTGCCGGTGCCGCCGTTGCCGAGCACGATGTTCCAGCGATAGGCGAGAGCCCAGTCAGGCCTCGTGCTGTCGAGATCGAACTCGGAGACGAGCAGCGCCCGCGCCGCTGGGTTGCGGATCGAGTTGAAGATCGGATCGAACCGGAACAACGGGTCGCCGGGGAAGTACATCTGGGTGACCAGCCGCTCTGTGAACGACCGCCCGAAGATCGAAAAGTGGATGTGCGCGGGGCGCCATGCGTTCTCGTGGTTCCCCCACGGATAGGCCCCGGGCTTCACGGTGATGAACCGGTAGTTGCCGTCGTCGTCGGTGAGGCAGCGGCCGGCGCCCGAGAAGTTGGGATCGAGCGGAGCGGGGTGCTGGTCGACCTGGTGCTTGTAGCGACCGCCTGCATTCGCCTGCCAGACCTCGACGAGCGCATTGCGAATCGGCTTGCCGTCCCGGTCGAGCAGTCGGCCGGCAACGATGATCCGCTCGCCGAGCGGCTCGCCTTCGTGCTGCTGCGTCAGGTCGTAGTCGAGGTCGGAAACCGTTTCATCGCCGAACACCGGCCCCCCGACAGGATGTGCGGATTCGGGCAGGGTGACGAGCGGTCGCTTCGGGGCCCGCAACCGAGTCGAGCGATAGCCGGGGTAGTCGACCTGCACCTCGTCGCCGAACGAGGGGTCGTCCGGCAGCACGATCGGCGATTCGCCCGTCACTCACTGCCCTTCGTCTCGAGAGCACGCAGGGCATCGAGCTCGCCGCGCGACGGAGGCTCGGTCTCGTCCAGATCCGGCGCGACCCGCAGCTTCCACCCGGTCGCCTCCTGAGCGTCCTCGACCGACACGCCCGGATGGACACGCACCAGCTCGAGCTCGCCGTCGCGCAGCTCGAGGATCCCGAGGTCGGTGACGACCACACTCACGCGGTCACCACGGCTCGTCTTGAAGTCGAGCCGCTCGACGAACGCTCGTGGAGACTGGCGCAGCATCACGAAGACCTCCGAGACGGACGTCGCGATCTCGGGGGCGCCGCCACCGCCGGGGAGACGCACCTTCGGCGTCGCATAGTCGCCGATCACGGTGCTGTTCAGGTTCGCGTGCCGATCGATCTGCGCAGCGCCGAGGAACCCGATGTCGATGCGCCCGCCCTGAAGCCAGTACGCGAACATCTCCGGCACCGACACGACCGCGTCTGCGGTCTCGGCGAGCTCACCGTCTCCGATCGACAACGGTAGCGTCGTCGGCTTCGCACCAATCGTTCCGCTCTCGTAAACGAGCACGCAGCCCGGCGCGTGCGTGCGGCGGGCGAGGTTGGCGGCAACGCTCGGCAGGCCGATGCCGACGAAACAGACGCTCTCGTTCGTCAGGCGCCGCGCCGCCGCGACCGCCATCATCTCGTCCGCTGTCCATAGTTGGGTGACGGTCATACGGGAACGCCTTCGAGCACGTGTTCGCGCATCCACGCCGTGAAGGTGTCACGGTCGCGACTGATCGCATCCCAGGCGACGTAGAACTTGTTGTCGCGCTCGTAGTAGCCGTGGGCATAGGAAGGATGAGCGCCGTGCGGCACACAGGCGACGGCGTCGATCACCCAGGAGGGCAGGACGACGGCGCCCGGCCGGGCGTCGAGCCGGTCGACGATCTCCTCGACGGTGACGATCGAGCGCCGAGCCGCGAGCACGACCTCCTTCTGCACGCCGGTGATCCCCCAGAGCTGAACGTTTCCGTGCCGGTCGGCCTGCTGGGCGTGGATGATCGCGACGTCCGGACGGTGAGCCGCGACAGCAGCGAGCTGCTCACCCGTGAACGGGCACTCGACGAATGCAACCCGTGTGTGCTCGACAAGGTCGGTGCCGGCGTAGCCGCGCAGCACACCGAAGGGCAGATTCGCCGCGCCCGCGGCGTACGCAGCCGCCATGCCCGCGTGGGAGTGCTCCTCGAGCTCGAGCGGCGCGGGCCAGCCGTTCTCGACGGCATCGCGCAATCGATGCAGCGACCCGACGCCGGGGTTTCCACCCCACGAGAACACGAGCTTCCGTGCGCACCCCATGCCGATCAGCTGGTCGTAGATGACGTCGGGCGTCATCCGGACGAGCGTGAGCTCACGGCGCCCCTGGCGAATCAGCTCGTGCGCCGCAGCGTGCGGGATGAGGTGCGTGAAGCCTTCGAGCGCGACGACGTGCTCGTCGGCGACGAATTCGCGAACCGCGTCGGACAGGGAGGCGATCTCGGCCATCGAGGCTCAGAAGGGGAACGGGTGCCCGCTGCCTCCTTGCACCGTGATCCACTGGAGCTCGGTGAACTCATCGATCACTGCCTGCCCGCCGAAGCGCCCGAAGCCGGAGTCCTTGACGCCTCCGAACGGCATCTGCGGCTCGTCGCCGACGGACTGGTCGTTGACATGCGCGATCCCGGAATCGAGCTGTTGCGCAAGCGCGAACCCACGATTGGTGTCGCCGGTGAAGATGCCCGCGCTCAACCCGTAGCTGGTCTCGTTCGCGCGCGCGATCGCCTCCTCCGCGGAGTCGACCGTCTCGACCGCGACCACCGGGCCAAACGTCTCGTGCTGCGCGAACTCGGAGCCGTGCGGAACGTCCGTCAGCACCGTCGCCTGGTAACAAGGCCCGACCGCCTCGCCTCCGGCGAGCACCGTCGCGCCGTTTGCGACCGCGTCGTCCACGCGTCCCTTCACCAACGAGAGCGCCGACGCGTTGATGAGCGGCCCGATGATCGTGTCGTGCTCGTTCGGATCGCCCACCTTCAGCGTCTTGGCCTTCTCGGCCAGTCGTGACGTGAATTCCTCCGCGACCGGCCGCTCGACGAAGATCCGTCGCGAGGACATGCAGATCTGGCCCTGGTGCAGGAACGCGCCGAAGATCGACGCGTTCACGGCATAGTCCAGATCCGCGTCCGCGAGCACGATCAACGGGTTGTGGCCGCCGAGCTCGAGCACGACGCGCTTGAGCTGCCGCCCGCACGCCTCCGCGAGACGGCGCCCCGTCTCGGTCGAGCCCGTGAAATTGATCCGGCGCACCGCCTTGTTCTCGACGAGCTCGTCGCCGATCGGAGCCGCTTCGCCGGGCGCGTGAGTGACGATGTTGAGGACTCCCGGCGGCAGCCCTGCCTCGGCGAAGATCTCGCCCCAGATCAGTCCGCCGACCACCGGAGACAGCTCCGACGGCTTGAGGACGACCGTGTTGCCGAGCGCCAGCGGCGCGGCAATCGAGCGCGCCGAAAGGATCAGCGCGGCGTTCCACGGCGCGATCGCCGCGACGACGCCGACGGGCTTGCGGAGCCCCATCGCGAGCGTGCCCGGATGGTCCGAAGGGATGATCTGTCCCGCCGGCGCGTACGCGAGAGCTGCAGCCTGGCGCAGCAGGTTGGGCACGAACCCGAGCTGGAACATCCCGAATCCGAAGCTCGCGCCGGTCTCGCGGGCGAGCAGGCCGACGACCTCCTCGAGTCGGCCCTCGAGCACATCGGCGGCCTTCAGGAAGATCCGCTGCCGCTCAGCGGGGACCGACTGCGACCACTGTGGAAACGCGCTGCTCGCGGCCTCGATCGCGCGCGCGGCCTCGGCGCGCGTGCCGGAGGGAACGAGCGCGACGACCTCGCCCGTGAACGGATCACGATCCTCGAACGTCCCGCCCTCGCCGGCGATCCATTCACCGCCGATGAACTGCTGGTACTCGCGTATGCCGGACTGGACGCTCGTCACGGGAGCTCTCCTTTCACCACGCCATCGCAGGCGACTGTCCATGTGTCAAGACACCGTCCCATATATCAGAACGAAAAGCTCCACGCCATCTCCCCCTGACAGAACACGCGAATCGACGCTACCGTCGGGCCGGTGCGGGTCCTGTTCGCCGTCTTGCTCGTCGCGGCCGTCGCTCCGCCGCGACCTGCAATCGTCTCGAAGCCGATCCCGTTCGGGCCCGCGCGCCGGGCCGAGACCGTTCGCTACGCCGAGCGTCACTACGGCCTGAAGACGTGGCAGCTCGTTCGTCCGCACGTGATCGTCGAGCACTACACCGCAAGCACGACCCTCTCGTCGGCGTGGAACACGTTCGCGTCCGATCTCCCGGACCCCGAACTGCATGAGCTGCCGGGAACGTGCGCGCAGTTCATCATCGACCGCGACGGCACGATCTACCAGCTCGTGCCGCTGACGACGATGTGCAGGCACACCGTCGGTCTGAACTGGACCGCAATCGGCATCGAGCATGTCGGGACGAGCGACGCATCGATTCTCGCGGATCCGCGGCAGATGCGCGCCTCGCTGCAGTTGACGCTGTGGCTGATGCACCGTTACGACATCTCGCTACCCAATGTGATCGGCCACGCGGAGAGCTTGACGAGCCCGTATCACCGGGAGCGCTTCGCCCCGTGGCGCTGCCAGACGCACGCCGACTGGTTGCACGCCGACATGATCACGTATCGCGCGCGACTGCTTGCGCTCGCGCGCGGGGAGCACGTGAACGTGTCGCTCGCCGGCGGACCGGTGGCCTCGAGATGCTGACCGCAGACAGGAGCGGGGCGTCCGCCGCCGAAGGCAGTCGGGTGCGGACTCGAATCACCGCTCTCGCTGCACTCGCGCTCGTAGGGCTCGCTCACGCCGCCTCCGGCGTGTCTGCCCCGCCCTCGGCCCAGATCCAGGAGAAGAACGCCCAGGCAGCGCACGTTCTCGCGCAGGTGAACGCCCTCGACACCCGTTTCGGCGCACTCGTCGATGCGTGGGACGGGGCCAAGATCCAACTTGCGACCACCGAGAAGCAGCTTGCTGCGAATCGCGCGCAGCTGTCGGTCGCCCAGAAACAGAGCCTGATCGCGCAGCGACGGGCCGCGCAACTGCTGGTCACGATCTACGAAGGCGAAACTCCCGACCTGATCCAGCTGCTCGTCGGCAGCTCCAAGCTCTCGGACGTGATCAACGCAGTGCAATACACACGGGACGTCGCCTCGGCCGAACAGCACATCGCCGCGGCAGCCGTGCGCGCGAGGGACCGCCTGACCGCCGCGACGGAGCGCCTGCAGAACGCCGAGCGCTCCCGCCGGACGACTCTGGCTCAGCTGGACGGCGAGCGCGCGACCATCGGCGCGATGCTCACGAAGCGTCGGCAGCTGCTCTCGTCGATCCAGTCGCAGATCGTGGAGATGAAAGCGCAGGAAGCCGCACAGCAGGCGCGAGCCGCTGCCGCAGCACGCGCGCGGCTCGCGCGGCAGGAAGCGCTGCTCAGAGAGGAGGCAGCCCAGCGGGCCAAGGATGCGGCCGACTCAGCTGCGGCAGCAGCCGCCCAGGCGAAACCGTCGCCGACGGCCAACACGACCCCGGCCGCACCGCCGGCAACGACCACGACCACCAGCGTGACGACGGCCGCCACGACGGCCCCCACCACCACGCCGACGGTCGTCCCGGTCTCCGGCGGCCACCCCGAGGCGGCGTCGATCGCGTTGAAGTACCTGGGCATCCCCTACCAGTGGGGTGGGGCCTCGCCCGGTACGGGCTTCGACTGCTCGGGGCTCGTGATGTACGTCTTTGCGCAGCTCGGAGTCCAGTTGCCGCACTTCGCCGCCGGTCAGTACGGCTACGGGTCGCCGGTCTCCCGCGATCAGCTGCAGCCGGGCGATCTCGTGTTCTTCGACGGGCTCAGCCACGTCGGGATCTACATCGGCAACGGGGAGATGGTGCACGCGCCTCAGACAGGCGACGTCGTCAAGATCACCGCGATCTCGGACTTCGGCAGCCGCTACGTCGGGGCCAGGCGGATCTAGGTTCGAAACTCGTGAGCCTGGTTCGGCTGCGCCGAATCAGGCTCAGGCCTCGCTTCGCGTGCGCAGCTCATCTTCGACCGCGGCAATGTCGAGCCCACGCGCGGCCAGCAGCACATAGAGGTGGTAGACGAGATCGGCCGCCTCTTCGACGACGCGCTCGTCGCTCTCGTCGAGCGCGGCGACCGTCAACTCGACCGCCTCCTCCCCGACCTTGCGGGCGACCGCGCCTACACCGGCGTCGAGCAGGCTGCTCGTGTACGAGCCCTCGGGCCGTTCGGCCGCACGCTCGCTGATCGTCCGCCAGAGCCCCGGCGCAAAACACGAGAGTGACGTCGTGTGACAGACCGGGCCGGCCGGGATGACGCGCATGAGCAGCGCGTCGCCGTCACAGTCGTCACGCAGCTCCTCGACGGCGAGCGTGTTGCCCGACGTCTCGCCCTTGCGCCACAGTTGTTTCCGCGAACGGCTCCAGAACCAACCCTCGCCGGTCTCGCGCGTCCGACGCTCCGCCTCGTCGTTCATCCAGGCAAGCATCAACACGCGGCCCGTCGATGCGTCCTGCACGATCGCCGGCCGCAGCGTCATCGGACCGGCACCCCCAACCGCCGCAGCTCGTCACGGAGCGACGTGAGCCGGTCGGGGTCCTCGTGCAGGATCGATGCGAGCAATGCGGCCTGCGCCACGCCGAGGGCCGCCGCAATGTGCTGCGCGTTACCCGCTCCGCCCGACGCGATCACGGGCAGGTCGACGGCTTCCGAAACCGCCGCCGTCAGCTCGAGGTCGTAACCGGCCCGGGTGCCGTCGGTATCGATCGAGGTCAGGAGAATCTCACCCGCGCCTCTTCCTTCGACCTCACCCGCCCAGTCGACCGCGGTGCGGCCGGTCTCGGTCGTGCCCGCTCGCGAGCGAACGAGGCCGTGCTCGGCGTCGATCGCGACGACGACCGCCTGCGAACCGAGCCGCGAGGCGAGCTCGGTCACGAGCTCGGGACGCTCGAGCGCCGCAGAGTTGACCGCGACCTTGTCGGCCCCGGCGGCCAGGAGCTCCTCGCCGTCCTCGGAGCTGCGCACCCCGCCGCCCACCGTGAAAGGAATCGCGAGCCGCTCGGCGATCTGCCCAACGAGCGCGACCAGAGTTGCGCGTTCTTCGAGCGTCGCCTTGACGTCGAGGAACACGAGCTCGTCCGCGCCGGCATCCGAATAGGCCGAGCCGAGCTCGACGGGATCGCCGACGTCGCGCAGGCCCTGGAAGCGAACGCCCTTGACGACGCGCCCGGCGGCCACGTCGAGGCACGGGATCAGGCGTGGGAGAGGCAAAGCGCCAATGCCTCCTCGAGATAGCGCGCGCCGCGTTCCCCGCTCTTCTCGGGATGAAACTGACAGCCGTAGAACGAGCCAGAGCGTGCCTCCGCGACAACACCTTCCGACCAGGCGGTCGCACACGGCGTGTCGGCGGCGTACGAATGGGCGAAGTAGAACGTGCCGCGCCCGTCGACCTCGGCCCAGCCCATGCGCGGCACGCGGCCTTCGCGCAGCCGGATCGCGCGACCGGGAAGCAGTCCGAGACCCGGAACGCCGCCGTCCTCCTCCGTCTCCTCGAGCGCGAGCTGCAGGCCGAGACAGATGCCGAGAATCGGCCGGTTCTCGGCGAACCTCGCGCGCAGCGCAACGTCGTGTCCCCGCGCCCGCAGCCCGGCCATCGCCGCGCGGGCCGCGCCGACACCCGGCAGGACAGCGAGGTCGGCGTCGGAGACGGAGTCGGTGAGCCGCGCGCCGAGCCGCTCGAAGGCGATCTGGACCGACCGCACGTTGCCCGCGCCGTACTCGCAGATTGCGACGTTCACAGAAGCCCCTTGGTCGATGGGAGCCCGGCGCCCTCCGAGCGAACAGCGGCGCGCAACGCGCGGCCGACCGCCTTGAATGCGGCCTCGGCCACGTGGTGCCCGTCGCGGCCCGAGGCCTCGACGTTGATCGAGGCGCGTGCGGCCTGTGCGAAGCTGGCGAGCATGTGCGTGGCCATACCGGGGTCGAGCTCGAGTTTCAGCTCGGCGTTCGGCCGGCCGCCGAGGTCGACCGCAGCCCGCGCAAGCGCGTCATCCATCGGCACGACGGCGTCGCCGTAGCGCGCGATCCCACGCCGGTCGCCAAGCGCTACATCGAGCGCGGCGCCGAGCGCGAGCGCGGCATCCTCCGCCGTGTGGTGGTCGCCGGTCTCGAGATCGCCCGCCCCCTCGAGAACGAGATCGAAGCCGGCGTGGAACGCAAGCTGCTCCAGAAAGTGATCGTAGAGCCCTGCGCCGGTGTCAACACGCACGCGGCTCGCACCGTCGAGCGCGATGCGCACCGCGATCCGGGTCTCGGCCGTCGCGCGGATGGTGCGGGCGCGCCGGCCGCCGCCCGGCGCGACCGGTGCGGGCCGATCGAGCGCTCGCGCCAGCGCCTCGACGAGCAGGTCGTCGTCCGGCGCGTCGAGCACGGAGACGCGGATCGCCTCGGGATAGGCGCGCACAACGAGGCCCTGGCGAAGCAGCAGCTCGTTCAGCGCGAGCCCGTCTTCGACGGGGACGTAGAGGAAGTTGCCATGGGAGTCGAGCGGAGAGAGGCCGAGCGCGCGCAAACTTGCCGCGAGCCGCTCGCGCTCCTCGAGCACCGGCGACGGGTCCGGGGCCTCGGCGAGCGCCGCGACCGCAAGAGCCGCGGACAACGTCGAGATCGGGGCCGGCGCCTGCCGGCCGTTCAGCTCGTCCGCCGTCTCCCGCGCGGCGAGCGCGTATCCGATCCGAGCGCCCGCGAGACCGAACAGTTTCGAGAACGTGCGCAGGACGATCACACCGTCGTCGAGCAGGTCGACGGCTGTCACGCCGCTGTACTCGAAATAGGCCTCATCGACGACGAGCGGTCGCTGGTCAGGCAGCGGGCCAAGCTCGCCCGTCGGGTTGTTCGGGCGGCACGCGAAGGTGAGCACCGGGTCGACGTCTCCGACCTCGGCGCCCGCGAGCTGCGCCGCGATGCGAAAGAGGGGGTAGGTGGGCGCGGCCGGGACCGCGATCGTGTCGCCGGGCCCTGCATAGGCCCGCGCGCAGAGCAGGATCAGATCGTCCGCCCCCGCCCCGAGCACGACGTTCTCCGGTTGCACGCCCGCGTAGTCCGCGATCGCGCGTCGCAGTTCGCGGTAGCCGCCCGCGGGGTAGCCGCTGACACGCGCGAGCGCTCCCGCGACCGCCCCGGGCCGGGTCGAGGCGAGCGGGAGCGGCGGCGTGTTCTGGTCGAACCGCAGCACCTGCGACGGATCGATGCCGGCGAGCCGTGCGACCTCGCCCGTCGGCAGCGCGAAGGCATAGGGCCTGAACTCCGGCGCGATCGCCCTCATCTGCGCGCCGCCTCGGCATGAGCCGGCATGCCCTCCGCCGCCGCGAGCGCCTCGATCGTCGGCAGCAGGCGCGCGAGCCCGTCCTCGGTGAGGCGCTGGATCGTCACCGGCTTGAGGAACGTCTCGAGCCCGAGCCCGCCGACCGAGCGCGCCCAGCCGTTCGTCGGCAGGACATGATTGCCGCCGGTCGCGTAGTCGCCCGCGGCTACGGGTGACCATGGCCCGACGAAGACCGAGCCTGCGTTGCGGACGCTGTCCGCGTACAGCTCAGCGCCGCCGAGCAGCACGAGGTGCTCTGGCGC
Organism: uncultured Thermoleophilia bacterium; assembly: GCA_963806025.1. Lineage (GTDB taxonomy): Bacteria > Actinomycetota > Thermoleophilia > Gaiellales > Gaiellaceae > PALSA-600. Next base: position 280,340 of record CAWDWI010000003.1, on the reverse strand, counting down.
GATCGCTTCAGCCTCGTCGAGCGTCGCCACGCTCCGACAGACGGCGTCGTGGCCATGCTCGCGCTGTGCGGCGAGCTCGAGCTCGACCAGCCTTGGTTCCGCGTCACCGAGCACGACCACCTCGGACGGGCCGCCGGGCAGGTCGATCGGCACGTCGCGGGAGACCTCGAGCTTCGCATCGTTCACGTACTGGTTGCCAGGCCCGACGATCTTGTCGACCCGCTCGACGTAGGCGAGCCAGCCGATCGCCTGCGGTCCGCCGAGCGCCCACACCTCGTCGAGGCCGAGCAGCTCTGCGGCTGCCGCGACGAGCCCGGCACCCTGCGGCGGCGTACAGACGACGATGCGCCGCACGCCGGCGGCCTGAGCCGGGACCGCGCACATGACGAGAGTCGAGATGAGGTTGCGAGGGACATAGATGCCGACCGTGTCGAGCGGCACCCAGCGGCGCTCGAGCGTCACGCCGGGCTCTGTGTCCAACGAGATGTCGGCCGGGCGCTGCGCTTCGTGCCAGCGCCGAACGCGGTCGGCCAGCGCGAGCAGCGCCTCGCGTGGCACCTCGCCCGCGGCCTCGGCACGCTCCGGCTCTGCCCCGTCCAGCTCGACCGCCCACTCACGCACGGCCGCATAGCCGCGTTCCTTGATCTCCGAAACAATCGTCATGATTCCCGCTCCGGCGCCGGCCAAGCCGGCACCTCCGCTCTCTGTGAGCCTCCGTCGAGCCTACGGCTCATGCGGACATCCGCTCGACGGGCACGATCAGGATCGACGTGGCGCCGGCTGCCTCGAGCCGCGGCAGGAGGCGCCAGATCTCTGCGGAGGGAACGAGTGCGTGCACGGCCACCATGCCCTCCTCAGCCAGCGGAAGCACGCTCGGCGTGCGGGGCGCGACGAGCTCACAGATCGCAGGCAGCGCCGATTCGGCGGCATTCAGCATCACGTAGCGGTGGCGGCGCGCTTCGACGACAGCGCGCAGCATGGCGGCGAACGGCGCAGCCACCTCCTCGTCGCGCGCGACGAGCACGGCCTCCGACTCGAGCAGCACGCCGAGCGAACGCAGTCCGTTCGTGCGAAGCGTGTTCCCCGATGAGACCAGGTCGACGATCGCGTCTGCCAGCCCGAGGCGCGGCGCAATCTCGACCGAGCCGGTGACGTCGACCAGCGTCACGTCGACCGGTAGAAGCTGTTTCGTCAGGTGTGGATACACGGTCGCGACGGACAACCCGGTGAGGTCGGCGAACGACTGCGCCTGCGACTCCTCCGGGACTGCTGCCTCGAGCCGGCAGGAGCCGAAGCCGAGCGGAAGCAGCTCCCGCACCTCGGCGCCGCGCTCCCGGACGAGGTCGATGCCGGTGATGCCGCAGTCGACCACGCCGTCCTGCACGTACTCCGGCACGTCCGCGGCGCGCACGAGCAGAACCTCGACCGGCGCGTTGCGGCACGGAAAGGCGAGCGCACGGTCGCCGGGCTGTTCGGGACCGAGCCCCGCGTCCTCGAGCAGGTGGAAGGAGGGATCGCGCAGCCGGCCCTTCGCCGGCACAGCGACCCTCAGGAGGCCAAGCGGTCGAGCGCTGTGCGATAGCCGCCCTCGCCGTGCCGCAGCCAGTGCGCCACCCGCGTGACCGTCGTCGTCGAGGCGCCCGTCTTCTCGGCGATCTCCAGATACGGCAGGCCCTGCTCCAGCAGGCGCGCCACCTGCCAGCGATGCGCCATCGCCTCCAGCTCCGAGAGCGTGCAGAGGTCCCGGAAGAACGCCTCCGTCTCCGGTCTCGACTCCAACGAGAGAATCGCGTCGAAGAGATCTCGCATCTCCTTGGTCCGCCATGGGTGTCGGCTCCGATCCGTCATCGGTTCTCATGTTAGCACGCTAACATGAAGTTATGACTTCCGAGTCAAAGTGGTTCGATGGGCCGATCGAAGTGATTCCAGCCGTCGACGTGCTCGGCGAGGAAGCTGTACGGCTCCACCGGGGGAACTACGAGGCTGTCGTGGAGCGCGCAAGTGATCCCGCAGCCCTCGCCCGGCGCTGGGCCGCCGCAGGGGCCCGGCGAATACACCTCGTCGATCTGGACGGCGCCCGTTCGGGCCGGGTACGGCCCGAGCTCGTGCGCGACGCGGCTGCGGCCGGGCTCCCCGTCCAGGCCTCGGGAGGCATCCGCACCCTGGACGACGCGCATGCGCTGCTCGACGCAGGCGCCGATCGCGTGGTCGTGGGCACCGCCGCCTGGCCCGACCCGACGCCGTGGTTCGAGCTCGGCGAGGCGCTCGTCCTCGCACTCGACGTGCGCGACGGCCAGGTGCGGGCGGCGGGCTGGACCGAGTCGGCCGGCATCTCGCTCGACGCGGCACTCGAGGTCGTTTCGAACCGCCGCGTCCTCGCGACCGCGATCGACCGTGACGGAACGCTTGCCGGCCCCGACCTCGGGCTCGTCGCCGCTGCCGTCGGGGCCGGGGCACGTGTCCTTGCTGCCGGCGGCGTCCGGTCCCCGTCCGACGTGGACGCCCTCGCCGCGGCAGGCGCCGAGGCCGCGATCGTCGGTCGCGCCCTGTTCGCTTAACGCAACCTTTCCGTCCGCGGTCTGTCCCACTGGCTGGGACGCTGTTCCATTCGGCAAGACAGTGTTCTAGTATCGGGCGCGTGTGGAGGGCAGACGTCGAATGGACGCCGGAACGGTGCGGCCTGGCCTCGGCCGGCCGCCCCGCCCACCGTCGCTCGGCGATGCATGCGGCTCTTCCGTTCCTTGACTCCCCAGCGCGGACCGAATTACGGTCGGAACGTCGCACCGCACCTTCGCCCGGCGAGCTCACGCTGCTCGCCGCGCGGACCTGCGGGCCCCTCCAGGAGGTAGCCGACGCAAGGAGGACACACTTGACAAGACCCTGATCGGAGACGCGGCGGGATGCCCCCGCTTCGTCGACGATTCCTGGTTCGTCCTACGAAGCTAGCGACTAAGAGGAGACCTGATGAGTTCGATGAGATTCAAAGTCGGTGTCGCATCCACGATCGTGGCTCTGCTGGCGCTGACGGTGGCCGTCTCGTGGGCGGGCAGCGCAGGGCCGGTCGGCTCGGGCACTGCCTCCGCGAAGAAGTCCGTCTGCGGCGCCGGCACGGGCAAGAAGGCCAAGGGCACACCGATCAAGCTCGGCGGAATCGACATGCTGATCCCGGGCGTCGACTTCACGACGATCGGCAAGACCGCCGCGGCGTACTTCAACTGCGTCAACGACAACGGCGGCATCAACGGCCGCCCGATCGAGTACTTCCTCTACAACGAACAGCTCAACCCGGCTCAGGAAGCGGCGCTCGCGCGCAAGCTCATCCAGAGCGACAAGGTCGTGGGCGTAGTCGGCAACACGAGCTTCGCCGAGTGCGGCACGAACTGGAAGTACTACAAGAGCAAGGGCTTCGTCGTGATCGGCGCCGGCGTGCAGGCGGAGTGCTACAGCACCCCGTCGTTCGCCGAGGTCAACTCGGGCCCGCGCTACAGCAACGTCGGCGCTGCACAGGCACTGATCAAGGCCGGCGCGAAGAAGCTTGCGATCGCCTCGCCGGACACGATCTCGGCGTACGCGGACGGCGGGCCTGCCCTGGTCGCGAAGGCGGCGGGGATCCCGTACAAGATCTTCCCGACCCACCTGCCGGTCACGGACGCGACCTCGCAGCTGCTGCAGATGTACCAGTTCGCTGGTGACGGAGGCGGCATCCTGATCGACTTCACCCCGGACACCGCGCCGGCCTTCATGAAGGCCGCCGAGGCGCAGGGGATCGTCGACAAGGTCCTGTGGGGCTCGTCGACTCCGATCGCGAACACGCTCATGTCGAGCCAGTTCTCGCCGCAGTTCGACGGTCACCTCTGGATCGACAACGAGTTCTCGAACGTCGACCCGCGGGTCGGACCGGACTCGGCACTGATGTTCAAGGTGCTGGCCAAGTACGCCCCGAAGATCGCCCCGCAGGCGTTCGCGCAGATGGGCTATCTCGACGGGAAGTTCGCGGTCAACGCTCTCATGAGCATCAAGGGCTCGATCACGGCGAAGTCGTACAACGCCGCGGTCAAGAACCTGAAGAACCAGAAGACCGACATCCTCTGCAAGCCGTTCTACGTCGGGGACCTGGCCTACCACATCCCGAACAACACGAACATCATCGTCGACTACAAGAACAAGCAGGTCGTCGTGCGGAACGGCTGCACGAACTTCCTGCCGGTCGACCACGCAATCGCCCAGACGCGGATCTGGGAGAAGAAGTACCACCTGAACGGTCAATAGACGGATGGTGAAGATCAGGGTGCCCGGAGGCTCCGCATGACCAACGTGCTCGCGTTCAGCGTGTTCGGCGTCGAATGGCAGTTCCTCAAGCCGTTCATCGTCATCGGCCTGGCGTTCGGCGGCGTGTATGCGCTGTCCGGCGTCGGACTGGTCGTGCTGTACCGCGCGACCGGCGTGCTGAACGTCGCGTTCGGAGCCATCGGAGCCGCCGGCGCCCTGATCGCCTACTACATCGTCAATCACACGAGCTGGCCTCACTGGCTCGCCTACACGATCTGCGTCGTGTTCGGCGGGGTCGTCAACCTTGCCTACGGCATGATTTTCGGCCCCGCCTTCGCACGGCGTGACGCGCTCGTGAAGATGATGGGCACGCTCGGCCTCGCACTGATCCTGCTCGGCCTGATGGCCTGGCGCGCACCGGCCGGGGGTGCGTTCGCGCGCTTCCTGCCGCTGGGCACGTCGAACACGCACTACGTGATCCTGAAGACGACCGTGAGCCTGACGCAGATCATCTCGATCGTCCTGGCGTTCGTGATCACGCTCGGCGTCTCCGTCTTCCTGCGCGTGACGAATCTCGGCACGGCGATGCGGGCCCTCGCGAACGACCGTGAGGCGAGCGCGATGCTCGGCGTGCCGGTGCGCAGGGTCGAGGCGGCAGCCTGGTTCGGCTCGGGCCTCGCCTGCGGCGCCGCCGGGCTGATCCTCCCCGATCTGATCACCTCGCTCGACTACTCGGCACTGACCTTCCTCGTCATCTCGTCGCTCGCGGCCGCGCTGATCGGCCGGCTTCGGTCGCTGTGGGTCACGTTCCTGGGCGGCCTGACGGTGGGCCTCGCCCAGTCGATCCTGAGCCCCTATTCGAGCGTCTCCAACTACCGGTCGGCGGCACCCTTCGTGCTTGCGATCGTCGCCCTGCTCTACCTCTCGCGCCGGCGCGTCGTCACCATCTCGAGGACCGCGAATTGAGCCTCCGGAGCGCGTTCCTCCAGCGCGGCATGGTCGTGCGGGCGGCCGCTGCCCTCGGGCTGCTCGTGATCGCCATCTTCGTGCTGCCGCATACCGCCGGCGCCGACTGGATCACGACGTTCACGAGCGTCGCCATCTACTCGGTGGTCGCGCTCGGGTTCGGCATCCTCTACGGCCGCGTCGGCCTCATCTCGCTGGGCCAGGTCGCGCTGCTGACGATCGGCTGCTGGATCGGCACCCGCCTCGCGTATGCGACCTCGCTGCCGTTTCCGTTGCTCCTGCTGCTGGCCGGCGCGATCACGTGTGCGATCGGGGTCCTCGTCGGCTTGCCCGCCCTCCGCCTCTCCGGGTTGTACCTGGCCCTGATCACCCTGATGTTCGCGGGCGCAACGACGATCGTCCTCTCCGTGACCGACTTCCCGAACGGCGGCGGCGGGTTCACAGGCACCGCATCGGCCGGCGCTCTGACGACGAGCACCCCGCCTGTTCGGCGTCCGTCGTGGGCGGTTGGTGACGTCGCGTTCTACCGATACACGGTGATCGTCTGCGCGATTCTCTTCCTGCTCGCGCTCGTACATGTGGCGGCCAAACCGGGCCGCGCCTGGGCGACGATCCGGGAGAGCGAACCCGCAGCGCTCGCCGCGGGCGTCAACATCACGCTCTACAAGCTGTGGGCGTTCGCGCTTGCGTCATTCGTGACCGGCGTCGCCGGCTGCCTGCTCGCGGCCCAGGTCGGAGTGCCACGCGCGATCACCTTCCAGACGCAGGACTCGCTCACGCTCGGCGCGACGGCGCTGATCGGCGGCATCTTCAGCCTCTGGGGAGCGATCGTCGCCGGGATCTTCAACCAGGGGCTGCCGTTCCTCTTCCAGGCGCAGTGGGGCCTCAACCCGAACTTCCTGCTGATCCTCTTCGGCGCAGGCCTGCTGCAGGTCCTGTTGACGGCGCCCGGCGGTCTCGCCAATCAGTTCCCCAAGGACATGGCGAATCTCGCGCGGTTGGTCCACCGCGGCTTCCGCAAGCTGACCGGCGCGCGGGGGCAGCAGAAGTGATCGAGGTTTCCGGGCTGACCGTCCGCTTCGCGGGCGTGACGCCAATCGACGATGTCTCAGTCGAGTTCCCGGGCGGCACGTGCGGTCTGATCGGCCCGAACGGCGCCGGCAAGACGACGTTCTTCAACGTGCTGAGCGGATTCGTGCGGCCCGCCTCCGGCACCATCACCGCCTTCGGCGAGAACCTCTTGAAGATGGCCGACTATCGGCGCGCGCGCTGGGGCCTGCGCCGGACGTTCCAGACCGAGATGGCGGTCGAGCAGCTCTCGATCTTCGACAACGTGGCGATGATCCACGAGCACTCCGGCGCGAAACGGTCGACACGCCGCGACGACGTGCTCGCCGCGATCGAGTTCGTCGGCCTGTCGGCGAGCCCGAGCTCGAAGGTAGGCACGCTCGGAGCACGTGAGCGGCGCCTCGTCGAGGTCGCGCGAGCCGTCGTTGGCCGGCCGCGCATGGTGCTGCTCGACGAGCCGGCCGCCGGGCTTCCCGACGAGGAAACGGAACATCTCGCGGCGGTGATCCAGCAAATCCCGGAGCGATTCGGCGCGCTCGTGATCCTGGTCGACCACGACATGGCCCTCGTCTCGGCCTGCTGCGCGACGACTGCGGTGCTCGACTTCGGCAAGTTGATCGCGTCGGGCCCCACCGCCGACGTGCTCCGCGACGAGCATGTGATGCGCGCCTACCTCGGCACGGAGGAAGACCTGTGAGCGAGAGCCTGCGGCTCGAGGCCCTGTCGGTCCCGCGCGGCGGCCACCCAGTGGTGCGCGAGGTGTCGATGGAGATCCCGCCCGGACAGGTGACCACGCTGCTCGGCGCGAACGGCGCCGGCAAGTCGACGCTCGTGCTCGCGATCGGCGGAGTGCTGCGCCCGAGCGGCGGTCGCGTCCTGCTCGGCGACCGCGACGTGACGGGGATGCGCCCCGAGCGGATCCGCAGTGCGGGCGTCGCAGTCGTCCCCGAGGGCCGTCGGCTGCTGTCCGACCTGACCGTGCACGACAACCTGCGCGTCGCGACCTACGCGCTGTCCCGCGGCGACGCTGCCAAGGGGATCGAGTACGCACTCGAGCTCTTTCCGGAGCTGCAGAAGCGCTGGGACATCCAGGCGCGGCTGCTCTCGGGCGGTGAGCAGCAAATGCTCGTGCTGGCCCAGGCACTCGTCTCGCAGCCGAAGGTCGTGCTCGTCGACGAGCTCTCGCTCGGGCTCGCCCCCGTGATCGTGAAGCGCCTGGTGCCGACCCTCGCAGCTGTGGCCGAGTCCGGTGTCGGCGTCCTGCTGATCGAACAGTTCGCGCACGTCGCGCTCGGGCTGGCCCAGAAGGCGTACGTGATCGAAGGCGGGCGGATCCACTACGAGGGGCCGGCGCAGCGCCTGAAGGACGAACCGGACATCCTGCGCTCGGCCTATCTGCTGCGCGGCCAGGCCGTCGACTGAGCCCGCGGCTCGGCCGCGTCTACAGCGCGGCGAGCGCGCGGCCGACCAGCACCTGCGCGAGGTGCGCCCGGTACTCGCTGCTCCCGCTCACGTCGCTCGGCGGCTCCGTGCCGTCGGCCGTGCGCGCAGCGGCCTCGGTCGCAGTAGCGCCGCTCGCCAGAGCCTCCTCGACCCCGCGAGCCCGCAGCGGCGTCGGGCCCATACTGGTGAGACCGACCTGCACGCGTCCGCCGACACGGGCGGCGGCGACACCGACGGTCGCCCAGTCCTGTTCGCGGCGCACGTGCTTCAGGTACGTCCCGGCCGCCACCTTCGGGACCCGAATCTCGGTCAGCACTTCCTGCCTCTCGAGCGCAGTGTCGAACGGGCCGGTGAAGAACTCCGACGCCGGGATGGTTCGCTCCCCAGCTGTTCCTCGCACGACGAAGTCGGCGTCGAGGGTGAGCAGGATCGTGGTGAGATCGGAGGCCGGGTCCCCGTGCGCAACCGAGCCGCCGATCGTGCCGCGATGACGAACCTGCGGGTCACCGACCAGCGCGGCCGTGTCGGAGATCAGCGTGCAATGCGCAGTGAGCACCGGGTCGCCGACGAGCGCCGCGTGGCGCGTGAGCGCGCCGATCGCAATCCGGTCACCCTCCTCGCGGACGTAGCGCAGGTCGTCCAGGCGGCCGATGTCGACGAGCAGCGACGGCCTCGCGATCCGCAGTCGCATGGCCGGGACGAGCGAGTGCCCGCCCGCCAGGAGCTTCGCGTCCTCGTCGCGACCGAGCAGCTCGAGTGCCTCGTCGACCGATCCGGCGCGCTCGTAGTCGAAGGACGCCGGGATCACGCGCCGGCCCTCGCAGCCGCCTGGACCGCGCGGACGATGTTGTGGTACCCGGTGCAGCGGCACAGGTTCCCCTCCAGCCCGAGCCGGATCTCCTCCTCGGTCGGATTCGGGTTCTCCTCGAGCAGCGAGATCGTCGCCATCACGAACCCGGGCGTGCAGTAGCCGCACTGGAGCGCGTGCGTCTCGTGGAACGCCTGCTGGACCGGGTGGAGCTCGTCGCCCGTCGCAATGCCCTCGACCGTCGTCACCTCGCAGCCGTCCGCCTGGACGGCGAGCACCGTGCACGATTTGATCGACTCGCCGTCGAGCAGGACCGTGCACGCGCCGCACGAGCTCGTATCGCAGCCGACGTTCGTGCCGGTCAACCCGAGCTCGTTGCGCAGGAAATACGCCAACAACGTCCGCGGCTCGACCTCCGCTTCATGGTGGGAGCCGTTGACGGTGAGCGCGATCTTCGTCATGCCTTCGCCTCCTGGAGTGCACGCCAGACGTTCTCGCCGTTGGCGGGCAGATCGACATGGCGGACGCCGAACGGCGCGAGCGCGTCGACGACAGCGTTCTGGACGGCGGGGGTCGAACCGATCGTCCCCGATTCGCCGATCCCCTTCGCACCTAGCTCGTTCATCGGCGTCGGCGTTTCCATCTCGACCGCCTCCCACGACGGGAGGTCGGCGGCCGACGGGAAGGCATAGCCGACGAATGTGCCCGTCAGCGGGTTCCCGTCCTCGTCGTAGAGCACCTGCTCGTAGAGCGCCTGAGCCACGCCGGTTGCGACGCCCCCGTGCACCTGCCCCTCCGCGACCAGCGGGTTGATCAGCGTGCCGGCATCGTCGACGGCGATCAGCCTCAGAAGCTCGACCTTCGCCGTCTCCGTGTCGACCTCGACGACCGCCACGTGTGCGCCGAAGGGAAACGTCGGCGCGGCCTGGAACTCGTGCTCCGCCTTCAGCTCGCCGAGCCGTTCGTCTGCCGACGCGCGTGTGGCGAGGTCGGCCCAGGAGATCCCGGACGAGGGATCGCCGGCGACGTGGAGACGCCCGACGGCTGGATCGAGCACGATGTCCGCCGGGCTCGCCTCGAGGTAGTCGGCGACGAGCTGCTTTGCCTGCTCGACAACGTCGTCGGCCGCGAGCCTCGCGGCCGCACCGCCGATCTGCGTCGACTTCGACCCGTAGGTGCCGGTGCCTCTCGCGATCTCGTCCGTGTCGCCCTTGTGGACGACCACCTTGTCGAGGGGCAACCCGAGCCGCTCGGCGGCGATCATCGCGAAGGTCGTCTCATGGCCCTGGCCGTGTGAGAAGGAGCCGGTGCGCACGATCGCGCCGCCTTCCGGTGTGATCTCGACCTCGCCGAACTCGGACTCGGCGACGCCGTTCGTGATCTCGACGTAGCAGGAGAGGCCGATCCCGAGCTGCTTTGCGCCTCCCTCTTCGCGGCGACGCTGCTGCTCGGCGCGCAACTCCTCGTACCCGGCGGATCGGAGCGCGAGCTCGAGCGCTCCTTCGTAGTCACCCGAGTCGTACGCCGCGTGGGTGACGGTGGTGTGCGGGAATGCGTCCTTCGAGATGAAGTTCCGCCGCCTGACCTCGGCCGGATCCAACCCGAGCTCGGCAGCGAACGTGTCGATCGCCCGCTCGATCGCCTGCGTCGCCTCGGGCCGGCCGGCGCCGCGGAAGGCCGAGATCGGCGTCGTGTTCGTCGCCACCGCGCGGCCCTGGAACTCGATGCGGGGGATGTCGTAGACGCCGCTGGCCATGAGCGCCGTCAGGTTCGGCAAGAACGCTCCGAGCGCCGGGTAGGCGCCGGCGTCCTGTAGCGACTCGAGCCGGTAGGCGAGCACCTTCCCGTCGCGCGTGCCGCCGATCGTGAAGTCGAGGCGCTGCGCCCGGCCGTGGGGGAGCGCGATCATGCTCTCGCTGCGCGTCTCCGTCCAACGCACGGGCCTGCCCAGCTTGCGTGCCAGCCAGACGACCAGCAGCTCCTCGGCGTTGATCGTCTTCGCGCCGAAGCCGCCGCCGACGTCGGGCGCGATCACTCGGATCTGCTCAGGCTCGAGGCCGAGGTTGCCTGCGAGCACCATGCGGTCCTGGTGGGGAGTCTGGGTCGAGAGCCAGGCGGTCAGCCGTCCGTCGGGGCCGAGCTCGGCGGCAGTCGAGCGGGGCTCGAGCGGGCTCGGCGCCATGCGCTGGCTGTCGAGCGTGCCCGTCACGACCACGTCGCAGCCGTCGAACAGCTGCTCGTCGTGGTCGGGCGAACCGGTGTGGGCCGCAACGTTGGTCCCGGCCTCCGGGAAGAGCAGCACCTCGTCCTTCGCTGCGTCTGCAGGCCTGACTACCGCAGGCAACGGGTCGTAGTCGATCAGAACGAGCTCCGCGGCATCCGCACCCGTCGCGCGGTCGTCGCTGATCACGATCGCGACGATGTCGCCGACGAAGCGGACGACGTCCTTGGCGATCAGCGGCCGTCCCATTGCTGCATTGAGCCCGGGGAAGGGAGGCGGGCCGAACGTGGGCAGGTCGAGGTCCGCGGCGGTCAGCACCTGTACGTTCGGCAGCTCTTCCGCCGCCGAGGTGTCGACCTCTCCGATCTTGGCGTGAGCGAGGAGCGAGCGGACGAACGTGACGGACGCCGCACCGGCGAGGGGCAGGTTCTCGACATAGAGGCCCTGCCCGCGGAGGAAGCGGGGGTCCTCCTTCCGCAGCACACGATTCCCGAGGATGCTCACGAGGAGCGAGCCTACCGCAGGAGGCCGGGTCAACAAACACAGGCGGGGTCGAGGTCGATCCTTCGACCACTAGCCGCCGGGAACGAGCACGGCACGGCCGGTGACCTCGCCGTCCCGCAGCTTCGCGAGCACCTCGTTCACGGAATCGAGCGAGTGCAGTTCCGTCTTCAGCGTCACCTTGCCCGCGCCGTGCAACTGCAGCAACTCGTAGAGGTCGACCCAGGTGCCGACGAGATTGCCCACCACCGAGTGCTCGTCGACGACGAGCGCGCCCGATGGGATCGAGATCGTCCCGCCGTAGCCGATCACCGAGTAGGTTCCGCCGCGCGCCAGCATCGCGGCCGAGTCGGCGTGCGTCTGGTCGGTGCCCACGAAGTCGAAAACGATGTCGGCTCCGCGTCCGTTGGTCGCCTCGCGCACGGCTTCGGCTCGGTCGAGCACCTCGTCCGCGCCCAGCTCGACGGCGAGCCTGCGACGGCGGTCGTCGGTGTCGACGGCGATCACGGTGCCCGAACCGAGCTCGCGGATCAACTGGAGCGCGATGTGCCCGACGCCGCCGACCCCGATCACGACGGCTGTCGAGCCGGGAACGGCGAGGTGCGCCAGCCGCCGAACGGCGTGGTAGGCGGTGAGGCCGGCATCGGCATGCGGCGCGACGGAGGCGGGCTCGACCCCGGCCGGGAGCGGCAGCAGCGAGCGCTCGGAGACGAGCACGTACTCGGCGAACCCGCCGTCCACCGAGAGGCCCGTGAACTGGTGTCGCGCGCAATGCATGTCGTTGCCGCGCCGGCACGCCACACAGAGGCCGCAGCTGTAGGGCGGATAGACGAGGACCGCGTCGCCCTTCGCGACAGTGGTGACACCCGCGCCGGCCTCCTCGACCCAGCCGGCGTTCTCGTGCCCGAGGACACGAGGCAGCGTCACACCTGCAGGCTCCATCAGGCCCTCGATCGCGTGCAGATCGGTCGCGCAGACCCCGGCGCCGCCGATTCGAACGAGCACGTCATCCGGATGTGAGACCTCGGGCACCGGGCGCTCGATGAGCTCGAGCGGTTCGTGGTACTCGCGCAGCAGCGCCGCTTTCATGCCCAGCCTCCTCCTCGGTTCGAGTCAACCAACGCGGATCACGACCTTCATCACTTCGTGCGGATGTTCCATCGCGAAGTGCAGCGCCTCCGGCGCTTCCTGCAACGGGAACTCGTGACTGACGAGCTGCGCGAGCCGGGCAGCGTTGCGCTCGGTCAGATCGACGGCTTCGGCGAACTCGCCCGCGCCGCAGCACGCCACGCCGACCACGTCGAGCTCCTTCTCCGTGAAGCTGCCGAGGCGCAGAGTGACCGAGTCGCCCGACATGCCCACCTGGACCACGCGGCCGGCGGGGGTCACGAGCTCCACCGCAGCCTCGACTGCCGCAGGAACGCCGGTAGCGTCGATCACGACCTGCGGCCCGTCGCCACCGCTCCACTCCCGCGCTTGCGCAACGACCTCGGCGGCGGTCGTCCACAGCGCCGTCTCCGCGCCGAGCGCGCGAGCGATCTCGAGGCGATCGTCGAGCAGGTCGACCAGGAGCACCTGTGCGCCGCGGTCCTGCGCGGCGACGAGCAGCGACTGCCCGATCGGCCCGGCTCCGAGCACGACGACGCGCTCGCCGTCGGTGATCCGGCCTCGATGCACGGCGCGCATCGCGATCGAGATCGGTTCGACGAGCGCGGCGACTTCCGGGCCGGCGCCCACGATCGGAAACACCTGCGTGTCGGCGATGCAGAGCAGCTCCTGCAGCCCGCCGTCCTCGTGGACGCCGATCAGGCTGAAGTTCACACAGACGTTCGGGCGCCCGATGCTGCACGGATAGCAGTGGCCGCATGCGGTCAGCGGGAAGAGCGCGACCGTCTGGCCGGCCTGGATCGCTTCTCGGCAGCCGGGCCCGACGGCCTCCACGGTTGCCCCAACCTCGTGGCCCTGGATGCGCGGGAAACCGGAGCCGCCCGCATGCTCGGAGAGGCGGCCCTCGAAGAAGTGAAAGTCCGAGCCGCAGATTCCGACCGCTGTCGGCCGCACGATCACCTGGCCCACCCCCGGCTCATCCGGCTCGCGCACGTCGCGCACGCGCATCGCGCCGACCGCCTCGGTGACCGCGGCGATCACTGCAGCGTTCTCCGAGCCGCGGCGACGAGCTCCTCGACGCCGGGCAGGTACGCATCCTCGAGCGGCGGGCTCAATGGGATGGGCGCGAAAGGCGCGCCGACGCGTTCGATCGGTGCGTCGAGATAGTCGAACGCCTCCGCCTGCACCTGAGCTGCAATCTCCGCGCCGAAGCCACCATGCTGGACTGCCTCATGCGCGACGACGAGCCGCCCTGTGCGGCGCACCGAATCGACGATCGTCGCGAGGTCGAGGGGCACGAGCGTGCGTGGATCGATCACCTCGGCCTCGATGCCGTGCTCACCGGCGAGAAGCTCGGCCGCGGCGAGCGCGTCGTGCACGAGACCCGACAGGGCGACGATCGTCACGTCGTCGCCCGTTCGCAGCGTCACCGCCTCGCCGATCGCGACGGACACGGGGCCGTCGGGGACGTCGCCCTTCCGGAAGTAGAGCGTCTTGTTCTCGATGAAGACGACCGGGTTCGGATCGGCGATCGCGCTGGCCAGCAGCCCTGCCGCGTCGACGGGACGACTCGGCATCACGACCTTCAGCCCCGGCACGTGCGTGAGCCAGCTCTCGAGGCTCTGCGAATGCTGCGCCGCCCCACGCTGGCCGGCACCACCCTGGGTGCGTAGCACCATCGGCACGGTCAACTGGCCGCCGGACATGAAATGCGCCTTCGCGGCGCCGTTCACGAGCTGGTCGAGTGCGAGGGTGATGAAGTCGATGAACATGATCTCGAGCACCGGCCTCATCCCCGACTGGGCTGCGCCGATCGCCACCCCCGTGATGGCGGCCTCGCTGATCGGCGTGTTGATCACCCGGCCGACGCCGAACTCCTCCGCGAGCCCGGCGGTGGCCGTGTACGGGCCGCCTTCGGCGACGTCCTCGCCGAGCACGAAGACACGGTCGTCCGCGCGCATCGAGTCCGCGAGCGTCGTCGTGATCGCCTTGATGTAGGTGAGCTCAGGCACGCGCGTAGACCATCTCCTCGATCAACCCCTCGCTCGGAAACGAACTGGCCCGCGCGAACCGCACGGCCTCCTCGAGCGCTTCGACCGCATCCGCCTCGATCGCCTGCACAGCACTGTCTGTGAACCAGCCGCGTCCAGAGCCGTCGCGCTGCAGCCGCTGGATCGGATCCTGCTCCTGCCACTCAGCCGCGGCGAGCGCCTCTCGATAGGCACCCGGATCGCCCTCGTAGTGGCCCCGCAGCCGATGCGTGAGGCACTCGAGCAGAAACGGGCCGGCGCCCGCACGGGCCGCCTCGAGATAGCCGCGGAACGCCGTCCACACCGCGACGGCGTCGTTGCCGTCGACCGTCGACCGTTCGAGCCCGTACGGCGCGACGACGTCGCTCACCCGCTCGATGATCGTGTGCGCCGAGCGGGGCGTGAACTCGGCGAAGCCGTTGTTCTCGCAGACGAGGACGATCGGGAGCCGCCAGAGCGTCGCGAGGTTCACCGTCTCGTTGAAATGGCCGGCCTGCACCGCTCCGTCCCCGAAGAAGACAACGGCGACCGAGTCGTCGCCGCGGAGCCGCGCGGCCAACGCGCTCCCGAGCGCGATGGGAATGTTCCCGCCGACCACCCCGGTTGCCCCCATGAAGCCGTGCTCGACATCGACGAGATGCATCGAGCCGCCGAGGCCGCGGCACAGCCCATCGTCCCGGCCCATCAACTCCGCCAGCACCCGGCCGAGCGGTGCCCCCTTGGCGATCGCGTGACCGTGCGCCCGGTGGCCGGAATACACCGCGTCGTCGTCGCGAAGCTGGGTGCACACCCCGGCCGCGACGCCCTCCTGGCCCACGCTCAGGTGGACGAGGCCGTGGACCTCGTCCGCGCGTTTCAGCTGGCCGACCCGCTCCTCGAACAACCGGATCCGCCACATCGTCGCGAGCAGGTGCAATGCCTGCTCGCCACCGAGCGGCGGCCCGGACATTACGCCCCGACGGGCGCCGCCCCGACCACCTGCTGCACCGCGGTGACGATCTTGTCCTCGTCCGGCAGCACCCAGGCCTCGAGCGGCTCGCTGTAGGGAATCGTCGCATCGAGCGCGGTCACCTGCACGATCGGCGCCTTGAGCGACGAGAACCCGTGCTCGGCCACTTCGCCGGCGATCACCGTCGAGACAGATGCGTGTCTCGTCGACTGGTCGACGAGGACGAGGCGACCGGTCTTGTCGACCGACTCGAGAATCGTCTTCGTGTCGAGCGGCGCCAGCGTGCGCGGATCGATCACCTCGGCCTCGATCCCCTCCGCCGCGAGCTGCTCGGCCGCTCCGAGCGCGCGGTCGACCGTCCAGCCCGTGGCGACGATCGTCACATCGCCCCCCGCGCGACGGATCGCAGCCTCCCCGAACGGCACCAGGTGCTCGCCGTCGGGCACATCTCCGTGCTCCAGCGTGAGCAGATAGTGGTGCAGGTAGACGACGGGATTGTCGTCACGGATGGCCGTCGCCATCAGGCCCTTCGCGTCCGCGGCGGTCGACGGCATGACGACCTTGAGGCCAGGCACGCCCATGAAGAGCCCACCGATCGTGCCGGTGTGCTGGCCGGCCCAGCCGGCGGTGAAACCAAAGCCTGCCTTGAGCACGAGCGGCACCTTGACGCGGCCGCCGCTCATCGCGCGGAAGCGCGGTGCCTCGTTGATCACCTGGTCCATGGCGACGAGCATGAACTCGGCCATGTAGAGCTCGACCACGGGCCGATAGCCCGCGATCGCGGCGCCGATCGCCATCCCGATCTCCGCTGTCTCGGAGATCGGCGTGACGCGCACGCGGTCCTTGCCGAACGCATCGACGTACGGCTCGTTCTCGGTGGTGGCCATGTTCTGGCCGAAGTAGAGAACGGTGTCGTCACGTTCCATCTCGAGCCTGATCGCCTCGTCGATCGCGGCGATGAAGGGTAGTTCGTGTGACATGTGATCGGTCCCTCCTACGCGTAGACGAATTCGAGAGCGGACTCGACGTCCGGAAACGGGCTTTCGAGGCCGAAGGTGACTGCAGCCTGCATCTCGTCGCGGACACGCCCGGCGATCGCATCTGCCTCTTCGGCGGAGAGCGCGCCGTCGGCGACGAGTCGTCCGCGGAAGGCCGGGACGGGGTCGCCCTTCAGAGCTGCTTCGTACTCCTCGGGCGCACCGAACTTCTCGATCGCCTCGTGCTCCGGGAAGTGCAGCGGCACGCCCGGCGGAGCGATGATGTTGCCGTGGGCCGAGAGCCGGTACATCTGCGACTCGACGAGCGTCGGACCTTCGCCTGAACGGGCGCGGGCCACCGCGGCGCCCACCGTCTCGTACACCGCGACCGGATCACGACCGTCGATCGTCACGCCGGGCATGCTGAACGCCTTCGCCTTGACCGAGAGGTCTTCGCCGTTTGCGCGGTTCGCATCCTCCTGCTCGGTGCGCGTGTGGACGTTGTAGCCGTTGTTCTCCATCACGTAGACGATCGGGAGCTTCCAGAGCGATGCGATGTTCAAGGATTCCGCGAACGCACCCTGCTTCGAGGCGCCGTCGCCGAAGAAGCAGAGCACCACCTGTCCCTGCTTGCGGATCTGCGCCGCCCAGGCCGCGCCGGTCGCGTGCGGGATGCCCGCGGCGACGATCCCCGATGTGCCGAGGAAGCCGTTCGACGGATCGGCGAGATGCATCGAGCCGCCGATCCCCTTGCAGAGACCGTCCTTGCGCCCGTAGATCTCGGCCATCATCGCCTTCGGGTCGGTCCCGCGCGCCAGTGGGTAGCCGTGGCACCGGTACGTCGCGAAGAACTGATCCTGCGGGCCGAGAGTCGCAATCGATCCGACGATCGACGCCTCCGCACCGTCGGCCAGGTGCGTGTGGCCGCGGATCACGCCGGGATGCTCGACGAACGTGCGCTTGACCCGCTCCTCGAACTCGCGGATGCGAAGCATCTGCTCGTACATCCAGACGAGCCGGTCGCGGTCGAGCTGCTCGACTCCGTTCGGTGCGCTCATGCTGCGCTCCTCTCTGGTTCGAATTGGGCGGCGGTGGCCTGGTAGGCCCGCTGGAAGATCACGTCGATCGGGTTGTTGCGCAGCTCGTCCGACAGGACCTCGACGCCCCAGGGGCCGGCGTAGCCGTGGTCCTTGCACGCGTCGATGTATGCGCGCAGGTCGAACTCGCCTTCACCGGGAAGCGCACGGTGGTTGACGGTCTCGTCGACGGCGTCGTCCATGTCGTCGAGCAGGCCGTCGCTCAGCTCGACCCACGACATGTACTCGAGTGGGATCCGCCGCAGGTCGTCGGGCGCGATGCCGAGCTTCGACATGTGCCAGGTGTCGATCGCGATGCCGCCGTTGGGCGCGGCAGCGCCGGCGACGACCGTCAGCACGCTGTCGAGGCTGCGCACGTTCGTGTCGAAGGGCATGAACTCGTAGACGATCCTGGCGTCGGTGTGCTCGGCGGCGTCCACGCAGAGCTCGCCGAAGCTGTCCGTCAGCTGCGAGAGCTCGACCGGCACACCGGGAATGTTGCCCACCTTGATGTGATGCGCGTCGAACGCGTTGGCGGCGTCGAAGAGCAGCTTGCGGATCTTGTCGGAGGCACGCCGCCGCTCGTCGCCGGGGTCGAGGAACCAGTCCATCAGGAACTCGAGCTCGAGGTACCGGAGGCCGTTGTCGTCGAACGCGCGCTTCAGGTCGCGCAGGCTCTGTGTCTCGAGCATGTGCTGGAGATCGGCATGCCAGATCCCGAGCCCGCTGAAGCCGACCGTTCGCGCCGCAGCGCACCGGTCGGCCCAGTCGAACAGGCTCCACTCGCGACCGACATGCACCTCGACCGGACCGGAGACCGTCCAGTACAGGCCGAGGAGCTCGACGTCCTCGCCCACTGCCACCGCCTACCGCGGCCGATACGAGGCTCGGACGACCTCGGCGTAAGGAACGGGCGAGACGGTCGCCCGAATTTCGGTCTGGACATGCCGTTCGACGACCGGCTTCTTCGAGCCGCCGCCCTCCTCGCCCCAGACGAGCGTGATCTCCTCGCCTTCCTCGACGTCGGTGTCGACAATCGCGAGCGACAGCATCGAGCTTTCGTTCGAGCTGTAACCGGAGAAGGTCGACACACCGACCTGCTTGCCGTCCCTCAGCAGCTTGTCGTTCGGCCAGGTCGAATAGTTGGAGAGCGGCAGGTCGATGTATTTCGCACGCTCGCCCTTCTTGAAGAGTGTCGCCATCGCGCGCGCGACGTCGTCGCCGTTCCACGCAAGCGTCACCTTGCGCCGCGTCGGCTCGGGCATCTTCTCCAGCGCCTCGCGGCCGGTGAAGTCATGGTCGTACTTGATGAACCCTCCGTAGCCGAGCTCCCACGGAGTCAGGTAGTAGTCGGAGATATCGTCGGTGTAGTAGCTCCCGCCGAGCGAGCCTGTTCCCTCGTAGCCCTGCGCCGGCAGCCACTCGCGGTACGCCTGCATCGCGTCACCGGTGAAGACGGCAGGCAGGGGGCACGGGATCCAGCCCGACTCGAGCGTGTTCGTCGCATACACGCGCGATCCGACCTGCTTGAGGCCGAACTCCTCGCCGGCCTCGATCAGCGCGGCGCGCACTTCCTCGCCCTCGCCGATCGGACCGAACAGCTCGAGGCCCGGCACCCCGGACATGCCGTGATGGAGCGCGCGCACCTCGTGGCCGCCGATCGTGATCCGCCCCATGTTGAAGAACTTGATCTCGGGCAGCGGGCCGCCGTTCGCCTTCTCGAGCACCTGCATCGCGGTCGGGCCCTGCACCTGGAAGCGGTAGAGCTTGCGACCTTCCTTGTTCACGGCCGTGCGTTCGTCGCGCTGAAGCGTCACGTCGTAGTCGCCGGTCTCGGCGTGGTACTGAACCCAGTTGTGCGCGGACGGGCGGCCGACGAGGCTGATCACGTTCTCCTCCAGGTGGAAGAGGATCGCGTCGCCGATCACGTAGCCGTCGTAGTTGACGGCCGTGAACTGCTTCGCCTTGTCGACGCCGAAGTTCTTGAAGGTGTTGATGCCGGTCGCCTCGAGAAGCCGGATCACGTCCGGCCCCTTGATGGTCAGGTCGGTCATGTGGTGCGACTGGTCGAACAGCGCGGAGGTGCTGCGCCACGCGTGCTGCTCGTCGCGCCAGTTCGAGAACTCGGCAGGGACCGCGGGATAGACGTACGGCCCGATCTGGGAATTGCGGACGAGATCGACGGGATTCCCGACGCTCTGCAGCAGGCCTGCAAGGTTCTGGGCACTCATAATCGGGAGCAACTCCTCTTCTCGACCACACGAATATCTGCCGACGGCAACTGGCTTCGAGACTTGCAGAGGAGTTGACCACTTGTCAAGACACCGTCCCGATTGGTGGAATCGGGACGTTAGGATGCGGCCATGCCGTCGCCGGGCCCTCGCGTCCTCTGGACGCCGCCGCCGGACATCCGGGAGACGACCGAGGTCGGGCGCTACCTCACCTGGCTCGAGCACGAGCGGGGCCTCGTCTTCTCCGACTACGACGAGCTGCAGCGCTGGTCGGTCGCGGATCTGCCCGCGTTCTGGTCGTCGATCTGGGAGTTCTTCGAGGTGAAGGCGCACGCTCCGTACAGCACCGTCCTCACCGTCCGAGGCGATGCCGGGCGCGCGCTGGTTCCCCGGGGCGCGGCTGAACTTCGCCGAGCACCTGCTCGGTGAAGAAGCGGACAGCGATCTGACGGCGATCGTCTCCCGCTCGCAGACGCGCGGGCCGGTCGACCTGACCTTTGCGGCGCTCCGCGATCAGGTCGCCCGGGCGCGCACCGGTCTCGTCCGCCTCGGCGTCGGGCCGGGCGACCGGGTCGCGGCCTACCTGCCGAACATCCCGGAGACGCTCGTTGCGTTCGCTGCGACGGCAAGCCTGGGGGCAACCTGGGCGAGCTGTGCGCCCGAGCTCGGGGCGCGCAGCGTCGTCGACCGGCTGGCGCAGCTCGAGCCGTCGGTGCTCCTGGCCGTCGGCGGCTACGGCTACCGCGACCGCTCGATCGACCGACGGGCCGAAGTGGCCACCATCCGGGACGCCCTCCCCACGCTGCAGCACGTCGTGCACGTGCCCTACGGCGAGCACGTCGTACCGGACGCCGTCGGCTGGGACGAGCTCCTCGCCGACCCCGGGCCGCCACTCGCCTTCGAGCCCGTTGCGTTCGACCACCCGCTGTTCGTCCTGTTCTCCTCGGGCACGACCGCGCGACCCAAGGCGATCGTGCACGGCCACGGCGGCATCCTGCTGGAGCTGCTCAAGGCACATGCCCTCAGCTGGGATCTGAAGCCGGGCGGCCGCCTGCTCTGGTTCTCGACGACGTCGTGGATGATGTGGAACGCGCTCGTGGCGGCGCTCCTCGTGCGCTCGTCGATCGTCATGCTCGACGGCGATCCGATCTGGCCGGACGCGGGCTGGCAGTGGCGCGTGGCCGAGGAGACGAAGCCGACCTTCATGGGCGCGAGCCCGGCATTCCTGATGGGCTGCCGGAAAGCCGGCCTGCATCCCGGGGACGATTGCGATCTCAGCTCGATTCGGATCTTCGGCACCGCAGGCTCGCCGCTGCCGGCAGAGGGTTACCGATATGTCTACGAGGAGCTCGGACCGGACGTGCTGCTGATCAACGGGAGCGGCGGAACCGACGTCTGCAGCGGGATTGTCGGCGGTTCGCCGCTTCTGCCCGTCTACGACGGCGAGATCTCGGGACGCCTCCTCGGCGTCGACACCGAGGCGTTCGACCCGGCGGGGCAACCGCTCGTCGGGGAGCTCGGCGAGCTCGTGATCACGCGTCCGATGCCCTCCATGCCCGTGGAGCTCTGGGGCGACGCGGACGGGTCGCTCTATCGCAACTCGTACTTCGAGCTCTTCCCGGGCGTCTGGCGACAGGGTGACTGGATCAGGTTCTCCGAGCTGGGGAGCTGCGTCGTCACCGGCCGTTCCGATGCGACGCTCAACCGCGGAGGCGTGCGCCTGGGGACGGGCGAGTTCTACGGCGTCGTCGAGGAACTGCCGGAGATCCTCGACAGTCTCGTCGTGCACCTGGAGGACGACCAGGGAGGGCCGGGCGAGCTCGTGCTCTTCGTCGTGCTCGCAGACGGCGTGCAACTCGACGACGGCCTGGAATCACGAATCGCGGCCGGCCTGCGCTCGCAGCTCTCACCGCGCCACGTCCCTGACATGATCCGCGCCGTGCCTGCGATTCCCCGCACGCTGACGGGCAAGAAGCTCGAGGCGCCCGTCAAGCGCATCCTGCGCGGCGAGCCGGTCGACGCGGTCGCGAGCAAGGACTCGCTCGTCGACCCGGCCGCGCTCGACACGTTTGCCGCCATCGCGATCGGAGGTCTCGCATGAACAACCGCCAAATCGCGCTCGACGAGATCGTGGCGATCGACTTCCACACGCACGTCGAGATGTCCGAGGCGGGGGTCGATTCGCTTCCGGACGAGCTGCGCGACGCCGCCGTCCACCATTTTCGGGGCGAATCGAAGCGGCCCACTGCACTCGAGCTGGCCGAGCACTATCGCGCGCGCCGCATGATGGCGGTGATCTTCACCGTCGACTCGGAGTCGTTCACCGGTCAGCCGCGTGTCCCGAACGAGGAAATCGCAGCGGCGGCGCGCGCGAACCCCGACGTGCTGATCCCATTCGCGAGCATCGACCCGCACAAGGGACGTCGCGGCGTCGACGAAGCCCGAAGGCTGATAGCCGAGCACGGCGTGCGGGGCTTCAAATTCCATCCGAACGTTCAAGGCTTCTTCCCGAACGACCGCATGGCCTATCCGCTCTACGAGGTGATCGAGGAAGCCGGCCTGCCGGCGCTCTTTCACACCGGCCAGTCAGGCGTCGGCTCGGGCCTGCCGGGCGGCGGCGGAGTCCGGCTCAAATACTCCAACCCGATGCACGTCGACGACGTGGCCGTCGACTTCCCCGAGCTGAAGATCGTGCTCGCGCATCCGTCGTTCCCCTGGCAGGACGAGGCGCTCGCCGTCGCCGTGCACAAGCCACAGGTCTACATCGACCTGTCGGGCTGGTCGCCGAAGTACTTTCCGCCTCAGCTCATCCAGCATGCCAACACGCTGCTGCGCGAACGGATGCTCTTCGGAACCGATTACCCGTTCATCAGCCCCGAGCGCTGGTTGGCCGATTTCGATGCGCTGGAGATCAAGCCCGAGGTGCGACCGTTGATCCTGAAGCAGAACGCCATCCGCCTCCTCGGCCTGGGCTGAGAGCCGCGAGGGCTACGCCGGCTCGTCGCGCAGCTGCTCGAGCCAGGCGGCGGCCGCCGCCGACACGCGTGGCTCGACGCCGAGCTGCTCCACGTACGCGGCGGCCGCGTGCATCTCGTCGACCCGGCGCGCAGCGTGTGCGCGGCTGCCCACGAGCAACCGGTCGAGCAGCGGCTCCCCCAGCACCGCGGCGATGTCGGCACGCACGTGCTGTTCGACACCCGCGGCCTGCGCCGCCTGAAGGCTCTCGATCGCGGCGGCCGCAATCCCCTTCATGAACACGCTGCGAAGGAGCTTCAACCCGGCGGCGTCGCCCGGACGCGGGCCGACCACCTCGACCGGCATGCCCAGAGGTCGAAAGAGCCCGGCGAACCGCTCTGCCCCGGCGCCCGAGGCGAGCGCAGGAGTCCTGAGCCCCGAGGCCGGGACGACTCCGACGAGGGCGACGTCGACGAACAAGACGGGCACGGTCTCCGCGAGCTCGTGCTTCAACGCGGGCGCTGACGTGTTCAGGTCGGCGTACAGCACTCCGGCGCCGAGCGCGCCGGCCACATCCGTGGCGATCTCGAGCGCGACCGCAGCCGCATTGATGCTGAGCACCACCTCGGCGTTCGCGACAGCCTTCGCAGCGCTTTCTGCATGAGGGATCCCCTCCGGCCGCCGCGCGGGATCGAAGCCTCGCACGACGCAACCCGCAGCCACGAGGTCGGACGCAATCCTGCCGCCGGCCTCACCGAGGCCCAGGACGGCAACCTCCATCAGCCCTCCACGAGCTCGCGCAATCCGTTGACGTCATAGGAGAGCTCGCCGGCCGCGTAACGTTCGCGCAGCAGACGTTCGCGCTCCGCGCGCTGCTCCGCCAGCACGAGCACGTCCGGGACCTTCGCGTGCGGCACCGCAACGGCGCCGTCACAGTCCAGCACGACCAGATCACCGGGATTGATCTCCGAGCCGCCGATCAGGACGCGTACGTCCAGCTCTCCCACTTCACCCTTCGTCGCTCCCTGCGCGCGCACGTAGCGCGCCCAGATCGGCAGCCCGAGCTCCGCGAGCTCGTCGAGATCGCGGACCGCACCATCGACGAGTATCCCGGCGACGCCGCGCACGTGCGCCTGCGTCGCGAGCAGCTCACCGACGAGAGCGACCGGCGCCGGCTCGGCGCTCGTGAGCACGAGCACATCGCCGGGAGCAGCCTGAGCGACAGCGGCGTGCACCATCGTGTTGTCGCCAGGCACACACCGTGCGATGCGGGCGGGACCGGCAACGCGCGAGCCCGGCACGACCTGCGTCAGCTCGACATCGATGATTCCGATCCGCCCGGCGGCCTCGTGGACCGTCGCCACACCGAGCCGCGCGAGCGCCGCGTAGTCCGTCAAAGCGCGTCCACCACGACCGGAAGCTCACGCTGAAAAGCCTCCGCGTAACGGATGTCAGTGCTTCCCGAGATGCGGCGTGCGTGGTTGGCCCGGTGCTCGGCGCGCTCGGAGTAGTACTGCCTGAGGTACGACTGGGCGCCCATCGCCTCCATCGCGACGACCTTCTGGTCCCAGACGGGCGTGATGTCGAGAAACGTCGTCGGGACGAATCCGCACAGCTCGGGCTGGTGCGGCTCGAACAGCAGGAGCTCCGGCGGCGCGATCGTGTCGAATGCGCTCGCGACTCCGGCGCCGCTCGCGAGCTGGCGGGCCTGGACGGTTGCGTCGTGCGCGACCGCATGGTCGGGGTTGAACGGATCGCGGGCTGCGTGGGTGATGATCACGTGCGGCTCGAGCTCGCGGATCAGGTTCGTCAGGCGGTCGACGGCCGCGGCGTCGAGGAGCAACGGATAGTCACCCAGGTCGAGAGTGTGGAGCTCTGCGCCAAGTGTGGTCGCGGCGGCGAGCGCTTCGCCGTGCCGGATCTCCTTCACGCGTTCCTCGGTCTGGCCCGGCCATTTCCACAACTCGCCGGATTCGCCCCGCTCGCCATAGGAGAGCGCGACCACATGCGCAGTGCCGCCGGCACCGGTAACCGTCGCGATTGCGCCGGCCGCGCGCCAGACGAAGTCGGCTGAGTGCGCGCTGACGACCAGCAGATTCCTAGGCATCCGCCAGCGCCCTCGTATTGACGACGGCCATGGTGTGCACATCCTCCTCGGCGAAGCCCGCCTCGAGGAGGCGGTCGGCCATCAGCGCAAGGCCGTCTTCCACCGGAGGATTCGTCGGCTGGCCGAGGTCGGTCGAGAGCACGTTGTGCTCCGGCCCGGTCGCGCGGATCGCCTCGAACGTCATCTCCCAGGACACCTTGCCAGTATGAATCGGCGCGAAGCAACGTTCGAGCCACGCACCGCGCTCGGCGAGCTCGCGCTGCTCGTCGATCGGAACGCCCTGCGTCGGGTAGTCCGGATGAGTGACGACGACCTGGGCGACACCGGCCGCGAAGGCAGCCTCGACGACGCCGTGGATCTCCGCCCGGCCCAGATGACCCGTTGCGAGCACGAGCCCGTGGCGTGCGACCACCTCGAGCACGTCCGGGAGGCCGGCATCGAGCCGCACCGGGCCGCCCGCGACACCGACGGCTTCGAACTCCTCCTGGATCGCGCGCCAGACCGGCTGTTTGGCGGGCTTCGGGCCGTCCTCGCCAGCCTCGTTCTCGGCGTCGACCGTCGGCAGCCAGACGATGCGAGCACCGCTCCGGGCGGCGATCTCGACGGCCTGAGCGTTCAGGCCGCCGACGCCGTGGTTGAGCGTGATCGCGCCGAGCGCGCGCACCTCGGGCACCACGGCGCGGACGACCGCCGCGCGCTCGGCCGTCGGCGCGTAGTGCGACTTGAGCACGAAGCCCGCCAGGCCGAGGTCGGCAAAACGATGGGCCAGACCGAGATCGTCGATGCGTCGCGTTGCGAGATCCGGCTCGACGTGGACGTGAAGGTCGTAGGCGCCGCGGACGAGCTCGCGCGCGCGCGCGGAAGGCTCAGTGGCCTGCGGCGGCAAGCAGCGATTCCTCCTCGGGCACCGGTGGGGAGCCTTTGATGTGGAACGTCGCGACCGTTTGCATCCCCCACGCCTGTCCCTTGGCCCGCTCCGCCTGCGACCAGACGACGGCCTCGTGGTCCGGTGCGTAGATCAGGTACCCACCGGAGGCGATCTCGATGCGGTTTCCGCCCGGCTCCCAGGTGTAGAGGAAGAACGTCTGCTGGATCGCGTGCTTGTGCGGGCCCGACTCCATCACGATCCCGTGCTCGAGGAAGATGTCGGCCGCGCGCAGCACGTCCTCACGCTGGTCGACGAAGAACGCAACGTGGTGCAAACGGCCCCGTGTGCCCGTCTGGTCGCGGGTGTAGGTGACGTCGTACGACTTCTGGTTCGACGCGAGCCAGACGCCCGCCTCGGTGCCGTCGTCGAGCACGATCTGCTCGGTCAGTCGCAGGCCGAGATTCTGCTCGAGGAAGACACGATTCTCCGCCGGCTCGACGGCCAGGAAGTTGACATGGTCGAGGTGGCGAACACCGACGCCGCGCCCCGGGTAGCGCTGCGGCTGATTCTTGAGAGCGGGGCGAAGCTCCGGCGGCGCAACGTAACGCTCCGACTCGAAGAAGAGCTCGAAACGGTGCCCGTCGGGATCGAGGAAGGTGTACGCCTGCCCGTGGCCGAGATCGCCCTCCGTCCACTCCCCGGGGACGCCGGCCGCCTCGAGCGCGGCGACGCGCCGGGCGAGCGCCTCGGGACTGTGGGCGCGGTAGGCGATGTGACCGATTCCCGACTGAGCCGCGGCGGTCAGCTTCAGCGACGAGCGCTCGTAGTCCCCGAACCCGCGGAGATAGACCGAGTCGCCTTGCTCCCCGGCCACCTCCATCCCGAGGATCTCCCGAAAGTACGCGAGGCTCTCGTCGGGCTTCGGGCTCAGCAGCTCGACATGTGAGAGGTGCGCGAGATCGCGGACTTGCTCGGTCATGAGAGGTACCGGTTCGGGTCGGTGTCGAGGTGCTCCGCGAGCCTGCTCGCAAGCGCCATGATCGTCAGCGACGGGTTGACCGAGAGCGTGCGCGGCACGACCGAGCCGTCGCCGACATAGAGCCGCTTGACGTCCCAGGACTGCGCGTCGGCATCGACGACCGAGCGCTCCGGATCGCTGCCCATCCGGCACGTGCCCTGCACATGGGTCGAGGCAAGCCCGGTCCAGAGCACCCTCGACGCGCCTGCCGCGAGAAGAACGTCACGCGAAAAGTCGAGCGCATTCGCCATGCGCTCGCGGTCGGTCGGCGTGAACGGCGCATCGAACGCCTCACGGCCGTCGTCGTCGAACCGCACGACGCCGCAGTTCTCGTCGTTCACCATCGCGAGCACACCGACCCAGCGTCTGAAGCTGCGCACCGCCTCGACGAGCGGCATTCCCCAGAGAGGGCCGTTCTCGTCCTCGAGGGTCGTGGCGAACGAGACGGGATCCTGGATCGTGGTCGCCTCGATCACGAAGCCGCCGTCCTCGTCGACCTGGTGCGCCATGGAGTGCGCGCTGATCGGATAGACCATGTGAGCGTCCTGGGGCTCGTCGAACAGCCCGTAGACGAGGCGCACCGGATGGAAGCCGAGATGACGGCCGACCAGGCGGCTCGACGGAGTGTCCGGCAGACCGGACCGGAGGAGCACCTGAGGCGTGTTCAGCGTCCCGGCGGCGACGACGACCGCACCGGCGTCCACCCGCCGTACGGCACCGTCGCTGTCCACGTACTCGACGCCCTTCGCCTCGCCGTCCTCGATCAGCACCCGCTCGACGCGAGCGTCGGCCCGCAACGCGAGCTTGCCCGCCGCCCACGCATCATGGATGTAGGTATTGAGCGTCGACTTGCCGGCATTCGTCGGACAGCCCTGGAGGCATGAGCCGCAGCTCATGCAATTCGCGTCGGTGTACGACCGAACCGCCTCGAGCGGTGCCCCGAGCTCGCGAAATGCGGGCTCCACGGTGAGCACGCTCTTGCGCCAGTCGGAGCGCTCGCGGACGCCGAGCCGCTGCTCGACGCGGTCGTAGTGAGGATCGAGGTCGGCGGGGCCGAACGGCTCGCCCGACGAGCCGGCCAGGCTGCTCGCCTCGTGCCACTTCGCGTAGTCCTGAGCGTGCGCCCGCAGGGCCACCTTCGTATTGATCGTCGTCGTGCCGCCGACGCAGCGGCCGCCGAGCAGCGCCACGGCGCCCCCCGCCCCGCCGTCGATCAGCGCAAAGCGAATCGGCCACCAGAGATCGTGTGCCGCTTTCGACTCCCAGCGTGTGAAGTCCGCTGCAGTCTTGTGCGGCCCCGTCTCGAGCAGCAACACGTTGCGGCCGCGCTCCGCGAGCTCACCGGCGATCACGCCTCCGCCCGCGCCGGAGCCGACGACCACGACGTCGAACCGTTCGCTCATTTCCGCTCCCGCGCCGGCCGAGCCGGCGCGTCCGCTCCTTGGACGGCTCCGTCAAGCCTACGCCTCATCCCGAGATTCCCAGATACGACCAGTCTTTCGCCAGGCGAGTCGCGAGCGGGGTGTTGAAGTCGATCTCCTCCCAGGCGCCGGTCGCATCGACGCCCGGTGCGACGAAATCGCTGTAGAACGCCTCGATCGCGAGCGCCCGCACGTACAGGAACGCCGGTGTCCCTGCGTGGTCCGAGAGCTCGCCGTTCGCCAACGTCGCGAAGCTGCCGAGCACAGCCTCGCGAGCGCCTTCGTCCATCTGCGCCACGAGGGCATCGATGTAGACGGCGGGCCCCACGCGGGCCGATCCGGGAACGATCGCGTCGCAGACCGATTCCACCAGCGCGGCTGTCTCGAGATCGAGCACTTGTAGTTCGGCCATTCGCCGATGATAAATCAGGCAGACTGACATAGGCAATCGGCCACCTCCGACGATGACTTCTCTTCGCGAACAGCTCGCACGCCCCGGCGCATTCGTCGTCGCAGCCGAGGTCGTCACAAGCCGCGGGCTGATCACTGCGGGCTCGAGCCGCAAGGTGATGGAGCTCGCGCACGAGCTGGCCGCGGACGAGCGGGTCGATGTTCTCTCGATCACCGACAATCCCGGCGGCCACGCCATGCTCGCCCCGGACACGCTGGGGACCGACCTGGTCTCACGCGGCCAGGAAGTGATCATTCACCTCTCCTGCAAGGACTGGAATCGCAACGCGCTCGAGAGCCGCGGCTGGAAGCTCGGCTCGGAGGGCTTCGACAACGTGCTCGCGCTGTCAGGCGACTATCCCGTCACCGGGCACAAGGGGCTCGCGGCCCCGGTGTTCGACATCGACTCGGTCGGCCTCATCAGTCTCTTCAGCGAGATGAACGAGGGCCTCCGCGACGAGCGGCGGCCCGACACGCGGCTCGACCGTACGAATTTCTTCCTGGGTTGTGTCGTGACGAACCACAAGCGCCTCGAGCGCGAGGTGATGCCGCAGTACTTCAAGCTGCGGAAGAAGATCCAGTCGGGCGCCCGTTTTGCGATCAACCAGATCGGCTGGGACACGCGCAAGGACGACGAGCTGCTGCGCTGGCTCCGGCACGACGGTCACTCGATCCCGGTGCTCGCGAACGTGTACCTCCTGTCGCGCACGGCGGCACGCGCGTTCCACGCCGGCAGGATCCCGGGAGTGATCGTGACGGACGAGCTCCTCGAGGTGGTGGAGCGCGAAGCAGCCGCCCCGGACAAGGGTCGCGCCTTCTTCGTCGACCTGGCCGCGAAGCATGTCGCCGTCTCACGAGGGCTGGGTTTCGCGGGTGTGTACCTCGGCGGCCACATGCCTCCTTCGACCTTCGGTGAGATCCTCGACCGCGCAGGCTCGTTCGCACCCGATGACTGGCGGCAGTTCGCGAGCGAGATCCAGTACCCGTTCGCCGACGAGTTCCACTTCTTCGAGCGGGACGCCGAGACGGGGCTCTCGTCGAACGAGATTGCCGCGTCGTACATCGAGTCGAAGGAGCAGCGAAAGACCGACCTGCGCGTCCCGCTGAAGTACAAGTTCAGCCGGCGCCTTCACGCAGCGGCGTTCGAGCCCGATGCGCCGCTCTTTGCCGCAGGACGTGCGTTCTATCGCGCGATCGACAAGTCCCCGGGGATGACGAAGGCCGCGCACGCGGTGGAGCAGGCTGCCAAGGTGCCGCTCTTCGGGTGCCGGGACTGCGGCGATTGCTCGCTGCCCGACATCGCCTACGTCTGCCCGGAATCGCAGTGCGCGAAGAACCAGCGCAACGGACCGTGCGGAGGCACGCGCGAGGGGCTGTGCGAGGTCTACGACACCGAGTGCATCTGGTCGCAGGCTTACGAGCGCCTCAAGGCCTACGGCGAGGAGGAGTCGATGCTGGACGGCCCGGCGATCGTGAAGGACAACGCGCTGGTGCGCTCGAGCGCGTGGGCCAACACATTTCTCGGCCGCGACCACAACACGCGTATCAGGGAACCTGAAATCGAGTAGTGCCCGGTTAGGCGACGAGAGGAATGGAGCCCCGCTTCAGCTACGTGCTCGCCCGCCTCGACCGGGTGCTGAGGCGCCGCCTGACGACGGCGGTCGAGCCGGTCGGCCTGACCTTGCCCGCCTACACCGCGCTGTCGGTGCTCGGCGCCCAGGACGGCCTCTCGAACGCGCAGCTCGCCCGGCGCTCGCTCGTCACGCCGCAGTCGATGAGCGAGGTGCTCACGCTGCTCGTCGAGCGCGGCTACGTGCGGCGGCGACCCGACCCGGGGCATGGACGCGTGATGCGCACCGAGCTGACTGCAGCCGGACGACGGGCGCTCGGCCGGTGCGACCGGGCCGTCGACGCCGTCGAGCGCGAGCTCTTGAGCGCGCTGGATGCCGAGGAGTCGGCGGACCTGCGCGACGCGCTGGTCCGGTGCAGCCGTGCGCTCGAGCAAGAGCTCGTCGAGCGCGCCTGACGGCGACGGGCACGACCTGGCTACTCGCCGGCGACGTCCCGCCGTAGGAAGACGAGGTAGCCGATGCTCAACGGGACGGCGATGTAGAGCGTGCAGACCCAGAGGGCGCGCACGATCGGCGTCCAGTCAGCGGGGGTGCGAAGAAAACCGTGCCACGCCTGGAACTGCTCGCCGAGGAGATACGGGCGAATCGACTCGGTGCCCGGGAGCACGCCGAGCAACTGCATCAGGAGCGCCCACATCAGCGTTCCGACCACCGCGGCCGCGCTGTTGCGGGTCACGGTCGACAGGAAGAGGCCGAAGGCGGCGATCGCCGCCATCGGCCAGGCGTAGATCGCGAGACTCGCTGCAAGCAGGCCGAGACCGTGCCACGCGCTGACCGTCGTTCCCGACAGCGAGGTGAGGTCGTTGAAGCCCCATTCGATGCTCGCCGCGGCGAACGCGACGAGGCCCATCGCGAAGACGACAACGGCTGTGTAGGTGAACGTGGCGAAGATCTTCGCGGCGAAGATCTCGCCCCGGTTCCGCGACCGCGTGAGGATCGTCTTCAACGTCCCGTTATGGCTCTCCGAGGCAACGATGTCGCCTGCGACGAGTGCCGTGATCAGCGGGAAGGCCCAGATCGACATGAAGAACAGAACGACGAACGGCGTCGCGAGCCCGGTCTGTCTGATGTAGCGCCCGAGCGGGATGTCGTTCGGGCCGCCCGTCTTCAGGATCAGCACCGTGACGAAGATCAGGGGCACGAGCATCGCAGCGCCGAGGCCGAGGTACGTCCGCTTCTGCGCGAGCAGCTTGAAGAGCTCCCATTTGTAGACCTTTGTCATTGTCGCTCCGGAGCCGGCAGAGCCGGCACCTCGCTCCTCTGCGGCTCCGTCGAGCCTACGCCGCTCGTCATTGTCGCTCCGTCGTGCCGACGCCGCGTGTCACGCCACGGCCTCGTGCTCGGTCATGTCGAGGAAGAGCTCCTCGAGCGTCGCGACGCGCGGCGTGAGCGCGGAGATGCCGATGCCTGCCTGGCCGAGCGCAATGCTGAGCGACTCGATCGCCGCCGGCTCTGCCTGGAAACGGAGCTCCCCGTGCTCGACCAGAGGCCCCTCGATCCCGTGTGCGAGCAGCAGCGCGCGGGCGCGTTCGGGCTCGCTGGTGCGCAACAAGTAGCCGCCTCCGGCGCTTTCGAGCAGCTCGTCCAGACGCCCTTCGTAGATGATCTTCCCTTTGCGGATGATCGCGACGCGGTTGCACAGTTCTTCGACTTCGGCGAGCACATGGCTCGACAGCAGGATCGTGATGCCCTCCGAAGCGAGCCGCTTCACGAGCTCCCGCATGTCGCGCATGCCTGCCGGGTCGAGGCCGGTCGTGGGCTCGTCGAGCAGCAGGAGCTTCGGGTCGCGCAGAAGAGACGCGGCGATGCCCAGCCTTTGCCGCATTCCGTGCGAGTAGCCGCCGACGCGGTCCTTGCCGCGATCGCGCAACTCGACGACGTCGAGCACCTCTTCGATCCGCTCGGGGGCGACGCCGCCGTCGAGATCGCCGAGGAGGTGCAGGTTGCGGCGGCCGGACAGATACGGGTAGAAGCGTGGGCCCTCGACAAAACCGGCGACCCCGTCCAGCGCACGCGCTCCGTCGACCAACGGGTCGCGGCCGAAGAGACGCGCCTCGCCCTCGGTCGGCCGGATCAGCCCGAGCAGCATCCGCAGCGATGTCGTCTTGCCGGCGCCGTTCGGTCCGAGGTAGCCGAAGACGTCGCCTCGATCGACCGTCAGGTCGACGTGGTCGACGGCGACGATGTCGCCGTAGCGCTTGACCAGTCCTCGCGCTTCGAGCGGCGGCGCGTCGCTCACCCGAGCGATCGCGCCGCCGACTCGGCCGCGGAGGTCGGAATCGATCCGGCGAGCACGTACGAGACGCCGCCGTGATCCCACGTGAGCACCGTGCCGAGCTGGGTCGCGAGCTCATGTGCCGTCACACCGTCGAGGGAGATCGACGGGAGCGCATCGAGCATGCCGGCCTGGCCCGTCTTCGCCGCGTCCGGCTTGCGCTCGACGACGACGATCGCGCCGAGTCCCTGCCCGTAGACCACGAGCACCGACCGGGAATCAGCGGGGCCGACGAGCCGCACGTCGCGACGCGGCAGTCCGACCAGAGTGTCAGGCGCCACCACCGTGAACGGCGCCGCCGCCTGCACGGCCGCAAGGCCGGTGACCGGCGCGTTGGCGCTGCCCCCCGACACGGCGCTGCCCGTCTGCGAGGAGAGGTCGACGACCTGCGCGCCGGCCGGCGGGGAGACCGCTATGTCCGACTCGGGAACCGAGCCGAAGGAGATGTCGGTCGCTTCGAGCGCGAGCACGGGTGACGATGAGCCCTGGGCGTACACCGCGACCTTGAGCGGTGTGCCGTTCGCGACGTCCCAGGCGAGCTGGGCGGAGCCGAGCAGCCCTCCGTCGTGGCTCGGGGAGACCGTCACCGTGTAGGCCTCCTGCCCTGCGACATTCGACGGCTCGGCCCCCGACACGGTCCAGTTCTTGCCGAGATCGGTCAGGAACGTCGTGATCTCGTCGAGCGTCGGCGCCGCGTGGGCAGTCGTGCCGGCGCTGTCCTGCGGCTGCGGCAGGTCGACCGTGTAGGCCGTGTTCGAGCTTGCGTCGTACACCGTGAGCGTGGTGTCGGTCCAGACGATCTGAGCGTCGCCCGCGTCGGACTGGAGCTCGAGGCGGCCACCGTTCGCGTTCATCCAGAGGCGCCCGGTGGCGCCGGTCATCAGCGCCGAACCGGCCTGGCCCGTCAGCGCGCCCGAGGGGAACAACTTGTTCGTGAAGGAGACACGCGCCGTGACCCCTGCCGGTTCTGCCGCGCCGAGTGCGTCGTGGATCGCCTCGGCGAGCGGCTTCGGCGGCGGCGTCGAGCCGCTGCCTCCGCGAGCTGCGACGGCCACGACCCCGGCGACGAGCACGACGGCGACCGCAGCCAGCAAGGCGATCAGGCGTGCTGTTGGCAGCGTGCGGAAGATCTTCACGGCAATCCTTTCTCTCGGTCCTGTCGGGAAGGATCGCCGACCGACTCTGATGCTTTCCTGACGAGCTCGATGGTCACGCGCGAACCGTCGGCGTACGCGCGGCCGCCGTGCCGCTCGGCCGTGGCCCGGACGATCGCCAGCCCGAGCCCGGAGCCCTGGCCGTAGAACCGCTCGAAGGCCCGTTCCCGGTCTGCCGCGGGAATGCCCGGCCCCTCGTCCTCGACGGTGAGCCGTGCGAGACCGTCTTGGGCTGCGACCGTGACGGTGACCGCGCCCCGTCCGTGCCGGCGGGCATTCTCGATCAGGTTGCCGAGCGCGCGCTCGAGCGCGGCACGGTCGCCGCGAACGACGACGGGCTCGGCGTGAACTGTGACGCCCTCGGTGGCGACGTTCCGGGCGAGGTCGTCGAGCGAGAGGTCCTCGGCCGGCGGCGGCGCGGCTTCCTCTCGGGAGAGCGCAAGCAGATCGTCCGCGAGCTGGGCGAGCCGCTCGGCATCCGCTTCCAGGTCGGCCACCAGCGCGGGGGTTGCACCGTGACGCGCCAGATGCGCCACGTTTCCGCGCAGCGCGGTCAAGGGCGTTCGCAGCTCGTGGGACGCGTCGGCGAGAAACCGGCGCTCGGCGTCGCGAGCCCGTTCGAGCCCCTCCAGCATCGCGTTCAGCGTCGTCGCGAGTCTCCCCACTTCGTCCTGTCGGTTCGGGTCCGGGAGCCGGCGCCGGGCATCGCCGCTGCGGCCGATCTCCGCTGCGGCGCGATCGAGACGCACAAGTGGCCGAAGTGCCCCACGCATCAGGAGCGCCACCGCGGCGCCGCCGATTGCCGCCGCCACGAGCGCGGCGACGAGCGTGAGCGCACGCAGCGTGCGAACCGTGTCGACGACGTCGGCCGTCGACGCTGCGACGAGCACCGCTCCACCGCCGGCAACGTCGGCGAGCGGAGCCGAGTAGACCCGAAGCCGATCGTCGCCGAAGTCGACCGTGACGTAGCTCCCGCGGCCGCTCGAGATCGCACGCTCCGCGATCGACCGCGGCAACACGCGCCCTCCGAGCGAGAGCGACCGGGACACGATGCGATCGCGGCGATCGACGACCTCGACCATTGCCTGCGTCGACCCGACCGGGGCGTCGAGGGCACCGGGCTGCGTGACGAGCGCCGGGGCCGAGGCGGCGAGCTGTGCCACCTCGACTGCGCGGGTGCGCAGTGTCTTGTCGAGCCCGTGGTGCAGGTGCCGCGCCACGAGCACGTCGACCGCGGAGCCGAGCACGACGACGGCGAGCATCGTCGAGACCGCCGCGGCGAGAATCGAGCGTAGGCGGATGCTCATCGTCCGATCACGAACCCGACGCCGCGCACGGTCTCGATCAGCGAGGGCTCGCCCAGCTTGCGGCGGAGGTTCGTGATGGCCCGATCGACGGTGTTCGCCCGTGTTGCGCCCTGCCAGATCTGTGCGATCGCCTGCTCGCGCGAAACGACCCGTCGCGCGTTGCGCAGGAGCAACTCGAGCAGGTCGGCCTCGCGCGGCGAGAGAATCACCTCGCCGCCGCCGCGCTGCACCGACCGGGTCGCCGGGTCAAAGGTCAGGTCGCCAAGCACGAGCACTTCCTCGGGCGCGTGCCGGCGCAGCAGCGCTCTCACTCGGGCCAACAGCTCGTCGGTCGCGAACGGCTTCACGAGATAGTCGTCGGCGCCGGCGTCGAGCCCGGCCACGCGATCCGGCACCTCGTCACGCGCGGTGAGCAGTAGCACGGGCGTGGCCAGGCCCTTGGCGCGCAGCCGCCGGCACACCGCAAGTCCGTCGAGGCCCGGCATGCTCACGTCGAGCACGATCAGGTCCGGCGCCGACCGCTCGACGGCCGCGAGCGCCTCGCCGCCGTCCGCGGCCGACTCGACCGCGTACCCCTCGGCGGCGAGGGTTCGATCGAGCATTCGCCGAATGGGAGCATCGTCGTCGACCACGAGGATCGCGGTCTCGTTCATACGCCCAGGGTATTCCGCTTCCGGAGGCCTCGGCGCGGGATCGCCGGTCAGCGCCCGGACCTAGGCCGCGTTGTCGACAGCCCAGGCGCTGAGCAGGCCGCGGTAGTGCTCGACGAAATGATCCTGCTCGTGCGGCGGGAACGTCTCCTTCACCGTGCGAACGAGCACCTCGTCGAACTCGCCGGAGGTGAACCAGTCGTGAGCGACCTCCGGCAGATGCGCGAGATGCGTTCCACAGAACTCCTCGTAGGCGTCGACCTGAAAGTAGTCGTCCGCGAGGCGGCGATAGGCCGCGAGCTTCTCGTCGTAGGAGAGGTCGCCGCGATCGCCCCATTCGAAGTAGTCGCGCGAGTTCTGGTTGACGAGCATCTCGCGCCGGGTGATCGCACAGAACGCGCTCCAGCGGACGAGCGCCATGATCGCCCACGGGAAGTAGTAGTGGAGCGACGTCAGCGCGACATCCGGCGACGCGTTCGCGTAGTCGATCGGGTAGGCGACACCGTCCTTGACGATCGTCTCGCACGAGTTGAACTCCCAGCGGAAGAACGCATTCACGAGCCGGGAGATGCTCACGATCTCGTCTCCGAGCTCGGGCGTCAGGAAGTCGTGGCGCACCTGGTAGCGGTCGTGCATCGGCTTCGACGGGTCGAACCACATCGACATCGTCTCCGCCCCGATCGACAACGATCGAACGAACACGTCGAAGTCCTCGAGCGCGGTCTGAAGATGCATCATCCGCTCGCCGGATTCGTCGTAGCGCGCCCGCAGCTCTTCCGGCGAGGAGACACGGGAGACGCCGACCCACTGGCCGCCGTCGAACGGCTTCATGAACAGTGGATAGCCGATCTGCTCGCCGATCGTCTCCAGATCGAACTGCGCGTTGTAGCGCTCTGCCGTCGGCCGAAAGCGTGGATTGTCGGGCGGCACCTTGTGTGGGATCAACCACGTCTCGGGCACCCGGATCCCGAGGCGCATCAGGGCGCAATACGCCGAGTGCTTCTCCATCGCCTGGAACGTGAACGGGTTGTTCAGCAGATACACGTCGTCGACGAGAGACACCTTCTTCAGCCACGCACGCGGCAGGTCGTACCACCACGCCAGCCGGTCGATCACGAGCGCATACCGCGGTGTCGAGCGAAGATCGAACGGCTCGTTGACGATCCGCTCGGTCAGGAGCCGGTGACCGTCGACCGGGCCGAGCCGTCGCGACGAGCGCCTCGAATGCCTGGGGCCAATCCTCCTCGGTGCCGAGGAGGAGGCCGATCAGCCGC
The DNA here is from genome assembly GCA_963806025.1 of uncultured Thermoleophilia bacterium. Lineage (GTDB taxonomy): Bacteria > Actinomycetota > Thermoleophilia > Gaiellales > Gaiellaceae > PALSA-600. Next base: position 243,584 of record CAWDWI010000003.1, on the reverse strand, counting down.
TCAGGCAAGACTGCCTCATAGGAACCTCGGTAGATGATGCGCGATCTGACGCCGCCAGGAGGGCCAGTCGTGCGGGACGTCGTGACCCCACAGGTCGACCTCGTGGCGAATGCCCTTCTCCGCGAGGAGTGAGCCGAAGCGCTTCGTCGACTCGAGCGCGCCGGTCGTGTCCTCCCACTGCCCCTGTCCGCAGACGAGCAAGAGCGACGCGTGTTCCTGCAGCCACGCGAGGTGGTCACCCCCGAGATTCGCGACGTAATCCACCGGGTTGTTGAAGTACACGGCGTCTCCGCGTCCTCCACCGCCCTGCACCGAGACGTCGTACACGCCGCTCAGACAAAGTGCGAGCGGGAAGAGGTCGGCGCGCTTGAGACAGAAGTTCGCTGCGTGGTAGGCGCCGAACGACGCGCCGGTCGCGATCAGCTCGGACGTGTGTGAGTCCGCCTGCACGAAGGGCACGAGCTGCGCCAGGATCCAGCGCTCGTAATGGCCGTGGCGTTGCGCGCGCTCCTCGAGCGGCAGGTCACGTCGGGTCCAGCTCTCGCGGTCGAACGACGGCACGCAGTAGAGCTTCACCTTCCCTGCGTCGAGCAACTCGCCGATTGCGTCGACCATGCCACGCTCTTCCCAGTCGTGCGCCTCGCCCTCCTCGGAGGGGAAGACGACGACCGGGCGGCCGTAGTGCCCGTAGGCCAGCAGAACGCCGCCGTCGATCTCGATCGCGCGCCGGTTCACGACACCGCCTCGATCAAGGTCGGCAGGTTGGGATCGAACGCGTCGCGCCAACACGTCCACGTGTGCCCGTCGGCGATCTCGGCGACCCGCGTCGCGTAACCCTGGGCGGCGAGCGCCGTCGCCATCGCGTGGTTGTTCGGGCGATTCTCCTCGGACGTGCCACACGTGAGCGTGACGGGCACGGGACGCTCGGCGGACGCGTCGCGCAGCACGGTGCCGACGAACCGCGTGATCCGCTGGTAGCGGCCGAAGCCCGACTCCTCGCTGTCCCAGCGCCGACGGAAGAAGCTGCCCGACTGCAGGAAGAGGCCGTCGAAGCACCTCGGGTGGCGGCGCTGGACGTGCAGCATCGCGAGGGCACCCAGGCTGGCGCCCATGCCGATGCGCCTTCCGTGCGGTGCGCGCTCGGCGATCTGCGGCAGCAGTTCGCGAACGAGAGCACCGGCGTAGAGCGCCGAGGCCGAATACGTCTCGTCGCGGTCGACGGGCTGGATCAACGCGGCACGCATCGGTGGAATCCGTTCTTCCCAACTCAGTACGTCGAGCAACCGTGTCAGGCCGGCGTACTTCGCGTACTCGGGGCCGTCGTGGACGACGAGCAACGGCGCGTCGACGCCCGGCGGCTCCGGTGTCGCATAGAGGAGCACGGGAACACGCGCGACGAGCCGCCGGCAGCGCAGCTCGACCGGCTCGATCGGGCCGGCGTCGGCGATCGACCCGAGCCAGGCCGGAGGTGCGTATTCGGGCCACTCGATCACGGATTTGTCGCCGAAGGGGCCCGGTGCTCTCCGTGGATTCGCGGGGTCGGGCCCGAAGTGACCGTCGACCCCGATCAGGTATTCGAGCCGGTTCGCGTCCGGGCGCGCAAAGCTCAGGCGCCACGCTCCACCGCTCCAGGCGAACGACGGCCCGGGTCGTGGGCGCACGACTTCCTGGCCGAGGAGCACCTCGGTGAAGCGGCGCTCGGGATCGGCCAGCGTGAAGTCGACCGCGTCCTCTCGGACGCGGGGCGGGCTCAGCGTTTCTTCTTCGGTCGATTCTGACGTGCGCGAATCTTGTACTCCCGCACGCGTTCCTGTCGCAGCAGGTGATTGCGCTTCAGCTCGATCGCCTCGAGCTCGCGTTGCAGCTTCAGGTAGCTCTGCCAGCGCTCGGGTGCGAGCGAGCCCTCCGCGAGGGCGTCGCGGATCGCGCAGCCCGGCTCCTGGTCGTGGGCGCAGTCGGAGAAGCGGCAGCGCCTGGCGATCTCCTCGACGTCACCGAACGCCTGGTCGAGATCGGCGTCCCAGAGCTGCAGCTCGCGGATCCCCGGCGTGTCGAGCACGACTCCGCCCGACGGCAGCAGGATCAGCTCACGATGGCTCGTCGTGTGACGTCCGCGGTGGTCGTCTTCCCGCACCTCTTGCGTCGCCAGCACCTCCTCACCCACGAGCGCGTTGACGATCGTCGACTTTCCGACGCCCGAGGACCCGAGCAGAACGGCGGTGCGGTTGCCCACGAAGTACGCGAGCAGCGATTCGAGACCGGCGCCCGTAAGGGCGGACACGGCTTCGACCGGGCAGGCGCCGAGCGTGACGGTCTCGACCTCGGCCAGATACGGCGTGATGTCGTCGACGAGATCGGTCTTCGTCAGCAGGACGACCGGCTGCGCACCGCTCTCCCACGCCATCGCCAGATAACGCTCGAGCCTGCGCACGTTGAAGTCGAGCGGCAACGCCTGTACGAGGAACGCGACGTCGATATTCGCCGCGAGGATCTGCTCCCGCGTCTTCTGGAGAACCTCCTTGCGGGAGATCGACGTACGGCGCGGCAGCACCGCCTCGATGAGATTCGTCTCGGGGTCGAGGCCGACCCAATCGCCGACGCCCGGGAGGTCGTCGTCGCGGACGAAGCGGTTCGCCGCGCTCGCGCGGACCTCCCCTTCCTCGGTCGCGAGGTCGTAGGCGCCCCGATGTTGCACTGCGACGCGGGCGGGCGTCAGCCCGGCGGCGCGGTGCTCTGCGAACGCGGCTTCCCAGCCGTCGTCCCAGCCAAGCCGTTGCAGCAGCGATTCCGTAGCGGGAAGTGTCAACCAAAGCTCCTTTGCGTGTCGTCAGTGGGCCGCCACGACCCGCCGGGACCGCGTCAGGAGACGAGGCGACGGGCCGTGGCGCAGCTAGTCCGGGACTGAACGGGTTGTCTCATCGCTGCACCACCTCCTCGTCGATTTCGGAGCTTGGGTCATTGTGGGGGCAGCGCGCAGTTTGCGCAAGGGCAACCTCGGTACACTTGCTGCGCCCGCGGCGCGGTGAGGTTCCGAACCGGGTCAGATCCGGGAGGAAGCAGCCCTAAGGATCCCTCACCGGTGCCGCGGACTTTTTGAGGAGGCAGCCATGCCATTCGCGTTCATCCAGATCGTCGAGGAACTGATCGGCGGCGGCGAGCTGCACGGGCTCGTCTCGTTGTGACGTGAGCGTCGTGGATCCTGACCCGATCGCAGTCGAGCTCGCGACGCTGGAACAGGAGGAACAGGCGCTGTCGGAGTATCGGCGTCAGCTCCACGAGCAAATCGACAACGGGTTTCCGAACCAGTTCACGATCAGGAGGGAACGCGAGGTGTCGGATCGACGCCGCGCGCTCCATGCCCGGATCGATGCTCTACGGGCGACCCTTCACGACTGACGCAGTAGTCGCGCTTCTGTTCTAGGCGACGAGAATCTGAAGCGCATACGACTCGTCGATGCAGTCGTTCAGGCGCACCACGGTGTCAGCGCCCGACTCGAAGGTGAACACCCGGTACATGGTGACCGGCGCTGACCACTCGGGCGAGAGGAGAGTCAGTTCGACCGCAACACGATCGCCTGCCTCGATCAACCTGCCAAGCTGAAACCGGCGACCGTTCCTGTGTAGCCGCTCGAGCCGATCGACGATTGCGGCCCGGCTCGGACAGGTCGGAGTCTCGGCGACATCTTCGCCTTGGGGAATCGCGACCCACCTGGCGTCCGGGTCGAGCAACTCTCGGAACGGCTCGATCTCTCCGCCGTCCAACGCCGCGAATGCCTGGCGTACGAGGTCCTTGCGGTCAGTCATGCGAACGAATGATCACCGAACCCGAGGGAGTCCCGGAACCGCAGGCTCGAAAGGCCGGCAGACAGCGCTGGGGTCTGGAACACTGCCCGCCGGCCAAACGAACGCCGAGGTCGATCGACGGTCGTCTGCCAACCATTGTGCGCCCGCTGCACGCGAGTCGCAGACTAGGAAAAGCGGGTCCGAAAACCTGGCCACGATTCAACTGAGGGAAGCGGCGTCCGGGAGCGCATCGGTCGACTGGACGCGATTCGGCGCCTCTGCGCGAAACGTGATCCAGGTGACCAGACCTGCGATCAGCACGAAGAGCACGAGCGCCACAACCCCGTCTCCGATGCCGAGGCCGCCGGCCGTCTTCGATTTGCCCATCCAGTCGGCGAACGATGCGCCGAGCGGTCTCGTCAGGACGTATGCGATCCAAAATGCCAGAACCGAGTTGAGGTTGAAAAAACGCCATGCGATCGCCGGGAGGAGAAAGAGACAGGCGAACAGAATGCCGGCGGAGAGAAACCCGAGCTTTGCGGTATAGGCCGCAAGATCGCCCGTGGCCGTGCCCATGGCAAAGGTCGCAAGGACGGCGAGCCAATAGAACATCTCGCGACGTGAGGTGGTGATGCTGTGGATCGACAGCGTTCCCTCGATTCGCGACCACGTCCCGAAGATGGCGACGAGAGCGACCGCGAAGACGACCGTCGAGGCAACGTACGGGACTCCGAACTCCACATGCAGGACGTCTGCCGCCATCGTTCCGAACACGGCGACCATCAGCACCGCAAGCCAGTAGATCCACGGCACGTATGCCGCCGCGCGGAACTGAATGAGAATCGCAATAGCGAACGCGACAAAACCCGCGAGCACCGCTGCGTACGGGTTGTAGCCGTGGACGAGGTAATCAGAGACGGCCTCGCCCATCGCCGTGGTCAGGATCTTGATGATCCAGAAGACAACGGTGATCCGGGGCGGCACCTTGGACCCGGTCGGCTGCCGGAACAATCTCAACACGATCTTCGGCCCGACTCAACCGGCCACGCCGGAATCATGAATCGACTCACCCTCGAACCCTGCCTCGGTTCGACAGCTTTGTTTCAGAGGATTTGGTTCAGATTGCGTTGTCGCCTGCTGCGCCTTCGTGCCATCGACATCGGCGACAGGCCCCCGGCCTTCTTGGCTTACAATCACGCCCGAGGGCGCATAGCTCAGCGGGAGAGCGCTCGCTTCACACGCGAGAGGTCCCTGGTTCGATCCCAGGTGCGCCCATCAGCGCGAGGCCGCTCCGGACGCGGCCTCGCGCCGCACTCCGTTAGCAGCGCTGACGACACCGAAACCCGCCGTGGCAAGGCGTGGCAACAGCCCGGACGGAGAACGCGGCCGTGAGTCTCCCACTACCGGTGCAGGACGGCGGACGCTGCTCCCCGTGCGAGTGGTTTCCTAAGCTGCGACGGCTAGACAGTGACCCACGCGGACTGTCCGACGAGCCTGGCGGCGTGTTCAGCGCAGGTTGGCCACCGGTTCGATGTAGAGGGCGGCTCCGAGGAACTCGGTTGAGTCGTCGAAGAACGGGAGGGATGTGAAGCGACAGAGGGTGTCGGTGTCGTTGCGCGAGACGATCAAGGTGGCGGCGATCGGTTGTCGTTCGGCGATCGAGCGTTCGATCGGGCGATCGGTGGGTTCGATCGGGATGCGGGTGTCAGGGTCGATGACTTGATAGCTGCGGCGGACGGTGTCGAGGTCGGTCGGACGGGCCGGGAGTGGTAAACCGAGCAGGTCGGCGGCGAGCGTGTTGTAGAAGGGAACGCTTCGGTCAGCGCCGATGATCATGACCGGGGTTGTGCTGCGAGCGGTCAGAGCGGTCAGGACTGCCGTCTCGATCCGCGGGTCGGGCCGATCGGTGGCTGCTGCCGGTGGTGGACTGATCAGGGCGTCGATGACGCGGTCGATCTGCATCTTGTCCAGAAGCTGCAGGCCGCTCTTCGCTGCCTGTTGCTGCATCTGCTGATCTGCCTCGCCACTGTGCAGGACGACGTGCGTATGCGGCCGCAGCGTCTTGATCAGTTCGGCGGCGGCTAGTCCGTTCATTCGTGGCATATGAACGTCCAGGAGCACCAGATCGGGATCGTGTTCGACGACCAGCTGCACGGCTTCGGCACCGTCGGCCGCTTCCCCGATCACCTCGACCTGCTCGACGAACGACAGTAGCGTCCGGACCAGAAACCGTGTCGACTGATCGTCGTCGGCGATCAGCACCCGCATCCGTGAACCCCTCGCCGCCTCCGAAGCCCCGGGCGTTAGCGGGGTCAGCAACGACACGTAATACGTGACGCCCTCCGCTTGCGCCTCGCGTGCATCGTAGTGCGCTCGCACACGACGGCCATCCCGACAGACCAGCGTGATCTGCCCGTCCTGGCGGCCGTCCTCGATCATCCTCCCGTATCGCGCCGCGGCGTCGGTCTCCTCCACAACCTCAGTCACCCGCATCGCCAGCAACTCCTCCCGCGTATAGCCGAGCAGCCTGCAGGCGCTATCGCTCGCCGCCAGATACCGCATCTGCGCATCCGCCACGAGGACGACCCGGTCGAGAGAGGCAACCTCATGCTCAACCGACGGACTAGACCCAACAGCCATGACCACCCTTCCGATCTCGAAGCGGACAACAGGCCGGTCTACTCGCGGCGAACCATATTCCTCAACGGAAGCCCGTCAAGTCCCGGTGAGCGCGACGAGGTCCTTCTAGAGTGCGCCGTCGAACCGCCTGACGATCAGATAGGCCCCGAAGTTCTCGCCTGGTTCGGTTTCGACAACAGCGGTTACCTCGTAGTCACCGCCCGGCTGGAGGATGATCCGGCCAGGCTTCCAACTGTCGGAGCCGGTCACGAACGGGCCGAGATCGGTGCCGTCACTATCGATCAGTCGATAGCGGTAAACGGTCACGTGACGATCGAACAGTCCGTTTAGTGGTTCGGTCGGTAGGCACCGAGGAAGACGAGAACCTGGGCGTTCTGGGGCGCGGTTGCGTCGACGAGCGGGGACTGCTGGACGATCGTGCCTGCTCGGGCGCGTGAGGTGATCGGAAGCTTGACGTAGATCAGGCGCAGCCGTGTTGCCTGCAAAGCTGAGACGGCGTCCTGCAGGTTCTTGCCGATCACGTTCGGCACGTGCTCGAGCGGGTTGTCGCTTGGGCCGCGAGAGACGTTGATCTGAACGTGTGCGTGGTAGGGGAGCGTTGTGCCTACGGCTTTGGCTTGTTGTTCGACGGTGCCGAGTGGGTCGTTGCCGGGGACAAAGACGATGCTTGCGAGGATGCCGGCCTGCGCGAGCCTCTGTGCTGCTGCCGCTTCGCTCTGGTTCGTCGCATCGGGCATCGAGACGGTTTGCGGCGGAGGCGGGGCGACTGTCGTCGAGGCGGCAGTCGTCGTGGCGGTTGTCGCGGGTGCGCTCGTGATAGCGGGACTCGTCGCCGCGGCTGCGGTTGCGCCGCCCACGGTCGTGGAACCGGCGGGCACGGTCGTCGAGGGAGTTGCTGCCGAGACAAGGAGGGTCACGCTCGAGCCCTTTGCGAGCTTCGCGCCCGGCTTCGGGGCCTGCTCGACGATCGTGCCGGCCGGTTTACCCGAAGACACCGGTGTGGTCGCCGCCCTGAGTCCCAGCGCAGCGAGAGTGGCGCGTGCCTGGGGAAGGGGTAGGCCGCCCAGATTCGGGACAGATCGTTGCGACGCGCTTGCTGAAGCCAGATGCGTCGTTGACGTGCCGGGTGTCGCTGCAGCGGTTGTCACGACCACGGTGGTGGTGCTCGAATGTCCTCGGCGGCTGAGCAGCAAAGCTGCCAGCACCGCTGCGGCGACCACCGCGAACACGACGATCGCCAGCAACATTCCCGACCCGATGCCACGATCAGAAGGGAGCCCCGCCGGCACCGGTGCAGGCGACTGAACGACCGTCTCCGCCGGCGAGACCAGCGTCGTGTTCTCGAGCACGGGCCAACCAGCCGGTGGGCTCGAAATCTCGGTCACCGGCTCCTCAGAATCCGCCACTAGGCCCGCCGGACGAAGTAGAAGATCAAGACGATCAGCAGAATGATCACGAGGATTCCGACCAAGCCGTAGCCCATCTGTTCCCTCCGTTTGGATTTGGAATGGACCATGCATTCCGCGCCCGAAGACGGTTAAACGCCAGCGGCTTCGGCGCGGTCGTCCGCTGAGATAGAAGGGGAGGAGCGTCACCAGCGGCTCCATCTATCGTCCCGCCCAAGGCTGTGAAGGACCTTTCACGGCGCACGGCGAGAGTCCCCGGGCTGTCGGTTTCTAGCCGTTGATGATGAACACGATCCACCAGACGATCAACAACGCCGATGCGATCGCGAGCGGGATCGCGCTTGCCGGGGCGATGAAGTAGGAGACGATCGTCAGGGACACAGCGACTGTCACCGTCGTGCCGATGTTCCGTTTGAAGACCGTGTAGAGCAGATGCTCGAGGCGCGGGTTCACTTCTTTGTCGGTGGCTCCTCGCCTGTCGCGGCGAGCCAGATTTTTGCCGCCAGTCGGCGCGAGGCCAGCGTCGCCACCGCGCCGAGCCCGGCCGAGAGGCCCATCCAGAGCCCTCTGCGTATCAGCGGTGTGCGCGGCAACGTGGAGCGAAGATGCCCGGGTCGGTGGCCACGAAACCCAACGCCAGTCGCGCCCTCGCTCATCGCCTCCCGGCCGGTCGCGCTTGGTGGGGACCGCGCGCTGAAGCCACTGGTTCGCTTCGACCGCGGCCAAGCTGGGCGCAGTCGCCTAGGCCCAGTCGGGCATGACACCCGGCGCGTCAATCGTCAGTGGTCTCCCAGAAGCTTCGACGGTCTCACCGTCACCCCCGTCGCCGTAACCAATCGCAATCAACTCAAGCCCCTCGAGGCCCGATGCGAAACCTCGCGCCATGGTTGGCGCGACGCGGATCACGTCCCATTGGTGTAGATCCTGCACACCTCATCGCCGAGCTTTACCTGCCCGGAAACGGCGATCACGATGCACACCACCCCCAATGAGTGAAGCGGATGGGGTGCGTACGAGGGTTGGTCAGGCTTGAAATGTCCCGAGGCCGATTCGGGCGTCTCAGCCTCCATAGAAACAGCAAGGGGAGCACCTGTTCGGCACTCCCCCGCATCTGCCTGCCGCAGGCGCCATGTCCCCCGACACACCAACCTGCGCACCGTGTAATTGCCCGGCGTGTCTAGTGATGAAACGGCTTCTACGAACTCTTCTCGTAGCGCTAACGTTTGTGATGTACCGACCTGTCTTGAAGAGGGACAGGGCGCAAAGCGGCGGTGACGGGCCGAGACCCTCTCCCCGCGGCCCTCACCGCCGCTTCCGCCCTTCCGAGATCGCTACCGAGACGTCGGGCGTTCAGAAAGGCTGCGCGGTGTGTCTGCGCGGCTGTCGGTCCTCGTCCTGGTTGCCCTACTGTTGCTCGGCTGTGGCGGCTCGAGGCGGCGGCTCGAGGTCGGGGTCGTCGAAGACGCGGCCAAGAACGGCCATCCCGTCAGCGAGATGAAGCGTACGGCCGACTCAGGCTTCCGGGCCGTCGTCCTCAGCTCGTTATGGACACGCGGTCAGACGGTCCCCGCTCCCGGCGAGCGGAACGCGCTCCTTGTCTCTGCGACGGCTGCGAGAGCCGCGGGCGTCGAACCGATCATCGCGGTCTACCAACTCAGCTCGCAAACACCCCTGACCGCTGCCGATCGGACCGACTTCGCCGACTACACCGCGACACTCTTGCGGGAACTGCCAGACGTCGAGCGCGTGATCGTCGGCAACGAGCCGAACCTCAACCTGTTCTGGCAACCGCAATACGACACCGCCGGCGCCGACGCAGCCGCCGCGTCCTTCGAGCAGCTCCTCGCTGTCACCTACGACGCAGTGAAATCCGCGCGCCCGGACGTCGAGGTTGTCGGCGCGGGACTCGGGCCGCACGGTTCCGACAACCCATCGAGCTCCCGCCCCACGCATTCGCCAACACGGTTCATCCTCGACCTCGGTACCGCCTACCGTGCCTCAGGCCGCGAACGGCCGATCATGGACGCCCTCTCGATTCATCCCTACGGCGAGAACGCGCGCATCCCGCCAACCCTCACCCACCCGAAGACCACCTCGATCGGGATCGCCGACTACGACAAGCTCCTCGACCTGCTCGGCCAAGCCTTCGACGGCACCGCGCAGCGCGGCCACGATCTGCCGATCGTCTACGGCGAATATGGCGTCGAGACGACCATTCCGCCAGCGAAGACGCACCTCTACACCGGCCGCGAACTCGTGCCGACGGTCAACGAACAGACGCAAGCCCACGACTACGTGACCGCGATCGACCTCGCCGCCTGCCAACCCACGGTCGAACTGCTGCTTCTCTTCCACCTCGAAGACGAACCGCGACTCGCAGGCCTCCAAAGCGGCCTGCGCTACCCAGACGGATCACCAAAAACGAGCGAACCCACAGTAGCCGCGACGGCCAAGCATCCACACTGCACCCACTGACTACACGCCGACCGTCGCCGTCAGAGTCGCCTGGCAGCCCCAGCTTGAGGCTCCTCCGCTTCTACAGAGTCCAGAAGGCGACGGGCTGCTGGAAGTATTAGCCGCCGATGAGAGCGTGGCGCTGGGTGCCGTTGGGTCGGACGAGCTCGATCCTGGTCAGGCCTGTGAGGCGCTTGACGGGGTAGGCGCGATCCACCGGCCGTCGGGCGAGCACCGCAAGTCTTTGCCGTTCGGCGAGAGGTGGCGGCGGCGCTTGCCGTCGGCGCCGACGACCCAGATGCCGTTGCCGGAGTAGACGACCGCCGTTCGGCGGGGGAGATGTCGCCCGCCATACCCGGACATGGAGCGCAACGTTGCGGCTTGCCCAAGCCGGACTTGGGTAAATAGAGCGTTGGTGCGTATGCGAACCCAGACACATGCTCGTTTTGTGACTGGGTCGGGAAAGGCAGGCAGCCTCAACGGCTGGTCTGGAGTCAGTGCGTACGAGGGTCGAGTCTCTTAGCGACCGCGGCGCCGGCACCGACTTTGCGAACCACGTAATAGCGCTCATTCGCCTCGGTCACTTCATCGACTAACGGCTCCTCATGACCCGGGAGTACGACAAAGCTGTTCGAGTCGGCGCGGACCTCCTCATACTCTTGCGCCGTCATCACGACCGCCTCGGCACAGCCCCGGTCATCGCACTCACACGCAAACAGGTGAAAACTCGCCGGTTCGGCCAACGCGTTGTTTCGCTCGTTCAGGTCTCGAAACACGCTCTCGTTCTGCGCGGCCCGTTCCCGCCAACGGTCAAGCCGAGAATCGTCGGACACACTGCCTGTCGTACCACCCCACGCACGCCAAGAAACCCCCTATTGATTGCATGGCAGCCCTGCTCAGTGCAAAGGGCGGTTAGTGTGAAGCTCGGGCTCGTTGGTGTCAGCGCAAGATGTTCGTTCTCAGAGCATTCTCAGCGTCTTCGAGAGGTGCTCCTAGCTCGTGTGCCCAGGCGGGTTGGTGAACTCGGGCAGAGCCGGGATAAATCGCGGGGCCGCGACCGCGTTCGGGGCGAGGTGACGTTTGGTGTCACGCGGATCTCTGGCCGCCGTTGGCCGGAGGCCAGGTACAGCCTTTGAATCGGAAACGCCTCAGTGGGTAGGGCAGCTCGATGGCAACTAAGAACGGTTGGCGGCGTCAGGGGTCGAAGGGGCACTTTCGCTACGTTGACTCCGGCGGCGGCCGGGTCACGGACGAGGTGCAGCTCGAACGTATCCGCGCGCTCGCGATCCCGCCGGCATGGAGGGACGTCCGGATTGCACCCGGATCGAGAGCGAAGGTGCAGGCGACCGGCTACGACGCTGCCGGACGAAAACAGTACGTCTACCACGCCAATTTTCGTGCCAGACAGGAACAGGCGAAATACGACAAGCTGATCCGCTTCGCCGAGAACCTGCCGGCGCTCCGGGAGGTGATGGCCAAGCACATCGCGCTTGACGAGATGTCCGAAGACAAGGTCGCTGCCATTGCAGTGCGCCTGATCAACCTGGGTTGGTTCCGCGTCGGTTCGGATCGATACGCGAAATCGTCGCGCACCTTCGGGATCACGACGTTGCACAAACGCCACGTCACCGTGCGCGGGTCAAGGATCTCGTTTCGCTACCGCGGCAAACACGGTGTCTTGATCCACAACGCGATCATCGACTCGGAGCTCGCCGCGGCCGTGAAAGAACTGTGCGCGGCTCCGGGCAGCCGCCTGTTCAAGTTCGAGCTGGAAGCCGGCTATTGCAATCTCGACAATCGACGCCTGAACGGCTACATCCAGACCCACTTAGGGGACGAGTTCACCGCCAAAGACTTTCGCACCTGGGGCGGGACGTTAGTTGCTGCAATCGCCCTGGCCGAACAGGGACCGGCGTCATCGGAGGCGGACGCGAAACGTCGCGTCGCAGCTGTGATGCGCGTTGTCGGGCGGCAGCTCGCCAATACACCCGCAGTCGCCCGTTCGTCCTATGTGAGTCCGGCCGTCATCGAGCAGTATCTCGACGGCCGAACCATCGACGACTTTCGGCCCCGACGACTCCGGGTCGTCGGGGCGCGGGACACCGGACTCGATCCAGAAGAGCGCGCCACGCTGAGTCTTTTGCGTTCGTGGCGAATACGTGAGGTGCGCGCAACTGCATGAAGCGCGCGGCGATCTCGCACTCCGCACTGTTCGCACAGCTTCGCCGCGTTCCGGTGCCTACCCACGCGGAGGCCGGGGAACGCGGTGCCGATCCTCGATGCGGAACACGCCTCACCCACCACTAGGAGACGCTCAGGGGCCGCAGCAACTCCGAAGTGAATCGCGGACACGGGCGATCGAGAATTCGGCGGTCGAGCGCGCCCGCGCGCCGGTGGACTAGAAGGGGCACGCAATTAGCGGTTGTGCATCGCCGTCCTGGCATGGCCGGCGCCGGTGATCGAGGCGTTTAAGTGCATGCGCGGCGGCCCAACTGCCGAAGGTCACCATCAGCGCTCGCCGAAGCGGCAGTCGGCCGCCGCCGGATGCTCGCAGACGCAGCATCGTGAGTAGCAACGCCCAGGGGAGCCCCTTCTCACCCGTATGGCTTCCGAGTACGAACAGCCTGTTCAGTCCTGGTCGCCGTCGTGCCACCACCCAACCCACGCATGCCCGGTCGAACCTCTCGACCTCGCGCATTACCGCCACCGGCCACGATCCCGAGCGCCAAGTGACGGCAAGCCGAAGCGCCCGATAACCCTCTCGACGGTCGCATGTGCCGTGGTCGGGCTCGTTTCTGCAGGCACGCCGGGCAACCCGACCCTCACGCCTGGCGGGCTCGCCGCGCCTCAAGTTCGCGACTCCGGTCGGCCTCGGCGTTGAACTCAGCGCCGTAGAGCAGCGCGAGCGACGTCAACCAGAGCCAGGTGAGCATGATGATCACCGCAGCGAGCGACCCCCAGGTTTTGTTGTAGGAGCCGAACCGGGCGGTGTAGAACGCGAACGCGCCCGAGGCGAGCAGCCAGATCGCGACGGCGATAGCGCTGCCGACCGTGAGGAACCGCCAGCGCCGGTGCTCGACGTCGGGCCCGAGCCAGAGCAGAGTCGCGAAGGCGGCGAGCAGCCCGGTGATCAGGATCGGCCATTGCGCGGCCCACCAGACATAGGTGAGGATCGACTGGGCGCCGACCGCGCGGCCGAGGTACTTCTCGATTGGCGGCCCGAAGATCAGGAGCCCTGCGACGAGCAGGAAGGCGGCTCCGATACACACCACCATTACTAGTGCGGTGATTCGCTTCTTGATGAACGGGCGACCGTCTCTTTGTTCGTAGGCGAGGTTGAGAGCGGTCATGTAGCTCGTCATCGCGCCCGTCATCGACCAGAAGGCAAGAACGAAGCCCACGATGGTCAGCGTCAACCCCGCCGACGGCTTCTGCTCGAGCCGGACCAGGCTCCCCTGGAGGAGCTGCGTTGCTTGAGCGGGCATCACCTGTCCAAGGTGCTGGATAAGGGTGTCGATCGTCCCCGGCCCGGCGAGCAACGTAAAGAGGCCGACGACGGCCAGGAGAACGGAGGGAATGGCGAAGAACGTGCTGTAGGCCAGCGCCGAAGCAATCATCATCATGTTGTCGTCGAGCATCCCCTTGCCGGCGCGCCAGGCGACGGCGAGCCAGTCGCGGGACGACAAGTCGACACCGACCTCCGCGGGAACGGGCACCTCTTCCGGTTGTGGGGCCGGAGATGCCTTGGGTTCGATGGCGCGATTCGTCATGTCATCGGCAAACGTTTTCGCCCCTTTTCTCACCAGTTCACGCACGCGTAAACGACTGAGCAGGCTCGTGCCCGTCGACTCCGGCTCGACGCCCACCCGCGTCTTTCGGGTCAGGCAGCGGCTTCTTCGTCGCCGCTCGTCACGTCGAGGTCGTCGCGTTGCTCGCTGCGCACCGGTGGTTTTACGACGGCGGCTGCGCCTGAGGGGGATGGCCGGATCGGGTGGCGTGGCTCGTGGACGTTTGCGTCGGTGTCGCATCTTGGCTGGTCTGCGTCTGCGTCTGGTCGGATCAGCCCGTTCTTGGACGCCCACTGGCTCGCCTCGATGCGGTTGCGGATGCCGAGCTTGCGGTAGATGTTTGCGAGGTGGAACTTGACGGTGTGGTCGGTGATCCACAGGAGCCTCGCCACATCCTGGTTCGACCTGCCTCCCGCGACGAACCGCAGGATCTCCGCCTCGCGTCGCGTCAGCTCGGCGACGGCGGAGCGTTCGGGGGATCTTCTGCGACGGATCTCTTTCATGCCGACGAGTTATTTCGCGACCGGCAGCTCAGCAAACGCTGCCAGTTTTCGCGTCGGCTCGGGACAGCCCACGGGGTGGTAGAAAACCTCGTGGACTTCGCACAGCGTGCCGCCCGGAACGAGGAAGTGTTCCGTGGTGTCAACGAGCAGATCGAAGAAGGAGGCGAACGGCACGGCGTCGCTTCGCCGATGCGCTTCTACTGCGAGTGCGACCGCGTATCCTGTTTCGAGACGGTCGAGCTGCGCACCGACGAATACCACCGGGTCCTCGAGCGTCGCTACTGCTTCCTGATCGTCCCCGGCCACGACGATCCCCGGGTCGAGCGGCTCGTCGAAGAGCACGAGACCTACTGCGTGGTCGAGAAGATCGGCGAGGCCCGTCAGGCGCTCGACCAAGAGCATCCTCAGCAAAGCCACAAGCCGTCTGATCCGTAGCGAAGGCTCTCTCGTTCTCGGCGCCGACCAGTTGTCGGGGCGGCGCGAGGGGTTGGCTCACACCGCCCCGATAGAGCTAGTCGGGCTCGATGCCCGTGTTGTCATGAGTCGCTCGACGACTTTTTCTTCACCGGTTCCGGCTTCTGGCTCTTGAGTCCCGACGTCGAGTTGGTCGTGGTGGCGGTGCCGTCCTCGATCGTGCCGCGCCACGCTCCAGTCGCCGATTTGCGTTCTTCGATCAGGTCGCGAAACCGCTCGAGGTCTCCGCGGACACGAAGCTCGTCCAGCCCGATCGCCGATCCGATCACGTCGGCGGCGCCATCGGCCCTGTAGGTCATCCTGAGGCGGATCAGCGTTCGCTCGGTCGAGCCGGCTTGCTCGAAGCTGACGGTGCCGCGGGTGTTCATGCCGTCGATCGATTCCCAGGTGATGCGCTTGTCCGGTTCCTGCTGGATGATCTTGGCATCCCACTCGGCCTTCTTTCCGGCAATCGATGCGGCCCAGTGAATGAGCGTGTCATCGAGCTGTTTGACCTCGTCGATGCCCTCCATAAAGGTCGGGAACTCCTCGAACTGGGTCCACTGGTTGTAGACCACGGAGACTGGTGCCGCGACTTCGATATCTTCGACGATCGTGGCCGTGGTCGGAGTGCCTGAGCTGTCCCAGGCCCGACGATAGAGGCGGCGTGCTCTGCTGATCATCGGATCGCGGAGATCAGGGACGGCCGCAACCGCCACGGTGACCCCGCCCAGGATGAGCGTTGCATTCCGCATCGTGTGCTTCCGGCGGCTCTTGCGGCTCTTTGCCTTTTGCAACTGCTCGACCGCCTGTGCCAGCTGTGCTCTCAGGACCGGATCCGAACTGAGCCGAGTCGCGAGCCCAACCCAGCCGGCCTGGCGCCGTGCGCGACGTTGCGCAGCAGCGGCTGCGCCGATCGCGGCGATCAACCTTCGACGGAATCTCTCATCGCGCGCGAATTGGTCCACGTACGGCGAGACGTTCTCGATCGCCTCACTCGCGACTTCGGCAACCCGACGCTTGCTCGTAAACATGATCTTCCTCCTCGGAAACTCGAAAACGCCCATCAACCTCGGCCAACGGCACGCCATCAGACACGCGCTGACTCCGGCGACCCAACGTCTTCTCACTCCCAGAAGATGCCCTTAAACGTCACCCCCGGATTTGTCGGGAAACTCCTCTCCAGCGCCGCGCGAGAGCCTCACTACTGAAGCTGCCAAGCGTTTAAACCGCGGACTCGACGCGGAATGGCCCGACCCCCAAACAACGAAAGGAACAGATGGGCTACGGCCTCGTTGGAATCCTCGTGATCATCTTGCTCATCGTCATGATCTACTTCGTCCGGCGCGCCTGAGCCTGGACGTGCGTGGCTGCGTTGATCGTTCGATGGTTGTTTATCGCTACCGGCTGATCAACGGGGACGGCGTCGATCTCGGCCCCCTCGTGAGCGGCTTTCACGACCGGACGCCGGGCCGAATCATCCTCCGGCCCGGCGGTGACTACGAGGTAACAAGCCGTCGTCGAAGCCGAACCAGGCGAGAACTTCCGCGCCTATCTGGTCATCAAGCAGTGCAGCAATAACCGCTAGAAACTGCTGTCAACTAGACCGATCCCGAGCCCGTATTCGGGAAGGTTAACCCCGTGGCCGATACCTTAGCCCGGCGTCTGCTCCGATTCCCGACGCGTATGCCCTGACTATCGCCCGCGCCCGGTCAGCGACGCCAGTTTCGTGACGTGTCCATCCAGATCGCCACCGGTCAGCACAGCCGCGAGGGACGGCTTTCAGTGCGTGGCGGTCGTCGTCGTGGCGGTAGTTGTGGTTGTTGGGGTGGTTGGCGGTGTGTAGGACGGCTGCGAGTACGTGTAACGGGGCTGGGCGATTTCGGGGGTGGCGAAGTCTTGGACGGGTGTCTCCGCGAGTGCGCTGCTCATGAAGTCGTGCCAGATCGCGGCGGGGATCGTGCCGCCGTAGACGGGCGCGTCGCCTTCGACGTAGTTCATCGGTTGCTCGCGGTGGGGGAAGCCGACCCAGACGCAGGTAACGAGCTGGGGGACGTAGCCGCAGAACCAGGCGTCGACGTAGTTCTCGGCGGTGCCGGTCTTGCCTGCGATCGGCCGGCCGATCGCCGCGCCTGTGCCGGTCCCCTTCTGGGTCACGGCCTCGAGCGCGTAGGTGACCTCGTCCGCGATCTGCTGCGAGACGGCGACCTGCGGCTTCGAGACGGGGTAGGGGAGCAGGTTGCCGTTCGCGGTGCTGACGGACTCGACCGCTTGCGGGTCGTGCCGGACACCTCGACCAGCGAAGGTCGCGTAGGCCGCAGTCATCTCGAGAGGACTGACCGCCTGCGTGCCGAGCGTGATCGAGCAGAACGGTTTCAGATCCGACTCGATCCCCAGGCGATGCGCCATCCGGACGACCGCGTCGGGGCCGACCTGTGAGACGAGCTGCGCGAAGATCGTGTTCACTGAGTATGCGGTCGCGTCGATCAGGTTCATCGTTCCCGCCGTCTCGTCTGCGTTGTTGTGGACGTCCCAGGGCTGGTTGTAGCCGTCCTCGCAACGTGGGTCCGGGATCGTCAGCTCGGGCGGCCCGTTGAAGTAGCTGTAGAGGGACGTGCCGTGCTCGAGCGCTGCCGCCAGCGTGAACGGTTTGAAAGCGCTGCCGGCCTGGCGGTGGCCCTGGGTGGCAAGGTTGAACTGGAGGCGCTCTCGGCTCGGCACCCAGACCGCCATCGCCCGCACCTTCCCGTTGCGGGGGTCGATCGCGACGAGCGCGCTCGCCGGATCGCCGCGTGAGGGCAAGTGCTGCGCGATCGTGTGCTCCGCGAGTTGCTGCAGCTTGGGGTCGATCGTCGTCTGCACTCGCAGGCCGCCGCTCTCGACGAGCCGCTGCCCGTAGTGCTGCACGAGCTGCTGGTCGACGTAGCCGAAGAAGTAGGGCTCGTGGATCGTTTTGTAGAGCGTGCCTGGATGCAGGCCGAGCGGCTGGCGTCGCGCATAGCGCCACGCCGCAGCGTTGAGGACATGCGTGGCGAGCAAAGCATCGAGCACCTCGTTGCGACGGCGGAGGGCGGCGTCGGCGTCACGGAGAGGGTCGTACAGCGTCGGTGCCTGCGGCAGCCCGGCGATCATCGCTGCCTGCGCCACGGTCAGCTGCGAGGCGCGGCGAGAGAAGTACGTCTGAGCGGCCGCGGCGACGCCGTACGCCTGATTGCCGTAGTAGACGACGTTGAGATACTGGGCGAGGATCTCGCGCTTTGACAGCCTGTCCGCGAGCTTCAGCGCAGACACGCCTCCGTCAGCTTCCGGCCGATCGTCTGCGACGGCCGCCCGATGTAGAGGTTTCGCGCCAGCTGCTGTGTGAGCGTCGAGGCGCCCTGCTCGGTGCGTCCGCTTTCGATGTCCTTGACCGCCGCGCGGATGATCGCCGTGTAGTCCAGCGCGCCGTGCTGCCAGAAGCGCCGGTCCTCAATCGCAACCGTCGCCTTCGGCAGCCACGGAGACATCTGCGCCAGCGTGAGCTCCTGCCTGTTCTTCTTCGCCGGGATCGTGCCGAGCAACGAGTCGTCGCTCGCCGTGATGAACGAATTGGTGCCGATGCTCAAGGCTTTCAGCGAACGGAGGTCGCACTGCGAGCGGATAACCGTCGGCGCAACCGCCGCACCCACAATCGCAATACCCACGATCCCGACCAACACGAGCATGAGCACCGTCAACCCCCCAACCACCCGACCACGACCCCCACCCTTGCCGGACCGGCGCCGACGGCGCCGACGGCGCGCTACGAAGTCGACATCCCGATCGCTGTCGCGCGTCACACACCCATGCTGCCCACAGCAACCGCCGCGAATCGTTAGGAAATGCTCTAGACCGCGGTATCCGCTCTTTGCAGATTTGCCGCCGCGTCAGCAACCAAAGGTTGGATGCTGGGCAGCGGTTCGTCTGTTTGGCAACCTGGCGGGTGACATCCGTCTGGAGGTCGAAGGAAACGCCACCACTGAAGCCGTGATCCTCCGCTGATGTCTCGGTTTCACCGGACTGTGCTCAGCGTCCATGCGGGCCTCCCATCCGGGCCCGACTCGACCAGGTTGCGTGGGGAGCTTGGCCGGGTACCTGCGGATTGTGAGCGAGACCGCGAAGGAGAGAACGGATCGGCAACTGATCGAGCTTTTGAACGAACTCCGAGTGGCGCTACCCGGCGCCCAGGTGCTCCTCGGATTCCTCTTGACCGCTCCCCTGGCTTCTCACTTCGCCCGGACATCCCAGCTCGATCGGATCCTCCTGTATCTCTGCACCGTCGTCACGGCCGTCGGGGTGTTGTTTCTGATGGCACCGGCCGTCTACCATCGCGTCCGCTGGAACGAGGGCGGCAAGGAAGATGTCATCGTTGTTGGTCACCGGCTCTTCCTGATCGGTACTGGCTGCCTCGCGCTCGGGCTGTTCTGCGCCGTCTTCGTGTTCGGCGAGCTCCTGTTCGGCATGATCGCCGCCGCCCTCGCGGCTGCGACTGTCGGCGCAGTCGTGGTCTCCACGTGGTATGTGCTCCCACTCCGACGGGCCGGGGAATCTCGAGTCCGCTCGAGCGAATGAAGCTGTTAATCGTCCCCCTTCCATGCTCAGCGTTTCTTAATGTCGTTTCATGGTGGTAGCTGACCGAGTATGGCGGTCGGCTTAGGTGACCTTGTCACGAACCCAGCCGGGCCCGAGAAACGTCGCCACAAGGATCCGCTTGTCCGACTGCTCGGTGCAGCACGCGAGGATGTGTTTCGTCGGCAAGCCAAGTAGTCAACACTACGGTCGATCGTCCAGCTGGAGCAGTCGACCTGAATGTGTGCCATCCCGCACTCGACCTGAACTCGGGGCAGCGCGGGGTTATTCGACTTCGACGGCGCTTTGGTCGCGTGCGCCTTCGAGGTTGAAGATCCAGAAGTTGCGGCCGGTGACTGAGACTGCGACGTTGTAGACGGGGATCGAGCCGATCGTCGCTTTGAACGAACCTGCGTGTGCATGGCCGTGCAGGACGAGATCCGCGCCGAAGGCGGCGATCGGTGCGGCCAGTCGATCACTGCCAAGAAAGGTGTAGATCCCCTCGGGCTCCCCGGCGAGCGTGGCCTGCGTGGGCGCATAGTGGAGAAGCACGATGCGCAGATCGCAGTTTACGAGCTCTTGCAGACCGCGGGCGATCGAGTCGGCCTCTCGGCTCGTCTCGTCGTAGACGCGGCGAAGCAGCGGCTCGCCAAAGTCCGCGAGCAGGCTGCCGGGGAAGCCGCCGATGAAGCCCTTCGCGCCGACGACTCCGAGTGTCGATTCGTCGATCTTGCAGGTGGCCCAGTCGCGATCGAGTACGCGAACGCCTGCTTCTTCGAGTACTGCGACGAGCTCGTTGGGCCGCCCGACATGCCAGTCGTGGTTCCCGAGCACGGCGAAGATCGGTATCGAGAGCGGCCGACAGGCGTCTGCGAGTACGCGGGCTTGCTCGACCTCGCCGGTCGTCGTAAGGTCGCCGGCGAGTAGGACGATGTCGGCTTCGAGCTGCACCTGCGCGAATGCCGCCACGATCCGTTCCCGCACGGCCTCGGAGGCGTGGACATCGCCCGCTGCCGCGATGCGGATCACAGGAGCGATGTTGCACCCGCCGACGAAAAGGAAACGCACTAACCCATGCCCGAGCCGACATTCGATGAGCTCGTCGAAGCGCTCAAGGCGGCTGCCGGCGTCTTGCAGAACGAGGAAATCTCCTTCGCGCTCGGCGGTGGGCTTGCGGTCTGGGCGCGCGGCGGGCCGAAGTCCGAGCATGACGTCGACCTCCTGCTCGCCCGTGCCGATGCGGACGCAGCGCTCGCGGCGCTCGAGCGCGTCGGCTTCCACGTCGAGCGTCCACCCGAGGGCTGGCTCTACAAGGCCTGGCACGAAAACGGCACCCTGATTGACCTGATCTTTGATCCCGCCGGCGGAGCAGTCGACGCCGCCCGAATAGAGGCCGCGCCCGTCCTCGAGGTAATGGCGCTGCGCGTCCGCGTCTGCTCACTCGAAGACGTGCTGACCTCGAAATTGCTCGCGCTCAACGAACAGAACCCGAACTTCGACCGCGTGCTGGAACTCGCCCGCACCGTTCGCGAACAGGTCAACTGGGAACAAGTACGACAGCGGACATCCGGCTCCCCGTTCGCCGACGCGTTCTTCACGCTCGTCGAAGGCCTCGGCGTCGTTACGGTCTAAGCAACGGTACTGCGCACGCTTGGGCGGCGCCGACATCGGGTCGGCCCTGCCCCATGCTGGTCAGCACGGAAGGAGTGTCGCGTCCGGGGGCAATCCTCGCCCCCGGACGCGAACGTGACGACTAGCGGGCGGTGTCGCCGTAGTAGCCGCCGAGGCGCTCACGGTAGTTCGAGTCGAGGTTCGATCCAGGTTCGTACTCGGGCGCGCTCTTGATTTCATCCTTGCTGCGGTTAACGTAGACCGTCTCCGCGTCGAGATCGACACGGTCGACGACGCCGGCGGGCAACATCACGTTCTTTCCGAAGATCCACGGGCCTGTGTCGACGATCAGATGACTCTGCCCCGCGTCCACCGTCGCCTCATCGACCTTGCCGATGCTGCCATCAGTCGCTTCGACCGAGAAGCCGACGATGTCGGCCGGTTGCAAGGACGGCTCGGTTCGAAACGTCCAGATATCGACGACCGCGACACCCTGGCCGCCCTGATTCGCTCCCGAAGACTGGTTCATGCCTGTTACCTCCTCAGATGGGTTGATGGTTGACAGGGGATACCCGTCACGACACGCATCAATCACCCTCGCCGACAGGATCGAGGCAACGGCTCGGCAGCCCGAACCGAGTACGAGGCGCGGCGATGTCCAATCCATTGAGGGGATCGCATGCGCCGCTCAGTCCACCACGATCGACCGATAACAAGACTGTCGTAGGCTCGAACCCAGCGCAGGGGCTTGTGGGCTCCTCGGGTTTGCGGGCGGTGTCCAATGGCTATCTGACTGCAGTGGCATTGATGTCTTCGCCTTCCGCCGATCAGCTCGCTACCGTGCTCGAGGCTCAACTCGCCGAGATTGATCGTACTGAGCCTGCAGTTCGGGAGATCTCTGATCCGACCGCCGTACACGAGATGCGTGTGGCGTTCCGCCGGCTCCGGTCGATCCTCCGTGCTGTTCGACCCCTGCTCGACGCCGAGTGGGTCGACCGCGTCAGGGAGGAGCTCGAGTGGATCGGCGATCAACTTGGGACTGTTCGCGATCTCGACGTCCTGTCCAGCCGCCTTCGCTCCGCCGCCGCCCAGCTCGACGGCGGCGATGCCGTGGTAGCGACGACGCTTCTCGGGCCTCTCTCAGCCGACCGGGAGGCTGCTCGAATAAGCCTGCTCGACTCGTTGGAGTCTGACCGCTATCAGAAGCTTCTCGGGACGCTGCGACAGGCGTCCGCGTCCGCACCGGTACGCCGCGACGACTTGTCCATCGACCGGCTGGCGGCGAAGGAGTTCCGGCGGGTGCGCAACCGTGGAGACGTCTCGCTGCTCCTGAGCAACGCTGCGCTGCACAAGCGTCGCGTTCGCGTCAAACGCGCCCGCTACGCGGCAGAACTCGCCGCGATGAGTGGCGGCAGTCGCGATCTGAAACGGTACGTTCGGGCCACCAAGGAGGTTCAGGAGGTACTCGGGGCGCATCATGATGCAGTCGTCGCACGCCGCCGGCTCCGCGAGCTCGCGCGAGTTTCGGGACGAGCGGACGTCGGCGTCGTCGCAGGGAGACTGATCGAGCGAGAGCAGCGCCAGATCGACGATGCGCGCAAGCGGGTCCCCGTGGCGTGGAAGCGGCTACGCAAGCGTGGCGACCGCGTCTGGCGCAACTAGTCCGAGAGCCGTCGATCGAAGTATGAACGCGAGATTGACAAAGGAGGTGTCGTGTGCAGGACAAGAAGCTCGAAGGGAAGAGTGTTGCGATCATCGCGGCGGACATGGTCGAGCAGATCGAACTCGTGGAGCCGCGCAAGGCGCTCGAGGAAGCTGGCGCCAAGACACATCTGATCTCGCTGCAGGCCGGCGAGATCCAGGGTTTCAATCACTTCGACAAGGCGGACAAGCTGAAGGTCGACCGATCGATCGATGAGGTCGACGCTTCAGAATACGACGCATTGATGATCCCGGGCGGCGTCGGCAACCCTGACCAGCTCCGCGGCGACGAAAACGTCATTGCATTCGTGCAGGAGTTTTTCGAGTCCGGCAAGCCGGTGGCGGCGATCTGCCACGGGCCGTGGGTCCTTGTCGAGGCAGGCGTCGTCAGGGGTCGGCAGCTGACCTCGTGGCCGACCCTCCAAACCGACATCCGCAATGCCGGCGGCAATTGGGTCGACCAAGAAGTCGTCGTCGACGAAGGACTCGTTACGAGCCGCAAACCGGACGACATCCCAGCCTTCAACGACAAGATGATCGAAGAGATCCACGAAGGCGAACATGATGGCCAACACGAGAAGACGAAAGCCGTCTCCTGAGTAAGGCTGCTTTGCTCGATCTCGATGGAACGCTCGTCGACACGAACTATCAGCACGCGCTCGCGTGGTATCGGGCATTTCGCCGTTACGAGATTGTCCTGCCGATGTGGCAGATCCATCGCCACATCGGCATGGGCGGTGACCAGCTCGTCGCAGCGATTGCAGGCGACGAAGTCGAGAGGCGGCTCGGCGATTCGTTGCGGAACGCATCTGCCGACGAGTTCGCGCAGCTCCGAGACGAGTGCACCGGACTAGAAGGAGCTCGGAAGCTCCTACAGGAGCTGAAACGTCGAACTCACACGGTCATAGTGGCGTCGTCGGCGAGCTCCAGGGATCTCGACCATTTCCTCGATCTGCTCGAGATCCGCCCCTATGTCGACGCATGGACAAGCGCCGACGACGTACAACGAACGAAGCCTCATCCAGACGTGATCGAGGTCGCCCTCGAACTGGCAGATACCGAATATGCAGTCATGATCGGCGATTCCGGATGGGACATCGATGCTGCCGCCAACGCGCGCATCGAGACGATCTGCGTGATCACCGGTGGCTGGTCCGCACAGGAGCTGCGAGATCGCGGCGCCGTTGCGGTGTTCGACTCGCTCGACGAACTTCGCCGGCACCTCGACGAAACCCCGCTCGCGTAGAAAGCGACGCTCCATCGGAGCAATCAGAGCACCTCGGCCCTGGGAATCGTGTGGCCTTCCCACGTCAGACCGACATCGGTTGCCTGGCCGCTACGACGCCACGGCGCGGCTCACGCGGCGGTCGGTTTCCGTCGGCGGCGTCGACGTTGCGTGCTTGTCTGTTCGACGCTCGCTCGCAGCGCCGCCATCAGGTCGTGTACCTGGCCAGGCTCCTCGATCTCCGCTGTCCCGCGAACGCCTCGCCCCTTGCGCTTCGCCTCGATCGCCTTGCGGAGATCCCTTTCGTAGGTGTCCTCGTAGCGCTCGGGCTTCCAGGAAGTCGTGCTGCGCTCGATGAGCTGGCGCGCCAGGGCCAGTTCATCCTTGGCGATCCGCGGCTTCGACACTTCGATCTCGGCACTAGGCAGCACCTCGTCGGCGAAGTAGAGCTGTTCGAGTGCGAGCACGTTGCCCTGGGCGCGTAGGCCGCCGAGATGCTGGCGCTCACGCAGATGGAACTTGACGACTCCGATCAGCGCCGACTCGCGTAAGGCCC
Source organism: uncultured Thermoleophilia bacterium (assembly GCA_963806025.1). Lineage (GTDB taxonomy): Bacteria > Actinomycetota > Thermoleophilia > Gaiellales > Gaiellaceae > PALSA-600. The sequence continues at coordinate 218,877 of CAWDWI010000003.1, read as the reverse complement.
GCAGAAGGAGGGCGTAGACCTTCTCACCGCCTTCGGCAGGCCCCAGGTAATAGGTCTTTGCGAAGTAGATCGGGTCGATTGCCTCGGCCGCGACGAAGTCGAGGATCTCGATTGCCCGTTCTGGGACGCCTCGCGCCTGTTCGAAGTCGGCGTCATCGAGGTAGACGTACTCGCCCTTTGTCACCTCGAAGGCCAAGACGACTTCGTCGTCCGGAACCGGTTTGTCCTCGGTCTTGCAGACCTTCTGATAGCCGATCGGGCCAGCGTCAGGCGAGTGAACGAAGTGAAAATGCGCCTTATGCTCGCGCGTTGCGCTGAAGACACGAACGGGCACATTCACGAGCCCAAACGAGATCGATCCCGACCACAGGGGACGCCGTGCCATCACGCTTCTTTGTAGCCGGCTCGCCAGCGGAGCAAACCGAAGAGGTTACGCATTGCGCAACCGTTGAGTGGTTCGGACGTTTTCGCAGTCGCTCGGCGGGCAAATCACGCCGGTCAGTCGAACCGGAAGGAGAATGCGATGCCTGGCAAGAGTGCCCATGTGAAGAACGAGAAGCAGTACGAGGCTCTGAAGGAAAAGGGCATGTCGAAGGAGCGGGCGGCGAAGATCGCGAACTCGCCCGGCGCGTCGAGCAAGGGTGGGAAGAATTCACACTCGAAGTCGAGCCGGAGCGATTCGAGTCAGGGTAGCACCACGGCCCAGAAGAAGGCCGCCGGGCGCAAGGGCGGTAAGGCGACCGCAGCCAAGAGCTGAGAGTTGGAATGCTTCGCTGGCGAAACGTTTGAGTGGTTCGAGCCCAGTGAACGCCGCCGCGCCAGGTGAGTGACCGCCTGGGGGCTGTCCCGCTGGAGCCGAGGCTGGTGTCGAGTTCCGTGTGTGGGCACCCCACGCGAGCACGGTGCACGTCGGTGGTCGCCTGCTGCAGGCAGAGCGGGATGGATTATTCTCGGCACGGCTCGAGGTGGCCCCGGGCACCGACTACGGCTATTCGCTGGACGATGGGTCGCCGCTCGCCGACCCGTGCTCTCGCTGGCAGCCGGCGGGCTTCGGGGCCTCTCTCGCGTGCTCGACACCGCCGCGTTCGAGTGGGCCGCGAAGCCGGTCACCGTGCCGCTGCCCGACCTCGTCGTCTACGAGTTGCACGTCGGCACGTTCACGGCGGCGGGGACGTTGGCTGCCGCGATCGAGCGGCTCCCGGAGCTGGCGGCGCTCGGTGTGACGGCGGTCGAGCTGATGCCGGTCGCGACGTTCCCCGGCGAGCGCGGCTGGGGCTACGACGGCGTGCTCAGCCTGGGCGCCGCACCGGGCCTACGGCGGCCCGCAGGGGCTCGCCCGGTTCGTCGACGCGGCGCACGCAAGCGGCCTCGCGGTGCTGCTGGACGTCGTCTACAACCACGTCGGCCCGGGCGCGGAGCTGCTCAGCCGTTCGGGCCGTACTTCACCGACCGTCACGAGACGTTCTGGGGCGACGCGATCGACTACACGCGACGGGCCGTGCGCGAGTGGGCGATCCAGAACGCCGAGCAGTGGGTGCGGGACTACCGCGTCGACGGCCTCCGGCTCGACGCGACGCACGCGATCTTCGACGACGGTGAGCCGCACGTGCTCCGCGAGCTCGCCGACCGCGTCCACGCCGCCCGCCCCGGTGCGCTCGTGATCGCCGAGACATCGATCGGCGACCGGCGTCCAATCGAGGAGTGGGGCCACGACGCCCAGTGGGACGACTCGTTCCACCACGCGTTGCACGTGCTCCTGACGGGCGAGCGCGACGGCTACTACGAGGACTACGGAACGGTCGCCGACCTCGCCCGGGCGTTCGAGGCGACACCGCCGGAGCGGCTCGTGATCTGCGCGTCGAATCACGACCAGGTCGGCAACCGCGCCTTCGGCGACCGGCTGCCGCCCGCCGTGCGCCGTCTCGCGGCGGCGTGCCTGCTGTTCGCCCCGCACGTGCCGCTGCTCTTTCAGGGCGACGAGAACGGCGAGGCGGCGCCGTTCCGGTTCTTCACCGACCACGACGACCCCGCGATCGCCGCCGCCACGCGGGCCGGCCGCCGCCGCGAGTTCGCCCGCTTCGTGGCGTTCGCAGACCAGGAGCTGCCCGACCCGCAGGCGCACGAGACGTTCGAGGTCTCGAAGATCCATCCCGGAGAGCGGCGACCGCGAGCTGCGAGCCTTCTACGCGGACCTGATCGCCCGCCGCGCACTGCTGCCGCGGAAGGTCGAGACGCGAGGTCGACGAGGCCGCGCGGGTGCTGCGGGTACGTCGTGGCGACGTCGAGCTGATCGCCGACTTCGCCCATCTGACCGCTGAACTGCGAAACCGTCGACTGAGTGGAGCTGCGCGCCACGTACCGGCTCCAGCTCGGCCCCGACCTCACCTTCGCGGAGGCCCGGGCACTCGTGCCGTACCTCGCCCGGCTCGGGGTGAGTCACCTGTATCTCTCGCCGGTGCTGCAGGCCCGGCACGGGTCGACTCACGGCTACGACGGCGTCGACCCTCGGCGCGTCTCGAACGAGCTGGGCGGCGAAGAGGCGCTTCGCGAGCTGTGCTCGGCCGGACTCGGTGTCGTGCTCGACATCGTGCCGAATCACCTCGCCGCAAGCGAGGAGGAGAACGAGCTCTGGCGCGACCCGGAGTTGCGTCGACGGTACTTCGACCTCGACCCCGCCGGCGGGCACCGCCGGTTCTTCGACGTCGACGAGCTCGCCGGGCTGCGGATCGAGGACACCGAGGTCTTCGAAACGACGCACGCGCTCGTGCTCGGCCTCGTTCACGAGGGGCTCGTGGACGGTCTGCGGATCGACCATCCCGGACGGTCTCGCCGACCCGCGCGGTTACCTCGAGCGCCTCGCCGCGCGCCGGCGCCGAACGAATCTGGGTCGAGAAGATCCTCGAGCCCGGCGAGGAGCTCCGCGACTGGCCGGTCGAGGGCACGACCGGTTACGACTTCCTCAACGACGCCCAGGCGCTCTTCGTCGACCCCGCCGGCGAGGCGATCTTGACCGAGCTCGCGGGCGAGCCGCGCCCCTGGCACGAGGTCGCGTTCGAGGCGAAGCTCGAGCAGGCGCGACGACGTTCGAGCCCGAGGTCGAGCGGCTGCGGCGGCTGCTCGACCTTCCCGACCTGCCGCGGGCGCTCGCTTCGCTGCCGGTCTACCGCACGTACGTTCGAGCCGAGCACCGGCCTGGTGGAGGAAGCCGACCGGCGGGCGGTCGCCGGCCTCCCGGAGGAGCTGCGTCGGGTCCTGCTGCTCGAGGAGCCGGGACACGACGAGTTCGTGACGCGTTTCCAGCAGACGTCCGGGCCGGTCATGGCAAAGGGCGTCGAGGACACGGCCCTCTACCGCTACGTGCGGCTGCTCGCGCTCAACGAGGTCGGCGGCGATCCCGGCCGCTTCTCGCTCGGGGTCGACGGGTTCCACGCGGCGAACTGCGGCGCGCGGAGCGCTTCCCGCACGCGCTCCTTGCGGGAACCACGCACGACACGAAGCGCAGCGCCGACGTGCGAGCCCGGATCGGCGCAATCGCCGGCATCTCCCTGCGGTGGCGCGAGCACGTTCTGAACTGGCACGCGCTCACCGCCCGAGCTCCGAGACGGGCGGGCGCCGGACTGGACGGAGGAGCTGTTCGTCTACCAGACCCTCGATCGGAGCGTGGCCGATCAGCGCGCGATCGACTTGCCTCCGTACCTCCGCAAGGCGCTCCGCGAGGCGAAACGAAACACGAACTGGGTCGAGCCCAACGAGGACTGGGAAGACGCTGTGATCCGCTTCGCGACCGGCCTGCTCACGAGCGACGAGTTCCTGGCCGAGCTTCGTGCCCCTCGCTGCCGAGATCGCGGCAGCAGGCGCACGCTCCGCGCTCGGGCAGCTCGTCCTGCGCCTCACCTCGCCGGGGTTCCCGACATCTACGACGGCGAAGAGCTGCCGCTGCTCACACTCGTCGATCCCGACAACCGCCGTCCGGTCGATTGGGAGCGACGGCGCCGCCTCCTCGACGAGCTCGGCGCAACGCCCGCTGCCGGCAGCGGAAGCTGTGGGTCATCCGCGAACTGCTCGCACTTCGCGCGCCGCAGCCGCCTGGCCTTCGCCGGCACGTACGAGCCGGTCGCAGCGGGGCCGGGCACCTGTGCGTTCCGCCGCGGGAGCAACGTGCTCGTCGCGGTCTCCCTTCGCGGCGAACGCCAACGGATCGGGCCGCCGAACGAGAACTGGCACGACGTGCTCGGCGGTCTTCCGAACTCGCCGGCTGCGGTGTTCGAACGTCTCTAACTAAGGCCTCGCACGATCATCCGTTTGCCTTCGATTTTGGTGATTGATGACCAGGGGATCTCAGCGTGCTTGCGGCTGCGGATGCCGAGGCCGATCGAGGTCACCGCTTGACCGACGCAGAGGGCGGTGACGTGGAGCGTTGTGGCTGTGAGTTCGGCGCTGAGGTCGTGGCAGCGTCCGAGTCGTTCTCCGTTTTCGGTGACGACAAGACGGCCGATCAGTGAAGAGAGTGTTCTCATCGGTGCGCCCCCGGGATTTTCTCCAGGAAGGGTCGCAGTCGGTCGTCACCGCTGCCGAGTCCGTACTCGGTCGCCTCGGCCCGCAGCTCGATTGCCGAGTCGACTCGTTCGACTTCCCGCCACGGGACTGTTGTCCGTTTTGAGCCGCCGATCCAGGCTGCGAGTCGGCCGATTCGGCCTGATCGTTGCGGCCGGTCGCCGGGGCCGACGAGGATCGCGACGACTTCGGCGGTTTCGCCGGCGCCGCCTTCGATCGCGAGGTCGTCGACGTTGCCGCAGCGGCGTCCTTCCTCGTCGAGCAGCTGATGGTCGAGGATGTTGCGTCCGAGGTAGATCTGGCTCATCAGTTCTGCCCGACGTTGGTCAGGAGCATCAGCGGGATCGCCGCAATCGCAATGACGATGATCACGAACAGGTAGATGGTTCCGAGGGTGTTGGCGAGTGTGCCGTTGCGGTGTGTCCCATGTATTTGCGGTCGTTCGCGACGAGCAGGATCGGGATGTAGGTCAGCGGCAGGGCGACAGCGGAGAAGATCACGGCGTACTCGGTCAGCATGACCGGGTCGACGCCGGTCAGCAGGATCGCAAGCGCCAGCACCAGCAACGTGAGCCAGGTGAGCGTCGAACCGTGGCGCACCGGAGGGATGGCGGTAGCGACCCCACTCCCAGCCGAAGAACTGCGCGAGGTTGTAGGCGCCGGCGAAAACGGTGTCGATCGAGGCGCCGCCGACCGCGAACAGGATCCCGATCAGGGCGAGCAACAGCCCGATCTTGCCCAGCGGCTCCTCCGAGCCGAGCGCAACGGTGCCGAGGTGCTCCGGGCTGATCCCGTGGCGGAGAAACACGGCGGCGCCCACGATCATCAGCGACAATGAGAGGAACCCGCCGAGGCTGTAACCAGCGATCGCGTTTGCCCGGTTCAGGCCAAGGTCTTTCGTCGACCAGCGGTCCTCGATCCCGCCCGAGGAGTAGAAGTAGACCTCATAGGGCGTCATCGCCGAGCCGAGCAGACCGACGACGAAGTACGCATACAGCACCGGGCTGTTCTGAGTCAGATGCGGGATGAATCCGCTTCCGACTTTGCCCAGGTCAAGGCTCGCCGGACCGCTGCGACGGCGAAAACAAGCGTGCAGAGACCGCCGTAGCCGATATCTTCCGACCCAGTCGAGCTTGACCGTCCAGATCATGACCGCCAGCCCAGCGATCGCGAGCACGAGCAGCAGCCGGTAAGGAAGCCCGGAAAGCAGCTGGAGGGCGATCGCGACACCCCCACTTCTGCCGCCAGCGTGAGCAGGTTCACCAGCTCCGACGAGACAAGCGCGATCAAGCCGGCGGAGAAGCCTGTTCGTTCGCGGACGCGGCGAAGACCGCTTTCCCGGAGACCGCGGCGACACGGCCGCACATCTCCGAGTAGACGATGATCCCGACCACGCCGACCGGGATCGCCCAGAGCAGCTGATAGCCGAAGGTCGCGCCGGCCGCCGAGTTGAAGACAAGGTCGCCGATGTCGACGAAGCCACCGATCGCCGCCAAGATCCCGAGAGCCAAGCTGAACCACTTGCTCACGAACAGCGCCCCGCCCGCTTGAACTGACCAGCCAGCACATCCGCAGTCGAGCGACCGGTCGGATGTGCGTGCAGGCGGCTCAACCTCCGCGCCAGGGTCGCTGCATCTCTCGCCTGAGCCCGCACACGACGCTCCAACCCAGCAGCTGTCGACCGCGTGCTCAACGCGTCAGCCAGGTTTGCCGCTTGAAGGTGAAGCGCATCGGCCTGCTCCCGCGCATAACTGGCAGTCACTCGGTCACGAGAGACCGCGCGCGCCAATAACCAGCCTTCGCAATCGATCGACCCGACGTCCCCGAGTCATTGGTCAGCGCATGCCGATCCACTGTTCCGCCGTTGCAGCCCGCCAACGCCACCGCCGCTCCAGCGAGGGCGAGCCATCTCAGCCATCCCTTCGGGGGTCGGCTGCGCCCGGAGCCCGCCGCGAGGCGACGCATCAGGTTGCCAAGAAGTCGAGGAGGATCGCCGCGAGCTCGTCCGGTGCTTCCTCCGACATGTGATGGCCGCAATCGATCGTCTGCCCCCGCACATCGTCGGCCCAGGCCCGCCAGATCGAAACGGCGTCCTCGGCGTAGCCCAACTCGGGATCGTCCTGCAGCGCAGAAACGACGAGCGTCGGACAGAGGATCTTGCGCGCGTTCGCCCGGTCGGCCTCATCGGCCTGACGGTCAACGCCCAGCCCGGCGCGATAGTCCTCCACCATTGCGTGAACGACATCGGGGTTATGCAATGCCCGGGCCAGATCGGCGTAAGCCTCCAAGCCCATCCGCTCTGCGTTGATCTGGTACCAAGCGTCCGGATCGGCGTTGATTACCGGTTCAGCGGGCTTGTCTGTCTGAGCGAGGAAAAACCAATGCCACCAACTCAGCGCGAACCGCCAATCGGTACGCTCCAGCCGCTCCACGAGCGGCATTCCCTCAAGGACGCATAGTTTGGCTACCGCCTCGGAATGGTCGAGCGTAAGCCGGTAAGCGACGTACGCGCCGCGGTCATGACCGACTACGTAAAACCGCTCGTGACCAAGCAACGCCATCAGCCGAACGACGTCGCCGGCCATCGCCCGCTTCGAATAGGTGGCGTGATCGGGCTGTTCGGGCGGATGAGACGACTCACCGTATCCGCGTAGATCGGGGCAGACAACCATGTGCCGCTGCGCCATCTCCGCGGCCACCGCATGCCAGGTGACGTGTGTGCGCGGATGCCCGTGCAACAACACGACTGGCAAGCCCGACCCGCCCCAACGCACACGTAGTACTGCCTCGCCGGTGTCGACGTAGTCAAGTCTGAACCCTTCAAAGAACTCCACACGAGGCGGATGCCCGGCTTGGCAAGTCCTTATCCCTAACGAAGTCGGCGCCGCGAGCTTGAACGCAGGGTCAGGACCAGTCGCCCGATCACACGAGTCCAGATGTTTAACTCCAGAGCCCGGATCGGGAAGCCGCGACCGCGCGTGCACCGCTTTCGCGTAGGCGGACGTTGTCGTCGAGGCAAGGGTGAGGCTCGGATCGTGGAGAGGCCCGCGCCGGCCCAACCGGTCTCAGGTGACCTGAAGAACGCGATACGGTCGGGATCGTGGCGTCCACGCGGGAATGGATCGAGTCGGTCAAGGACGCCGAACGCCGTGGGGAGCTGCTCGCTGCGGTGGATCTCGCGGAGCAAGGGCTGGCGGAATTTCCGGATGAGTTGTGGCTCAAGTGGGCGTCGGTGCTCGCCCTCGCGCGCGCCGGCGCGACCGACGAGGCGGCGAAGCGCTTCGAGCGCTACCGCCTTGCGTCGTCACAGGAAGAGGACATCGCCGCGCTCGGCGCGCGGATCGCCAAGGACCTCGCGCTCAGCACGACCGGAAGCGAGCGTCGACGCACCGCCGGTCGCGCGCGCGACCTCTACGAAGAGATCTACGAGCGCACCGGCGGGTTCTATCCGGCGATCAATGCGGCGACGTTGAGCCTGGTCGCCGGCGAGCCGAAGCGCGCCCGGAAGCTCGCGCACCAGGTGCTCGACCTCCTTCACGAGGCCCGGGAGACCTCCTACTACGCCGACGCGACCGAAGGGGAAGCCCACCTGCTCCTCGGCGACGAGGCATCGGCGCGCGAGGCTCTTGCACGGGCAGCCGCCGTGCACGAAGGCGACTTCGGGGCGCTCGCGACGACGCGCCGCCAGCTGCGTCTCGTCTGCCGGCTCGCCTCCATAGACGAGGGTGTCATCGACATCCTGGCCGGGCCTGCCGTGGTGCATTACTGCGGCCACCGGATCTCGGCGGAGGGTCGCTTCCCAGACGAGGCGGAGGCCGAAGTCGCCAACCTGATCGAGGCGGAGGTCGCCCGGCTCACACCCGGGTATGCCTACGGAGCTCTCGCGAGTGGCGCGGACATTCTCTGGGCGGAGGCGCTGCTCCGGCACGGGGCCGAGTTGCACGTCGTGCTGCCGATGGTCCGCGACGGGTTCATCGAGAGCTCCGTCGCCCCATCCGGCGATGGATGGGTAACGCGCTTCGACTGGTGCTTTGCGGCCGCCAAAACCGTGACCTATGCGACCGACGACGCGTTCTTCGCGGACGACGTGCTCTACCGCTACGGCACCGAGCTCGCAATGGGGCTCGCGCTGCTCCGCGGCCGCTACCTCGATGCGGAGGTCCGTCAGCTCGCCGTCTGGGACGGCGGCCCCGCAAACGGGAAGGCGGGAACCGCGATCGACGTCGCCACGTGGCGGCGCGGGAACCGGGCGGTCACTGTCGTCGAGCCGCACGCGGCTCGCTCGACCAGGCTCGAGCGAACAACACCCGCCGCGACAGCCTCTGACCGGGCCGTCCGTTCACTTCTGTTCGCAGACGTGAAAGGCTTCTCCAAGCTGACGGACGAGGAACTGCCGCGATTCGCCACGCACGTGCTGGGAACCTTCGCGTCGGTTCTCGACGATTACCGAGCAAGCATCGAGCACCAAAACACCTGGGGTGACGGGCTCTATGTGGTGCTGACCAACCCGGTGGATGCTGCCGCCTGCGCTCTGGCACTGCAGGACGCCTTCTCAGGCATCGGGCTCGAGGCGGTCGGCCTGTCGCCACAGCTTGCGCTGCGACTCGGAGCACATGTTGGGCCCGTGTTTGCGACCGAGGATCCCGTTATCGGACGACTTGCGTTCATGGGCTCGCATGTCAGTCGAACCGCCCGCCTCGAGCCGGTCACGCCGCCCGGTAAGGTCTATGTCACCGAGCCGTTCGCCGCTGCCCTAGCACTCAATCCGGGTCACCCGTTCGCCTGCGACTACGTGGGCCATCTACCCGCGGCCAAGGAGTACGGCAACCTGCGCATGTACCGGCTACGCCACACGACCTCCCATGCGTCGACGCGAGACTGAGGTTGTCGATTCACTAACTGACCGGCGGTAAGTGGAAGCCGTGACAGACCTTCGTGTATGGCAGGTTCGGGAGGACCTGTTCCCATTCGAGCGGCGTCAGGTTTCTTCGCGCCACATTGCACGCCCGCGCAGCGAGGTACCCGGCCTTCAGATCCCACCGGGTGAGAGAGGCCCCCGAAGGGATGTTCGGGGTGGCGAAGGACAGTGGTGACCCGTCACCCCCGCCGACGAAGAGCGCCGCCGTCGTCGTATTCGGGTCGGCTCCGAGTGGCGTGCCTATCTGGGTTCGGGACTTCAGGTCGAAGAGCCAGGTGGCGCCGTCGGACCCTGCCGCGAGAAGGGTGGCCCCGGTGGTGTCGACCGCGAGACTGTTCACGGTCCCCTCGTCCGCCCGGATCGGCGCCCCTTCGGTCCGACCCGTTCTTGCGTTCCAGAAACGAGCGAATCCTTCTCCGTCACCCGTGATCAGGGTCCTTCCGTCCGGAGTGAAGGTGACGGCCGAGGCCAGGTATCCATCCCGCACCGAGTACTCGTGCATGCCAGTCGAGGAGTCGAAGACGGTGACGACGCCGCCGCCGGGCGCCGTCGCCGCGGCGGCGATCTGCGACCCGTCCGGCGAGTACGCGATCGCCGCCAGTGCAGGGGTGCTGCTGTCCGCGGCCGCCGGCCTGATCGCGGCGATCGGCGCGAGCCTGTGTCCGGAGGGCACCCGAAAACGGAGGATGCGGCCGTCGGCGGCGGCAACCGCGACCATCTGGCCGTCGGGCGAGAACGCGAGTGAGACGATCGGCGGGCGTGGGCCGACATCTGCAGGAACGATGAGCTGCTTCACGATGCGCCACGTCGACGTGGCATAGATCAGGACGTGAGCGTCATCCGTCCCCACCGCCAGCAGGCGGCCGGCCGGATCGAACGCCACCGAGAACGGCTGCCCCTTGGCACCGGCGGGCGCGACCACGATCGAGCGCACGATCGGCAACCCACGTGCGCGGCTGGCGACGATCTGCAGCGTTCCGTCGCCGTTCACCGCCGCGGTGACGCGCCCGTTCCGCGTCGCGGTGATGTACCGGCCGTCCGGGAGCGACTCGTTCTGGGCGGGGCCCGGGCCGGGCAGTTTCGTGGTGGCTGCGAGACTCCTGGTGCCGCGCAGGTCCCAGGCGATCAGCCGCCCGTCGGCGCCCCCGGTGTAGACCACCGATCCGGACGGGTTGAACGTGACCCCGTGGACCTGGCTCTGGTGGCCGACGAGGCTGTCGAGCGGCGAGCCATCCGGGACACGAACGACCGTGACTGCGGAGTGGATGAGCGTTGCGATCACGAGGGTCCTGCCGTCGGGCGAAAGCCCAAGCGTGCTCAGCGCTCCAATGTCCGGGTCGATCACGGAGGCTTTCCCAGTCGACAGATCGACGAGCCGCACGCCCTGCGTCCACGGCAGGGCGAGCCTTCCCCCGCCGACGCTGTAGGAAACGAAGGGCGGGAGGCCGGGGGCGCCACGGACGACGAGCGATGGCGCACCGGCGAAGTCGTGAAGCCAGATCGCATAGCGAGTGCGTCCGTGGGAGGGGTCGAGTGGCGCCTCAACCGCGACCACCGTCCCGCCCTGTTGAGGCTCCACGTCAGTGAAGATCAGGCCGCTGGTCGGCCTCAGCGTCCGCTCGAGACGCATGGTCCGCAGGTCGACCACACCGATCGACGTGCCCGAGAGCGGCAGCGTGTAGAGCAACTTGCCGTTCGCGGAGACGGAGTAGGCCGTCGCCGGCAGCCGGGGATCCGGCCTGAAGCGGCCGGTTCGCAGGTCGAGCAGACCCAGTTTGCGGGAGGCCGCATTCTCGTAGAGGACGTGACCGCTTCCGGCCCAGGCGTACACACCGCCATGCGCCACCGCGAACCTCCGTTCAACTTTGAGCGTGCCCGAGTCGAGCACAGCGACCTCGTTGAGGTTGTTGATGACGAGCTGGCTCCGCCGGTCGGGGCTCGAGACCGATCCTCGTATTCGCTCGCGGACCGGTGTCACGACTGCCATCGCCGCCGGTGCGCGCGCCTGGGCCGCGAACAGATATCCGCGGGTTGCGGGCGAGGGCTCGAGGTTGTAGCTCTCGCGGGCATAGAGGAACGACTGGTCGGGCGGCGTCACCGTGAGAGCCTGGGCGCCGAGCCGCTGTGCCTCGGCGGTCGTCGCGGCGCGCACCGCAACGGCGGCGGAGTGTCTGGCCTGGCTGCGGCTGATCAGCGCGGTCACTGCGAGCGTGCCGGCAACAACGACTGCGACCAAGCTCGCTCCGACGACCACCCGCTGCCGGCGGCTGGAGGCTCCGCGGCTCGCGTACACATACGCTCGCTGTAACGCGGTTGGCTCCGGTTGCGCGCCGACCTTGACGCTCGCCAGCCAGGCCTCTGCTGAGGCCAATTCGCTGCCGCGCAGGAGAAAGCTCTTGTCGCGGCTGTGCGATTCCCAATTCAGCGACTTCACAAGCCAATGCGTATGCGCCTTCGCATGCTCCAGGTCACTGTCGAGAGCCGCGACCATCCGGTCGAGCGCGCCTTCGGAATCGTCATCCGACTCGAAGGAGATCCAATTGCGGTCGCGTACCTCCGCATGCAACGCCTCGTCCGGCACCTTGATCCGCAGCACCGGCAGGATCCGCTTCCCCAGAGTCTGCGCATGCTCGATCTCCTGCGTACAGAACCGCGACGCGACCGAGTCCGGTGTGATCACGAACACGAATGCGTCCGAGCCTTCGATCGCTCGCTGCAAGGCGAGCGGGAAGACCTCGCCGGCCTCGATCCCCTCGGTGTCCAACCAGACGGTCTTGCCGCGCCCCTCAAGCGCCGCCGCGAGACCCTCGACGAAGACGGCGTCGCGACGCGAATAGGAAATGAAGGCGTCAGCCACTCACGAACCTCTGGCCATCCAAGCAAATCGCCAAATTCCGCACAAGCGATCGCCAATCCAGCGGCATCGGTACAGATGATCATCCGCTGGCCGGTCGGGCTTGTCAGATCCGTGTCAGATCTTGTACAGCGACGGAGGCGTCCGGAGTCCCACCGAGTCGCACGTCGAAACGGGTCAAGCGCTTCATCCCTATACCCTCGAACTCAGTCGCAGGCGTCGTTCTACTTCGATCCCAGGTGCGCCCACTCAATGCGAGCGCGCTCCGGACGCGGCCTCGCGGCGCACTCCCGTTGGCAGCGCTGGCGACGGAACAGCCGCCGTGGTCACCCGGCGGTCACCTCTCCGACGCATGCGGCTCCCAAGCGGGTTCGCGGCCGGGAGCCAGGAGGACCGACCGCCGGTCGCGCAGGTTGCAGGGTGCGTCCCGGTGCGTCGTCTCCGCGTCACTCCGGCCGCTGGATAGCTGGCCGACAAGTGCCGCGGGTCGCGGCTCGTCACCAACTGTTGCCACGACGTTGCCACCGACCCACCCAGGAGGCCATTGACGACGCCCTCGTGGGGTCGATCAGACGCTTGGGATTCCCCAAACAGGGGGCCAGCGTCGGCTTGTGTCTCAGGTCGTCGGAGCTTGGAGCGCGGCGAGTCGTTCGCGGGTGCGGCGGGCCACAGGCACGATCTCCTTCTCCTCGTAGAGAGCGAGAGCCTGCCGCAAAGCGGCGAGAGCATCCTCGATGCGCCCGTCGGCTTCGAGGACCGTCGCGAGATCGCAGAGCGCATCGCCCTGCGTCCAGGGCGAGTCGGTTCGTAGGGTGTACTCAACCGCTTCGCGGGCGAACCGCTCAGCGTCGGCATGGTTGCCGCGGTGTGCCTGGACAAGCGCTGTTACCTGCCGCCAGAGCGCCTGAGTTAACGGGTCAGTTTCCGCGCCGTACTCGCGCCCTTCAGCGGCGAGCCGTTCGACGTCGTCGAACTCGCCGAGAGCGCAGAGCGCGCGTCCCAGCATCGGAGCATCGTAGGAGAGTGCGGCTGTGACGCCGCGTGCGCGAAGGTCGTCGCAGTGGAGCCGCAGGCGATCGGCCTCAGCCTGGGTGTTTCCCGCGATGCGTTCGATGTCTGCCATGTGCTGGTTGGCAATGCGCTCGCTGCCGAACTCGCGAAGTTGGTCTTCGGCCGCCTGCGCGAGAGCGCGGGCCTCGTCGATCCTGTCGCTCATCGCCAGGAAGACCGCCAGGTCGAGCCGGGTCCCGGGATGCCGGTAGGTCTCGGCGCGTGCCTCGAAGATCGGGAGCACCTCCGAGACGGGCCGAGGGCCGAATATGAGCGCGACGCCCATCATCCCGAGTCTCGGCGGCTGCCCAGCGAGGAGCGCGTGCCGGTTCGCCCGCTCAGAGGCGTACTCGATCTGCGCGTACTGGCAACGGCCGTTGTACACGCCGTTGGCGAGCGCCGACCACACCTCGGCGAGCCCTGCATGATCCCCGGCCGTTTCGAGCAGTGGCAGCGCCTCGAGAGCGAGCCGCTCCAACTCGTCATCGCCAGCCTTCACCATCCAGACGCGGGAGTAGGCCGCCGCAGCGCGTGCGAGCGCCGCGGCGATCGCGTCGCCTTCACGCTCGGCGCGGTCGGCCGTCTCGTCGAGAAGCTCGGCGCCCTCAAGCGGGGTCTCGAGCATCCGAGCGAGGTCGACCACGACGTGCACGTCTGGATGATCGCTGAGGTCAACGGCCCGCTGGAGCAACGAACGCGCCGTCTTGCGGTCGAGCTGCCAGCGCGCTCGACGACCGGCAGCCGCGAGACGCGCCGCGGCTTCGGCCGCCAGATCGAGATCGGGCTGCCCGAGGTCGGCCAAGCACCGCGCGGCCTGTTCGAGGTGGTAGCCGACGATCTCGTCGCGCTCGACCAGTTCCCGGCCGTGCTCGTCGAGCCAGGCCGCGAAGCGCTGGTGCAGTTCTGCCCTGGTCGTTTTGGGGAGGGCGTCGTAGGCGGTGTCGCGGATCAGGAGGTGGCGGAAGCGGAAGCCGTCCTCACCGGCGAACTGTGGCCGGTCGGAGCGGATCAGTTCGCGCCGCACGAGCGCTGCCAGCCGGGGCGTCACCTGCGTCTCCTCCGGTGTCAATGCTTGGACGGCGCCGCGGTGGAAGACCTCGCCCTCGACCGAGCCGCACTCGAGCACCCGCCGCTCGGCCGGGTCGAGCTGGTCGAGCCGTGCCGCCAGCAGCGCCTTCAACGAAGCCGGCACCTCGACCTCGTCGTCGGCCTCCTGGGTCATCGCGAGCATCTCGCTGATGAAAAGCGGGTTGCCGGCAGCGGCGGCCGCGATCCTCGACCGCAGGCTCGTCGGAAACACGTCTGTTCCGATCAGCTCTCGGTGTCGCTGCCGTCGAGCGGCTCGAGCCGGATCGTGACCGGCCAGGTGGGGCGGCTGTCGAGCAGCTCCGGCCGGGCCATGCAGAGCAGCAGCAGCGGCGCACCGCTCGAGAGGAGTGCGACGTGCTCGATCAGGTCGAGGAATGTCTCCTCGCCCCACTGGATGTCGTCGAAGACGACCACGAGTGGCGCCTGCTCTTCCGAGCAGCTTGCGGAAGGCCCAGCCGATCTCCTCCGCCGACGTCCCGCGCATCCGACTCGCCCAGCAGCGAGCGGATCGCCGCCGCAGCAGCGGGGTCGGTCGGCAACACGTCGAGCTGCTTGACGACCTCGACGACCGGCCAGTAGGTGATCCCCGCCCCGTAGGGCGAGACAGCGACCGCGCACGACCCGCGCTCCGACTGACGCCAGCGCCTCGGCCGCGAGCCGCGACTTCCCGATCCCCGGATCACCCACAACCGTGACCAGCTCGCAGCGCTGCTCCGCCACCGCCCGCTCCCACGCCTCGGACAGCAGCCCGAGCTCGTGCTCACGACCTACGAACACCGAGTCGTGCCGACGCTCCGCGTGCGGCATGGGCCGCGAGCAGTCGAAACGCCGCCACCGGCTCCGCCTTCCCCTTCAGCACCAGCGGCTCGACCGGTTCCGCGTCTACCGCGCCGTGCACGAGCTCATGCGTCGACGCTCCGATCAGCACCTCACCCGGCGCCGCCGCCTGCTCGAACCGTGCCGCCACGTTCACCGCATCCCCGGTCACCAACCGCTCCGCCGTTCCCGTCACCACCTCACCGGTGTTCACACCGATCCGGCCCTCGATGCCCAAGGCGGGCAACGCATCACGCATCTCGACCGCCGCCCGACAGGCGCGGAGCGCGTCGTCCTCGTGCACCTGCGGCACTCCGAACACCGCCAACACCGCGTCACCAATGAACTTCTCCACCGTGCCGCCGTGCGACTCGACGATCCCACTCATCCGCTCGAAATAGCGAGCCCAAGCAACGCCCGCAACGCCTCCGGATCAGTCTGTTCTCCAAGCGCGGTCGACCCGACCAGATCGCAGAACAACACCGTGACGACCTTGCGCACCTCACGCGCCGGAGCGGCAACAACAAGCGCCCCAGCACACGAGTTGCAAAAGCGCGCCCCATCGGGGTTCTCGTGACCGCAGCTCGCGCAGACCACCACCAGCCGAGGCTAGAGCATTCACCGACCCACAACCACACGTGCGATAACGTCGGGCTGTCGTCCGGCCCCAGGAAGGTGGCTGTTGACGGCTCAGGGACATCCGAGAGCGATTTTCAACCGTGCGATCGAGCGCGGCAGCCACCGGTCGACCTTCCAGGAGCGGACGGATCTCCCGGTCGAACAGAACCGGGCACGCCGGTCTTTATTCTGGAGCGGTGGCCGCCTACTCCGTCACCCGCTTCGACGCGATCGACGAGCTCGACGACGGCGGCGTGCCGTACCGGCCGGTGAGGGCCCACTTCGGGATCGCGTCCTTCGGCGTCAGCAGCTTCACCGGCCGCAAGACCGGCGACCGGATCATCAACGAGCACTCCGAGGAGGACGACCAGGAAGAGCTGTACCTCGTGCTCCAGGGCCGCGCAGCCTTCGAGCTCGACGGCGAGCGGGTGGACGCGCCCACGGGGACGCTCGTCTTCGCCGCGCCAGGTGTGAAGCGGACAGCGTTCGCGGAGGAGGACGGGACGACGATCGTCGTCGTGGGCGGCAAGCCGGGCAAGGCGTACGAGGTCCTCGGCTTCGAGGTCTGGGCGCCGTTCGGCCCGCTGTACGAGGCCGGCGACTACGCCGAGGCCGCCGACCAGGCCCGCGGGGCGATCGAGGCGCACCCCGAGGCGGTCGGAGCATTCTTTTGCCTCGCGTGCTGTGAGGCGCGGGCCGGCCGCGCGGACGACGCCGCCCGGCATCTCAGGCACGCGCTCGAGCAGTCGGAGCGGCTGCGGGGCCTCGCCCGCCGGAACTCCGACCTCGACTCGATCCGCGACCGGCCCGAGATCGCCGAGCTACTCGCGCGGTAGAGCTAGGCCGCGCTACGTCGCAAGGCTCAGCTCGCCGCGCCCAGGCGCACGTTCGTCGGTGGCGGGTGCACCGTCGAGGTCGGCTGGGTCCCGTCTGCGTGGAGGCACGCGCGTCGCGATCAGGAGCGCGAGAAGTCCAACGAAGCCGCAGGCGATGCAGACCCCGGCCGGTGTGAGCGTGCCCATCACTGCACCGCTGACGATCATCGCGACGCCGATGGCTGAGATGTTCGCAGTGCCGAGCGCCGCGAACGCACGAGCGCGGATGTGGTCGGGCGTCGAGCGTTGGTAGATCAGCGTGGCGGCGATGCTGCGGGTCTGGGCGGCGAAGCCGCCGACCGAGAACAGGGCCACGACCACGCCGACGAGCGGCACAACCCCGCAGAGCCCGATGGCGACCGCTACGAGGCCGCAGCCGAAGAGGAGCCGCGAACGCTCCGCATAGGCGTCACCGTGCTTTCGCATCGTCCGCCCGGCGATGAACCCGCCGACCGCCCAGCCCGAGACGGCTATCCCGTACGCCTGTGATCCGCCGCCCATGTCCACGAACAGCGGGTACTCGGCAACATTGATCATCCCGGTGCCGAGAAGCCCTACGCTCGTCGCCACCAGAGTGAGACACAGGGCCGGGGCGGAAAGCACGAAGCGGAACCCCTCGGACGTGCCTCGGTCAACCACCCCCTCCGGACGCACCGGGCGATAACGACCCCTGATCGCCGCGACGAGCGCGGCCGAGATCACGAAAGACACCGCGTTGATCAGAAACGCCGTCGCGCCGCCGAAGGCCGCGACGATGAAGCCGCCAATCGCACCACCGACGAACATCCCCGCGGACGCACTCGACGACCGGGTCGCTGTCGCCCAAGTCCGCTGATCCTCCGGCACGAGCGACACGAGCAGCGCCTGCGCCGCGGGCCCAAACGGCGACTCGGCCGCAGCGCTGACACCGGCAAGCACGACGAGCAGAACCAGCGAATGGGCGAACGCGATCCCCGTAAAGGCGGCAGCTGCGGTGAGATCGGACGCAATCATCACCCGTCTTCGGTCGAAGCGGTCGCCAAGATGGCCCGCCCACGGCCCGAGCAGCGCAGTCACACCGAAGCTGACGACGAGCCCAGCGGCGACCCACGTCCCCGAGTGGCCGCTCCGGTCGTAGATCACGGCGACCAGTGCCACGTACGACGCGATCGACCCCGTAACCGAGATCAGCCGCGAAGCGGAGAGAAAGAACACATTCCGCCGGTACGCCTCAGCCTCCCGCCAGCGGCGCACGCTCACTCGCTCGCGGCCGTTCACCCACGAGCGCGGCGACTCACGCCGCTACCACCTCCGCGGGGACCGGCTCCTGCCCGCCGGCTGCCCGGCGACGCGCGATCAGCTTGCCGAGCTCCCAAAGAGCGAACAGCGCCACGGCAGGAATAGCGCCGATCAGCCATTGCCGGCCGGTGAGGGTCTGGGTTCCGAGGAGTGACGTGAGCGCGCCGCCCCTCGCGATCAGGAGTGCCAGGGCGATCTCCGCCAGGATCGTGACGTTCACGGTGTTGTTGTTGAGGGTCTCCTCGCGCAGGATCGTCGACGTCTGATCGCGACACTCGAGGGCTGCGACGACGAGCATCAGCGAGAAGGCGAGCAGACCGATCGTGCTGCCGATCGCGACGCTGTTGTAGTGGTGCTTCCCGAACACGATCAGCAGGTCGATCGCAACGGACATGAAGAGCCCCGCCAGCCCGACCGTCAGGATGACCGGCAAGGACATGATCGAGGCCGCGCGGGGACGCGGCTTGCGCTTCATCAACCCCGGGCGTCTCCTTGTCCAGACCGAGCGCAATGCCGACAGGAGCCGTGATCACGAAGTTGATATAGAGAATCTGGACGGCGGAGAACGGCTGTCCGCCGGCGATGTTGAACAGGCTCGCGAGCAGGAAGGTCACCACATAGGTGACCAGCGCCACCAGCATGAAGCGGATGTACTTGAGCATGTTGTCGTAGAGCTTGCGGCCCTCGGAGACAGCACCCACGATCGTGGCGAAGTTGTCGTCGGTGAGGATCATCTTCGAGGCGTTCTTCGCGACCTCGGTGCCCGTGCCCATTGCGATCCCGATGTCGGCGGCCTTGATGGCGGGAGCGTCGTTGACGCCGTCGCCGGTCATGGCCACCACGTCGCCCTTCTTGCGCAGCGTCTCCACCATCAGCACCTTGTGCTCGGGCGCCACCCGCCCAACGACGCCGATCTTGTCGATGCGGGCCAGCCGGTCAGTCTTCGGACAAAGCCGCGAAGTCCGCGCCGAGGATCGCCTCGCCGGCGATGCCGAGCTGCCTTGCGATCGCCTCGCCGGTGATGACATCGTCGCCCGTCACCATCCGCACGCGGATGTTGGCGTTCTGGGCATTGCGGACCGCGTCCTTGGATTCGGCTCTCGGCGGGTCGATCATCCCCACCATCGCCGTCATCTGAAGACTCGTGATCAGGGCAAGCAGGTCACCGTCCGGGTTGAAGTCCGCGGGATCGATGTCCCGGGTGGCCGCGACCATGATGCGCAGCCCCTTGCCGCCGAGACGTTCCATCTCCTGGGACGCACGAGTGTTCTCCTCATCGCCCCAGGGAACGGACTCGCCGTTGAGCAGGGCGGAGGCAGCGCGCCCGATGACTGCCGGTCCCGCTCCCTTGACAAACGCTCGAACGACCGGCTTCCCGGACTCGTCCTTGGCGTCGCAGAAGACAGCCATGAGCTTGTACGTGGGATCGAAGGGCAGAGTCGCGAGCCTGGCGTAGGCAGCCTGTGTTCCCTCGATGTCGAGCTTGGCCTTGTGGCCCAGCACGAGCAGCGCGCCCTCGGTGGGATCACCCACGACTTTTCCGTCGACGAGCTTGGCGTCGTTGGCGATCATGAACGGCAAAATCGCCGGCTCGATGCTGCTGGTGTTGCCCGCGGCATGCTGAACGTCGCCGTCGAGGCCGTAGCCCATCCCGGTGATCGAGTAGCGGTCACCGGGGTCGATCACCTCGACGACCGTGACCTGATTCAACGTGAGCGTTCCCGTCTTGTCCGAGTTGATCGCCGAGGTCGAGCCCAGCGTCTCGACGGAGGCGAGACTCTTGACGACGGCGCCCTGCGCAGCGAGCGTCGTCGACCCCTTCGACAGAATGACCTGCAGGACGGTGGGCATGGCCATCGGGACCGCGGCCAGAGCCAGCGCGATGGCCGTCGTGAAGATGACCTTGGTCGAATCGCCGCGGTGGATCCCGAGCGCGAACATGATCGCGATCGTCAACCCCGCTGCGCCGGCGATCCACAGCGTCAGCACATCCAGTTGCGCGCTCAGCGGAGTCTTCAGCGTCGGTGTCGACTTCAGCATCCCGGAGATGTTCCCGACCTCCGTGCCGGCCCCCGTCCCGGTGACGATCATCACGCCGCTTCCGTGCGTGACGGGAGAGTTCATGAACGCCATGTTCGACTGGTCGCCGACGCCCGGCGGCGGGTCGCCGGCGATCAACTCGGCGCTCTTGGACGCCGGAACGCTCTCGCCTGTCAGCCCCGACTCGTCGATCTGCAGAGACGCTGCCTGGATGATCCGCCCGTCGGCGCACACGTCGTCACCTGCCGTGAGCAGGATCACGTCACCGACCACCACCTGATCGGCCCCGATCTTCACCTCGGCCCCGCCGCGGCGAACCCGGGCAGACGCCTTGAGCATCGACTGCAGTGCGTTCATGGCGCTCTCGGCCTTGCCCTGCTGCCGCATTCCCCCGAGCGCGTTGAGCGCCGTGATCGCGAGCACGACGATCCCCGTGGAGATCTCGCCGATCGCCATCGAGGCGACGGCCGCCGCCACGAGGATGATCTGCATGTAGCTCCGGTACTGGGCGACGAACTGCTTCCAACCGGGCGTCGTCGCTTCGGCCGGAAGCGCATTCGGCCCGTTCTTCGCCAACCGCTCGGCGGCTTCAGCCTCGGAGAGGCCCTGGGCTGGATCGACGCCGAGGCGCTGCGCAACTTCCTCCGCTGCCGTTGCATACCAGCCCGTCGGGGGAGCAGCGCTACCGCTCGGGGGTGCGGTGGTCTCGGTCGTCACCAGGTGATCCTCTCCTCGCTAGAACGGCGTCGGGATGTTGGGCGCCGAGGACTCCGGCTCGACATACCCGCCGTGGCTGGGCGCCTTCGGCATCTTCACTCCCGGGGCCTCGAGGGGCTCGTACGGGATCTGACTGAGCAGGTGGGTGATGATGTTCAGCCGTCCACGCTTCTTGTCGTCGTTGCCCACGATGTGCCACGGAGCCCACGCCGTGTTGGTGGCGGCGAACATGGCGTCGCGAGCGCGGAGGTAGTCGTAACGTCGACTATAGGACTTGAGGTCGGTGGCCGACAGCTTCCAGATCTTGCGGGGATCGTCGATCCGGTTCTCGAGCCGCCTGGTCTGCTCCTCACGGCTGACGTTGAGGAAGTACTTGATCAGGATGATCCCATCGTCGACCATCGCCTTCTCGACCTGCGGAACCACCTCGAGGAACCGCTTGGTCTCCTCCGGGGTGCAATAGCCCATGACCGGCTCGACACCGGCGCGGTTGTACCAGCTGCGGTCGAAGATCACGACCTCGCCCGCCGACGGGAACTGGGAGATGTAGCGCTGGACGTACATCTGCGACCTGACCCGCGCGTCCGGAGCCGGCAGCGCGATGTGCTTGAACACCCGGGGGCTCGTCCGCTCGGTGATCCGCCGGATCGTGCCGCCCTTGCCCGCAGAGTCGACTCCCTCGAACACGAGGCAAACGCGGGCACCGGTGTTCTTGACCCATTCCTGCATGGTCACGAGCTCGCCCTGCAGGATTCTCATCTCCCGCTCGTACTCTTTCCGCTTCATCTTCTTGGGCGGGCCGGCGTCGGTCTCATCAGGCGCTGACGGCGGATCCGGCGAGGCGTCGCCGTCGAGGCTGTGCTTCTCGTTCTTGTGCTTCTTCTTGGCCTCGCTCATCTTCGTCTCCTCTGGCCGATGGACACCCGGCGAACCATCCTCTCAGTTTCCTCGGGGACGACAAGCCCGGTACCGTCCAGTTCTTGCGCACGCTCGATGCCGAACAGATCAGGGCGTTCCTCATGGAAGGAACCCGAACCGCCAAGGTCGCGGTCGTGCGCAAGGACGGATCGCCCCTGGTCACGCCGGTCTGGTTCCTCGTCGAGAGCGACGGAACGATCGTCTTCACGACCGGCAAGCACACCGTGAAGGGGCGCGCACTCGAGCACGACCCGAGGCTGTCCTTCTGCGTCGCGGACGACCGGCCACCGTTTGCCTTCGTGCGGGTCGACGGCGTCGCCGAGTTGTCCGATGACCCGTCAGACCTGAAGCGGTGCGCGACCCGGATCGCCGAGCGCTACATGGGCAAGGAGCGCGCACAGGAATTCGGAGAGCGAAACAGCGCTCCCGGCGAGGTGGTCGTTCGCGTGCGAACGACACACGTGGTCGGCGAAGCCGAGCTGGCCCTCTGAGCGGCGTGAGGGAGTCACGGGCCGGGAAGAAGACGCGACTCGTGCGCAGCAAAGACCGCGGCAAGCTCAGCGCCGGGTCGGTGGATCTCCTCGATCAGTTGCGCTATTCGCGGTGTCATGACGAGGAGGTACCTCGCGTCGCCGGCACCTGCATTTCTGTAGGTGTGAGGTGTCCCCCGTCGAGCGAAGACGGCTGAGCCGGCATCAGCTTCGACTTCGTCGTCGCCCAGCCGGAAGCCAAGCGTCCCGTCGAGCACGTACCAAGCCTCGTCGTCCTGGTCGTGCACATGAAACGGTGCGATCCAGTGATCGCCCACCTCGGCTGTCCACTCGACGATGACAAAACTGTCTTCGGCCGATCCGATCGACTTGCCGAGGAGGGGCTCGGTGTGCACCGTCCGATTATCGCGCGTGGATCCGCCGAGCCGATCAAGGAACTAGTACGCCTGCGCCCAGACCGCTTCGGCGATCGCTGAGCCGCCGCAGCAGACACACACGCCGGACGGTTTCGATTGCTCCTCGAGCGGTAGGCACCGGATCGTCGCCGAGCTCTCTCCCTTGACTCGCGCTTCGCACTCGGCGCCGCCGCACCACGGCGCCGCGACGAATCCGGCGGCGCTGCGGAGGTATTCGATCATCTCGCCGTAGGTGCCCGGGCTGCGCAGCGTCCGCAGCTCCTGCTCGTCGCTGGCGCTCTGGAAGAGCGACGCCTGCACATCTTTCAGCAGCTCGTCGACAGCAGTAGCCGCGCCGGAAAGCGGAATCTGCTGTTTCTCGCCGGTATCGCGGCGCGCGACGGTGACAGCCGCAGCCGCGAGGTCCCTGCCACCGATCTCGAGTCGAAGCGGCACGCCCTTCAGCTCCCACTCGTTGAACTTGAAGCCGGGCCGGTGCTCGGGCCGGTCGTCCACACGGACGCGGACACCCGCCGCCCGCAGCTCGCCGGCGAGCGAAGCGGCGGCCTCGAGCACGGCAGCGCGCTCGTCATCGCGGACGATCGGCACGATCACGACCTGCTGCGGCGCCACGCGGGGCGGGAGCCGCAGCCCGCGGTCGTCCCCGTGCGCCATCACAACACCGCCGACCAGACGCGTGCTCGCGCCCCACGAGGTCGCGTGAGGATATTGCTCGCTCCCGTCCCGGGCGGTGAAGCGGACCTCGAACGCGCGCGCGAAGCCCTGCCCCAGGTAGTGCGACGTCGCCGCTTGCAGCGCCTTGCCGTCGCGCATCATCGCCTCGAGCGTGTAGGTATCGACTGCGCCGGGAAACCGCTCGCTCTCGCTCTTCCTGCCCCGCAGGACAGGGATCGCGAGAACGTTCTCGATCGTGTCGGCGTAGACGTCGTGGAGAATTGTCAGCGCCTCCGCGACCGCCTCTTCCCCGGTCTCGTGCGCGGTGTGCCCTTCCTGCCACAGGAACTCGCTCGTGCGCAGGAAGAGACGCGGCCGCAGCTCCCAGCGGACCACGTTCGCCCACTGGTTGTAGAGCAGCGGGAGATCACGGTATGACTGCACCCAGCGGGCATACGTCGACCAGATGAGCGCTTCTGACGTGGGACGCACCACGAGCGGTTCCTCGAACTTCTTCCCGCCCGCCTCGGTGACGACGGCCACCTCGGGCGCGAACCCCTCGACGAGCTCGCCCTCCTGTGCGAGCACCGAGGCGGGCATGAGCAGAGGGAAGTAGAAGTTCTCGTGGCCGGTCGCCTTGATCCGGTCGTCGAGCTCGCGCTGGATCACCTCCCAGATCGCATAGCCGTACGGCTTGATCACCATCGCGCCGCGCACGGACGAGTTCTCGGCGAGCCCGGCGCGGCGCACGACCTCGCCGTACCAGGCGGGGAAGTCGTTCGACTGCGTGGGCAAAGACATGGCGCTCATCGGGACGCTCCCGCGAGCAGGGCTGTTGCGAACATCGTGCTCTCCTTCGTAGACGTCTACCGGCGTGACGGAGTCCGTTGCGGCGCTCCGGGCCGAAAGGCGGGAGCGCCTACGCCGGGACGCGCACGAACGGCGGCCGCGGGGCAACCGCCGGAACCGGCAGAAGCTCATCCACGCAGGGCCGCACGAACGTCATGCCCGCAGGCTAGCGGAAGCCTGGTCTACGCGACGATGGTCACGCGGGCTTCGCCGACAGCACGCCGACCACGTGCTGGAGCAGCTTCCAGGTGACGTCCGGGTTCTTGAGCGCGAAGGCCTTGAAGTCCCAGAACGGGATCTCCAGGCAGACGACCTGCGTCTCCGCCGTCACGGTCGCGGTGCGTTCGCGCTCGCTGATCATCGCGAGCTCACCGAAATGGTCGCCCGGCCCGAGCGTGGTGATCCTTTTCCCGGCGACGGTCACGACCGCATCACCCTCGGAGATGAGGAAGAAGCCGATGCCGCTCATCTTCCCTTCGCGCACGACCGACATCCCCGGAGCGAACCGGCGCTCACGGAACAACCGACCCAGCTGGCCGAGCTGGCGCTGATTCAGATCGCTGAACAGCGCCACCTGCTTGAGCTCGTCGGTGATCTTCGACATCGGCTGATCATAAGCGCGCGCCTACGCGCGAGCTAGGCTCGCCGGGGGACAGTCCGCGAGCGGCTCGACCTGACCTGAATGCGCGCTAGCATTCTGCCTATGGTGTTGGCCGGTGATCGGGACCGCGACCAGGCAGTCGCAGCCCTCCGCGAGAACTTTCTTCGCGGCAGGCTGACCCTCGACGAGCTCTCTGCCCGGACCGAGGTCGTGCTACGCGCACGATCCCTGAAGGAGCTGCGCGGCGCACTCGCCGGGCTTCCCCGCACGATGCCGTTTGCACAGACCGCCGTTCGCGGTGGCCTCGCAGTGCTCCTCACCGGCGTCTGGCTCGTGTTCAGTTTCTCGCTGCTCGTCGTGCTGGGCCTGATGGCACTGATCCACGGTGCATCCGCCGCCGCGCTCGTCGCGTTCGTGGTCGTCTGGCTCGTGCCTACCTATCTGCTCGCGCGGCTCTGGCGCGGCGTGCTGCCCCGCTCACCCAGATAACGCGGCCCGCCGGAGCTGAGCCCGTGGCGACCATCGAGGTGAGCACGCCCCACGGCCCGGCGAACGTGCACCTGTACGCCGCCGAGGGGCCGACCGGTGCGTTGGTTCTCGGCCACGGAGCCGGTGGGGGCGTGACGGCGCGGGATCTCGTCACGGTGAGAGACGTAGCGCGCGCGGAGTCGATCAGTGTGGCGCTCGTCGAGCAGCCCTACCGCGTGGCCGGTCGACGCTCACCCGCCCCCGCGCACCAGCTCGACGCCGCTTGGACAGCCGTCGTCGATCGCCTCACCGGTTCCGACCTGAACGGTCTGCCCCTGATCGTCGGCGGACGGTCGTCGGGAGCGCGGGTCGCCTGCCGGACAGCCGCCGAGACCGGCGCGATCGGCGTTCTCTGCCTGGCTTTTCCCCTGCAGCCGCCACGCCGCAGCGGAGGTGCTCCGCCGCCGAGCCGCATCGCCGAGCTCGACGCCGTCACCGTCCCGACCCTCGTCGTGCAGGGCTTGCGCGACCCGTTCGGGATCCCACCGCCGCGGGCCGGACGCACCGTCGTGGAGATCGCCGGCGACCACCGGCTGCAGAGCGACCTTCAGGGGCTGGCCGATGCTGTCCGCGGTTGGCTCGCCGACGTCGTCGCTACCGGCTCGCCCGCCGTTCGCTGAGCGCGCGCATCGACGCACGCAGTTCCTCGCCGGTGAGCGCCGCCTCGGTCTGGTTGCCCGCGGCGTCGGCGCGCAGTCCGTCGAGGAGCCAACGCAGGTGGCGCCGCCAGGCGTTCGGCGCGACCTTGGCCGTCGCATCGATCACGGGCGCGAACGACCAGAGCAGGAGAGCCAGATCGGGAAGCGCGAAGTCCCTCCGAAGCGTTCCCTCGTCGCGTGCGCGGACGAGGATCTGTTCGAACAACCGCCGCACCTCCTCACGTGCGCTCTCGAGCCGCGCGGTCTCCGGCGAATAGCGCATCAGGACGTCCTTCAGCATGCGGTCTGCGGCCTGAAGCTCGAGCGTTCGTTCGAGGAGACCGACGAGACCCTCCCAGCCCTCGGGCTCGGAGAGCGCAGCCTCGGCGATCGCCAGCAGCTCGCCCATCCGCCGCTCGACGATCGCTTCGACGAGCGCGTCGCGTGTTGCGAAATGCCGGTAGAGCGTGCCGATGCCGAGGCCTGCGCGGCGCGCTACCTCCTCGAGCGGGGCGTCGACTCCCTGCTCCATGAACAGCTCGCGGGCCGCTTCGACGAGCAGCTCGTGGTTTCGCTGCGCGTCTCGGCGTCCGCCGACCCGCTCACCGGTGATCTCGGCCATGCACGGACGGTAGCCGAAACGGAGGCACCACTCCGCTTTTTGCTACCGTCGGTCGATGCCGAATCACCCGGCTGCCGGGACCGACGCAGTTCATCGCCAGCACTACGGAATCACGTTCGCGCTCCTCGCGACCGCCGGGATCTCGTACGCCCTGCTGCAGTCGCTCGTCGCGCCGGCTCTGCCCGAGCTCCAGCACGCCCTGCACACGTCCGAGAACTCGGTCAGCTGGGTGCTGACGGCATACCTCCTGAGCGCCTCCATCGCGACGCCCCTGATCGGCCGGCTCGGCGACATGTACGGCAAGGCGCGGCTCCTGATGATCGTCCTCGTGCTCCTCGCCGTCGGCACGTTCGTCTCTGCCGTCTCGACGACGCTCGCCGTGATGCTCGTCGGCCGCGTGATCCAGGGCGCCGCGGGCGGAATCTTTCCGCTCGCCTTCGGGATCATCCGTGACGAGTTCCCACGCGAGAAGGTCGCCGGCGGGATCGGCTTGATGTCGGCGCTGCTCGGCGTCGGCGGCGGCGTCGGCGTCGTCCTCTCGGGCCCGATCGTCGACCACCTCTCCTACCACTACCTCTTCTGGCTGCCGCTGATCCCGATCGTGATCGCGACCGCGCTGATCCAGGTGTTCGTGCCGGAGTCGCCGATCCGCATTCCCGGCCGGATCAACTGGGCCGGCACGGCGCTGATGTCGACCGGTCTCGCCGCGGTGTTGATCGCCGTCAGCGAAACGGCATCCTGGCACTGGCTCTCGGCGAAGACGATCGGCCTGATCGTGGCCGGAGTCATCCTGCTCGCCTTCTGGGTCCGCAGCGAGTCGAGATCCGACCACCCGCTCGTCGACATGCACATGATGCGGATCCGCGGCGTCTGGACGACCAACGCCGTCGCGCTCTTGCTCGGATTCGGGATGTACTCGTCGTTCATCGTCCTGCCGCAATACGTCGAGACGCCGACCGATGCGGGCTATGGGTTCGGCAGCTCCGTGACGCAGGCCGGCCTGTTCCTCGTTCCCACGACGCTGATGATGCTGATCGTCGGCTCACAGACCGGCCGCTTCGAGAAGCGTTTCGGATCAAAGCCGCCGCTGCTTGCGGGAGGGCTGTTCGCGATGGCGTCGTTCACGATCCTCGCCTTCGCACGCAGCGAACGCTGGGAGATCTACCTTGCGGCTGCGCTGCTCGGCGCAGGGATCGGTCTTGCGTTCGCGGCGATGGCAAACCTGATCATCGAAAACGTCGGCCCCGAGCAGACCGGGGTCGCGACCGGCATGAACACCGTCACGCGGACCGTCGGCGGCGCCTTCGGCGGCGCCGCGACTGCGTCGATCCTCGCCGGGACCGTGGCTTCGAACGGGTACCCCACGCCCCACGGGTTCACGCTCGCCTTCGCCGGCTGCGCAGCAGCCCTCGCAGTCGGCGTGCTCGTCGGCCTTGCGATCCCGCAACGCCGGCCGGAGGAGGCCTTCGGGCGCCACGAAGCCGGCGATCTCCACACGGAAGCGGTGCCCGGAGAGATCTAGGCGTTCGCGCCGCCGGCGAGCTCGATCACGGTCTGCAGCTGCGAAGCGTGAGCGACCACGTCGCCGATCACCACTACGGCGGGCGAGGCCAGGTCGCGTGCGTCGCCTGCGATCGTCGCCAGCGTGCCGATCCTGCGCTCCACGCCAGGGAGGGAGAGGCGGGAGATGACCGCGGCGGGCTCGTCGACCGAGCGCCCGGCGAGGATCAGGTTGTCGGCGATCGTCTCGAGCCGTGCGAGGCCCATGAAGATCACGAGCGTCCCCGGCGTCCCCGCGAGTCGTTCGTAGTCGAGCTCGCGTCCGTCACCCGAGGTCCCCGTGAGCACGGTCAGCTGTGAGGCGACACCCCGAGCGGTGAGGGGGATGCCGGCCAGCCCGGGGATCGCCGTCAGCGTCGAAAGCCCCGGCACGACCTCGTAGTCCACGCCCGCGGCCGCGAGCGCCGCCACCTCCTCGGCGCCACGGCCGAAGATGAACGGGTCACCGCCCTTGAGTCGAACCACCCGACGGCCACGCTTGCCGTGATGAACGAGGAGATCGTTGACCTCCTCCTGATTCAGAGACTCGCGCGCGATTCGCGTCGCGCCGACCGCCTGGCTGACGAGCTCGAGCGAGACAAGCCTGTCGTAGACGAGGATCTCGCTCGCCCGGACGAGCTCGACCGCCCGCACGGTCACGAGCCCCGGGTCGCCCGGCCCCGCACCCACGATCGCAACCGTCACGCAAGAACCTTCTCGACGACGCGCTGGAAGTAATCGCGACGGGCCTCGTAGGTGGGCAGCTCGCGCTTGGCCCACGGTCGGAGCGCTTGCAGAAGCCGGGCGAGCTCCGCGTGCCGCGGCCCCACGACGTCCGCGATGTCGTCCCGGATCCGTTGGGCGAGAGCCGGCGAGGCACCACCGGTCGAGACGCCGACGACGATCGGGTCGCGCCGGACGATCGCCGGCAGGATGAAACTGCAGAGCTCTGGATCGTCGGCGACGTTGCACAGCCTGGAGACCGACGCGACCTCGACGTTGACGGAACGGTCGTTGGTCGCCGCGATGACGAGGAATCGATCCGCCGCATCGTCCGGCTCGAACGCGCGCAGGACCTTGGAGACCGGCAGACGCCACAGCTCGTCGTCGATCTGCGGCGCGATGACCGTGACCCTCGCGTCGCAGTCGAGCAGGCCCTGCACCTTCTCCGTCGCAACCCGGCCGCCACCGACGACGAGGCAGTCGCGGCCGCGCAGATCGAGGCACGCCATGTAGTAGCTCACGTTCCCACGCTCGTCACCCGGGCTCCGGTGCCGTCGAGCCGCACCGTCGCCTCCAGCCCGTCCGCCTCGATCGAGAGGGTGAATGCGCCCGGTGCGACGGCAGCGATCTTCACCGCATCGATCCGTGCGCCCGTCAGAGCCTGCAGCGCCGATGTCACCTCGCGTGCGCTGTCGGACCGGACGCGTCCGCGCGGAAGCTTCCGCAACGTGGTGAGCGCTGCCTGCTCTCCCGCCGGGGCCGTAGTAGGCGCGAATGCGGCCGGTTTGCAGACCGAGCTCGAGCACCGACTCGAGCAGTTCGGCCGAGTCACCCTCGACTCCGCCATCGTCGACCGCTCCGACGAGCTCCGCGAGTCGTCCACGCATGGTCTCGTCGCGCGCCATCGCCTGAACGGTCTGCGCCTCCGCGAGCGCGACCTCCCGAGCCTCACCTTTGAGCGTGACGGCGTCAGTCATCGCCGCGCTCGCCGAGGAGAGCGTTCAGCTCGTGCTCGAGCCCGCCGGTCTCGATCGCGCAGTGGATCCCACACTCCTTTGGAGCGTTCGTCTCCCACCACCAGCGCCCCGCGCGCAGATCTTCGCCGTCCTTGGTCGGACGAGTGCATGGTGCGCAGCCGATCGATGTGAAGCCTTTGTCGTACAACGAGTTGTAGGGAAGCTCATGCTCGCGAACGTAGTCCCAGACCTCGTCCTCGGTCCATTCGGCGAGCGGGTTCAGCTTCACGATCGCACCGTGGTCGTGATCGATCTCCACCTTGCGGATGTCGCTTCGCGTCGCCCACTGGTCACGGCGCAATCCGGTGATCCAGGCGTCCAGGCCGGCCAGGTGGCGTTGCAGCGGCAGCACCTTGCGCACCTGGCAGCACAGCAAGCGGTTCTCGACGCTCTTGTAGAACAGGTTCGGACCGTGCTTCGCGACCATCGCATTCACCGGCGGCGCAGCGGGCGAGAGCAGGTCGAGTTGAAGCTGCGGATAGCGCTCGCGCATCTGCTCGATCAACTCGAAGGTCTCACCCGGGAGGCGTCCCGTGTCGACACTGAAGATGCGAATCGTCGGGTCGATCTCATAAGCCATGTGCAGCAGCACTGCTCCGTCGGTCTGGAACGCGGTGGAGATCGAGATCCGCGGGGCGAACCGTTCGATCGCCCACTCGAGCACGACCTCCGGCTCCTCGCCCTCGAACTGGACGCTCAGCTCCCCCGCCTCCAGGTCATCCAGCAATTCGACATCGCGCTCAGGCACCGCGGTCACGCTGTCTCCTTCACTCGAGTCTTGGCCGGCTCGCGGCCCGCGAGCTGCCCGAGCTCGTCGTCGGCCGTGCGGTCGCAGAACGTGCGGAACGTCTCGCCCTCAGCCCGCCCTGCGACCCAGCCGGCCACGAGGCCGGTCACGGCGTCGTCGAGCTCCTCGGTCGGGACGCGCTTGAACACCGGTCGCGCGATCGCAGCCGGGCGGTCGAGGCTGCCGCGCAGGAACACGTCGTAGGCCTGATGGCGCTTTCCCTCCGCATCGCGCACGGTCGTTCCCTGGAAGCCGAGGTCACCGACCCAGTGATGCGCGCACGCGTGCGGGCACCCGTCGAGATGCAGCCGCAGACCGTCGATGGTCGGCCCGAAGCGGTCCTCGAGCATCTGCACCAGGCCGTCCATCCGTGACTTCGTCTCGGTCACCGAAAAGTTGCAGTGGGGCTCGCCCGTGCAGGCCACCGCGTCGCCACGGAGCGTTCCTGCATCGAGCGGCAGCCCGACCTCGGCCAGTCGCCGTTCGACGCGTCCCACATCTGCGACATCGGTGAGCACGAAGTTCTGCTGCCGTGTGATGCGAAACTCGTGACCGAGCTCCGCGAGCGCGATCATCTGATCGCCGGTGATCAGCCCGAGGTGCACCGGAACGCCGACCGAGGAGAGACCGTCCTTTTGCCGGCGCACGCCGAGATGGTTGTCCGGGGGCGGCGCCTGCGGCAGCTCGAAGTCGTCGAACCGCCGGCCCAGACGCGCCTCGACGAGCGCGCGCATCCCTTCGGGGCCGATGTCGTCGATCATGAACTTCAGCCGAGCCTTCACGCGCGAAACGCGATAGCGAAGATCTTCACGCCACTCGTCCAGGATCGCTGCGAGCACCGCGACCGCCTCCGCCTTCGGCACCCAGATCCCGAGATCGCGCGCGATGCGGGGCACCGACGAGAGCCCGCCGCCGACAAGCACGCCGAAGCCCTCCTCACCGTTTCGAATCGCCCCGACGAGTGCAATGCAGTTGATCTCCGGCGCGGCGCAGCTGTCGGCGCATGCGGTGATCGAGATCTTGTGCTTTCGCGGCAGGTCCGAGTAGTCCGGATTGCCGTAGAAGAGGGCCGCCGCCTCCTCGAGCACCGGGGTCGGATCGAACAGCTCGTCGTGCGCCTTCCCTGCCAACGGGCAGCCGGTGATGTTGCGCACCGTGTCACCGCACGCGCCCGCGGTGGTCAGCCCCGAGCCGTGCAAGCGCTCGAACACGTCGGGCAGGCTCGCGAGCTCGAGAAAGTGAAGCTGCACGTTCTGGCGAGTCGTGAGCTCACCCTCGCCCCGGCCGTGGACGTTCGAGATCTCACCGATCGCGCGAAGCTGCGACGGGGACGTGACTCCGCCCGGGATCTTGATGCGCAACATGAAGGTTCCGATCTTCGGCTTGTCGTGGTACAGCCCCCACCACTTGAGCCGCACGAGATCCTCTTCGTCGACCTGTTCGTACCCCGCTGCGATGAGCGCAGGCAGTTCGTCGAGCATGCCGAGCGGCGTCTTGTCGCGCTTCATCCGCTCGACCGAGTTGCGCTTCAGGACCAGCTCGAGGGTGGGTGCTTCCTTCATCGCCGAGCTGATACTACAAAAAGTAAAGCGAGTGCCGGAGAATATTACTTTTGTTTTGATAGCTTGGCTGTTCGTCTCTTCCTCTGGAGATGACTTGGGGGCACAGCGGCTGGGCCGCCCGACAGGGGTCGGCGGCCCAGCCGATATTCCGAATCGGACAGGATTCCCAGATACTTGCGTGAGCAAGTATCTGCTACGGTACGAGTGTGGAACTGGGCATCTACACGTTTGCGGAGCTGACCTCGAGCGAGCTCAGCCCGCGCGACCGGCTGCACGACCTCCTCGAGGAGATCGAGCTCGCCGACCAGGTCGGCCTCGACATCTTCGGAGTCGGCGAGCACCACCGGCCCGATTTCACCGTGTCCTCGCCCGCCGTCGTGCTGGCGGCCGCTGCGGCGCGCACGAGGACGATCCGGCTGACGAGCGCCGTTTCGGTGCTGAGCTCCGACGACCCGGTTCGCGTGTTCCAGGACTTCAGCACCCTCGACCTCCTCTCGGACGGGCGCGCCGAGATCATGGCCGGCCGCGGTTCGTTCATCGAGTCGTTCCCGCTCTTCGGATTCGATCTTCGCGACTACGACGAGCTGTTCGAGGAGAAGCTGCGGCTGCTGCTCGCGCTGCGAGAGTCCGAGCACGTCAGTTGGCCCGGCGGCCACCGTCCCGCGATCGACAACAAGGGTGTCTACCCCCGGCCGCTCCAGCAGCCCCTGCCGGTCTGGGTGGCGGTCGGCGGTTCGCCCGAGTCGGCGCTACGCGCGGGCACCCTCGGCCTCCCCATGGCGCTCGCCATCATCGGCGGGCTGCCCGAGCGCTTCGTGCCCTTTGCCGAGCTGCACCGCCGCGCGGGCGAAGAGGCCGGCCATGGACGGCTGCAACTGAGCATCAACTCACACGGCTACATCGCTGACACCGCCGAGCAGGCGTTGGACGAGTCGTTCCCGTACGTCGCGGCGATGATGGACAGAATCGGCCGGGAACGCGGCTGGGCGCCGCACACACGCACCGACTACAACGCCGCGGCGACGCGTCGCGGCGCCAATTTCGTCGGCAACCCCGAACAGATCGTCGAGAAGATCCTCTACCAGCACGAGCTGTTCGCTCACGATCGCTTTCTCGTCCAGTTCAGCGTCGGAACGATGCCGCACGCGAAGATCATGCGCTCGATCGAACTGTTCGGCACCGAGGTCGCGCCCGCGGTTCGCCGCGAGCTCGCCGCCGTGCCTGCGTAGCGCGGCCGAGCGTCGACTGGCGGGCCGGAGTTGCGGCCCGCCAGTCGGAGGGACATCAGGCGTTACAGCCGGCGGGGGCGCTCGCGCCGACGTTCGCCTTCCCGGTGTTGGCCAGGCCGAGATACAGCGCGTAGAGCGTCACGGGCTTCTTGGTGTCGTTCCGCGCCAGGTGAACGTGGTTCGCGGGCTCCACGAATGACTGCCCCTTCGTGACCTTGAACGGCGCGCACTTCCCGACCGATGGATCGAAGACGGTGAGCGTGCCGCTGGTCACCACGACGGCGACGGGTGAGCCATGCGTGTGCCACCCGAAGCTCCCTCCCGGCGCGATCCTGATCGACTCGAGGACCATCGCACCGGTTGTCGCGTGGATGGTCGTCGCCTTCATCATTCCGACAGCGAGCGGCTTCGCGACGATCGGTTCGCCGCCCCCGAACGAAGGAGCGGCAAGCGCAAGAGCGCCGACGAGTGCCAGTCCGAGCAGCTTGATGTTCATGTCTGTCCTCCTGTCCGACGTGCATTCGACGTTTCGCAGAGGGAAGCTAGGAGGCGGTTCTTTGCAGCTGCTTTGCGCCCGCTTTGCGGCTCCTTAGCGTCGCGCCCACGGAGCCGGGCGGCCGCCGCGAGATGGCCTCGACCAGCCCGGCGGTTTAGGTTGTCTGCAGGATGGGTGATGTCAACGTCAGCCTTCTGGGTGGTTTCTCAGCCGAGGTGAACGGTGTTGCGGTTCCCGCGACCGCCTGGCGGCTGAAGAAAGCGCGCGAGCTCGTGAAGCTGCTCGCACTCGCACCGGGACACCGACTGCACCGAGAGCAGGCGATGGACGTCCTCTGGCGAGACCTAGGCCCGGCGGCGGCCGCGAACAACCTGCACCAGGCGGTGCATGTCGCGCGGCGCACGCTCGATGCCGAGGCGATCGAACTGCGAGACGAGGTCCTCTCGCTCACGGCAGACATCGACGTCGACCGGTTCGAGCTCGCAGCCGCAGACGCTCGCCGCCTCGAGACACCGGGCGCGTACCGCGCAGCGGTCGCGCTCTATACCGGCGAGCTCCTGCCTGAAAACCGCTACGACGACTGGGCGGAAACGCGTCGCGAGGAGCTCTCGACGCTGGCCGCCGAGCTCGAGGAGGAGTCCGCCGCGCTCGGTTCCGTGAGGCCGTTCGGGCTCCCGGCCGACGCGAGCTCGTTCATCGGGCGCGCACAAGAGCTGGCGGAACTGACGTCGCTCCTTCGACGAACGCGCTTCCTCACGCTGTCGGGGACCGGCGGCTCAGGGAAGACCCGGCTCGCACTCGAGCTCGCCCGCAGCGCCGAGTCGTCGTACGAGGCCGGCGCCGCGCTCGTCGAGCTGGCCGCACTCGCAGACGCACGGCTGATCCCCGAGGCGATCGCAGCTGCGCTCGATATTCGCGCCCTGCCCGCCCAGGACGTCGTCGAAGCGGTGATCGACGTTCTCTCGACGCGAACACTGCTGCTCGTGCTCGACAACTGCGAGCACGTCCTGGCGGCGACGGCCGCTCTGTCGGACCGGCTGCTTCGCTTTGCGCCCCAGCTGACGATCCTCGACCACGAGCCGCGAGCCGCTGCGTGTCGCGGGTGAGGTCGTCTTCCGCGTCCCGTCGCTCGACATTCCCAGCCCGGACCGGCCGCTCCCGCTCGTGGAGCTGCTCGAATACGAGTCGGTCTCGCTCTTCGTCGATCGTGCCGCGGCGGCCTCACCGGGCTTCGAGCTCGACTCCGAGAACGCCGAAGACGTGGCGCGCATCTGCTTCCGCCTCGACGGGCTGCCGCTTGCGCTCGAGCTGGCAGCCGGACGGGTGGGCGTGCTCAGCCCGGCCGCGATCGCCGAGCGGCTCGATGACCGCTTCCGCCTTCTGCGCTCGGGGAGCCATGTTGCGCCGACCCGGCAACAGACGCTGACCGCGACGCTTCAGTGGAGCCACGATCTCCTGGAGCCGGACGAACAGGTCTTGTTCCGCCGGCTTGCGATCTTCGCGGGAGGCTTCGAGCTCGAGGCCGTCGAGGAGGTCTGCGCCGACGACGGGCTCGAGCGGGCCGAGGTCGCCGACGTCCTCGCCCGCCTCGCCGAGAAGTCGCTGGTCGCCGTCGAGGAGGGCCGCCGCGGGCGGCGCTACCGGCTGCTCGAGACGGTTCGCATGTATGCGCGCGAGCGGCTCGCCGACGCCGCCGAGGCGACCACGCTCGCTCGGCGTCACGCCGGCTGGGCGCTCTCGCTGGCCGAGCGCGAGCAGGGCTCGGCGCAGCTCGACCGCGAGACGCCGAACCTGCGCGCCGCGCTCGACACGCTGCTCGTGCACGCTCCGCACGACGCGCTGCGCCTCTGTGTCGCGCTGTTGCCGTTCTGGCTGCGTCGCATCGAGCTCGACGAAGCCCGGCGCCGGTTTGCCGTCGCCCTCGATACCTGCCCCGAACGGACGACCCTGGGCGCCGAGGCGCTGCTGGCCGCAGCCGCGATCGACTTCCGCAGC
This sequence comes from uncultured Thermoleophilia bacterium, assembly GCA_963806025.1. Lineage (GTDB taxonomy): Bacteria > Actinomycetota > Thermoleophilia > Gaiellales > Gaiellaceae > PALSA-600. The sequence goes on along the minus strand of CAWDWI010000003.1, from coordinate 183,005 downwards.
GGCTCGCTGTCGGCCGGCATGCCGCTCGCCGAACGAAGCCGCGCCGTTGCGTCCGAGATCGGCGACGCGCACCGCGAATGGCGGGCGCTGCAGTTTCTCGGAGAGTTCGGGATCGCCGGCGATGCGGCAGAGGTCGCGCTTCCGTGGCTCGAACGGGCACTCGGGCTGGCGCGCAGGGAGCGATTTACCGCGGGCGAGGCGATCAGCATCCACTCCCTCGGCGTCGCAGCCTGGATCGCCGGCGATCTGCCGCAGACCGATGATCTGATCGCCGAGAGCATCACGTTGTTCCGCTCGCTCGAGGAGTCGACCGACACGATTCCGTCCCCGCTGAACATCGCCGAGATCAGGCTGAGCCAACCCGAGAGCCAACCGGGGCTCCGGCACCTGTTCGAGGACACGTTGCAGCCGTTCGTCGAGATCTCCTGCGCCGCAGCGGCAAGCTACGCCCTGGCGAACCAGGCCGCGATCGCCCGCGTTCGGGGAGATCTCGCGAGAGCCTGGGCGCTCCTCGACGAAAGCGAAGCCCGATTCGAGGCCGCCGGGGACGAAGCCGGGATCTCCACGGTGCTCGTCCGCCGCGCCTACACGTCGCTCGCCGAGCGTGACCTCGCTGGAGCGCACGCGCACCTCGAACGGGCCTTCGAGCTGCGGGCCGGGCTGGGTGACAGGCGCGGGCGCGGCCTCGTCCTCTCCGGGCTCGGCCTGGTCGAGACGATCGCGGGCGACTACCGCCAGGCGGAACGACACCTCGCCGAAGCTCGCGACATCTTCCGTCGGGCAGGCGACCGCTGGGGCCTCGCGAGCACGCTGTGGCGCACCGCCGACCTCGCGATCGCGCGTGGGAGGCTCGACGATGCAGAGTCCGCCCTGCGCGAGGCACTCTCTGTGCTGGGCGCAACACAGCGCGAACGCTGGCTCGCGAGCACGGTCGCGGGACTTGCCGAGGTCGCGGTGCTCCGCGGCAACACCGAACAGGCGGCAGAGCTGCTGCGCGACGCGCGGGAGCGCTATGCGTCGCGGGACGATGCGCTCGGCGTCGCGACCATCGACGAGCGGCTTCGAAGCGTTGCTAAGGAGCCGCTAAGAGCAGGCAAAGGCCTGCCGGATACACCTGTTCGGCAAGCCAAGACGAAAGGGAGAAAGTCATGAGCCAGACCATCGCCCCGGTCCTCGGGGAAGCAACGGTTCAGGAACTGCGGGAGTCGGTGCGGGGAGAGATCCTGACCGCCCAAGATGAGGGGTACGAGGAGGCCGCCCGCGTCTGGAACGGCGCACACGACGGCCGGCAGCCCGCGCTCATCGTCAGGTGCACCGGCGCCGCCGACGTGGCGGCAGCCATCGGCTTCGCCCGGAGCAACGACCTCACCATTGCCGTTCGCGGCGGCGGCCACAGCGTCGCGGGGTTCTCGACCTGTGACGGCGGCATGGTGATCGACCTCGCGCCGATGAAGAACGTGCGGGTCGACCCCGACGCTCGCCGCGCAACGGTCGGCGGCGGAGCCGTGTGGGCGGACGTCGACCACGAAACGCAGGCGTACGGCCTCGCAACGACGGGCGGACTCGTCTCGTCCACCGGTGTCGGCGGCTTCACGCTCGGCGGGGGGATCGGCTGGCTGATGCGCCAGTGCGGGCTCGCGTGCGACAACCTCGTCGGAGCCGACGTCGTCACCGCGGACGGACGCCTCGTCCATGCGAGCGAGACGGAGAACGCCGATCTGCTGTGGGGCCTGCGCGGAGGCGGAGGAAACTTCGGCGTCGTCACACAGTTCGAGCTCGCACTGCACCAGGTGGGGCCGATGGTCTACGCCGGCCCGATCTTCTACGCAGCCGACGCCGACCGTGACCTGATGCGCGCGTTCCGCGCCTGGTCGGAAAACGCTCCCGACGAGATCACGGCCGTCGTCAACCTCACGACCGCACCGCCGCTGCCGGTGATCCCGGCGGAATGGCACGGTAAGAAGGTCGCGGCGATCATCGCCGTCTCGGCCGGGCCGCTCGAGACGGGCGACTCGCTCGTGAGCGAGTTCCGGGATGTGGCGGAGCCGATCGCCGACCTCCTGGGCCCGATGCCGTACCACGTGATCCAGACGCTGATCGATCCACTGTGGGGGAAGGGCATCAACTCGTATTTCAAGGCGACGAACCTGTCTCGCCTCGACGACGAGCTGATCGACCGGCTGATCGATCTTCATCTCGCGGCTCCCGGGCCGCAGTGCGAGATCCACGTGCACCAGATGGGCGGCGCCGTCGCCCGCGTCCCCGACGATGCGACAGCGTTCGCCGAGCGGTCGATGCCGTTCCTGCTCAACGCCGTCACCGGCTGGCACGACCCGGCCGCAGGAGACGCGCACAGAACGTGGTCGCGGGCCGTGGTCGACGCGGCCGCCGATGCAACCACGGGTCGGGCCTACGTCAACTTCCTCGGCGACACGGACGCTGCCCGGTCCTCATACGGCAGCGACACCTTCGACCGCCTGGTCGCGCTCAAGAACGACTACGACCCGAGCAACGTGTTCCGGCTCAACCAGAACATCGAGCCGGACGCGTCCGGCGGGTGATCTGATCCCGAGCCGAACGACTTCAGCGGCGGCCTTCACGCAGAGGCCGCCGCTGTCGGCGTGCGTCCCGCGAGGCCGGCCTAGGGATTGACGGCGGACGTCGCCGCGCACACGGCGCCGACCGCGCCCCACGAGCGCCAGCTGCGCCCATCGTGCAGCCAGAGGAGCCAGGCCCGGTGGAGCTGTTCGCTCGGCGAGACCATGAACGGGAACGACGGATCGCCCGGGTGCCGGAACGCCGGCACGGCGCGTCCCTTCATCCGCATCCACGTCTGGGCCGAAAACTGCATGCCGCCGAAGTGGCCGTTGCCCGTGTTCGCCGTCCACGGCCCCTCGTGGGCATGGACGCAACGCGCCTGAGCGAGCCACGAGGCCGGAGGGTCGGCTGAGCTGGCGCTGCTCGAAGCGGCAAGGGCCATCGCGGCGACCACCGCGAGAATCAGAAAACGCATCAGGAGGTTGTAACAGAGTGGTGCCGGATTCAGGCCGGTAACGACCGGCGATCGATTCGGCTACCGTGGTCAAGGCGTTACTTCTGGCATCGAAGCCGCCGAGTTAGCAGGCAACTTCCTCTTCGACGTCACCGCCGGCCGCAGCGCAGAACGGTCGCCGTGCGATTCCCGCACGGCGAACGATCGATCGGGGTGCACGAATGCTCAAAGCTCTTCGGAACGGCGGCGCGCCCGCGGGGATGCGCGCAGCCATCGTCTCCACGTACCCACCGCGCGCATGCGGGATCGGGACGTTCGCCGCGGACGTTCGTGCATCGCTGATCGGGCTGGACGAGGTCGAGTCGGTGGCGAAGGTCGTGATCGTCGACGATCCTTCCCGTCCGCAACGGCCGGGCGTCGTGGCGACGATCACGCAGGGAACCCGCGGCGACTATGTCCGGGCTGCGCGCATTCTCGGCCGTCGCAACGTCGAGGTGGTGCTGCTCGAGCATGAGTACGGCATCTTCGGTGGGCGAGACGGGGAATACGTCCTCTCGCTGGCCGAAGCGCTGACGCAGCCGCTCGTCGTGACACTGCACACGGTCCTTTCGCACCCGACGGCTCACCAGGCGCGCGTCCTCGAAACGCTCTGCGGCCACGCCGAGCTCGTCATCGTCATGACGGAATCGGCGCTGCGTCTGCTCGTCGACAACGCAACATGCCCCGAGGCGAAGATCCGCGTCGTCCCGCACGGCGCTCCGACTCTGCTCGTCGAGCGAGCGGCCATGGGCGGGCCGGCTCCCCGCCGCGCCGGGCGACTGGAGGGCCGGTTCGTCCTCTCGACCTTCGGCCTCCTCTCCTCGGGCAAGGGGATCGAGAACGTGCTGCGGGCGCTCCCCACGATCATCGAGGAGCATCCCGAGGTGCTGTATGTCGTCGCCGGACGCACGCATCCCGGCGTCGCCCAGCGCGAAGGCGAGCGATACCGCCTGTCGCTCCAACAGCTCGTGGCGGAGCTCGGGCTCGAAGAGCATGTCGAGTTCGACGATCGCTTCCTGGCCATCGACGAGATAGCGGATCTGCTGGCGATGACCTCGGTGTTCATCACGCCGTACCTCGACCCGGACCAGACCTCGTCCGGTGCGCTCACGTTCGCAATCGCCGCCGGTTGCGCAGTCGTCTCGACGCCCTACCGCTATGCCGAGGACATGCTCGAGAGCGGCGCCGGCGAGCTCGTGCCGTTTGCCGACCCTGGTGCGGTGAGCGCGGCCGTCTGCGGTTTGATCGAAAATCCGGCCCTGCTCGACGCGGCTCGTGCCGAGGCTCGGCGCATCGGGGCAGCCGTCAGCTGGCCGTCCGTCGCCATCGCAACCGCCAAGGTGCTGCACGACGCAGCGGAGCTAACTCCGCACCGCAGTTCCGTCGTCAGCCTGGAGCCTCAGCCCGCCAGCTTCCGCCACGACCACCTCCTGACGATGGTCGACGACGCCGGGATCGTGCAGCACGCGCATGGGGCGATTCCGAACCGACGAAGCGGTTACTGCGTCGACGATGTCGCTCGGCTCGCGGTCGTCGCGCTCGAGCTCGGGCGCCGCTCCGACGAACAGCTGTGGACACCGATCGTCTACCGCTCGCTCGCATTCCTGCACGACGCAACCGACGAGCGCCCAGGCATGCGCAACTTCATGGCCTACGACCGTCGCTGGCTCGACGAGCCGCACGTCGGCGACCACGTCGGCCGCGCCATCTGGGCGCTCGGCGAGATCCTTTCCACAGCATGGGCGACCGCGCTCGTCGAGCCGACGCAACGGCTGCTCGACTCACTGGTCCGCGGGCTGGACGGGCCGACCTCGCTGAGGACCGATGCATACGCCACGCTCGGACTTGCTCGGCTCGATCCCGACCGGCTCGACAACCCGGCACGCCGGCTGCTCGAATGCTGCGTCGATCGCCTCTCGGCCGCATACCAGGCAACGGCGTCGGAGGACTGGCTCTGGTTCGAAGACGCGCTCGCTTACGACAACGCGCGCCTGCCTCAAGCGCTGATCGCAGGCGGCGCCGTCCTCGGCCGCGAGGACGAGATCGCCTCTGGACTCGAAGCGCTGCGCTGGCTCGGCGACCAGTCAGGCCTCGCGAACGGAATGCTGCGGCCAACCGGCCACCTCGGCCGGAAGCGCCACGACAGCGCGTCGGGCGGCGGCGACGAACAGCCGCTGGAGGCCTCGGCTTTCGTCGAAGCGGAGCTCATGGCGCTCGCGGTCACCGGCGAGCGCGAACACGGCGCGCGGGCGCGGCTTGCGTTCGACTGGTTCCTGGGCCGCAACCATCTGAACCGTCCGCTCTACGACTTCGCCACCGGGGGCTGCAGCGACGGCCTCGGAGCTGAGGACACCAACCACAACGAGGGGGCAGAATCGACGCTCGCCTTCCATCGCGCGGCCCTGCTCCTCGACGCATCCGATCTCTCGTCGGTCCTTTCGCCGCGGGTCGTGGAGGCGGTCGCGTGAGCAGGCGGGAACTGTTCGAACGCCACCCCGCCAATCCGATCCTCACCTCGGCCGACTGGCCGTATCCGGTGAACGCCGTGTTCAACCCCGCTGCGGCAGTCGTCGGCGATGAGACGCTCATCCTCGCCCGCGTCGAGGATCTGCGAGGCATCTCCCACCTGAGCGTGGCACGCTCGAGCAACGGCATCGACGGCTGGACGATCGACCCCGAGCCGCTGCTCGCGCCGGTCGAGGGGATCGAGAGCGAAGAATGGGGCTTCGAGGATCCTCGCGTCGTCTGGATACCGGAGCTCGGACGCTGGTCGATCACATGCACGTCGTACGGGCCGCCTGGACCGGCCGTCTACCTGGCGCTGACCGACGACTTCCGCACGGTTGACCGCCAGGGCGTGATCAAGGGCGCAGACGACAAGAACGCTGCGCTCCTGTCCGAGCGCATCGGGGGGAAGTGGATCCTCTTTCACCGTCCGAGCCACGAGGCGGCTGCCGGGTCGAGCGGGGAGATCGCACTGTCACGTTCCGACGACCTGGCGAGCTGGAGCGCCCCCGAGCTCGTGCTGGCCCCGCGAGAAGGTGCATGGTGGGACTCCCGGCGGGTCGGCATCGGCCCACCCCCGCTTCGCACCGATCACGGCTGGCTGATCATCTATCACGGCGTCAAGGACACCGTTTCCGGGGGCCTGTACCGCATCGGTCTCGCTCTGGCCGATCTCGACGAGCCTGCGCGCATCACACACCGGCTGCCGGAATGGATCCTCGGCCCGCAGGCTCCCTACGAACGCGTCGGCGACGTCGGCAACGCGATCTTTCCGTGCGGATTGATCCACGACGAGCCCTGCGGCGGACTGCGCATGTACTACGGCGCCGCCGACACCTCGATCGGACTTGCGACGGCCGAGCTCGAGGAACTGCTGGCGGCGGTGCTCGCGTCCCCCGCCGTCTAGGCTCGTCCCGTGAACGAGCTGACGCTGCTCGACTGGAAGCGACGCATCTTCGAGCTGTACGCGGATGTGCGCCGCGAGCCCGATCCGGCTCGCGCGTGGCGCCACTGGCGCGACGTGCGTGACGAGCTGTTCCGCTCGCATCCGCAGACGCCCATCCCGGCCACCACTTCCTTCGAGCACCTGCCCTACTTCGACTACGACCCCGCACTGCGGGTGCTCGGTACCGTCGATTCGGCGGAGCGCGTCACGCGCGAGATCGCGACCTCGGGGGAGCACCCGTACTCGTTCACGCGGTTCGCGCGGGTGCGGTTCATGCTCGCCGAAGAGCAGGCGCTCGACCTCTACTGGCTCGACGGCTATGGCGGCGGCGTCTACCTCTGCTTCGCCGACGCGACGAGCGGCAGCGAAACCTACGGTGCGTGCCGCTACCTGCTCGACACGGTCAAGGGCTCCGATCTGGGCGAGCAGAACGGAAAGCTCGTGCTCGATTTCAACTTCGCCTACAACCCGTCATGCTCGTATGACCCGCGCTGGGTCTGCCCGCTCGCACCACCCGGGAACAGGCTCACCGTGCCGATTCGCGCCGGCGAGCGCTACCCCGCGGACGCGAGCTGACGCAGCGTGCCCTCGACGTCGGAGGCGCGGAACGGATACACGTAGAGCGCGCGCTCGTAGCCGTGGCCGTCGATGAGATATGCCGCCTCGGTGTGGCTGATGTTGTGCACGGTGACACCCTGGATCGTCTTCGGTGCGTCGACGACGGCGATCTTGTAGTCCGCCCAGATCTTCCGGAGCGCCGCCGCAGGACCCACCCCCCAGTGCCAGTTCTCCGCCACGTGCCACTTCCGCATGTCCGCGCGCAGGATCGCCCGTCGGTTGCCCCATTGGTTGACGCTCACGGCGAGGATCACCGGACGCTCGGAGGCGGGGAGACTCGACTCGACGATCCCCAGGATCTTCGCCTCGACCGGGCACAGGTTGCGGCAGAGCGGGTCGAGGAACGTCACGATCACCGGACGGTTCCGGAAGGCCGCCATCGAAACGGGCTTCCCCTCCTGATCGCGGAGCGAGAACCCGGGCGCGCGGCGCGCACCGGCTGCCCAGCTCACGACCGGAGTCGCCGGCTGCTGCGTCGCCGACGCACGCTCGGGCCTGCGCAACTGGACGATCAGCACACCGATGGCCACTCCCACGACGGCGAGAGCCCCCAGGAACAACCAGCGAAGATGCCCGTGTGCGCGCATTCAGCCGGCGAGGAACTCGCTCTGCTCGTGCCGTGAGCGCTTGCCGATCTCGATCGGGAACGCCGTGTAGGCGTGCACCCCCTCTGGCCAGAGGGTGAGACGGCTCTGGTTTCCCGCCGCGCGCCAGCGCGCTTCCATGAAGAGCGAGTCGTCGAGCAGCGGATCCAGCGTCCCGCACGAGAACAGCGCCGGCGGCAGGTCGCGCAGGTCGGCGTAGAGCGGCGAGATGTCGGGGTCGCGGCGGTCGCTGTCGCTCAACCCCGGCAGGAAGCAATCCGCGAACCAGTCCATCAGCGGCCCCGAGAGAACGAGGTCGCGCCCTCCCCAGAGCCTGCGACTCGGCGTGCCCGTGAGATCGAAGGCGCCGAAAACCAGATTCGCGGCCGAGAACACCCGAGGAGAGATGCCGTGCCGGTCGCGCAGGCGCAACAGCGTGACGACGGCGAGGTGCGCACCGGCGGAGTCGCCGCCGATCGTCAGTCGTCCTTCGTGGTGCTCGAGCAGCCAGAGAGCAGCCGCCTCACAGTCGTCCGGCGCTGCGGGATAGGGATGCTCGGGCGCCAGCCGGTAGTCGACGCTGATCGCCGTCAACCCGGTCGCGTGCGCCAGGTCCCGCAGCTGCGTGTCCTGCATGTCGGCGCCGCCGATCGTCCAGCCGCCGCCGTGGAGATGAAGGTGCGCGCCCCGCGGTTCGGGCGCGTCGAGCACGCGCAGCGGGATCTCGCCGGCCGGCCCGGGAATGGTGATCGTGCGCGCCTGCTCGAGGTAGACCGGCGCGGGGAGCGCGCCGCCGCCCGCGCGTTGCGCCTCCCGCGTCACTCTCGGCGGCAGCTCGTGGATGTTCGGCATCGCAGCGATCAACTGCTCGAGCTGCAGGTTGAAGGTGCGGGTCTCGGCCAGGATCTCGTCGGCGGTCACCCCGGCAGACTACGCCGCCGGCCCCTAGAGCTCGCGGCGACGACGAATGACGACGCCCCACCAGACGCCGATCCCGGCCAGGAGAGCGAGCGGCAGCAGGAGCGTCAGCAGTGAACCAGTCTGGAACGAAGCGACGGTCATCAGGTCTCCCTCGGTCGAAGATCACGAGCGGGCACTGCTGCCCGCCGCGGGCCGCTCGACGGATCGAGCCAGCGATAGGCAGCGGCGAAGATCGCGATCAGAAACGGCAACGAAGCCGGCACCCACATGATCCCCGCGGCAATCTGCTGGTCGGCAAGCGCCGAGATCCCGCCGGGACGGCTCGCAAGGGATGCGTATACGCCGTAGACGGGCGCCGACGCGAAACCGAGCACGACGGCCAGCACCCAGCTCACGAGCAGGGCGGCGGTGCCGTAGGCCACCCGCTGCCCGTCGGACAGCTTCGGCCGCGGAGTCGCAGCCGGGACGAGATGAATCCACAGGAGCAGCGCCGTCGAGAAGAAGAGCATGTGCTCGAGGTCGTGCGCGAGCACATTGCGCAGCGTCAGATCGTAGAGCGGGGGCAGATGCCAGCCCAGAAGCACCACCGAGAACGCGACGAAGGCCGGCAGCGGCCTCGCGAGCCAGCGTCCAACTCTGCGCAGCGGCCCGAGGGTCGGCCCGACGAGAACCGCGCGCGCCACCGGCCGTCGAACGGAGGGCGCGAACGGTTTGAGCATGCGCGGCCACGGACGTCCGAGCAGGAGGAGCGGAGGCGCCACCATCGTCAACAGCACGTGCTGTGTCATGTGAGCCCAGAACAGCCGGTCCGAATAGGCGTCGACCGGCGAGGCGACCGCGAACGCGAGCGTTGCAAGCCCACTGTAGAACGCAGCACTGCGGAGATGGTTCGTCTTGACCGTGTGCTTTCCGCCGAGCGCGTAGAGGAACGCTGCCGCGACGAGCACATAGACCGGCCAACCGATCGGCCAGTTCTCGCTCCGCAGCAGGAAGCTCATCGCTAGAGAAGGTAGAGGATGACCCAGGTGGCCACGCCGATCCCGGCGAGCACCGCCCAGTAGAACGCGAATGCACGGGCGCCCGGCCCGATCAGCGACAGAGGCTGTTCGATGTCGTCACCGGTCCGCTCGGCGTCTCCGGACGCCTCGCCCGGTTCATGGCCGGCCGCTCCGCGACCCCGATATCGGAACGACGCTGCGAGCAGTGTCTCGAGCCAGTACATCGTGCAGAACACGAACAGGATGTACAGGCCAGTCCAGCCCAGGAAGACGCTCGCGAAGCCGCCCTCGGTGGGGCCGAAGCCGATCGTCGTCCACTCGACGACCTGGAGCACCACGGCAGCGAGCCCGAGCGCGAGCGACACCAGCCCCACCCAGCGCCAGGTGTCCGCGTCGTCGTCGTGCAGGCGGCGCACGGCATAGCCGGACGCGAGCGCGGACGCGACGACGCAGGCAGTGATTGCCGTCCCGAATCCGACCGGCGCCTTCACGTTGTGTGGATGCCACAGGCCCTGTGAGTTCAACGACCGGAGATAGAAGTACGCGAACAGGAACGCGAAGAAGAAGAACACGGTCGCGCTCGCCCAGAGCTGCGAGGCGACGCGCAGGTTGCGGCCCATCACCTGGGGCGGCTCCCGCTCGACGACCGAGTAGTCGGTCGAGTGGCTTGCGAGCTCGCTCATCGTGTCGGCCTCGCCGGGGCGACGACCGGCCGCTGCAGCAGCGAGCCCGCGTCGTCACCGTAGGGGTACGGGTCGGAGCCGAACGTCGGAATGCGATCGAAGTTTTGCACCGGCACCGGCGAGGGCAGCTGCCACTCGATCGACTTCGACCCCCACGGGTTCATCCCGGTCGGGACCCGTGCGAAAACCTGCGACCAGACGAGATTTGCGAGGAAGATCAACATCGATCCGCCGAGCACGAACGCCGAAATCGACACCCAGACGTTCGCGCCCTGCAGGTAGCCGGCGTAGGTGACGACACGCCGCGGCATCCCGAGGAACCCGATCACGAGCAGTGGCCCGAAGGTGCAGTTGAACGAGATGAACATCACCCAGAAATGCCACTTCCCGAGCCGCTCGTTGAAGTTGTAGCCGGTCATCTTCGGCACCCAGTAGTAGATGCCCGCGAAGAAGGCGAACAGCAAACCGCCCATGATCGTGTAGTGGAAGTGCGCCATCGAGAAGAAGCTGCCGTGCGTCGTCACATCGCTGGGCACGTCGGACAGGAAGACCCCGGTCAGCCCGCCGATCAAGAAGTTGAAGAGCCAGGCGAGCGAGAAGAGCATGGGCACGGTGAAGCGGATTCGCCCCTTCCAGAGCGTCCCGAGCGCACACACGAAGATGAAGCCGGTCGGCAGCGAGATGATCTCCGTCGAGAGCATGTAGAACGGCCGCAGATCGGCGTTGATGCCGCTGACGAACAGGTGATGCTGCCAGACGAGGAAGCTCAGCAGCGTGATCCCGAGCAGCCCCGTAACGGCGAGGCGGTAGCCCCAGAGCGGCTTGCGCGCGAACACCGGCAGGATCTCGAGCAGGATCCCCATGCCGGGAATGGCGAGGATGTAGACCTCGGGATGTCCGAAGAACCAGAAGAGATTCTCGTAGAGATACGAGCTCCCGCCGGCCTGGTCGTTGAAGAAGCTCGTCTGCGCCGTGCGATCCAACGTCAGCATCAGGAGCGTCGAGATGAGGATCGGCGCCGCGAGGAGCATCAGGATCGAGGTGCTGACCGTGGCCCACACGAAGATCGGTAGACGGCCCCAGGTCAGGCCCGGAGCGCGCATCGTGATCACGGTCGCGAGCATGTTCAGGCCGAGGAGGGCCATCGACACGCCCACCAGCGCAAAGAACGCGATGTACGCGTCGATCCCCATGTTCGCCTGCTCGTTCAGTGGCGCATAGCCCGTCCAACCTGTCGGGAAGCCGCCGAAGATCCACGAGGTCATCAGCACCGTCCCCGCTGCCATCAGAAGCCAGAAGGTGAGCGCCTCGATCCGGGGGAAGGCCATGCGCCGCGAGCCGATCATGATCGGGACGAAGTAGTTCGCGAACGGGCCGAGGATCCCGCTCGTCATCATCCCCATCATCATCGTGCCGTGCACTCCGACCAGCGTGAGGTAGTTGTTGCCGTTCCAAACGAGGTGCTGGGGCCGCATCAGCTCGAACCGGATCAACATCGCGTTCAGGCCGCCGATGAAGATGAACGCGCCGATGCCGAGCAGGTACTGGATGCCGACGACCTTGTGATCGGTGCAGAGGCCGAAGTAACGAGCGAGTCCCTGCTGCTCCTTCTCCCGAAGCGAGGGCGGCTTGCCGAGCATGCGCTGCACCGGATAGTTCGCGAAGCCGAGACCGACCAGGAACCCGATCACACCGACGAGATAGGCGACGAAGAGCGCAATGTCGTTCTGGTGCGTGTCGCTGAAGTAGTCGATGCTCGGCCCGGTGATCTGATGCCCGAGCCACCAGCCGACGTAGAAGCCGACGACGGCCAGCACGATCGCCGTCAGCAGGTTGAACCCGATCAGACGGCGCACGTTCATCCGGCGCGGAACTGTGGGTCGGGAGAATAGGACGTGCTGTACTTCGGCAGGTACTTCTGAACGCCGGCGAACTGCGCGCGCTGGCGTGCGATCCACCTCTTGAAGGCCGCCGGGCTGACGACCCGGCCGGTGTCGAACATGTAGCCGTGCCAGAGGCCGCACAGTTCGGCGCAGCGGATCTGGAACGTCCCGATCTTCGCCGGCTTCACGTAGGCGACGTTGTCGACGCCGGGGTTGGCGTCCGCCTTGACGCCGAGCTCGTACGCCCAGAACGAATGGACCGCGTCGATCGACGTGACATGAAAGGCGATCTCCTGGCCCACCGGCAGCACGAGCTGGGCCGTCTCGACACCGCCATAGGTCGGATAGCGATAGGTGAACTCCCACTGCTGTCCGATCACTTGCACCGGCATCAAGGCGCCGCTCGGCTTCGCGACCGGGTTCGGCCCGCTTCCACTGCCGGCGCCGTTGTCTGCGAGCAGCTCCGTCGTCCCGAAGATCGCGAGGAAGAGCACCGCGATCGTCGTCGTCGCGAGCCACGCGATCTGAGAGGGCATGTGACCGCGGATCGGCGCTCCGTCGCGCAGCTCCGTCTCGCCTTTCGGCGCGCGGAACGCCCAGATCGCGTAGCCGAGGTAACCGAGGATGAAGACGGTGAACGGCGTCATCACGACCAGGAGCACGGTGTTGTCGGTGACCTGGCCTTTGGCGACCTGGGTCGCCTTTCCGGGCGGCATGTTCGGCCCGAGCACGAACACGACGAGCGGCAGGACGATGGCCGTTCCGATCACGGTGATCGCCGCGATCCGGCGCCCGTGGCTGCTCCTAGACCACATCCACGTATCCGTCCATGTAGCCCACCGTCTGCATCGGGCCGCCGAACCCGTAGACGAAGCCGGCTGCGCACGGGACGAAGCACTGCCACCTGTAGTGACCCTTCTTGCCCGTCCGGAACGTGAACGTGACCGTCTCGTGCGCGTTGCTCATCGGGCACGGCGCGAAGTCGCACTGCTTCGGTGCGTTGTCGTCCACACCCTGGATCGGGACGATCACCCCCAGCTGTGGGATCGCGAACGTGTGCGAGGCGTCGTCGGGGTCGATGACCGTTAGAGGCTTGCCGTTCAGCGTGAACGTGCCGCCCACGAGGCCGCGGGACTGGGCGAGGAACGGGTTTCGCAGCCCGCTCTTGCCGTCGAAGTTGTAGAGCGTCACGTGCACCAGCGTGTTCGCCGGGAGCGTCCAGACCGTGCTTCGCTTCCACACGCCGTTCTCACGGACGAGGTAGGAGACCCAGTTCTCGTTGGGTGAGAGCTGCGGCCCGACGGCCGCAACGGTCTGCAACGTCAGGTCGACGCTCTGGGCGTGCGCAGCGGCGGGGACGTCGTACGGGGTCGGCCCGTTGGTGAGGAAGCCGATGTAGAGCCCGATCAGCACCGCGACGACGAGCACGCCTCCGGCGACCAACAGGGCTTTGCCCGTGGCTCCCACGGGCGCGGGTATATCGCCCGCCGACCTGCGAGTCGAGATTTGTGACAGAAGTGTCATCTGCAGGTCATCGACGCGCTGACCGACGTCGGTTTACAGCCCTCGGACGGAGGAGTACGCTCGCGCGGGCTTTAGATGCGAATCCTGGTCATCGAGGACGAGCCCCGCATCCTCGAGTTCCTGCGCCTGGGGCTCGAGGCGGAAGGGTTCCGGGTTGACGCCGCGGACAACGGAGCCGCTGGGCTCGGCCTGGCTCTCGCCGAGCCCTACGAACTGGTCGTGCTCGACCTGCTCCTGCCGCGACTGGATGGGTTCCACGTGCTCGGCGAGCTGCGTCGGGCCAGGCCGGAGATCCCGGTGCTGATCCTCTCCGCCCGCTCCGATCTGCCGACGAAGCTGCGCAGCTTCGGGCTCGGCGCCAACGACTATCTCTCGAAGCCCTTCTCGTTCGACGAGCTCGTCGCACGTGTGCGAGTGCACGTCCGCAGAGGGCACGACACCGGCGAATCGTCGAGCCTGCGGCTTGGTCAACTCGAGCTGGATCTCGCCCGGCGGCGTGCGCAGAGCGGGGACTCCGCGATCGACCTCTCGGATCGCGAGTTTCGACTCCTCTACCACCTTGCGTCGCACGCCGGAGAGATCGTGAGCAGGGAACGGCTTCTCTCGGAAGTGTGGGGCTACAGCTTCGATCCCGGCTCGAATGTGGTCGACGTCTGCGTGCGCCGCCTGCGCAAGAAGCTCGGGCCGACCTGGCCGATCGAAACGGTCCGGCACGCCGGCTACCGCCTTGCGGTCGCCTAGCGCAGTCGAGATCGGCTGGGTCGCCCTCGCGCTGGGCTGCCTGGCGGTGATGATCGCCTCGCCGGCCTGGGAGACGATCCCGTTCCACGTCATCTGGATCAGCCTGACGGTTCTCTACGGCTTCAAGGTCTGGAGCCCATCTGTCACCGCGCTCGTGCTCGGGGGCGTGGCGATCGCGACCGGCGCGTCGATCTTCACCGATGCCTTCGACGGACTGCAGCTCTGGGGGGAGCTCTTCGAAGTGCCTCTGATGTCGGCGATGTTCCTCGCCATGGTGTGGCATGCACGTCGTCGAGCCCAGGCCCTGACGACAGTCGAGGCCCTGGCCCAGGAGCGCGCGGATCTGCTCGAGCGCGATGAGCGGCTTCTGCACAACGTGTCGCACGAGCTCCGCACGCCGGTGACGATCACACGCGGGCACCTGGAGCTGCTCGAACGCCGGCTGGGCGAGGAGACTCCCGAGCTCCACGTCGCGTTCGACGAACTGGCGCGAATGGAACGGATCGTCGAGCGGATCCTTCTGCTTGCCCGCGCGGAGCACCCGGAGTGGATCGAGCGCCGGCCGGTTCCGCTCGTGCCGTTCCTCGAGGACGTGTTCATGCGCTGGGCGGAGGTTGCGCCACGCGCGTGGCGTCTCGGCTCGATCGTGGACGTGACGCTGGACGCGGACGAGACGTGGCTCCGGGCCGCACTCGACGCGATCCTCGAGAACGCGGTCCACCACACCGAGCCGTACGCGGCGATCGACTTGTCGGCCCACGGCGACCTGCACGACGTCGTGATCGTCGTCACCGACGGCGGCGACGGTATCCCGGTGACCTCCCTCGACGAGATCTTCGAGCGCTTCACACGCACCGACGACTCTCGCTCGCGCCGGGAAGGAGGTGCCGGGCTCGGCCTGGCGATCGTTGCGGCAATCGCCCGCGCCCACGGCGGCTCGTGCTCGGCCCTGAACGTGGCCGGCGCAGGCGCCTCGATCGAGCTGCGCCTGCCGCTCCGGCAGGCGGCACAGGCCGACGAGGAGCAGGCTCCAGGGCCGCACCTGACCGCACGCCCGGAAGCCCGGCTCGAATCTGCTTGAATCGACGGGTGGCCGCGCTCTACCGCAAGTACCGCCCCCAGACGTTCCAGGAGGTCGTCGGGCAAGAGGCGGTCGTGCGAACGCTCACGAACGCGATCGAGCAGGGCAAGATCCGCCAGGCCTATCTGTTCGCCGGGCCGCGCGGGACCGGGAAGACATCGCTCGCCCGCATCCTGGCGAAGGCGCTCAACTGCGCCCACGGGCCGTCGCCGACCCCCGACAACACCTGCCATGCGTGCGTTGCGATCACCGGCGGCACCTCGCTCGATGTGATCGAGATGGACGCCGCCTCCCAGCGCGGCATCGACGACATCCGCGACATTCGCGATCGCGTCGTGCTGCAGCCGGTCGAGGGGACGTACAAGGTCTACATCCTCGACGAGGCGCACCAACTCACGGACGCCGCCTGGAACGCGCTGCTGAAGCTGATCGAGGAGCCTCCGCCCCATCTCCTCTTCATCTTCTGCACGACGGAGCTGCAGAAGGTGCTGCCGACGGTGCGCTCACGCTGCCAGACGTTCGTCTTCCAGCGCCCGCGGCTCGCCGAGCTCGTACGCGTGCTGCGCTGGATCGCAGACGGCGAGCAGATCGACGTGCCGGATGCCGCGCTCGCGCTGATCGCGCGATCCGCGCGCGGTGCCTACCGGGACGCGGTCTCGACCCTCGATCAGCTTGCCTCGGCGACCGGCGGCGCAATCACGGTGCAGGACGTGCTGCAGCTGCTCGGCGCAGTCGAGGACGAGGTGCTGTTCCGTCTCTGCGACATGGTGGTCGGCAACGAGACGGCCGAAGCGTTGCTGTTCCTCGAGGAGCTCTCCGAGCAGGGCCAGGATCTGGGCCGGCTCGTCACCGACCTGCTCGAGCACCTCAGGCACCTGCTGCTCGTCCAGCACATGAATGAGGTGCCGGACTCCCTGCCGGTGACCGACGAATCACGCGAGCGCCTGCGGGAGCAGGCGAACCAGCTACCGGCCTCGACGGTGATCCGGCTGATCGACCTGCTGGCAGTCGCGGTCGACGACATGCGACAGGGCGGCGACCCGCGCCTGCCGCTCGAGCTCGCCCTGGTGAAGGTGACGCGGCCTGCGTCCGACCTGTCACGCGAGGCTCTGGCATTTCGCCTCGAGCGGTTGGAGGAGGGGCACACCGCGCCGCGCGAAACGCTAGTCGGGCCGTCTAGCGCAGAGGACGCTGCGGCTCCGGCCCGGGAGCCGGCCCCGGAACCTCTGCGCGTGGAGCTGGAGCAGTTGCAGGAAGCGTGGCGCAGAACGATCCTGCCGGCGGTCGAGCAACGGTCGATCCCGATCGGCCAGACGCTCGGCGAAGCCCATCCGGCGGCGCTCGCGGGCGACACGCTGACGCTCGAGTTCCCGCCGACCGCCGCGTTCCACCTCCGCGTCGCCGAGGACCCGAAGAACGCCGAGATGTTGCGTGACGCGCTCTACGAGGTGACCGGGCGGAAGCTCGCAGTCGCATTCGAGCTCGGAGAGGCCGGACACGCTGCGGACGAAGAAGAGCCGCCCGCGAGCGAAGCGGACGTGCTGGAGTTGATGAAGAGCACCTTCGACGCGAGGGAGCTGGACGAATGAGCTTTGACATCAATGAATTGATGAAGCAGGCCCAGGAGATGCAGGCGCAGATGGCGCAGGTGCAGGCAGAAGCCTCCAGGGAGACCGCCGAGGCCTCCGCCGGCGGCGGGATGGTCACCGTGGTCGCAACCGCGGCCGGCGAGATCAAGGAGTTGCGAATCGACCCCAAGGCGATCGATCCCGATGACCCGGAGATGCTCGCCGATCTCGTGATGGCCGCGGCGAACGAGGCGCTGCGATCCGCGCAGGCCAAAGTCGAGGCGAAGATGAAGAGCATGCTGCCGTCGGATCTCGGCGGCCTGCTGCCAGGGCTCTAGCATCGACGAGAATTTCGTCGCGAAGCTGCTCGACGTCGGCACCGAGCTGACGTTTCCCGCGGGACACGTCGTGGTCGACGAGGACAACCCGATGAGCGGCCTGCTTCTCGTCCTGCAGGGCGTCCTCGTGGTCGAGTCGGCCGACGGAGAAGACGAGCGCGGCCCCGGAAACGTCGTCGGGCAGTGGGAACGACTGGACGGCAGCGACGACGTGCGCGTGGTCGCCCGCTCCGACGTGCGCCTGGTCGCGGTCGACCGAGCCGCGTGGGAAGCCGCCCAAACCGGCTGACGGCCCACTCCGCGTGGCAGTTCGCTCACGGTGGCTGCCACCGGACTGGTCTGGCTGCGGCAGGTTGTGGAAGTGGCCGAGCTGCAGGGAGGTTTGCCCGAGGGTTGCAGATCCGTGACGGAGCCGTTGCGAAGACGTTTGGGTGGCTGGGGCAGGCCGGTTGGGGCGCGGCTGGACCGGCTCGAGCGGAAAGGCCCGTCCGGGATGGACGGGCACAATGGCACCCGTGTTCAGCCCCTCCGTCGACAACCTCGTTGCGCAGCTGACCCGCCTGCCGGGAATTGGCTCGCGCACCGCGCAGCGACTCGCGTTCCACATACTGCAGCGGCCGAAAGACGAAGCGCTCGCGCTCGCCGCCGCGCTCACCGAGGTGAAGGAACGGGTCCGCTTCTGCCGGGAATGCGGCAACCTCACCGAGGAGGAGCTCTGTGGGATCTGCACCGACGCGCGCCGCGACCACGCACTGATCTGCGTGGTCGAGCAGCCGGTCGACGTGGTCTCACTCGAGCGAACGCACGAGTTCCGCGGCCTCTACCACGTGCTCGGCGGCGCCCTTTCACCGCTCGACGGCGTCGAGCCGGGCGACCTGCGGATCGACGAGTTGCTTCGCCGCGTCGAGGCGAACGGTGTGCAGGAGGTCGTCCTCGCCATGAACCCGAACATGACCGGCGAGGCGACCGCAGGCTTCATCGCCGACCGGCTACGCGGACGCGTCCGCGTCACCCGGCTGGCGAGCGGGCTTCCCGTCGGCGGGGACCTCGAATACGCCGACGAGGTCACCCTCGGGCGTGCTCTCTCGGGCCGGCGCGAGATGTAGCGCCCGCTCGAGCGCTCGTGACAGGAAGCGCTCGGTCCGGGCCGCGATCCAGAAACAGAAACCGGCCAGCGGAAGCTCGACGAGGAGCGCGAGCGCGATCGACTGGCGCAGCTCGTCGGCGTGGCTCTCGAGGATGACGTCGAACCATGCGTCGGTCACGAGCAGCGTGCCGGTCGCACCCGCCAGCACGCCAACCCAGGGCGACCGCCGATAGGCGGCAAAGGCGGTTGCCAGGAAGAGGACGGCGAGCCCGGTATCGAAGCCCGACCAGGCGAGGTCCCAGCGATTCGTCTCGTGATGCGGGTGAAGCGACTGCGACAGCCAGATCGTCCAGGGCAGCAGGGCGAAGCCGATCGCGGCGAAAGCGAACACGACCCATTCGCGGAATGTCCAGTAGCGGGGCCTCATGGCCTGCCTACACTGTCGCAAATGACGACTATCCATTTCGAAGTGGTGCCCGCCGTCGAGGCACGGCGCCGGACGCCCGGGCTCGTCGTCATGAAGTTCGGCGGCACCTCCGTGGGCGACACGGAGAAGCTGAAGCGGGTCGCCGAGCGGCTGGTGGCTGCCCAGGAGTCGGGCGCGAAGGTCGTCGCAGTGCTCTCCGCGATGGGCAAGACGACCGATGAGCTGATTCGGCTCGCCCATGAGGTGTCTGAGCACCCCCACCCCCGCGAGTACGACATGCTCGTCTCGACCGGCGAGCGGATCTCGAACGCACTCTGTGCGATGGCGATCCACGACCTCGGCCACGAGGCCGTGTCGTTCACGGGCTCCCAGGCCGGCATCGTGACCGACGGCAGCCACACCAAGGCGAAGATCGTCGAAGTACGCGCGCAGCGGATCCACACCGCACTCGAGGAGGACAAGATCGTGCTCGTCGCCGGCTTCCAGGGTGTCTCGACGTCGACGCACGACGTGACGACGCTTGGGCGGGGCGGATCCGACACGACCGCCGTCGCGCTCGCAGCTGCACTCGGTGCCGATGCATGCGAGATCTTCACCGACGTCGCGGGGGTCTTCACGGCCGACCCGCGAATCGTCCCGACTGCACTGAAGCTCGACCAGGTCACCTACGAGGAGATGCTCGAGATGTCAGCATCCGGGGCGAAGGTGATGGCGCTACGTTCGATCGAGGTCGCCCGTAGCTACGGTGTGAAGCTCCGCGTTCGCTCGACGTTCGTGGACGGTGAAGGAACCTGGATCGGCGAGGAGGACGAGGTAGTGCTCGAGAAGGCGATCATCTCCGGCGTGACCCACGACACCTCGGAGGCGAAGGTGTCGATCATCGGGGTGCCCGACCGGCCGGGGATCGCGGCGAAGGTCTTCCGGGACCTCGCCAGGGCCGGCGTCAACATCGACATGATCGTCCAGAACGTCTCGCAGGACGGCGCGGCGACGATCACCTTCACGCTGCCGAAGACCGATCTGCCGATCGCCGAGCCGATCCTCGACGCGCTCTCTGCCGAACTGGGCGCCAACCGCATCGAGCGCGACCCCGACATCGCGAAGGTGTCGCTGATCGGCGCCGGCATGAAGAGCCATCCGGGCGTGGCCGCCGACATGTTCGACGCGCTGGCCGATGCGGGCATCAACATCGAGATCATCTCGACGTCGTCGATCCGCGTCTCGTGCGTGATCCGCGCCGCGCAGGTCGAGCGCGCGGTTCAGGCCGTCCACGATCGTTTTCAGGAATTCGCCCAGGCACGCGTCGATGGCTGAACTCCCGAGCATCGGCGTCGTCGGGGCGACCGGCGCCGTCGGAACAGTGACGCTCGGCCTGTTGCGCGACCGCGGCTACGAGAACGTACGCGTCTTCGCGAGCGCGCGGTCGGCCGGGAAAGACCTGGGCGGCTGGACGGTCGAAGAAGCGACTCCCGAGGCACTCTCGCGCGGCGACGTCGACATCTTCCTCTTCTCCGTCGGCACCAGCGCATCGCGCGAGCTCGTGCCACTCGCGGTGGAAGGCGGCGCGGTGGCCGTCGACAAGTCGTCCGCCTACCGGCTCGAGCCGGGCATCCCGCTGGTCGTTCCCGAGGTGAACGCGGGCCGCGCCTTCGAGCACAACGGCATCGTCGCGAACCCGAACTGCTGCACCATCCCGCTGACCTGCGTGCTCAAGCCGCTCCATGACGCGGTGGGCCTCGCACGCGTGCGGGTTGCGACCTACCAGTCGGTCTCCGGAGCGGGGGCGCAGTCGATGGAGCGTCTCCGAAACGAGGCACCGGCCGAGCACGACCTGCGCATGGACTGGGACTTCGACGGCGAGGAGTTCGACGAAGAGTCGAAGCTGCGCGCCGAGACCCAGAAGATCATG
Source organism: uncultured Thermoleophilia bacterium (assembly GCA_963806025.1). GTDB lineage: Bacteria > Actinomycetota > Thermoleophilia > Gaiellales > Gaiellaceae > PALSA-600. The sequence continues at coordinate 162,161 of CAWDWI010000003.1, read as the reverse complement.
GAACTGCCGGACCTTGCGATCCAGGCGACGTGTGTCCGCGTACCGGTGATGGTCGGCCATGCAGAGGCAGTCTGGATCGAGACCGAGGACGATCTGACACCGGAGCAGGCGACCACCCTCCTGGGCTCCGCCCCGTCCGTGCGCCTCGAGGAGTTCCCGACACCGGGCAAAGCCACCGGCATCGACGAAGTGCTCGTCGGCCGCATTCGGCGCGACCCCACGGTCGCGCACGGATTGGCGCTCTTTCTCGCGAGCGACAACCTGCGCAAAGGCGCGGCTCTGAACGCGATCCAGATCGCCGAGCTCGTCCTGCGCCGCGAGCGCGCAGCCGCATAACCGAGCCGTTGCGCGTCGGCATGCTCGGCCGGTTCTTCCCCGGCAACTGGCGGCCGCCGGCGGACGAGATCCGCTTCGCGTCCGAGAACGGTTTCGCCGCCCTCCAGATTCGCACCGACACGCCGGGCGAGATCGCCGGTGACCTGCGCGCCAACCTCACCGAGGTCGGTCGGGCCTTCCGTGAGACGAACGTCGAGCCGGTCGTCGAGATGCTGCTGCGCCTGAGTGACTATCCGTCGATCGCCGCTGCTCTCGAGGCGAATCTGGGCGCGCTTGCAGAGCTCGGCTGCCGCCGCGTGCACGTCCACCCTGTGCCAGGCGCCCCGGACGTCGATGTGGCCGCGCTCGAGGCGGACCTCCCGCGGCTGTTCGCAGACGCGGTCGCGGTCGCGAACGCGCACGGGCTCGTCCTCGGCGTCGAGCACAACTCCCGCGAACATCGGCTGCTCGTCGAGCCCGGCTCGTGCGCCTCGCTCCTGGCGGCTGTCCCTGGGCTCTCGTTCGTGTGGGATCTGAACCACGCCGACCCGCGCGGGTTCGCTCCGCTGCGCGACCGGTTGAGCCTGGTGCACGCCTCCGACACGCCGCTTCCCACGACGAACCACCACCTGCCGATCGGCCTCGGCAACATCGACTTCTCGGTGCTCGCGGGGGTCGACGTGCCCGTGATCCTCGAGATCGGAGGTCTGCCGGCTTCCGGAGGTCCGGGCTTCGACAGCGACGAGGCGTTGCGCGAGTCGCAGGCTCGGCTCAGGGCTGCCGCGGCGTCGGCAGCGGCTCCGGAACCCCGAACGCGTCCTTGACCACGCGCAGCACCTTGTCCCGCGTGCCCTCCGCCACCGGCTGCAGGCCGCCGAGCTCGAGCCGCGAGAGGCCGACGCGCCCGGCAGAACGCACCAGTTCGAATCCGAAATCCGCCAGGAAGTCGACCGGGAACACGGTCTTGTGCACGCGGAAGCGCTCGTACGCCGACTCGCCTTCCGGGTAGCGATAGGAGAACGCCTCCAGTGACGATGCGCCGCGATCGCGGGCTTCGCCGATCGCGGCCAGCAGGAGTGACTGCAGCACCCAGGGGCTCGAAGCGTCGGTGAGATACGCACAGGTCACCAGCATCGAATCGTCGGACGGCGGGCCGCCAGGCAACTCGAACGCACGTGGGAAGGCTTGCGAAGGGCCGTACTGTATGGAACCGAGCACGCGGTCATCCGCGTCGTAGTAGATGGTCCCCCACGCACCGAAGTCGAGCTCGATTCTCTCCATCCAGCGATCCTTGTCGGTCGTTCGCCGGCCGCGCGTCTGCCACCAGATGCAGTCGTGGCAGACAGACGGTGCGGTCTCGAGGGTCAACTTGGTCAGACCGGCGATCCGGGTTGCCACGGCTTCCTAGCGTTGGACGTCGTCGACGACAACGTCGACCGACGTCGGCTTGACGTCCGCCATCCGAACCAGATACTCGACGACGCGCTTCTGCACCTCTGCGGCAACGTCCGGAATGTTCGCGCCGTAGTCGATGACGACATGCACCTCGACCTCCAGGCCGTTCACGCGTGCGCCCCGGCGTTGCTTGGTGTGCACGCCGGGCACTTCGGCCGCAGCGTCTGCGGCGTAGCGCGCCAGCACTTCGGGCGAGATCACGCTGTGGCCCTCCATCACTTCCTGGATCGTAGAACGAGTTCGGTCGCCTCGGGGCGTGCAAAGAAGCGAAACGGCACGAATGTCGTCCCGAGGCCGGGCGACACATGCATCACGGTTCCGCCCCGCTCGAACACTCCCTCGGAGTACTGGGCGGTCGGATGGGCGAGCAGAACCTTGCCGAAGCCGTACGGGAGCACGATCTGGCCGGCATGCAGATGCCCGGCCAGGATCAGGTCCCAGCGCCCGGCCGGGACGGCGTCGAGGGCGCGCGGGAAATGGCAGAGGAGGATACGCAGGTCGGCATCGGACTTGTCGAAGCTGCTCATCTTCTTCTCCAACCACGTCCGGGGATCGACGCCTGCGAGCTCGACCCGTTTCCCGCGTTCCTCGACGATGACCGACGAATCGAGCAGCATCGTCCCGTGCTCGAGCCGGCCGAGCTCGACCGGCCTGGAGAACGGATCGCGCGAGAGGGCGTAGTCGTGGTTTCCGAGCACGACATACGGATGAGGCAACTTGGCGAGGAGTGCGAGCAGCTGCCCCTCGGCACGCGGGCGGGAGAGCAGGTCGCCGGTCACGCAGACGAGATCGGGCCGGCGCTCCGCGACCCAGTCGACCGCGCGCTCGACCGCGCGCACACCGCGCGAGGGAACACCGAGATGGAAGTCCGAGAGATGCGCGATGCGAAGCCCGTCGAGCTCCGGCGGCAAGCCGGTGAGCGGCAGTTCCCGGACACGCAACCGCACCCAGCCCGCCTCGAACCAGGCATAGCCAACGACGAGCGCCGCGACTGCGGCGATCCCAACGACGAACCAGATGGCGAGCGTCAGACTTCGAGCTTCTCGAGGACCGGCTGAACCGAGACGACGTGCCGCTTGAACTTCAGCTCGGACTCCGCGAGGCCCGCGGCGACGCCGACGAGCTGCGAGAGATGAAGGATCGGCATCTTGAAGTCACGCCCGGTCGACTTCTTCAGCTTCGACTGCCAGGCGTCGAGCGAGAGGTGGCAGAGCGGGCACGGAGTGACGATCGCGTCGGCTCCTGCCTCATACGCCTGCTCGATCGGCTGGATCAGCTCGGCGAGAGCTGTCTCTTCGCGCGCCTGGATGATCGGGAAGCCGCAACACTTGATCTTCGCGGGATAGTCGACCGGCTCGCCGCCACAGGCCTCGATGATCCGCTCGAGCGACCACGGCCGGTCGGGATCCTCGAAGCCCTGGATCTTCGACGGGCGCAAGATCTGGCAGCCGTAGAACGGTGCGATCTTGAGTCCCTTCAGTCCCTTGTGCGCGGCCCCCTTCAGAAGCTCGTATCCCTCGCCCTCAGCGATCTCCCAGAGCAGGTGCCGCACGTCGACGTCCTTTTCGTACGCCGGCACCCCGACCGAGACGAGATTCTCGTTGATACGCGCACGCAGCTCCGTGTCGCCCAGCAGCATGAAGTTCGCCTGACGCAGATTGAGCGTGCACACGTTGCACACGGTGAGGAGCGTGTCGACACCCTCGGCAGCCGCATACGAGAGGATGCGCGCGTTCAGGTGGAGGTAGTAGTCAGGCTCGGCCTCGTGGATGTCGCCCGCGCCGCAACACGTCACCGACTCGAGCTCGACCAACTCGAGCCCGACCTTCGGCGCGAGTGCCTGTGTCGCCGAGTCGAGCTCCTTCGCCGACAGCGACGCGAGGCAACCCTTGTAATACGCGACCTTCCTCATGCGTCTGCCTCCTCGTCGGCGATGAACGGCCGGTGGTACGCGCCCGGCCGGTCGTAGATCTCCTCGAGCGTCTCTTCACCCGAATGGCCGTGTGCGAGCCGCGCGAGCGCGTGCTCCCCCTGCACGATGCCCGCGAATCCGTTGCGGCCCTGGTCGCGCACGAGGTCGTGCAGCCGGCGCGCCTCCTTCACGTCCTTCGCCACATGGGGCGGGAACGGCGGCGGAACCTTGCCTTTCCGGGCCAGATCGAGTGCGAACCGCGTCTGCTTGATCGCGGCGGCGATGCCCTGCGTCTTCGGCACGAGCTCGGTCTCGCGCAGCCAGCCCGTCGTTCGGGCCGAGGTCACGAACCACTTCGCGTGCTTGGCGCCCATGTCGCGGTTGATCCCTTCCTTCATCGACTCGGCGCCGAGCTTCGCGATCGCGTCGCGCGGGTCGACACCTTTCGGGCAGCGCTCGGTGCAGAAATAGCAGCGGGTGCACTCCCAGATCCCGTGCTCCCCGTTCAGTTTCTCGAGCCGCGCCAGTTTCTGGCCGTCGCGCGGATCGCCGACGAATCGCATCGCCTTCGCAAGCGCCTGGGGGCCGATGAACAGCGGGTCGGCCTCCATCGCGTTGCACTCGGAAACGCAGCAGCCGCAGTTGATGCAGAGGGCCTCCTTGTGGACGACGTTCATCCGCTCCTGGGTGATCAGGTGCTCCTTGCCGTCCGGCGGTTCCTCGTAGCCCGGCTGCAGGTATGGATTGACGGAGTTGAACTTCTCCCAGAACGGATCCATGTCGACGACGAGGTCCTTGACGATCGGGAGGTTCCCCATCGCAGAGATGACGGGCACATGGCCTGCCTGCGCGATGTCGTACATCCGAGTCTTGCAGGCGAGCACCGCAGCACCGTCCATGCGCATGCCGCACGAGCCGCAGATCATCATGCGACAGCTCTTCCGGTAGGCGAGTGTCCCGTCGTGCTGGTCCTTGACGATGTCGAGGCAGTCGAGGAGCGTCGCCTCCTCGGGCGCCGCGATCTCGTACTCCTGCAGCTCGCGCTCACCCGTGCGCGAGTTGAAGCGCCAGACCTTCAGCCCGACCTGCATCAGAGAACCACCAACTCAGTACTTCCTTTCCATCGGGTCGTACTTCGTGTAGCGAACTTCCTTCCACGAGAGCTCGGGGCCATCGTCCACCCAGCGCGAGATCGAATGCTTCATGAAGTTCTCGTCGTCCCGGACCGGGTGATCGTAGGGACGCGCATGGGCACCACGGCTCTCCTTGCGTGCAACGCCGGCCTGCAACATGCACGCCGCGAGGTCGATCATGTTGCCGAGCTCGATCGCCTGAGTCAGGTCGCTGTTGAAGACTTCGCCCTTGTCCTCCACGACGACACCGCGCTCGTATCGCTCACGCAGCTCGTCGATGATCTCGATCTGGCGGGTCATCTGCTCCTCGCGGCGGAAGACGCCAAAGTTCTCGAGCATCGACGTGCCAAGGTCGTTCCGGATCTGCCACGGCCGTTCGCCGCTCGAGACATCGAGCAGACCCTTCAACTCGCGCTCGGCGTCCTGTTCCGCGCTCGGCGGCACATCGATGGTCGTGTTCGCCAGAGCCCATTCGGCCGCCGCCCGCCCGGCGCGCCGCCCGAACGTGATCGTCTCCATGAGCGAGTTCCCGCCCAGCCGGTTCGCACCATGCACCGACACGCAGGCAACCTCGCCGGCTGCGTACAGCCCGGTCAACTCGGTCTCGCCGTCGTTCCCCGTCTCGACACCACCCATGTGGTAGTGCGCACCTGGCCGGACTGGCACCGGGTCGTAGATTGGATCGACGCCGGCGAAGGTCATCGACAGCTCACGCGAGCCTGGCAGCCGCTCGATGATCCGCTCGGCGCCGAGATGGCGCATGTCGAGCATGACGGAGCCGTTGATACCGCGGCCGGCGTCGATCTCGGTCTGCTCCGACCGGGACACGACGTCGCGTGAGGCAAGCTCCATGGCGTTCGGCGCATAACGCTTCATGAACCGCTCGCCCTCGCTGTTGATCAGGTAGGCGCCTTCACCACGGCAGCCCTCGGTGAGCAGGATCCCCGTCGGATAAAGCGTGGTCGGGTGGAACTGCATGAACTCCATGTCCTTCAGCGGCAGCCCGAGCCGCAACGCCATCGCAGCGCCGTCGCCCGTGCAGGCGTACGCGTTGGTGGTCGTGCGATAGATGCGGCCCTGGCCCCCGGTCGCGAGCACGACGGTCTTTCCGCCGACTGTCTTGAGTCCGCCGTTCAGAAGGTCCCAGCAGATGACGCCCTGGCAGCGCCCGTCGTTCTCGACGAGCTTCCAGGCGAAATACTCCTCGTACACCGTGATGTCGCGCTTGACGAGCTGCTCGTAGAGCACCTGGATCAGCACGTGGCCGGTGATGTCCGCGGCGTAAACCGTGCGGGGCGAGCCGGCCGCACCGAAAGGACGCTGCGCGAGCTTGCCGTCGTCGCGTCGTGAGAAGAATGCGCCCCAGTGCTCCAGCTGGTAGATGTCCCCCGGGGCCTCGCGGGTGAAGATCTCGATCGCGTCCTGGTCGCCGAGGTAGTCGGAGCCCTTGACCGTGTCGAAGGCGTGCGTCTCGGGCGAGTCCTCCGCCGCGTTGCCCAGGGCGGCGTTGATCCCGCCCTCGGCCGCGCCGGAATGGCTGCGGGTCGGGTGCAGTTTCGAGATCACCCCGACGTTTGCGCCTGTGTCGTGGGCCTCGATGGCTGCGCGCATACCGGCGCAGCCGGCGCCGACGACCAGGACGTCGTGGGTTGCTTCCACGTAGAGGGACGCTACCGAAGAACCCGCAGCAGCCGGGCGAGAAGCGACGGCGCCGCCGGAGCTGCTCGCGCCGCGCGCTCACGTTCGAGGTCGGCTCGCGTCCACGCCCGTTCGCGCATGCGGCGGGTGGCGTAGCGCGGCTTCCAGATCGTCGGCCTGGGCATCAGGCCGGCTCGCTGTCGACGATCCAGAGCGGGCCGTCGGCGCACTCGAGACGCTCGGCCCCGTCGAGCTCCGTCAAGCTCGTGCTCTTCACCTTGATGCGCTGGCCGTCGCGCTCCAGAAACGGGCCGAACTCACCGACCGGAGGCATGAAGCTCCAGGCACGCACCTGGCGGTGCACCGCGGCAGCCGTGTTCGACGGATCGATCGTCCAGTACTCGTCCTCGAAGATGCTCTGGTACTCCCCGCCCTCCTGGCGGTCGCCGCGGTCGCCGCGGGCGAGGCGGTCGAGGGCGAGCGGCAGGAGCTCGGCCGCCGTCGGGCCGAACCGCGCGAAGAGCGTCTCCTCGGTGTCGTCGTCGCCGAGCGGGATGGCCACCTGCGCCAGCACGTTGCCCGTGTCGAACTCGGCGTCCATCAGGTGGTAGGTGAGACCGATCTCGCGCTCGCCGTTTCGAACCGCCCACGCGAGCGGGAACGGGCCGCGATACCGCGGCAGGAGGGACGGGTGCCCGTTGACGATCCCGAGCGGCGGCACTGCGAGCGCCTCGGCCGGAGATCAGCCAGGGAAACCCCGTGCACAGCCCGAGGTCGACCTCGTACGCGCGCAGCATGCGGGCGAGCGAGTGCTTGGTGGCGGGAAAGAGGATGTCCAGCTCCTCGGGATCATCGGCGACGTGCTCCGCCGCGAACGGCATCGGCGGCACTCCCGGCGCGCGCCGGCGGGGCGTGATCACGACGACCGGTTCATGCCCGACCTCGCGGAGGATCCCGGCGTAGCCCTGTGCGATCCTCGGCACGACCGTGATGATCGCGACGCGCCAAGGTGGCGCCTCTGTCATCAGATCGTCGGACCTGCGGCCCGAATCGATCCGTCGACGTCAGCGAACCGCTTCGCGAAGTTGTCCACGAACATCGCAGCGAGCTCGGCAGCTTTGCGGTCGTACAGGTCCGGATCGCGCCAGGTCGACCGTGGGTCGAGGAGCTGTGGATCGACACCCGGCACGCGCACAGGCACCTCGAATCCGAACACCTCGTCGGTGCGCAGTTCGACGCGCTTGAGCTTGCCGGACAGAGCGGCGCGCAACATCGTGCGCGTCGCCTGGATCGGCATCCGTTGCCCCACGCCGAACGGGCCGCCGGTCCACCCGGTGTTCACGAGCCACACATCGGCTGCATGCGCGTCGAGTTTCTCGCCGAGCATCCGGGCATACACGGCAGGCGGCTGAGGGAGGAACGGCTGAGCGAAGCACGTCGAGAAGGTCGGCTGCGGCTCGGTCACGCCGATCTCGGTGCCGGCGAGCTTCGCCGTGAAGCCCGACAGGAAGTAGTAGAGCGCCTGCTCGCGCGACAGCCTGGCGATGGGCGGCAAGATCCCGAAGGCGTCCGCGGTGAGGAAGATCACTGCACTCGGGTGCCCCGCTTGCTTCGCGTGGAGGGCGTGACCGATCCGCTCCAGCTTGTAGGCGGCGCGCGTGTTCTCCGTCTTCGAGTCGTCGTCGAGATCGAGACGCCCGAACTCGTCGACCGCGACGTTCTCGAGGATCGTCCCGAACGTGTGAGTCGTGCGAAAGATCTCCGGCTCGGCAACCGGCGACAGGCGGATCACCTTCGCGTAGCAGCCGCCTTCGATATTGAAGACGCCGTTGTCGCCCCAACCATGCTCGTCGTCGCCGATCAGCGATCGCTCGGCGTCGGCGGAGAGCGTGGTCTTGCCCGTGCCCGACAGCCCGAAGAAGATCGCGACATGACCGGCGTCGTCGACGTTCGCCGAGCAATGCATCGGGAAGACGCCCTCGAGCGGCAACCGGTCGTTCATCACCGTGAAGATCGACTTCTTGATCTCGCCCGCGTAATACGTGCCGCCGACGAGCAGCTCGGTGTGGCCCGGATGCAGGACGATGAACGTGCCGGTTCGCGTGCCGTCCTCTTCGGGATCCGCCTCCAGGTCGGGCGTGTGCAGAACGACAGCCTGCGGCGCAAAGGAAGCGAGCTCTTCGGGCCGGAGATCGATGAACATCGTGCGAGCGAAGAGCGCGTGGTACGGGTGCGCCGTGATCACGCGCACGCCGATCCGATGCGCGCGGTCGGCTCCCGCCCAGGCGTCGACGACGTAGAGCGCTTCGGAGGCTGCGAGGTGGGACGCGACCTTCTCTCGGAGGAGCTCGTAGTGATCCTCGGAGAGCTTCTGGTTGACGTCGCCCCACCAGATGCGATCGGTGGAGGACGGTTCGTCGACGAGGAACTTGTCCTTGGGCGACCGGCCGGTGAAGGAGCCGGTGTCGACGACGAGCGGGCCGCCTTCGGCGAGCTTGCCGTCGCCGCGCGCCAGCGCGTGCGTGTAGAGCAGTGCAGTGGTCGGGTTTCGATAGACGGCGCCGGTTGCGTCGATCCCCTGCTCGGTGAGATCCACGCGGCCAGGGAGCTCAGTCGCGGTCATCCGAAAGCGCCTCCTTCACGTGTCGGCCACGAACGGGTGCATGGTACGGGCTTCGGTGCCCCTGCGGGGTCAGATCTGCCACTCGCCGTTGCGGAGCACAGGCACGCGCTCCCCGGCTGCCGTGAGACCGTCGACCTCCACCTCGGGCGAGCCGATCATGAAGTCGACGTGAGTGCCGGACGTGTTCACGCGTCCGAGGTCGGCGTCTTCGACGAGGAACGGGAAGCCGCTGCCGAATGCAATGTGACTGGCAGCGTTCTCGTCGAGAAGAGTGTTGAAGAACACGGTGCCGAGCGGACCGATGCGGCCTTCCCGGTCGACCAGCGCGAGCTCTCCGAGCCGCAGTGCGCCCTCGTCGATCGCGAGCTGTGAGCGCAGCGCCTCGACGTTCTCATCTGCGTCGATCTGAACCGCGATGCCGCCTTCGAAGCGCACACGCAGTCCGGGGATGATGGTTCCGTCACGCAGCACCAGCGGCCTCGTCGCCGAGACATGACCCTGGGTGCGCAGCGGATCGGGCGTCGTGAAGACCTCTTCGGTCGGAAGATTCGGAAGGTGCCGCAGCCCGTCGACGGTCGAGAAGTCCGCGGCCCACCAGTTATGTGTCGGCAACATTCCGACGGTCAAGGCCGTTCCCGGCCCGCGCAGCTCGAATGCGTCGAAGCGGCGGGTGGCGAGCCGCGTCGCCGAGTCGTTCAGAACGCCCACGCGCTCCTCCCACGCCTGCCCCGGATCCGGCTCGTCGAGGCGCAGAACGTGTTCGAGGTCGCGCCACAGCTTCTCGTAGGCCTCGTCCTCCGGCAATCCGGGATAGACGAGCTTGCCCCACTCGGGATGCGGGCAGGGTGCGATGCACCAGTTGGTCCAGCGTTCGCCGACGATCATGCTGAGCTCTTTGACGCGCGGCAGCATGTCCTTGCCGGCAAGGCTCATGTCGAGTCCACCCAGGGCGTTCGGGGCGACAACGCCTACGAGCGTCACTCGGCCTCCGCGCGCCTCCGCGTGCGCGAGCATGCGCCGGCCGAACCATTCGGGCACGAAGTCGAGCGTGTCCGGATCAGCGTGCTCGATGCGGGCGCGTTTGATCCATGGATCGAAGTAGTCGACATCGACGAACTTCGCGCCCCGGTCGTAGGCCGCCGCGGCGACGGCTCGGGCCAGCGGTTCCTGACCGAGCTCGGCGGTGACCAGCACGATCTGGCCGGATTGGATATTCGCCCCGTGAACAGCGAGCTCGGCGAGGCGGCTCCAGCGATCACCCATCAGGCAGGCGATCCTATATCTCGCGGCGAACACGGCGGAGTGACCTTCGAAGCTGCGACAGAGCGGTTCCTTGCCGCCGCGGGGATCAGCCAGGGCACGCGCCGGGTCTACGCGGCCGACCTGCGCGAGTTCGCAGCCTGGTTCGGCCCTGACAGCCCGGTCGAGGACGTCGACGTGCGGGTCCTCGCCGACTGGGTGACCGAGCTCGGCCGCGCACGGCCCAGCGGACGGCTCGCTCCTGCGACGATCGGCCGCAAGCTGACGGCGGTGCGGTCGCTTCTCCGCCATGTGCTCGGCCCGGAACGGGTGCCCGACGGTTCGTTCGCCCCGAGGCGTCCGCGCAGGTTGCCCGATGCGCCGAAGCAGAGCGAGGTCGAGGAGATCGTCGACGGGCTGGAGGGCGACGGCCCGCTTGCGCTCCGCAACCAGGCGCTCGTCGAGCTCGTGTACTCCGCGGGGCTCCGCAGCGCAGAGGCGGTCGGGCTCGATCTCGGCGACGTCGACTTCGAGCAGGAGCTCGTCCACGTGCGGCTCGGGAAAGGTGGCAAGGACCGCGTGGTGCCGCTCGGTGAGCAGGCGGCGAGTCTCGTCGCGCGGTACGTGCACGAAGCACGACCGCAACTCGCGCGCGGCGCCGACAACGCGCTCTTCCTCTCGACGCGGGGACGCCGGCTCGATACGTCGACGTTGCGCCGCCTCGTCCCTCATCCGCACCGGCTGCGGCACGCATTTGCGACGCACCTGCTCGAAGGCGGCGCCGATCTGCGAACGATCCAGGAGCTTCTCGGCCATGCATCTCTCTCGACCACGCAGATGTACAGCCACGTCGATGCGAAACGACTGCGAAAGGTCTACGACCACTCGCACCCTCGCTCCTGACCGCACTCGACATGTCTCACCGAGCCACGTCCGGGGTCTGACCCCAGCCGTGTCCAGAAAGGCGAGCCCAGTGTCCCCTGCTCGCCGGCTCCGACGCTCGGAGGAGCCGCGTTTCCGCTTGCCCATCCCAGTAAGCACGTTCGAAAGAGACACGTCCGGGGTCTGACCCCGGTGTAGCGCCGGCAGCGCTCCGTCGCGTCGCCGCTGCTTGCGTCCGACAGGGGTCGTGATGCGCCCGGCGAAACCGGGGCGGATGGATCGCGATCCCGCACTCGAGGGCTTCCTCGCTCTGCTCGCCGCGCAACGGTCGCCGCGCACAGTCGATGCCTACCGCCGCGACCTGACCGCCCTGGCCACCTACCTCGGCAAGCCGGTCGGAGAGGCGACGCTCGAGGAGCTCGAACGCTACGTCGCGCAGTTGCGCGCCGACGGGCTCGCCGGCTCGACGATCGCGCGCCGCACCGCTTCGACCCGCAGCTTCTTCCGCCATCAGCAGCTCCTCGGTGCGCGCAGCGACAATCCCGCGGCCGCAGTTGCGTTGCCCCGTCGGACGAAGCCGCTGCCGAAGACGCTCTCCCCCGGTGAGGCAGAGCGCCTGATCCAGGCTGCGGCCGGCACCCAGCCGCGCTCCCTCCGCGATCAGGCCCTCGTCGAACTGCTCTACGGCGCCGGTCTCCGAGTCTCCGAGGCGGTCGGGCTCGTGCGGGCGGCGGTCGACCTCGACGACCGGCTTGTCCGCGTCGTCGGAAAGGGCGGCAAGGAGCGCGTTGTTCCGGTCGGTCGGCACGCGGCCGAGGCGCTGCGCCGCTATCTCGCGCGCGGCCGCCCCTTTCTCGATTCCCGACACCGCCCCGAGCTGTTCCTGAACGCACGCGGCGGCCCGCTGACCCGGGCAGGCGCTTTCCTGATCCTGCGGAAACTGGCTGAGAAGGCAGGCCTCGACCCGCTCCGGGTCCACCCGCATCTGCTGCGCCACTCCTTCGCGACGCATCTGCTCGAAGGAGGAGCCGATCTGAGATCCGTCCAGGAGATGCTGGGCCACGCCGACCTCTCGACGACCGAGCTGTACACCCACGTCACCGATCGGAGACGCCGCGAGTTGTATTACCGGGCGCACCCTCACGCTCGGAAACGTTCGACAGACGATCCCGGCCGGCCCGTCCAAGAACGGACGTAGATCCGTCCGCGCTACTTCGCGGTCTTGCGGCGCAGCGCCTGCGCAACCTTCGCTGCTGCTTCGCGCAACTCGCGAGGCTGCTCGTCGTCGTCACCGAGGGAAGCGAGGATCTGGATCGTGTCGGGACGCGGTGAGCCGTTCTTCAAGGCGACGACCGCGAGCCGTCGCACCGCCTCGTTCCCGTCGTGGGTCAAGAGCTCGTGCAGCAACGGCCGCACGTCGTTGATGTCGCCAGGATGGTCGCGTGAGAGTCGCTCGAGCGCGAGAAGCGCCGAGCCGCGCACGGCCGGGCTTTCGTCCTCGAGCCCTCTGCGCAAGAGCTCCTTCTTGGTGCGGAAGCGAAACTGACCGATCGCGCGATAGGCGACCGCCCGGTCCCGGAAGTCGGCGCCACGCGCCGAAGCCTCCAGCAGCTCATCCCACTCGGAGCGGAGCTTCGCAAGCTCACGCTCGTTTCCCTCCTCGGCGAACGCGTCGGCTTGAGCCGCAGCCTCGGCGAGCGTCACTGCGAGACGTCGGACACTGGGCGCGGCGCGGGGCCGATGTACCGGGCCCCCGGCCGGATCAGGCGACCGGTGCGCTTCTGCTCGAGTATGTGCGCCGACCAACCCGCAACGCGAGCACAGCCGAACATCGCAGGCGTCAGATCGGCCGGGATGCCCGCAAAGTCGAGAACCACCGCCGCCCAGTATTCAACGTTCGTCTCGAGCTGGCGGTCGGGCGACTTCTCGCGCAAAACCTTCAACGCCGCTTCCTCCAGCGCCGCCGCGACCTCCGCCTTCGGCGCGCCGAGCTCGAAGGCCGTTCTCTTGAGGACCGTCGCGCGAGGGTCATAGGCCCGGTAGATGCGGTGGCCGAAGCCCATGATGCGCTCGCCGCGGTCGAGGAGATCGCGGACGTACTGCTCGGGATCTCCCGCCCTCTCGGCGCCCTCGATCATCGGCAGGACGCGGGCCGGCGCCCCGCCGTGCAGCGGGCCGGAGAGCGTGCCGACGGCCGACGACATCGCCGCCGCACAGTCGGCGCCGGTCGAGGCGGCGATCCGGGCAGTGAACGTCGAGGCATTGAGGCCGTGCTCTGCCGCCGAGATCCAGTACGTGTCGAGCGCCTTGACGGCGGGCGGGTCGGCCTCGCCGCGCCAGCGAATCAGGAACTTCGCCGCGGCATTTTCGCCCTGCTCGATCTCCGACTCCGGGACGGCTGGTTGCTTTCCGCGAGCTGCCTGCGCGACGATCGTGAGCGTTGCCGACGAGAGCCGGGCGAGATCGTCACGTGCCTGCTTGTCGTCGATATCGACGAGCTTCTGCATTCCCCACTTCGGCCCGAGTGTCGCAAGGGCCGCCTGGAGATCTGCCGGCACCGAGCCGCTCGGGTCCTGTAGATGGATCGCCTCGGTCGGGGGCAGCGGCGAGTTGATGTCCTCGTCGACGAGAAGGCCCCAGACGTTCTCAAACGGGTAGTGGCCGACGAGCTCTTCGATGTCGACGCCGCGATAACGAAGGTAGCCGCCGTCCTTGTCGGGCTCGGCGATCTCGGTCTCGAAAGCGATGACGCCTTCGAGACCGGGACGGAAGTCGCTGGTCGCGCTCATCGAAGACGAACGGTACACAAGCTGAATCGAACGGCGGTTGGCCAAGCGGTGTGTAGGCTGGCCCGCGCATGGCGCACCGTGTCACCCTCATCCCCGGCGACGGGACCGGCCCGGAGTTGACCGAGGCGACCCGCCGCGTTCTGGAGGCCACCGGGGTCGGCTTCGACTGGGACGTCCGGCAGGCAGGCGTTGACGTGATGGAGCAGGAAGGCACGCCGCTGCCGGATCAGACGCTCGCCTCGGTGAAGGAGAACAAGGTCGCACTCAAGGGGCCGATCACGACTCCGATCGGCACCGGATTCCGCTCCGTCAACGTCGCGCTCCGCCACGAGCTCGGCCTCTATGCCTGCCTGCGTCCGTGTAAGACGTTCGAGGGCGTGCGCTCGCGCTACGACAACGTCGATCTCGTGATCGTCCGCGAGAACACTGAAGACCTCTACGCCGGGATCGAGTACGAAGCGGGGACCCCCGAGGCACAGCGCGTGATCGCGGAGCTCAACTCCTTGCAGTCGAAACAGATTGCGCCCGGGTCCGGCATCTCGGTCAAGCCGATCAGCCGCGAGGGCTCGGAGCGGATCATCCGCTTCGCATTCGAGTACGCCCGCGAGCATGACCGTAAACGAGTCTCGTGCGTGACAAAGGCGAACATCATGAAGTTCACGGACGGGCTCTTCCTCGACGTCTTCCGCGACGTCGCGAAGGACTTCCCGGAGATCGAGCCCTGGGAGAATCTCGTCGACGCCACATGCATGGGCCTGGTCCAACGGCCCGAGGAGTTCGACGTCCTCGTTCTACCGAACCTGTACGGCGACATCTTGAGTGACCTCACCGCCGGCCTGGTCGGCGGCCTTGGCGTCGCTCCCGGCGCCAACATCGGGCCCGACGTCGCGGTCTTCGAGGCGACCCATGGCTCGGCCCCGAAGTACAAGGGACAGAACAAGGTCAACCCGACCGCAATGATCCTCTCGGGCACGTTGATGCTCGACCACCTCGGGGAACGCGACGCGGCGCAGCGCCTCGAGCAAGCCGTCGCGGACGTCATCCGCGAAGGCGAAAACGTCACCTACGACATGAAGGCGTCGCGCGACGATCCGACCGCCGTCGGAACCCGTGAGTACGCGGACGCGATCATCCAGAAATTGGAGGCTTGAACGTGAGCAAGAGGCGGAAGGTCACCGTCGTCGGTGCGGGCAATGTCGGCGCGACGTGCGCGCAGGTCCTGGCGCAGCGCGACTACGCGGACATCGTCCTCGTCGACATCAAGGAGGGACTGCCACAGGGCAAGGCGCTCGACATCAACCAGATGGGCGCCGTCCTCGGCTACGAACCGAACGTCACAGGGTCGAACGACTACGCACCGACGGCCGGCTCGGACGTCGTCGTGATCACCGCGGGCCTCCCGCGGTCGCCGGGAATGAGCCGCGACGACCTCGTCCAGACGAACGAGAAGATCGTCAAGGACGTCACCGAGAAAGTCGTGGCGCAGAGCCCCGACACGATCCTGATCGTCGTCTCGAACCCACTCGACGCGATGTGCCACGTGGCGAAGAACGTCTCGGGGTTCCCGAAGGCACGCGTCTTCGGCCAGGCAGGGATCCTCGACACCGCCCGTCTGCAGACGTTCATCTCGTGGGAGACCGGTGCGTCGATCAAGGACGTCAGCGCGGTCGTGCTCGGTGGTCACGGAGACCAGATGGTCTCGGTCATCTCCGCCACGACGGTGGGCGGTGTGCCGATCCGCAAGCTCGTCTCCGAAGAGAAGATCGCCGCGATGGTCGAGCGCACTGCAAAGGGCGGCGGTGAGGTCGTTCAGTTGCTCGGTACTTCCGCCTGGTACGCGCCGGGCGCAGCCGCCGCGCAGATGGTCGACTCGATCGTGCTGGACGAGAAGCGTGTGCTGCCCTGCACCGCGTATCTCGAGGGCGAGTATGGGATCGACGGTCTCTACATGGGCGTACCGGTGAAGCTTGGCTCGGAGGGGATCGAGCAGATCCTCGAAGTCGATCTCGACGCGACGGAGCAGGAGGCGCTCGGGAAGAGCGCCGAGGCCGTTCGCGACGTGGTCTCCGTGCTCACGACCTAGCTCGCCCGGCCGTTCGCCTCGGATACACCCTTTGGCCGATACATCCGGCTGCCGTCGGAGCCGTAGCCTGCCTCGCATGCAGGCACTCCGAAACCCTTCAGGGATTACCGACCGGCAGCGCCAGGTCGTGGAACTGATCGCCCAGGGTCTGTCGAACGACGAGGTGGGTCTCGAGCTCGGCATCTCTCCCCGCACGGCGAAAGCACACTGCGACGTCCTCCGGCAGAAGCTGGGCGTACCACGGAGGCGGCAGATCCCGGTCGCTTTCCGGTTGCTGACGGGTGAAGACCCGCTGGCGCATCGCCTGGAGTCGGCGCGAGCCGACAACGGGGGCTGACGGCGAAGCGGCGTCCGCGGCGTAACCCTCCGCCGCGGACGCCCCAGCCCCTTTGAAATTCTTAGCAAGAGGCGTAGCGTTCACCGCGGAGAGCGTTACGTCTCTGAACGAGGGCAGGCAGGCATGACCGCAGGCACGAAACAAACGAACCCGGTTCGCCGCGAGCGCCGCATCATCGAGCGACCGCGGCTGATCAAGATGCTCGACGAGTCCGACGCGCGAGTAATTCTGCTGCTCGCTCCAGCCGGCTACGGGAAGACGACCCTTGCTCGGCAATGGGCGAAGACCCTCAATGGCGCAATCTGGGTGACCCTCACCACGGCACACCGAGATGTCGCTCGCTTCGCGGAAGACGTCGCCTCGGGAATAGACAACCTAGGTGGCCGCGCGTCTCGATTCATTGGTGAATACCTCCGAGCACGGAGCAACCCGCAGCGAGCGGCGCGCGACGTGGGCCTCACTCTCGCCGAACTCCTTGACAAGTCCCGAGCACAGTGGCTCGTTCTCGACGACTACCACGAGGTCAACGAGTCGCCGGAACTCGCGGAGCTGATTTCAGTCATTGAAGATCGAGCCAAAGCGCGACTCCTCGTCGCGTCCCGAGCGCGCCCAGCCTGGGCACCCCGCAGACGCGTCCTGTACCGAGAGGTTGAACAAATCGGGCGGGACGACCTCGCCATGGACGAGGAAGAGTCGAAACTCATGCTTGGTCGTCGGCCAGATCTTGAGTCCCTGATAACGCAAGCGGAGGGCTGGCCAGCTGTCCTCGCCCTGGCAGCGGGTACTGGGCGCATAAGACTTCCCGGTGGTGCGATGCCGGCTGAGCTCTACGAGTTCATCGCTGAGGAGCTCTACCAGTCCGTCCCTGAAACCCTGCACAAGCAACTGTTGCGACTGGCTCTTGCGCCGGAGATGTCTCAGGACGCGATGCTGGAGGTTCTCGGGGAAGACGGGGAGCAGGCCATCCAACAAGCGCAGGAAGTTGGTTTCTTGGCGGCGGATCAGGCCGGTGACCTGCATCCGTTGGTTCGCGACTTTCTGCTTGAAAAACTCTCTGACGATGCTCAAGGTCTGGTTCGCAACGCCGTGGTCACGTGCATGGAGCGTAAGCGCTGGGATCGGGCATTTGAGCTAATTCTGCGTTTCGAATTGAACGACCTCGTCGAGCCGGCACTAGAGGCCGCATACAAGCCTCTGGCGCGTTTGGGACACCTAGGCACGCTTTCAACCTTCGCCAGAACGGCGCGCTCGTTGTTTGTTTCCTCGTCGTACCCGGCAATCATTGACCTGGTTGATGCCGAGGTGGCAAGCCGCGACGGTGAATACACGCTTGCAATTGATCTGGCGACCCGTTTCCGGTGTGGGTTGCCTGCGGAACACATCCTCGCAACACGAGCCCAAACCATCATCGGACACTGCGCGTTCTCCCAAGCCGATCTCGAGACGGCCGAGTCCGCCTTTGGCGTCGCCTACGAAACGGCGAACGACGACCAGGATGAGGCCGAGGCGCTCTACGGATGGGCGCTTGCATCCATCCAAGGCGAAGTCGGAGACCCGGAGCCAATTCTTCAGAAGCTAGAGCTGCGTCGTCGAGCCTCTGCTCTCGACCTTGTTCGGTACGGGTCGGTGGAGGTCGCTCGCCGAAGGTTCGGCGATGGTTTGGCGAACCCGTTAAGACTCGAGGAGTCGATACACGCACTGAGCCGACTTGAAGATCCCCGCGCACGCAGCTCGCTCACCTTCTCACTCGCCTACGTGTTCGCCCTCATGAGCCGATACCGAGAGGCTCTCGAATTGGCCACACAGGCGGAGGCAGACATAGAGGAGTTCGACCTTGAGTTTGCGCGCCCACAAAGCAATTCGAACCTGGCGTCCATTTACATGGGCTTACGGCGTTTCGGCGCGGCCGAGAGATGCCTGCAACGGGTCGAGGATGCAAGCAGCGAACGTCGCATCGGCATCCACGTCCTCAATGCAAGAATCCTGCGTTGCCGCATGGCGCTACAGACTGGAAAACTCGCCCGAGCGCACGAGCTCATGCAGCCGCCGGCGACAGAAGCGACGATACCGTCGTTACAAGCGGAGTTTCTAGCGACCCAGGCCCTGACCTACGCGGCCGCGGGCGATCGAAGTCTCGCAAATACGCTCGCAGACGATGCGGTCGAACGCAGCACCGCGGTCGAAATAAGAGTGATGGCGGCGGCGGCTCGAGCAATCGGCGCGTCAGAGAACTGCCGGCAACGAGAATGCGAGGCGCTCTTCGAGTGCGCCAACGAGCTTGGTACCTGGGATCCAGTTGTTACCGCCCTGCGCTGCTCGACGCCTCTCAGCGAGCTCGCGGCAAGCCTTCAACGGCTGCGGCCTACACTCGAATGGCTATATGAACGCTCCAACGACTACGCGATCGCCAGGCGTGCCGGGATTCGAACGCGCTCCAGCCGATCCCCAGAGGAACTGCTGACACCTCGCGAGCGGGAGGTCATCGAGTTGATAGCGCGAGGATTTCGGAACCGAGAGATAGCGAACGCGTTGGTTATCTCCGAGTCCACAACCAAGGTTCACGTTCGACACGTTTTTGAGAAACTCGGCGTCCGAACACGCGCCGAAGCAATCACGCGCTTTAACTTGTACTCGGATTAGGCTGACACGACGACACTGACGGACGGGGCGTCGTCCGACGTGGTTGCCGACGAGTTTTCGTCCGCAGTCAATGGCAGCAGATTGAACTCGGCCCCACGTCCGGTGCGATAGTCCTCGTCCGCTCCTGCAAGAATCGCCTCGAACGCAGCTACAACCCCGGTGTCGAACTGCGTCTCTACAGCCTGCGCCAGGCGAAGTCTCGCAACCCGGCTAGGCATGGCGTCACGATAGGGGCGGTCTGACGTCATCGCGTTGTACGCATCTGCGACGGCGATGATTCTTGAAAGAGTCGGGATGTCGTCACCAGCCACGCGATCTGGGTAGCCCTGACCATCCACTCGCTCGTGATGGTGTCTCACGACCGCGGCGATCTCTGCATACGTGTCCACGTTCGCAAGGATCCGCTCGCCGATCTCAGAGTGCCGCTGCATCTCGCGGCGCTCCTCAAGCGTTAGCGCGCCGGGCTTCTCAAGCAGTCCAGCAGGGAGTCCGATTTTCCCGATGTCGTGCACGAGACCGCACAGGTGTGCCAAATCCGCGTAGTCCTGACCGAGATCCATGCGCTTCGCGATGTCGCGTGCATAGATCGCGACCGCGGCCGAATGACCCGCTGTGTATTGATCGCGAGCGTCGAGCGTTGCGATCAGCCCCTTCGCGAACGATAGGTTCGCTGTCCGGAGTTGGTCGTTCGCCACCTGAAGGTCACTCGCGAGCCGTTGCTGTTCCTGATAGAGCAAGAACCATCGTTGTGCAGCCAGCGCGGGAGCGAAGAACAGCGGCAACGTCCACGCCGAAATATCTGTGTAAGCCAGAGCGAGAACGGCGACTGCGGAGCTGTAAAACGGAACAGACGCTGCGATGACCGGCAGAGAGTCCCTGGCCGGAACAGTCCAAGAGCCGTAGCCCCGCAACCAATAGGTGAAGGAAGCAAACGCAGTGTCAGCTACCTCTGCGACCAGCGCCGCCGCAAGTGCTGCTACGACCGTCTCGCCCGCACCGCCGTTCATGAAACCCGAGACCAGGGCAACGGCTCCGGCCGCTAGCGCACCGATGATCGATCTGCTACCCGCGTAGGCAATCCGACCTGCCCATGGGAAAGCGATGCTCAAGCCGGATGCGCCGAACACGATCATCGCGGCGAGCGGGCCGAACAGGACAGCAGCAAAGATCGCCGGCAGAAGCGAGATCGAGACCGTGAGATGACCTCGAAGCGTGATGGAACCGCGCTCGGCGTACGCGGAGGCGAAGGCTAAGCCGAGAACGGCGCCAACGTTCCCACCCAGGCCCTCGCCGAGCAGGATCAAGCCGACCGCAAGGCCGACAGCCGCGACGACAACCGCGACTAGATACGCGAGAACCGGGGTGCTTAGCCCCGCAAGTTCACGACGAATCTTGAGAAATACTTGCGTATCCCCCAAATGGGTTATATCCTCCTCGATGCCGTCAGTCCAAACCAATACGGGGGATACACATGAGCAAGTTCGCGAAGTTCGTGAAGAGCGCCAAAATCGCTGGGGGCATGGCTTCCTGGTAACAGGCTTACGCAGTTAACTGGGTTCGACACCCAGTGGCCTCACCCCTTTGGGGGAGTTGTCCACAGGGTAACGAACTTTGAAAAGCACGCTTTTCGGAGGGCCGTCCACAGGGGCGGCCTTTCGTTTGCGCGCTAGCCGATCAAGCCGCGCCGAAAGCCGACCGCGACCGCATGGGCGCGGCTTCGAGCCTGCAGCTTGGCGAGCAAGTGGCGAACGTGACTTTTCACGGTCTCTTCCGAGAGGAAGAGCCGGACCCCGATCTCGCGGTTCACGAGACCGTCCGAGATGAGCTGGAGCACCTCGAGCTCCCGTGCAGTCGGCTCCTGTTCGAGCTCCCGCGCAGGTTGCTGAAAGGGAATGACCTCCGCAACGTTCGCATCACGCCGAGCCGCAACCGACTCGAAACGTGCGGAATGCTCCCGATACCGGGTCAGAATCTCATCGCGCTGCGCAGCGTCCATCGAGGGAGCTATCGGCGGTTTTCTGGGCCAGCATTAGGACAAGACCACCCCCGAAAGAGTGACGGCCCGGCCGGCAAGGTCGCTCTCAGAGCCGGAGCAGCCGGTGGCGCCGCGCGCGCAGATCCTCTGGCTCAACCTCCTCGACGACGCCGAGGCCGTTCTCACGGCCCGTCGAGTGCAGAATTCGGCCGCCGCCGAGCCAAAAAGCGATGTGGTCCGCCGGCTCGCCGTAGGCGATGAGATCACCCGGCTCGAGCTCGCCGACCTCCGAGCCCGCCCGTGCCTGCTGGTCGGCATCCCGCGGAACGAGCCGCCCGAGCCGGCGGTAGGCGATGTGCACGAGCCCCGAGCAGTCGATGCCGGCCTCGGTGAGCCCGCCCCAGAGATACGGCGCGCCCAGATACGAGCGCGCCACGTCGACGGGCGAGCCCGCGGACGGCTCGGGCAACTCGCCCGGCCCCTCCTCCAACGCCTCGCTCCGCACCCACCCCGGATAGCCGTAGGCGGTGATCACGCGCGCCCAGTCGCCGTCGCGCGCCTCGAGAAACAGCGGTTCGCCTCGCAATGCCTGGGTCACCTGCTCGGCCGCGTCGTCCGGCTCCGCTCGCAGCGAGGCCGCGTCGACCCGGCACCTCATGTGGCGGCCGGGCGGAGCGCGTGCCGGTCGATCTTCTCCTCGAGCATCGCCTTGACACGGGGCCAGTCGTCGTCGAGCACCGAGTACCAAGCCGAATCGCGGATCGAGTCGGGCAGGATCATGTGCTTCCGGAAGATCCCGTCGAAGCTCGCGCCCACGCCGAGCAGCGCCCCACGGACCCGCAGGTTGCGAGCGTCCGTCTTGAACTCGACCCGCATCGCGCCCCAGCCCTCGAACGCATTCCGCATCAACAGGTACTTCGTCTCGATGTTCGCCCCTGTGCCCCACTGCGCCCGCTCGAGCCATGTCCAACCGATCTCGAGCCGCCGGTGGAACTCCTCGACGTTCAGGTAGCGCGACGAGCCGACCGGGCGGCCGTCGAGGCAGACGACGAAGGGCACCTCGCTTGTGCTGTCGAGCGCAAGGTCAAACCAGCGGTCGAAGCCGAGCGAATACAGGTTGGTGTAGCGATGGATCTGCGGGTCACGCTCAGCTGCCTCTCTGAGCCCTTCCCGGTGGCGTTCCTCGATCGGCTCGACGCGAACGATCCGGCCGGCGAGCGAGCCGGGCGGGCGGAGCTCGGGGCGATCCATGTTCATCAGTATTGCCGCACGGGGAAAGCAGCGGTATTACGCTTGTGGACGAGGGATGACGAACGCACCTGACCTTGTGACAGCCGGCGGAGCGGTTGCGCTCCAACCGGTCGCTGTCACGCGCAAAACACCGAGGCGACTGTTCTGGGACCGCTTTCGCCAGGACAAGGCAGCGGTCGGCGGCGGCATCGTGATCATCGTGCTGATCTTTCTCGCTTTCTTCGGCGGCCCGATCGCAGCGCACATCACAGGCCATCCGCAGAACACGACCTACAACAACATGACCGACGCCTACGGCGTGCCGCTCGGCCCGAACCGGCAGTTCTGGTTCGGCGCCGACGCAGCTGGACGCGATCTGTTCGTTCGCACGATGTACGGCGCTCGCACCTCGCTGTTCGTCGGCATCGTCGCGTCCGGCCTCGCCGTGCTGATCGGCCTGGTCGTCGGCCTGACCGCAGGGTTCGCCGGCGGATGGGTCGACTCGGGTCTCTCACGGTTCGCGGACGTGCTGCTCGCCGTTCCCCAGATCCTGATCGCGGTCGGCATCGTCGCGGCGTGCTCGACCAGCAAGAACGGCTGCCTCGGCGGTCTGATCCAACCAGGCCTCAGCGTCGTGATCGCGGTGATCACCCTGTTCTCGTGGTCCTACATCGCGCGCATCGTTCGCGGCTACACGCTGTCGCTGCGCGAGAAAGAGTTCGTCGAGTCGGCACGTGCAGCCGGCGCAAGCAACCTCCGGATCGTCAGATCCGAGATCCTGCCAAATCTGATCGGGCCGCTCATCGTCTACACGACGCTTCTGATCCCGACCAACATCCTGTTCGAAGCAGCACTCTCCTACCTCGGACTCGGCGTCCCCGCCGATGAGGCGTCCTGGGGATCGATCCTCAGCGACGCATCACAGTTGTACAACGTCGCCTGGTGGCTCATGCTCTTCCCGGGCGGATTCCTGATCATCACCACGCTCGCTTTCAACCTCCTCGGCGACGGTCTCCGCGACGCCTTCGACGTGAGGTCCGAACGGTGAGCTACCCGCACCAGCCCCCCAGAAAGGAGAAGTCCCGCATGAGGAAGTACCTACGGCTCGCGCTCATGGCCGGAGCCGTTGTCGCACTGGCGGCGCTCGCGGCCGGGTGTGGCTCGAAGAAGTCGAGCTCAGGCTCAACCACCACCACGACCACCTCCTCGAGCACCGGCAACTCGGTCGTCGGCTCGGGCACGTTCAGCAGTGGCACCCCTGCCAAGGGAGGCACTTACACGGTCGGCTGGGAACAGTCGTTCGGCTTCACCAACAACTTCGACCCCACCGGCGAGTACCTCGGTAACGCCTGGGGCCTCTACTCGAACCTGATGCTTCGCTCCCTCGTCGGCTACAAGCACCTGCCCGGCGCGGCCGGCAACATCACGATCGGGGACCTCGCAACGACCGCACCGAACCCGACCAACAACGGGCTGACCTACACCTACAAACTGCGCAGGGGCATCAAGTTCGGCCCGCCTGTGAACCGCACTGTCACCTCGAAGGACGTCGCCTACGCGATGAACCGGCTGGCCAACCCGAAGGACGGCGGCCAGTACTCCTTCTACTACACCGTGATCTCAGGCTGGAACGCCGTCGCCAACGGCACGGCGAAGACGGTCTCGGGCATCGAGACGCCCAACGACAACACCATCGTCTTCCATCTGACGAAGCCGACAGGCGACTTCAACCTCCGCATGTCGATGCCGGCGACGGCACCGATTCCGGAAGAGGTCGCGAAGTGCTTCGAGGGGAAGCCGGGCGACTACGGCCGGGACGTCGTCTCGACGGGGCCGTACATGCTCCAGGGCGCCGACAAGGTCAGCATCGCGTCCTGCTCGGCACTCAAGCCGATGAGCGGCTACGACGGGGCCAACGGCAACCACATCATCCTCGTCCGCAATCCGGAGTACAACCAGTCGACCGACCAGTACCGCAAGAACTACATCGACACGTTCAAGTTCGTCGTGAACTCGAACGCCGATGACATCTTCGCGAAGGTGCAGTCGGGCGCCTACCAGGACGAGGTGTCGAGCCCGGCACCGAAGACCATTCGTCTCTACGCGACCAACCCGGCACTCAAGCCGCGGATGATCCCGAACGTCGGCGACCGCACGAACTACTTCACGATGAACCTCACGCAGCCGCCGTTCGACGATGTCCACGTCCGCAAGGCGATGAACTGGATCATGGACAAGTCGGCGCTCCAGAAGGCCTGGGGCGGCCCGATCCCCGGTTCGGTCGCCACGCACGTCGTCCCGCCCGTGCTCTACAACAACGGTCTTGCCGAGTACGACCCGTACGCGACGCCGAACGAGATGGGCAGCGTCGACAAGGCAGCCGCCGAGATCAAGCAGTCGAAGTACGACCCGGGCAAGACGGGCAAGTGCACCGCATCGGCCTGCAAGGGCGTCCTCATGATCGCGGACACCCGCGGCGTGGACACGCGCATGATCCCGATCATCCAGGAAGACGCCGCGAAGATCGGCATCACGTTCACCGTGAGGTCGATCAACGGCGCCTACACGACGATCCAGACCCCGTCGAAGAACATTCCGTTCTCCGAACGCCCGAGCTGGGGGAAGGACTACGCCGACCCGTTCACGTTCTTCGCTGAACTGTTCGACTCAGGCGCAATCATCAAGTCGGGCAACACGAACTACTCCCTCGTCGGCCTGACGCCGGAGATCGCAAAGACAGTCGGCGCCACCGGCAGCATCGACAACGTGCCGAGCGTCGACAGCGCCATCGCGGTCTGCAGCTCCAAGCTGGCGCAGGACCGCACCAATTGCTGGGAGGGGATCGACAGGAAGCTGATGACGTCGATCGTCCCATGGGTCCCGTACCTGTGGCCGAACAACGTCTTCATCATCGGCCCGAACGTCACCCACTGGAACTACGACCAGTTCACGGACGGCCCCGCCTACTCGTCGGTGGCCAGGTCGCAATAGGAGAAAACCGGAACGAGGGGCGGGACACCTGTCCCGCCCCTCCTCCACCGAAACCAACTGACCCATGATCTTCTACATCGCCCGCAGACTCATCTGGACGCTCATCGTCGTGCTGTGCGTGCTCGCGATCACCTTCGCCGTCTTCTATCTCCTGCCGGCAGGCGACCCGGCACTGCGGTTTGCCGGCAAGAACCCGACCGACCAGGAAATCGCGCAGATCCACCAACGCCTCGGGCTCGACAAGCCGTGGTACGTCCAGTTCGGCAAGTTCTCGTGGCGGTTCGCAACGGGCGACAAGTACGGCTGGCCCGGGCTCGGCTACACCTACGCGAGCGGCAGCTCCGTCAAGGCGCTGATCGAGGCGCGCGCGCCAAGGACACTGCTCCTCATCGCCGGCGCGGCAATCATCTGGCTCGTGCTCGGCGTCGGCATCGGCGTCCTCTCCGCCGTACGCCGCCGATCGGCGACGGACCGATTATCCATGGGCTTCGCGCTGGTCGGGATCTCGACGCCGGTCTTCTGGCTCGGACTGATGGCGCTCTTCATCTTCTGGCAGAAACTCGGCTGGGTCGGCGGCACCGGGTACGTGTCGCCCCTCGACAGCCCGACCGGGTTCTTCTCGCACATGATCACGCCGTGGATCGTGCTCGCGCTTCTCTACGCCGCGTTCTACGCACGGATGACACGCAACAGCCTGCTCGAGACGCTCGGCGAGGACTACATCCGGACCGCGCGGGCCAAGGGACTGCCTGAGCGCACGGTGATCTTCAAGCACGGCCTGCGCGCCTCGCTCACGCCGATCGTGACCATGTTCGGCCTCGACATCGCGCTCCTCGTCGGCGGCGCCGTGATCACCGAGTCTGTCTTCAACCTCCAGGGGCTCGGCTATCTCGCGATCAACGACGCGCTCCAGCAAGACCTGCCGGTCGTGCTGGGTGTCGTGCTCGTCGCCTCCATCGCCGTCGCGTTCGCAAACCTGATCGTCGACATTCTCTACGCCTTCATCGACCCCCGCGTCCGCTACGCGTGACCGACGAAGGCGTGACCGAGCCGACCGGCATCCAAGACCCAGGCGCGACGAACGACAAACAGCTGCTCGACGTGCGCGGCCTGACGGTTCGCTTTCCGACCGCCGACGGCGTTGTCCAGGCCGTCTCGGACGTCAGCTTCACCCTGTCCCGCGGCGAGACGCTCGGGGTCGTCGGCGAGTCCGGCTCCGGCAAGAGCGTCTCCAATCTCGCGATCATGGGACTGCTCAACCAGCAGCGGACCATGATCGAGGGCCACGTCGACTTCATGGGCCGCAACCTGCTGGGCCTGCCGCCGGAGGACCTGCGGAAGATCCGCGGCAAGGACATCGCGATGGTCTTCCAGGATCCGTTCGCCTGTCTCCATCCGATGTACCGCGTCGGTGCTCAGATCGCCGAGGCCGTGACGGCGCATTCCGACGTCGGCAAGAAGGCCGCCTGGGATCGCGCCGTCGAACTGCTCGGCCACGTCGGCATTCCGAATGCGAAGTCGCGCGCACGTGACTACCCGCACCAGTTCTCGGGCGGCATGCGCCAGCGCGCGATGATCGCGATGGCGCTCGTCCACAACCCCTCGATCCTGATCTGCGACGAGCCCACCACGGCGCTCGACGTGACGGTGCAGGCACAGATCCTCGAACTGATCGAAGCGGTCAAGCGCGAGTACAACATCGGTGTGATCCTCGTCACCCACGATCTCGGCGTCGTCGCCGAGACCGCGAACTCGGTCATGGTCATGTACGCCGGCCGGATCATGGAGTACGGACCGGCGCACCAGATCTTCGAGCAACCTCAGCACCCGTACGCCTGGGGCCTCCTCGATTCCATGCCGAGCGTCGAGAAGAAGCTCTCCGCGCTCGTTCCGATCGAAGGGTCGCCGCCGTCGCTCCTCTCTCCACCCGCCGGCTGCCCGTTCAACCCACGCTGCCGCTACCGCTTCGAGCGCTGCTTGACGGAACGCCCTCCGCTCGTCGCGCCGGTTCCCGAGGCGCATCCCGACGCGTGTCATCTGGCGTGGGAAGACAAACAGCGCGAAGGGGGCAAGCGCTCGATCGCCCGCCTCGGTGACGCGGCATGAGCCGTAGGGCTGACGGAGGCTCCCCCGGCGTAGGCTCGGGCATGAGCACGAATGGGACCAACACCAGCGACAACCTCGTCGAGATCGAGCATCTGACCAAACGCTTCGCGGTGAAGCAGGGTGTCTTCGCCCGCGGGAAGGCAGAGGTGCACGCAGTCGAGGACATCTCGCTCAACGTCCGTCGCGGCGAGACCCTCGGCATCGTGGGCGAATCCGGCTGCGGGAAGTCGACGACAGCACGGCTGATCCTGAGGCTCCTCGATCCAACAGGCGGCACGATCCGCTTCGACGGCCGCGACATCTCGACGATCTCGCAGCGCCAGCTGCGGCCGTTGCGGCGCGAGATGCAGATGATCTTCCAGGATCCGTACTCGTCGCTGAACCCGCGCAAGACGGTCGGTCAGATCATCGGGGCGCCGTTCGAGATCCACGGCGTGAAAGGCGGCAAGCAGCGGGTGCAGGACCTCCTCGAGACGGTCGGTCTCAGCCCGGAGCACTTCAACCGCTACCCACACGAGTTCTCGGGCGGTCAGCGGCAGCGGATCGGCGTCGCCCGCGCCCTCGCACTCTCACCGAAGCTGATCGTCTGCGACGAGCCCGTCTCCGCCCTGGACGTCTCGATCCAGGCCCAGATCCTCAACCTGCTGCGGAACCTGCAGTCCGACTTCAACCTCACGTACGTCTTCATCTCCCACGACCTGTCGGTGATCCGGCAGATCGCCGACAGGATCGCCGTGATGTACCTCGGGCACATCGTCGAGCTCGGCGACAGCGAGTCGATCTACGAGAGCCCGAAGCATCCCTACACGGCCGCCCTGCTCTCCGCGGTGCCGCGGCCGACGGCGGCGAGCGGACGCCAGCGGATCGTCCTCTCCGGCGACGTGCCGTCGCCGGTCGCACCGCCCGCGGCGTGTGTCTTCCATCCACGCTGCCCGCGGTTCCACCAGGGACGCTGCGACGTCGACACCCCGCTGCTGCGCGAGCTGGAGCCGCGCCACGAGGCCGCCTGCCACTACCCGCTCGAGCGCTGGCCGATGACGGACGAGGAGATCCGCCAGGCCGAAGGCATGACGCGCGCCGACAAGCCCGACCTGGAGGGCGCAGCGCAGGACGCGACCGGTGTCTGACACCGGTCGGTGCCAGACACCCAGTCGTCGATGCTAGGCCGCTAGACCGGCGAGCTCGCGCAACGCGGCGAGCCGTGAGAGCGCCTGGCCCTCGAGCTGGCGCACGCGCTCGCGCGTGAGGTCGAGCTCGTGCCCGATCGCCTCGAGCGTCCACGGCTCGCCCTCGAACCCGAACCGCAGCTCCAGAATGCGCCGTTCCCGCTCCGGCAGAGCGTCGAGCGCCTTGCGGATGTTCTGCCGCCGCAACGACTCCTCGGCCTCGTCGAACGGATCTGCAGCCTCGCGGTCGGCGAAGAGATCGCCGAGCTCGCCCTCGTCGTCCGCGCCGACCGTCTGGTTCAGCGAGACCGAGGCGGACGCCGCCGAGAGCGCTTCCTCGACGTGCTGGAGCGGTAGCCCGGTGGCCTCGGCCAGCTCTTCCTTGGTCGGCTCGCGGCCGAGCTCCACCTCGAGCCGCCGCGCCGCGCGCGACAGCTTCTGCTGGCGCTCGACGACGTGCACCGGGACCCGAATCGTGCGCGCATGGTTCGCAACCGCGCGCTGCACCGACTGGCGAATCCACCAGGTCGCGTAGGTCGAGAACTTGTACCCGCGGCGCCAGTCGAATTTCTCGACCGCGCGATTGAGACCGAGCGTTCCCTCCTGGATCAGGTCGAGGAACGGCACGCCGAGGCCGCGATAGCCCTTGGCGATCGACACGACGAGACGCAGGTTGGACTCGATCATGCGTCGCTTCGCGCGACCGTCTCCACGCTCGATCGCCTTCGCCAGCACGACCTCTTCGTGCGCGGTCAGCAGCTTGTGCTTGCCGACATCGGCGAGGAAGAGCTGCAGGCTGTCGCCCGCGCCCGACGGAGCGTCGGCCTCGTAGATGACCGGCTCGGCCTGCGCCTTCGTGTTCTTCTCCTCCGTGACCGGCTCGCGCACCTCGAGCCCGATGCGCTCGAGCTCTTTCACGAGATCGGTTACCTCGGGCTCGCCGAGGTCGTTCTCGACCGCGAACGCCTCGAGCTCGGCCGGTTCGATCCAGCCGCGCTCCTCGCCCGCATCCAGAAGGGTGCGTGCGCTCTCGGTCTCAAGCAGTTCGTTCAGCTGGCTCTGAGTCAAGTCGGAATCGATGTCCTTTCGTTTCTGCGACCGGTCATGCAAACCTTCCCGCGCCAGGGTACCGCCCTTTCGAACGCGCGCGGCGGCGGGGGGATTCCCCTCCGACGAGAGACTGATTATGGACGGTTTCGCACCCGAAATGTTGTAAGGACTGTTGCAGCTCTGTTACGAGCGCTTCCTGGGCGCCCGCTTGCGCTTCGGGGCGGGGCCCCGGTCGCGCCGGTCCTGGAGGAGCTCGGCCGCCCGCTCCGGCCCGATCGCCTCGATCGAATCGGCCGCGCGCAGGCTGGCGTTGGTCTCGCCGTCCGTCACGTAGGGGCCGAACCGGCCCTCCTTGAGCACGATCGGCTTGCCGCTGACCGGGTCATCCCCGAGCTCCTTCAGCGGCGGAGCCGCAGCCCTCCGGCCCCGCTGCTTGGGCTGGGCGAGCCTGGCCAGCGCCTCGTCGAGGCTGATCGAGAAGAGCTGCTCCTCGCTGTCGAGCGAGCGTGACTCCTTCCCCCGCTTCACGTACGGGCCGTAGCGCCCGTTCGCTGCGAGCACCTCTTCGCCGTCGGACTCCCCGAGCGAGCGTGGGAGCGTCAAGAGCTTCAGCGCCTCCTCGAGCGTGACCGTCTCGGGCGACATCGTCTTGAAGAGCGAGGCAGTGCGCGGCTTCTCGTCGCCCTCGACGACCTCCGTCACATACGGGCCGTAGCGGCCCGAACGCACAGCGATCGTCCGTCCACTCTCCGGGTCCGACCCCAGTTCATGCTCCTGGTTCCCCTGGGCGAGGATCTCCTCGGCGCGAGCGGACGTGAGCTCGTCGGGCGCGATGTCGGGCGGCAGCGTCTGACGGTCCGTGCCGCGCTCGAGGTATGGGCCGTACTTGCCGACCCGCACGACGATGTCGCTGCCGGGCAGCTCGAGCGTATTGACCTCGCGCGCGTCGATCTCCGCGAGCCGGCCCTCGACGAGCTCCTTCAGACCTGCGTCGCCGTCCTCCCCGAAGTAGAAGCGCTGGAGCCACGCCGTGCGGGCCTCGTCACCCGAGGCGATCTCGTCCAGGTCGTCCTCCATGCGCGCGGTGAACTCGTAGTCGACGAGCTGAGGGAAGTGATTCTCGAGCAGCTTCACGACCGCGAAGGCGAGAAACTCGGGGATGAGCGCCTGGCCCTGCTTGCGGACATAGCCGCGGTCGAGGATCGTCCCCATGATCGCGGCGTAGGTCGAGGGCCGCCCGATGCCGCGCTCCTCGAGCGCCTTCACGAGGCTCGCCTCCGTGAATCGCGGCGGCGGCGAGGTGGAGTGGCCGTCCGGGTCGAGCGCGGTTGCGTTCAGTGCATCGCCCTCGCTGAGCGGCGGCAGCACCTTCTCCTCGGCGTCTCCGGACGGCTCGTCGAGACCTTCCTCGTATGCGAGCAGGAAGCCCCGGAACGTGATCACGGTGCCGGCGGTCGAGAACTCCGTGCTGCGGCCGTCCGCAGCAGCGGCAGCGATCCGCACCGAGACGGTCTGTCCGCGCGCGTCCTCCATCTGCGACGCGACGGTGCGCTTCCAGATCAGGTCGTAGACGTTGAACTCCTCGGCCGTCAGCTCGCGGCGCACCTGTTCGGGTGTGCGGAACCGGTCGCCGGCCGGGCGAATCGCCTCGTGCGCTTCCTGGGCGTTCTTCACCTTGCGGTTGTACTGCCGCGGCTGCGCCGGCACCGAATCGGCGCCGTACAGCTCGCGCGCCTGATCTCGGGCCGCCGCGAGAGCCGATTCGGAGAGGGTCGTCGAGTCGGTGCGCATGTAGGTGATGTAGCCGTTCTCGTAGAGGCGCTGTGCAACGCGCATCGTCTGTTGCGACGAGAGCCGCAGCTTGCGGCTCGCCTCCTGCTGGAGCGTCG
Source organism: uncultured Thermoleophilia bacterium (assembly GCA_963806025.1). GTDB lineage: Bacteria > Actinomycetota > Thermoleophilia > Gaiellales > Gaiellaceae > PALSA-600. Next base: position 130,708 of record CAWDWI010000003.1, on the reverse strand, counting down.
AGGTCATGAACGGCGCAGCGGGGCGCCGGGTGTACGGCTTCTCCTCGACCGACGAGACGGTGAAGGCCGCTCCCTCGAGCCCGGCGGCGAGCTCGCGCGCGCCGGCCTCGGTCAGCTGGACGGCATCGGCCTGCCGCAGCGTTCCGTCCTGGGCGAAGTCACGCCCCTGCGCGACGCGACGTCCGTCGATCGAGGTGAGGCGCGCGGTGAAGGCGCCCGGCTCGTAGCTCGCAACGATGTCCCAGTACTCAGCGGCGACGAACTTCATCCGCTCGCGCTCCCGTTCGACGACGAGCCGCGTCGCGACCGACTGAACGCGGCCTGCGGAGAGCCCCTGCATGATCTTCCGCCAGAGCACCGGCGAGACCTCGTAGCCGTACAGCCGGTCGAGGATGCGGCGCGTCTCCTGCGCATCCACGAGCCGGGCGTCGATCTCGCGCGTCTCGCCGAGTGCGCGCTCGATCGCAGGGCGCGTGATCTCGTGGAAGACCATCCGCCGGACCGGCACCTTCGGGTCGAGCACCTCGCGCAGGTGCCAGGCGATCGCCTCGCCCTCACGGTCTTCGTCCGTCGCGAGCAGCAGCTCGTCGGCGTTCTTGAGCTTGGCCTTCAGGTCGGAGACGACCTTCTTCTTGCGCGAGTCGACGACGTACAGCGGCTCGAAGTCCTTGTCGACGTTCACACCGAGACGGGCCCAGGACTCGCCCTTCAGCTTGGCCGGGATCTCCGAGGCGTTGTTCGGCAGGTCGCGGATGTGGCCGATCGACGACTCGACCAGGTAATCGGAGCCGAGATAGCCGGCGATCGTCTTCGCCTTGGCGGGCGACTCGACGATCACGAGCTTCTTGCCGTTTGATCCAGCCATTTCGCGCGCCACCATAGCGCCGTGGGCCGGATCAGCGATACTCGCCGCCGGTGACGCGTCCTCCCAGGCCCACACTGCTCTACTCCTGCATCGCCCTTCTCTCCTGGCCTGTCCTGCGCCTGATCTTCCGCTATCGGGCCGACGGAACCGAGCATCTACCCGGCTCCGGCGGCTACGTCCTGGCCGCCGGGCACCTCTCGAATCTCGACCCCTGGGCGATCGGCGTGAAGATCTGGCCGAGGCGGTTTCTGCGCTTCATGGCGAAGTCCGAGCTGTTCTGGTTCCCGCTCTCGGCGATCGCCTCTGGCGCGGGCGCATTCAAGGTCAACCGCGGTCAGGCCGACTACGGGGCGATCGAGACCGCCGTGCGCCTGGCCCGCGAGGGCAACGTGATCGCGATGTTCCCCGAGGGCACGCGGCGCCGGAAGGGCCTGCGGAAGACGCGGACAGCCGGAGCGCACACCGGCGCCGCTCGGATCGCGCTCGAGGCCGGCGTTCCGCTCGTCCCGGCGGGGATCAAGGGCACCGACGGCCTGCGCCGCCTCGAGCAGTGGCGGGTGCGGTACGGCGAGCCGCTCGACCTCGAGGATCTGCACGGGCAGGACATCGCCGAAGCGGCCCGCACCGCGACCGACCGGCTGATGGCGGCGATCCAAGAGCTCGAGGAGTCGCTGTGAGCGGTCTCCTGCTTGCGATCGACGGCGACTCGCTCGCGCACCGCGCCTACCACGCGCTGCCGAAGTCGATTCGCCTCAACGCGCTCGTCGGCTTCGCGGGGTTCCTGCAACGGCTGTGGGAGACCGAGCAGCCGGAATCGGTGCTCGTCGGCTGGGACTCGCTCGACACGCCCACCTACCGGCACGAGGCTCTGCCCGCCTACCAGTCCGGCCGCATCTTCGAGGACTCGATCCTGGAGCAGCTCGACCTCCTGCCTGCGCTCGTCGAGTCGTTCGGGTTCGCGGCGGCGAAGGCGCCGGGCTACGAGGCCGACGACTTTCTCGCTGCCTCGGCGCAAGCGTGGCCCGGCCCGGTGCTCGTGGCGACCTCCGACCGCGATGCGTTCCAGCTCGTCTCCGACCGGGTGATGATCCTGCAGCCGGTCAAGGGTGTCTCCGAGCTGGCGCGGATCGGCCCGGCCGAGGTGCGAGAGCGTTACGGCGTCGAGCCGGCACAGGTGCCGGACTTCATCGCGCTGCGCGGTGACCCCTCGGACAAGATCCCGGGCGCCCCGGGGGTCGGGCCGAAGAAGGCCGCCGACGTGCTGAAGCAGCACGGCACGCTCGCGCAGGCGCTGGCAGACGGCCGTTTCCCCCAGATCGCGGACGAGCTCCTGCTCTACCGCGAGATCGCGACGATGGACACGGAGGCGCCGCTGCCGAAGCTCGGCCCGACGCCGCCGGACTGGGAGCGCGCCGCCGCCCACGCGCGCGGGCTCGGCCTCGACGGCCTCGCCAAGCGCCTGTCCGAACGGGCCTAGGTCAGACGTCTCCCGGGGCGGCCTGACCCCAGGACATTTCTCGAAGGCGCCCGTCCTCGATCGGCCACCAACGATCGGCTCGATGCCGCGCATCCAGTTCGTGCGTCGCGACGAGGCAGGCCGCCCCGGCCTCGGCCGCCGCGCCGAGGGCCGCCCAGACGAGCTCTGCGTGCACCGGGTCCTGATGCGAGGTCGGCTCGTCGACGAGCACGATCCGAGACTCGAGCCGCAGGGCGCGTGCGATTGCCACGCGCTGCTGCTGCCCGATCGAGATCTGCGCCGGGTAACGGCCTCGGAGCTCCTCGATCGCCAGCCGTTCGAAGAGGCCCGCTGCGGGGGCAGCGCCGACGAGCTGGGCCGGCAGCTCGACGTTCTCCTCGACCGTCAGTTCCGGGACGAGGCCGAACCGCTGCGGAACGTACGCAAGCTCACGCCAGGTCGTCGACGCCGGCTCGACCAGGCCGCGATCGGGGTCGATCCACCCTCCCGCAACCATGAGCAGCGTGGACTTGCCGGAACCCGAGCGGCCGAAGACCAGCGCGAGCTCCCTTTCCCGCACCTCGAGCGAGACGTCGGCGAGCGCGGCCGCCCCCGAGTAGCTCTTCGTCACCTCGTGCAACCGAAGCGCGACCTCGCCGGGGACCCACTCGCGGACATGCGCGCGCGTAGTTGCCGGTCGTTGCCGGGTCAGATCCAGGACGTTGCCGGCGAGACCGATCACCGCCGGATCGTGCGTCGCCACGACGAAGGTCTGCCCTTGCGAGGCGGCGTCGTCCATCGCCGCGAGCACGTCGCCTGCCGTCGTCCGGTCGAGCTCCGCGGTTGGCTCATCCACCACCACCAGTGGCGCGCCCTGGGCGAGCGCGACCGCGAATGACGCGCGGGCGAGCTCGCCGCCGGAAAGTTCGCCCGGGCGAGCCGTCATGCGTGAGGCGATACCGAGGACCTCGAACGGTCGCAGCGACGCGCCCGCGCGCAGATGCTCGGCCAGGCTCAACTGTGGGAAGAGGTTGTCGGCGGCGCGTTGTGAGACATAGGTGACCGTCTCGCGCCGGAACCGGTCTCTGCGTCGCCCCGAGAACGTGGCGAGGTCATGTCCTGCAACGGACACCCGGCCGGACGACGGTGTCTCGTGACCGGCCACAAGGCGAAGCAGGGTCGATTTGCCGCTGCCCGAAACACCCACGAGAGCCGTCACCTGGCCGGCAGCGATCCGCGCATCCGTCGGCGGGAGCGCGTCGACCAGACCGCCCGTGGTGACGTACTGCTTCGACGCCGCTTCGATCTTGACCAGCGGCTCAGCTGACACGCAGCTGCTCCCCGACGCCGGACCGCGGCAGTACGAGCGTGAGGATCGCGCCGACCAGTCCGGCTGCGGCGATCACACCGACAGCCGAGCCGACGAGCAGCAGCCATGGGATGTCGGTGACGGGTGTCGGTGAGTACTGGGAGAGCGGATCGACACGTCGGATGATCGCCCCCGCCGTGATCAGCGCCGCTCCCAACCCGACGACCGTCGCAATCGCAACGAGGACGCTCGACTCGAGTGCGACCGATACGGCTTGACTGTGCTGCGTCATTCCCATGCGACGCAGGAACGCGGAGGTCACGAGCTGCGACCGCCCGCGCCCGCTCAGGTAGAGCATCAGCGCGATCAACGACAGGAGGACGAGCCCGAAGGCGACGATGCGGAGGAAGCCGTAGGTGCGCGTGATGTTCTGGACGTCAGGGCTGTGAGAAAATTCCGCGACCGCGGTCATGTAAGAGGGATCGAGGCTCGACGCTGCGAGCGCCGCCTCGACCTGCGCAGGCGGCCCCGTCGCCCAGACGTAGGTCAACGACTCCGCAGGCGGCGCGCTGAGCGCGGCGGCCGGGATCACGAGCAGCCGCTGAGTGGGCTGCATGCCCGGAAACGCACGGAGGCGCGCGACCACTTGGACGTCGGCTTGCGCAGTCTCCGAGTGTGACGGTCTGCCGACCCGATCCGGCGCCCACCGAGATCGCCGGCAGTCGAGCGTGGGAGCTCGCGAGCTTGCGCACCGCGGAGCGAACGTCGGCCGGCCAGTGCGCCTCGAGCACGCGGCCGAGGCTCGCCGGGTCGACGAGCAGCGCCTCGAACGGCTGGCCTCCAGGAAGGGTGCCCGCATTGAAGATCTCAGAGACCTTGGTCACGGGGTACGGGAACGACCGAGGAACCGCCAGTGCCGGGTCGATGACACCTTGAACGTCGGAGCCGTTCGCGACGAACGCTTTCTCGGTGACGTTGGCGACCAGAGACGAACGGAGGATGGTGGCGAAGGCAAACGACGCAATTCCGACCGACACCGTCACCGTCAGCGCAATCACGAGCCCGCGTGCCGCCGCAACACGCCGCAGGGCGAGAAACACCGAAGCCGATGCGACCATCACCCGGCGAAGAACGAGCGACCGAAGCAGCCGCCCCGAGATCCCGGTGAGCGGCGCCGCGACGAGCGCGGGCAGCAGCAGGACGACGAGACGCGGATGAGACCCGGCAACGGGGTCTCGGACGAGGCCGCCTCCGGAGAACAGGACGAGCCAGGACACGACTGCTGCCAGGATCGCGAACCCCTCCCACGGGATGCGCGCCACCCTGCTCGAAGCGGTTGAACCGCCACCGATCCGGCCCCGCGCGAGCGTCGTACCGACGGCGACCGCCAGCATCGAGGCGACGGCAGCCGCTCCGACCCGGGCTCCAGCCTCCCTCACGACGCTCGCGTCGACCGAGCCCTGCGGCGTGAAGAGCCTGACCAGCTCGACGGCAGTTGCGAAACCGACGGCCGACCCGACGATGGCGGGCAGAGTCGCCTCGATCCCCGCCCGGGCGAAGAACAGCGGCCGCGGCTCGCCCCCGACGAGTGAGAGGCGCGACTCGGCGGCGCGCCGGCGTCCGGTGAACACGCCGGCGACGAGCGCTGCGCCGAGTGCGACCAGCACACAGAAGCCGGCGAGCAGATCGATCACCGGCCCCAGGCTCGACTGGCCGGCCTCCGCGATCCGAACCGCGTCGGAAAGCTCGCTCGTCACCTGGCAACTGCGGTGGACGTCGGCACAGCCGAGGCTCGCCGCCAACGGGGAATGCGCCGCAAGCTGGCGCTTCACGTCCTGAAACGCGCGGTCGATCTTCTTCGCCCGCCCGGGTGTCATCGCGGACCCGTCGAGCGGATACTCGTAGTCGTTCCCGAGTCCGCCCGAGACTGCGTGCGCCAGACGGTAGAGCTGCGCCGGCCCGACGAAAGCGAACGTCGGCGGGGGCGGTTTGTCGGGATTCTTCGAGCGGATGCGCGCCGTGAAGTTGACCCAGTACGGGTTCGCGAGATCGTCGTCGAGCCGGCGGTACACAGCCCCCACCGGCAAGGTGACGTCGCGCGGAGACGTCGTCGGAGCGGCCGGCGCGAACGTCACGTCGCCCCCCGCCCGCTCCAGGACCGCGCTGGAGAGCCAGACGCCCTTCCCACTGCCGGACAGCCGGCGCACGTGCGCCGTGGCGCCTGCCCTCGCCATCGGCACGACGAAGAGCGGGTTTCCCTGATCGAACCTCGGTCCTGCGAGCAGCGCCGAGGAGCTCGTGGTCAGAATCGGCGGCTTCACGAAGGGCAGGCTCCGGCCGAGTGCGACTGCAGCCCGGCGGCGCTGCCGGTCCGCCCGGGAGAGAGCCGCGAGGCCGCCGCGTTCGGGCGCGAGCGGCCGGTCGATCGTCAGGCCGGCCGCGAGAGGAGTCAACTGCGCAAGCTTGCTCTGGAGCGCCTCGCTCTCGGCGCCCGCATTCATCAGCGGGCCCGCTGCCGCGCCCGTCCCGACGAGAAAGGCAGCGCAAAGCACCGCGAGCAGACCGACCGGGTGGCGGAGCAGCGCCAGCGGCGCCTTGGCCCAGAGCGCACGTGGCATCCGCGGGATTATGCTGGCCGCGCAATGGATGACTGGCTGAAGCAGGTTGCGTCGGCGATCGGCAGCGACGACGCGCTCTCGGACGAAGACGCCGACGCGCTCCTGAAGATCGCGCGGATCGCCGCGCACGAGAGCGGCGACCGGCGCAATGCTCCGCTGCTCACCTATCTCATCGGCCGCGCGCACGGTGATCGGCAGCTGAACGAGATCCTCGAGGCGGTCCGCGGATCGAGCTCGTAAGCAACAGCGCGTTCGCGTACCTCCATCCCACTGGATCGCACCCAGAGTCCCAACAGCGGCTGGTGGTGCTGCACGAGCGGTTTCCGTTCGTCGAGTGCGGCCCCGCGACCGACGACGACGTCCTCCGCTGCCACGACCGCAGCCTGGTCGACCGTGTCCGCGACACCCGCGGCTGGATCGACGCCGACACTCTGTGCACCGAGACGACCTACGAAGCCGCGCTGCTCGCTGCCGGCGCAGCGATCGAAGCCGTGCGTCGCGGCGGATTCGCGCTCGCCCGGCCGCCGGGGCACCACGCCGAGCGGGAACGGGCGATGGGGTTCTGTCTGTTCGACAACGTCGCGATCGCCGCCCGCTGGGCGCAGGCGGAGCTCGGGCTCCACCGCGTCGCGATCGTCGACTGGGACGTGCATCACGGCAACGGCACCCAGGACATCGTCTCGGGCGACGACTCGATCCTGTTCGTGTCTCTCCACCAGTGGCCGCTCTATCCGGGCACGGGCGGCCCGGACGAGCAGGCCGGCAACCTCGTCAATCTGCCGCTGCCGGCCGGTACCGGCGACGGCGGCTATTTCGCAGCGTGGGAGACCGTCCACCGGGCCGTGGAACGGTTCGAGCCCGAGCTCCTGCTCGTCTCGGCCGGTTTCGACGCGCACCTCGACGATCCACTTGCCAACATGGAACTGACCGTCGACGGGTTCCGCGAGCTGGCCCGGCGCGCCACCGGGCTCGCACCCCGCGTGGCTGCGGTGCTCGAGGGTGGTTACAACCTGCAGACGCTGCCCGACCTGGTCGAGGCGGCGCTCGAAGGATTCTCGGGTTAGGCGGAGCTCCCGTTCACGACGAGCCGGTAGACGGCCTCGACCTCGTCGGCCATCCGCCGCGCGTTCAGATACCCGAGGACACGCTGCCGGCCGTAGTCGCCGAGCTCGCGCCGTTTGACCGGATCGTCGATCAGCGCGATCAGGTTCGCGGCGAGCGCCCCGACATCGTCCACCGGCCCGACCAGCCCGGCCTTGCCGTGCTCCACGAGCTCGGGCGCTCCTCCTGAGTCGACCGTGACGATCGGTTTCGCCATCGCCATGGCCTCGATGTGCGCGAGGGCACAGGGATCGCCCACCGAGGGCAGGGTGAAGATGTCCGCCGCGGCGAGAATCTCCCGCACGTCACTCCGCCGGCCCGTCAACACGACCTGCCCCTCGAGCCCCGACTCCGCAACGAGCCGGCGGAGCTGTTCCGTGTAGCTGATCTCTCCGGCCGCCGTCGGCGGAGCCAGTTCCTTCCCGACGATCAGCAACCGCGTCCGCGGCCGCTTCTCGGCGACCCGCCTGAACGCTTCGACCAGCATCGCCTGCCGCTTCCAGGCAACGAGCTGAGCGACCGTCACGAGCACGGTGTCCCCGGGCTCCACGCCGAACTCGCGTCGCACGGTGTCGCCGTCGACAGTCGCGGGGTCCCACGCCGAGACGTCGATCCCGTTGAGGACCGGGATGATGCGCTCGCGGGGCACGCCGGCCACGTGGATCGGCCTACCGGTCCAGCTCGAGACGGCGATGATCGCATCCGCCCGCCGGACGGCGAAGCGAGAGGTGCGCGACATCCAATTCCCGTACTTCCAGTGAAAGTGCGCCACATACCTGGCCCGGGTCAACCGCGACAACAGCAGGCCGTAGAGCCCGTTGCGTGGCCCCTTCTCGCAGTGGACGACGTCGATGCCGTTGCGCCGGATGTAACGGAGCAGACCCAGAGCGTCGCGAAGCGCGGGCCCGACGGAGCGGACGGTCGACGTGAGCAGCGCGCGGCTTGGAGCTCCGCGGACCGGGCCGAATTCTGCCGCCCGGAACTGGATGTGCTCCGACCTCGGCAGCACCAGGCGTGCCGAGGTGCCGTCCGTCTGGAAGGGCTCGCCGTCGGCGCGCCGGTTGTAGAGGACGTGCACCTCGACCCGGTCGCGATCGAAGAACCGCATCAGGTTCGCGTGCACCGAGATCGCAGGCGAGCCGGTTGGCTGCGACACGATGAAGAGCACCTTCAGCTTCTTGCCGAGCTGCTCGGTCGTGAAGAGGCGGCCGGGATCCGGAAGATCGAGTGCTCGCGGCACTCGTTGGAAAAACGGCGCACTGCTCTGGCCGATCGACTCGCGTTCCAACCGCAGACCTTCTTCGTTTGCCCGCCCGCTCCGGTCAAGAACCGGAGTCGCGGTGCCGATACTGCCAGGGGCGGCGCGGCTCTGCGGCTGGACTGACGGCATCAATCCTCCGTTCACCGCGTCGCCTTCCCTCCCTGCCCGCCCGGGCGGCGACGGCCGGCTAGCGATCCTCGAACGCCAGCGGGACCACATTCGAAGGCCCGCCGCCCTCATTGAGGGGCTCGTCACGCCGATCCGTTTCCGGCCGGGCCCCGGCGGGCTCGCTGGGCGCCGGAGCCGCTCGGAGCCTGCGACGGGCGGCCGATTGACGCCGCCAGTACTCCGCGAGCCGGTTATCGACGCTCACCCTCGCCGGATCGGCAGGCGGAGGGCCGGGCTTGAATCTCCCCGGCCCGGGCCGGGCGGCGATCTGGAAGGATCACGGCTGATGACATTCGACGAGGCGACGACCCGTCTGCTCGAGCTCGCCCGGCGCAGAGAGGGGATCATCACCGCCGAGGCTGTCGAGGACGACAGCGAGCTGGCGGACCAGAAACTGATCGTGTCGGCCGCAGCACATGCGCTCGCCGGCTCGACCAACGTGTTCGCAACCTCCGGCGGATCGGGTTGGTTCCCGTACCAGGAGCTGCGTTTCACCGATCTTCGCTGAGACTTCGAGATGCGGATCCTCTTGCTGACCCGCCACGGCCAGTCGTTGTTCAACGTCGAAGGCGTCGTGAACGGGGATCCCGCACGGGACCGCGGCCTGTCGCCGCTCGGAGCGAGCCAGGCAGCGCACCTCGAGGGCCAGCTGGCGGCGCTCGCGATCGACCTCTGCGTCACGTCGGAATTCCCTCGAGCGAAGGACACGGCGCGCCTCGCGCTGGGCAACCGCGCGGATTCGACGGCGACGATCGTCGACGCCGGTCTCAACGACATCCAGATCGGAGAGCTCGAAGGCGAGAGCCTCGACGCCTATCACGCCTGGAAGCGCGGCCACCCGGCCGCCGCGGCGTTCCCGGGCGGCGAGAGCCTCGGCGACGCTGCCCGGCGTTACGCGGACGCATTCCAACGTCTGCTCGACCGCTCGGAGGAGACCGTCCTCTGCGTCTGTCACGAGATCCCGGTGCGGTATGCGGCGAACGCCGCTCACGGCTCGGACAAGCTCGACGGGCCGATCCACGACATCGCGAACGCGACCCCCTATGTCTTCGATGCCGCCGGGCTGGGCCGGGCGATCCCGCGGCTCCGCGAGCTCGCCGGCCCCTAGGCGGGTTACTTCGACGCGTCCAGGTCTTCCGGACAGCCGGGGCGCCACTTGTCGATCACGGCGGTGATGGTGGTCGGCCCGCCCGGCTGGCTGTCGATGCTCAGCGTCCCTCCGATCAGGTCGAGCCGCTCGCGCATCGTCTTCAGGCCGACGTGACGGCCGCCACGACCCCGGGCCCGCGCATGCGGGTCGAAGCCGCGGCCGTTGTCCTGCACCCGGACGAGCAGAGCGTCCGAATAGCCACGGAGCTGGATCGAGACGCGGCTCGCAGCTGCGTGCCGCGCGACGTTCGAGAGCGACTCACGCAGCACCCGGTCGACAAGGATCCGCTGCGAGTCCGTGTGCAGCCCGAGATCTCCCTCCGCCGAGACGTCGACAGCGGTCTCCGGTGACAGAGCCCGAAACGCGTCGACCTGCTGCTCGACGACGAGCTCGAGATCGGAGGACGCCGCGGCGCCCTCCTCCATCGCAAACATCATCGAGCGGAGCATCCCTTCAACGCTTGCGAGCTGGGACATCATCCGCTCGAACTCGGCGTCGAGGTCGGGGTCGGGCGACGACGATCTCGTCGTCTTGTTCCTCAGGTTGCTCAGCTCGTAGCCGAGCGCGGCAAGCTCCTGCAGAGGCCCGTCGTGCACATCGAATGCCAGCCTCGACAGCCGCCGCTGCAGCCCCTCGAGCGAGACATTCGATCCAGGAGACGCCAGCGACGTCACCTCCTGCCCCGCAGTCGATCCGTCGTGCTCGTTCGCCGAGTCGTTGGCTCGGAGTGCCGCGAAGCCCGACCAGCCGGCCGCGTCCATGATGCTGCCCACAGATTGTCCTCGATTCTTTGTGCGCCGCGACGAATCGCGAATCGCACAGCCGCATTGCAGAACCACTTGCATCTAAGCCACGATGGAGTGGGGCGGCAATCCCTCGAACGAGGGTACGAACAAGCTTTCGCGGTCGTTCAGGCACTTCGACGCCGGACGAGCCAGGCACCGAGAGCGCAAGCAGCCGCAAACGCGATCGCCAACAGAGCGCCCGTCGGGATCGCATGGTGAAGAGCGTCGAACGACGACGAGGTGGGCGATGCGGTGGATCCCGAGAGGCCGACGACCGGCTGGGCGGTGGTCTCGCCGGGCCGGTGGCCGTTCGAACCGGCCGAGCCGCCACTTGCTCCGGAACCGCCGCTCCCTGCCGCCCCACCGGTGCCCGCCGCTCCGGCACCGCCGGCCCCGGTTGACCCGCCGGTCCCAGTCGATCCCCCGTTCGGGGACGCCGGCGGCTGGCTGGCGATGACGGCGGAGGCGTTGGAGCCACCACCGTAGGCGTACTGAATCGGCGTGACACTTCCAGCTGCCGCCACTTCCGGTGCTGCAAGGGCCAGAAGGCCGACCGCAGCGGCGATCTTCGTCCTCACGCCGCCGAACTTAGCTCATGGGCCTACAGGCGCCGACTCGCACGACTGCCGGGTGGACGCAAATTGCGGCGAGTTCCGGGCGCCTCGGATCGGGCCGTGCGCGGGCGGTAGCTCAGCGATCTTCCAACGCCAGCGGCACCACGTTCCGCTGCCGTTCGGCCGCAAGGAGCTCCACGTAGACGTCGACGACCTGATGCATCTCTGGACGAGGATCGTTCTGCCATTGCGCCGGCAGTGCCGCGCGCGCCTTGCGCCGCGCAACCTGCTCTCGCTGCCAGTAGTTCAGGAGACGAGTGTCGACGCTCACCCGTGCAACGTCGGCAGAAACCACGCGCGGCTTGAGGGCGAGCTTGGTAGCCGTTCACACATTCACCCTGGAAATCGACGATACGGACGCAGGCGGGCCGGCGGCTTTCGCCCCGCACTCCGCAGCGGACGCGTCAGGCCGTCCGACTCAACAGAGAGGGTTGCAACCCATGAGCCCGGCCGTTTCTCCGCGAATCACCCGATCGGCTGAAACGGTGGCGTCGAAATCCCAGCCTCGCGGAAGTGGCGGCTAAGTGATATTGATCGAAGCAGCAAACCGACAGGCGTCGCCAGCGTCCTATCGGACAAGAAGACTGCAACACCGAAGGGGAGAGAGATGACCGCAAGTGCGGCAACAGTCGAGGGACTGTCGCGCCTTGGGCTACCCGAGCGCGAGCCCAATCAGGTAGACCAAGCCCGCCCAGCAGGCAAGGCAGAAGAGCAGACAGGCGACCAGGCCCAGGTTGGGGCTCCTCGCCGGCTGACTCGTGATCGGGTGCATCACGTCACCATCCTTTCCGTGATCGCCGCCGTCCAGCTCGGCTGGATCGTTGCTTTGATTTACGGCCTGCAATTCCTGCTCGGATAGCTCCTACCCATGGAGCTTCGCACGCTGTCTGGGTAAAGCGTGCACCGTAGTTGACCGATTTGTCAACTGGCAAGGCCCCGAAGCCTCTCGGACTCCGAACTGCGAGGAGAGGCATCCAGGCCGATATCTCCAGATCCAGAATGTCTAAACCCGCCGCGGCCACGCCGGCAAGCGTGCTGGATCAGTACAGGGTTTGGCAGCAGCAGGTGGACGTTTCCCTCCCAACCATGCAGAATCAACCCCGATGGCGAAACCACTGACCCCTCCGCAGATTCGCGACGCCGAGCTGCCGCGCGCATTGCGTGGGTTCGACGTCGAGGCGACGCGTGCGGTGCTCGCGGACGCGGCGAGCGCCCTCAGCGCCGTCACCCGAGAGCGGGACGATCTGCGCAAGCAGGTCGACGAGCTGGGCGCGCAGGCTTCGCGCACTCCGACCGACGCGGAACAGCTCGGCGCGGTGCTGCTGACCGCCAAGCGCGCCGGCGACGAGTTGATCGCCAAGGCGGCCGAGGACGCAGCCGCGATCCGCGCCGAAGCCGAGCAGACGCGTGTCGACGCCGAAAAGCAGCGGACGAGCATCCTCGTCCAGGCGCAGGCCCAGGCCGACGACCTCGTTCGGGAGGGTGCCGCGACGGCGCAGTCCCTCGGCCAAGAGGCGGAAGAGCTACGGCATTCGATCACGGTGCATCGCCAGGAGTTCGTCACGTTCCTACGGTCGGCGCTCAACCAGCTGGAAAACGTCGAGTCGGCCCGTCCGGCGGTCGCCGAAACGGGCGACCTCGACGGCGAGCTGCTGGCGCAGCTGCCCTCCTCCGAGCAGTAGCACCCGACGAACCCGCGCGCGTCGCGGACACCGCTGTTGACGTACCGCTTCCAGTTGGGACGGATGCCAACCGTTTGAGGGATCAACTCGCTTCTCGCACAGACCGAGTGCGAGGGTATGAGACTTCGCCGCGCCCTTCCGTCACGTCGCTCCGCTCTTGCCTTTCCATTCGCTGCAATCGCCGTTCTGGGCGCCGGACTCGCGTTTGCAGCAACGCCCTCCTCCGCCTCATCGACGTGTTCCTTCTACGCCGCTCCCAACGGGTCCGACGCGAACAGCGGCACGTCGTCGTCGCCGTTCGCGACGGTGGAGCACCTCGCCTCCGCGCTGGCGCCCGGCCAGACCGGCTGCCTGGCTGCCGGAGCGACCTTCGTCTCCAACGTCTCGCTCTCGCACGGCGGGCAACCCGGGGCGCCGATCGTGCTCACCAGCGCCGACCCGGCGAACCCGGCGACGATCAAGGGCCGCATCGTGACGTTCCCGGGCGGCGACTGGATCACGTTCACCCAGTTGAAGCTGGATGGCGTGAACGCCGGCGCGCTCCCCAGTCCGACAGTCGGCTCGGACCACGTCACGTTCGCAAACGTCGACGTGACGAACGAGCACACGGCGATCTGCTTCGACCTGATCAACAGCACGACCTGGGGCGTGGCTCACTACACGACGATCGACAGCAGCAGGATCCATGGCTGCGGAGAGCTGCCGTCCACCAATCAGGATCACGGCATCTACATCAGCGGCTACTACGCGACGGTCACGAACAACTACATCTACGACAACGCCGATCGAGGTGTGCAACTGCGCGGATCGCAGAACGGGACGATTCAGCACAACGTGATCGACCGAAACGGCGAAGGGGTCATCTTTGGAGATCAGGTGACGTCGAACAACGACGTCTCGAACAACATCGTCTCGAACTCCAACATCCGCTGGAACGCCGAGTCGTTCTGGGGCAGTAGCCCGGTCGGCACCGGTAACTCCTTCCACAACAACTGCGTTTGGGCCTCCAACAGCGAGTCGTACTACGACAGCCAGGGAGGTGTGGACGGCGGCGACGGCTTCTCGACTTCCGCGAACACGGTCGGAAATCCCTTGTATGTCAACGCAGGTGCCGGGAACTATGCGGTCCCGATTGGGAGCCCCTGCGCGGGCAAAGGCCCGCTGACGACCTCGATCGGCGTGTCGGCCGGCCCGCCGCCGCCCCCCGCGACGACGACCGCAGCGGCCGTCACGACGACTCCGCCGTCCACGAGCACGACGACCACGAGCCCCGCCCCGGCGACGACCACTTCCGCCCCCACAACGACGACGACTGCCCCGAGCCTCCCGATCAGCTCCGCGTCGAGCTCACCGCCGAGTGTCTCCTCGCTGCCGTCCGTTCGCGGAGCAACCGTGGTCGGCTCCTGGCTCACGGCGACTCCCGGGACATGGACGTCGGCGGGCTCGAACGCGTACTCGTGGCTTCGGTGTCAACCTTCGGGCACTGCCTGTGTCCCGATCGGCAGCGCCACGAGCAGCGCCTACAGGCTCACGGCCGACGATCGAGGGTCACGGATTCGCGTCACCGTGATCGCTCAGAACGCAAACGGCTCTACCTCGGCCACGTCGGCCGCGACGTCGGCCGTCCGCGCTCGGTAGAGCACTAGCCCGGCGGACGCACCGACGCGGCACGCGCCGCGTAGTGCAGCTCCGGATGCCCGGCAGCACCGGCGCCTTCCGGCACAGCGCCGCCGTCACCGTCCAGGCACTCCAGCAGCTCGAAGCCCGCGGCTTCGAGCTGCCGGCTCTGGGCGTCGCGTCCGATGTAGTAATGCAGAAGCCTGTAGTCGTGCGCCTGGTCGTTGATCAGCGCGTAGTCGCGCTCATGGCGCTCGAGCTTTCCGATGCGCCGGTGATTCCGCTCGCGCAGGGGGAGGCGCGCGAGATTCCAGAGAGCCCGCGCCGGGTCTCGCGATCGCCTCACCAACGCGGCCGGCTTCGGCACGTTCGGGATGAACGCGATGTTGTGGGCCGAGAAGATCAGCAATCCTCGGCCTGCCAGCACGCGGTGCAGCTCACCGAGCACGCGCTTGCGTTCGGCGTCTCCGAGCACGCCCAGGACGTTGAACTCGGCGATGACGACATCTCGTGACCCATCCTGAAACGCACTGAGGTCAGCCAGGTCCCCGACCTGGAACTCCAACTCGGGATAGCGGCGGCGGCAGTACTCGATCATGGTCGGCGAGATGTCGACGCCGAGGACGTCGCCTCCGCGGGCGCCGAGATAGCCGGTGATGCGGCCCGCACCGCACCCGAGCTCGAGCACCCGCCCGGCGAGCGAATCGGCGTAGCGGAGCAGCAGCGTGGCTTCGGGCGGGCGCAGAGCGCGCGTCGCATAGTCGCCGACGAAGTCTCGCTCGGCCCAGACCTCGCTACTCCGCGACACGTCGACCATCCCCGGGCGGAGCGTACCGGCTCGCCTCTGCGCTCAAGAGCTCGAGAGGATCCCGTCGAGCGCCGCGTCGAGCGCCGTATCGACGTGCCTGTGCATCCAGAGCGGACGCAGTGTGTGATCGCGCCCGGGCAGGAAGCTCACCGCGACGTTCGGCCACCGAGCGTGTTGCGAGAGCAGACCGTCCCGCGTCATCTCGTCGCGAAGCGGTTCCCCGTCGCAGAAGAAGAAGCGGAGCTCGGTGCCCTCGGCCGTCAGCCGGTCGAAAGCCTGTGCCACCAGCTCCACGGTCGGCGAGGGTGGAGAGCCGTCGTTTCGACGTCGGGTCACCGCTCGCAGCGGAGCCTTCGCCGACCAGCCGAGAAACGCCGCAAACCGATCCGGCGAGACGTCCCCACGGAGGATTCGCTTCCAGATCACCGGTTTGACGAGGAGACGCGTGCGCCGGAGATCGCGCGCAACGTCCAGCGCCTCGTCCCAGTAGAGGATCCGCGGATTGATCATGAAGGCTGCGGCGATGCGCCGATCTGCAAGAGCTGCCTGGAACGCCCAGGAGCTGCCCGAGCAGAGCCCGACGACGACGAATCGCTCGCCGAGCCGCTGCTGCTCGAGCTGGTCGAGCGCCGCCCGCACCTGATCCGTGTAGCGGGGCTCGTAGAACTCGGCGACGTTCGCGAGCGATGCCGCGTCGCCGTCGGAGTCGCCGATGCCCCCCAGGTCGAGGCGAAGGGACGGGATGCCTTTGAGCGCCCAGCGTCGCGCGGTGTCGACCCAGAGCCTGTGCGGACCGATGCGCCGAACGGCGCCGGCGTTCAGGAAGACCGCCGTCAGCGGCTGTCGCTCCCCCTGTGGCACGGCCGAGATGCCGACGAGACGCCCTGGTGCGACGGAGAGGGTGAACGGTCGCTCGCTGAACGCGCCGAACTGCAACTCGGTCTGGGCCGCGGCCGACCGGCTTCGAGGGACCTGTGCGCTCGGGCGCCGCGGGCAGCTCCTCGAGCCAGGCGTGCACCGTGGCGAACACCTCGTCGGGGCTGCGTGACTTGTCCGGCTCCGCCAGCATCGCGGAGAAGCCCTTGCCGCTCGCGACGGTCAGGCCGGCTCCCGCTTCCGTCACAGCAGCCTGCAGAGCGACGTCGGGCTTGATCCCGTCGCGGTCGAGGAGCAGGACGCGCGTCTCGGGAGCGAGTGGACGTGTTGCGAGGTTCACGGCCGAGAGGTCGGCGACCGTCTCGGGCGAGAGGACGAAGCCGCCCGGCGCCAGCATGCGGTCGGGCAGGGGCGGAGGTTCGGGCGAGCCGGACTCGACGATTCGCGCCGTTTCGAGCGCGGAAAACGCAGACAGCTCGCGCACCAGAGTTCGGCCGCGGCTCGGGGTCGCCCAGAGCACGACGTGGTCGAGCTCGCCCCGGGCTGCCGCCTCGTAGACGAGGAGCCCCCCGACCCCGACCCCGATCCCCACGACGGTGGGCACCGCCGCCTCCGCGCGAAGCCAGCCGGCAGCCTCCGCAACGGCGGCCTGCCACCCCGTCAGGGTCCCGGGATCGGTTGGCGCTCCGGCGCTGTCGCCGGTGCCGGGGAGATCGAGACGCAGAACCGGATACCCGTGCGCGGCGAGGTGCGCGGCCCAGTCGCGCACGGCACGATGTGCAGCGATCTCCTCCCAGCCGAACGGGGGCGCGAGCAGCACCCCCGGCCGTCCGCACGGCTCTTGCGGCGCCCGGTAGACAGCGAGAAATCGTCTGGTCGCGTCGCCGAGGTAGACGACCTGCTCGTTCATGACAGCGGCACCGCGAGCGGCGCGAGCAGGTTGAGCGCGCGTACCGACACCCCTGCGGCTGCGTTTCCGACCGGGGCCGCTCTCGGCCGCAGCGTGATCCGCCGCGGCCGGCCCGGCTCGACGGAGAAGGCATCGTCATCCGGAACGAACCCGGAGAGGCCGACTCGAACGCCGTACGCGACTCGCGCGGTCGCGAGCGTCACTTCGATCGCCCCGTCACGTGCCGACGCGGACGCTGTCAATCCGAGCTCGGCCGCGCTCCGACGAACGCTCGGCGGCCCGAAGGGAAACCGGAACGCCTGGCCGATGAGCGCGTCACCCTGCTCGAGCGACGCGACGACCAGATGGTGCTGCGGCTCTCCGAACCGATAGGCATAACCGACGTCGACGAACCTGCCGAGGATGGACTCGACCGAGTGCTCGACCACCGTGTGCGGCGGCACCTCCACCGCCACGTGGGCCTCCTCGACCCGGACCTCACCGTCGCGATACAGCGCCACCCGTAGCTGTGCACCGAGCGCCTCTGGACGGTCGTTTCCGATGTGCACACTGAGCCCATTGAGCCCCTCGTCGGTCGTCCAGACCGCGACCGGCGCGAGCGCGCGGCGAAGATGATGCAGGACGACCTTCGGGTCGCCGTGCTGATCCAGGACACCCCAGCCGGAGCCTGGCACGAGGTCGCGCGACCACAGGATGATCCCGCCGCTCGTCACAGACGCGTGACGGCGCCATTCGCCGAAGACCTCCGCCATCACCTCGCCCGTCACGAATCGAGAGCGTTCCCAGTAATCCTCGTGCGCTCGATCGATGCCGTGGAGGAGCTGAAGGTAGTGATCACGCACATCTGCGAAGTCCCAGTCCGCTCCGACATCGCGCATGACGCCTTCGTCATGACTGCGCGGGGTCGCATCGGGGACATTGGCGAAGGCGAGGCATTCGGATGCGAACGGGACAGCTGCTCGGCGCACGTCCTCGAGCGGACGGAGATAGGCGCCCACGCCGAAGTAGTTGGCCACGCCGCGATCGGTTCGAAACGGCTGGTCGCCACCCGTGGGAGCGGACGGGACATACACGGCGTCGACCGCTGCCTCGTCGATCAACCCGGGAATGATGCCCGCGAAGAGCTCTCCACGGCCGAGCGCCGGATCGAGGCCGAGCATCCCGACCTGCTGTTCGATCTCGCTGTTCCCGCACAGCACGGCGACACTGGGCCGTCCGCCGAGCTCGTCGAGCACCTGACGGACCTCGGTCTCGACGAGCACGCGGAACTCGGCGTCGGCGATCGGATAGTCCATGTTCGCGAACATGAAGTCCTGCCAGACGAGCAGGCCCAGCTCGTCGCAGAGATCGTGAAAGAGCGGGGTTGCGTACATGGTCGTGCCGACGACTCGCACGATGTTCAGCCCGGCGCTGCGCAGCGTCTCGAGCGTCGGCCGTAGCTCGTCGTCCGGGACGGGCGTCCAGACGACGCCTCGAGCGAAGATCGGCGTTCCGTTCACGGTCAACTCGAACCGGTCGGCCTCGGGGCCGCCGTTCAGCCCCAGCTCCCGGAAGCCGACGCTGCGCACCAGTTCGCGGCCGTTCCCGCGGATCCGCACGGTGTAGCGGTCGGGATCGCCGTGGGTGTGCGGCCACCAGCGCTTCGCCTCCGGCACCCGCAGCTCGCCGCCGCCCGCCGGAAGCACCGTCGTGCGTGAATCGACGTCGACCTCGAGCGGCCCGACGGCGGGATCGGTCTCGATCTGCAGCACCCCGGTGTGGCCGTCGAGTGTGGCTCGGATGATCGCCCGGAGCGGCGGCTGCTCGGCGATCCAGACGTCGCGCCACGGCCCGACCAGCGGTGGCCCCGGCGCGAACCCGGGCGCCCGCCCGAGCAGCGTGGTTCGAAGCCAGCGGAGGTTCCCGTCCCTGGGCACATTCGACCGCCACCGGGCGCGAGGCTTCCTCGGGACCTTCAGGAGCGGATCGAGAGCACGCGCACAGAGGGACAGCTCGTGTGCCCCTGGCGGCACCGGCAACGAGTGCGAGACGAACATCGAATCACTCCGCAGCACGTGCTCGCCGTCGAGGTAGACGTCGCTGACGCTCGCCAGACCGCCGATCTGGACGACCGGGCTCGCGCCCGTCGCGTGGAACCGATGGCGAAACCAGTGGTCGTCGCCGTCGCTGCCTCGTACGGGCAGGCTCACGTCGCGCCAGTCGAGCTCTCCCGGACCGGGCGCAGTCGTGAACTTGGCGGCCGGCGTCGTTGCCATCTGCCACGAGTCGAGGCGTTGTGCCGGCATCAAGCGAGGAGATTCGAGAGGGCTGCGATCGCGTCATCCCAGGCGGCGGCGAGTGGCGCGCAAGCGGCTTCCACGTCGAAGTCGCGCCGGCGCGCCAGCTTGAACGACAACGCCTTGGAGCCGCTCGTGATCGTTGCCAGCGACTCGGCCGCCGCCGCGCCATCCGCACCGAAGAGCCATTCGATGTGGGCCGCGCACGCTTCGAACGCCGAGCCGGCCATCCGCACGGTCGCGAATGCGTAGGTGTGGTAGTACGCGTGGTCGCTTGCCAGCAGGCTCGGCAGGTGAGCCGCGAGAGAGCCGGCGAACCGTTCAAAGGGGTTCGACGCCGGACGATGGTCGAAGTGCTCCTCGAGGAGCGACCGCGACGCGGCCTTCAGCGCATCGCCGCCGAGCCGTTTTCCCGCGTCGAAGCGGACGATCTCGAGATACGGCGGAAGCGATGTCTCGGCGGTGCGGTCGTCGAGCCTGAGGCTGCCTCGGAAGTCGTCGCCGCTCAGCTCGAAGAGCCCGGTGTTGTGAAAGTACCGGAGGCGTTCGCCGGCGACATCGATCCCCTCGATCACGGCCGAGCTCTTGACGTGCTCGCGGCGATAGGCCGTCGACTGCGTGTCCGGCAGGAACCACGAGTCCAGTTCCACGATCACCGTGCGCCCGGCGCGAAGCTGTTCCTCGATCTGGTCCGGCAAGGGGCGGTACAGCTGCATCTCGTGGATGTCGATTCCGAATAGGCGTTCGAGGTCCTGCGGCGCCGGCTTGAAGAACGTCCACTGGTCGCCCTCGAAATCGGTCCGGATCGTCCCGCCCAGCATCGCCAACGGCTCATCGCCTCTGGCGTGGACCAGCTCGATCAGGATGTCCGCGTAACAGTTCGTCTCCGGGTAGCCGCGCGCCGGGTCGTGCAGCGCATGGGAGCGATAGTTCTGCGGGTCGAGCTGGAGCAAGCTGAGCATCACGCGACCTACGCAGACGGCTCGAGCTGCACCCGAAGTTCCGTCGGCCACGCTTGCAGGTCGCAGCCGTGCTCGAACAGCATCGCGAGTGTGATCCGCTCGAGCCCGAATCCGACGCAGGCCGTGTGGACCTCGCCGCCGTCAGAGCTACTCATGTCGTACAGCCCGGAGAAATGCTCCCGGTGGCAATTGAACGAGGCAACGGCCGTCGGTCCTTGCCCGCCGATCGGGACACCGACTTCGAACTTGAGCGCCTGTGAGCGCTGGCTGCGGGCGAGCATGCGGCCGGTGCGGCCGAAGAACGGATCCGAGGCGACGTCCGACTGGGCGTCGAGGCCGAGACCACGCAGCAGCTCGAGCGCCCGGTCACACCACCTCTGCCGCCAGTCGGCGACGACGTCGGGTGCGCCGAAGCGAACGAGCTCGCGCTGGTGGAACATCTGCATCCGCGCCGGGTCCGAGGAGGGCTCGTTTCGGAACACGTAGCTCCCGCCGAGATCGAGGGAGACACCACCGTCCGGCAGGTCGCCGCGAGCAGCGATTGCGGGGTAGGACGGATAGCACGCCGCCGGCACCAGGACCAGATCGGTCTGAGCCTGGAACGAGCTCCAGTCGGCGTGGGCCGCGGCGTGCTCGGCCAACTCGACAGCCTGGTCTTCGTCGCCGGTGAACGAGAAGATCGATCCCGCGAGGTGAGGAAACGAACCGAGGTATCCGATCGCTTCCAACTGCCGGCGCGGGATCACGGGCGGGAACGCCATACGCTCGACGGGCACGACGTCGTCGATCGCACTGCGCGTGACCAACGAGTCGATCGCGAGCCGAACTGACTCGAACTCGGCGCCACGCCCGTAGACGCCCGGGACTCCCGATGGGATCAGCAGGCCGTTGGCGGTGAGCTCTTCGAGGAATGCCAACTGCTCCGCGGTCCCCGCGACAAGCTCACTCAAGGCTTACACGTCCTTGGCGACGAGGAGGAGCGTTGCGTTCGTCTGGTGGATGCGCTCGTTGGCGATCATCAACGCAGCAGACATGCTGTCTCGGAGATGCCTGCCGACGCTGTACGGAGTGTCGTTCTTGAAGCCCACGATGCCGCACACGCCCATCGCACCCTGGCACACGCGCGGCGCCTGCTCCGAAGCCGCGATCTTCAGGTAGTTGAACCGGAGCGCCTGCGCCATGGTCTCGGAGTGTTCGCCGTCGGCGCTCTCCTGGGCATCCGTGAAGTCTTCGAGCCCCGATCTGACCTCGGCCCGAAGCAGGGACAGATCGACCATGAGATGTGAGAGCTTCGTGGCGGCAGGGATCGGCTGCCCCGGCTTCTGCCGCGCCGAATCCCGGACGAACTTCCGCGCCCGGTCGAACGCATCGGTGGCAATGCCGAGCCAGAGATGAGACCAGAAGATGTGGGAGACCGGCACCATCGTCTGCGCGCTGACGGTCGAGAACGGTTGCGGCAGGACCTGCTCGGCCGGGAAGGTCGCGCGAATCACGAACCCCGGCGAGCACGTTCCTCGCATCCCGAACGGGTCCCACGTCCCGGTCTGCTCCAACTCGGTCTGGCCCTTCCGGGTCAGGACGATCACCTGGTCGCCGCCGTCGGCGTCTTCGGAGCGCCTCATCGTGGTGAAGAGATCGTCCGCGTGGCTTCCGTAGCTCACGGTCGGCGCCTGCTTCTCGAACGAGCAGAGCCCGTCGCCCTGGGGAGAGAGGAACGCGACCGACCGCCCCATGTCGCCGCCCGTCCCAACCTCGGACGTCGCCGAGGCGATGAGCCGCTGCTCCGAGACCAGTTCACGCAGATAGCTGTCGAACCACTCGCTCCCGTCGCGATGACGCACGATGCACGCGACCTGGATCTGATGCATCGCGAACACCATCGCTGCGGCGCCGCATCGCCGTCCGAGCTCGAAACATGCAGCGGCGATCTCGTCGGTGGAGGCTCCGCCTCCGCCGAGCTCGGAGGGCACGAGCGCAGAGAGCGCGCCGATCTCCTTCAGCGCGTCGATCGCCTCGCTCGGGAACCGTGCCTGCTGGTCGACGTCGTCGGCGTGCGGTGCTGCGACCTCGGCTGCGATCTGCTCCACCGATGCCACGAGCGAGGAATCGGCGATGAGACCGCCTCTCGGCCTCATGAAGTCTCCTCGACTCCGAGCGTCGTCAGCGCGGCGCGAATCGACCCGACGCTCTCGAAGGCCGTCCTGGTCAGCATCTCGTCCGGGAACTCGACGTCGAACCGGTCCTCGAGGGCGAGCATGAGGTTGACGCTCGCGTGGGAAGTCATCCCCGCCTGATAGAGGTTGGCATCGTCGGGAAGAGTCTGCACGTCGATCGGAAGGCGGCCATGAGCTTCGATGATCTCGCGAATGGTGTCGGTCATGAGCTGGCCACCACGATCGCCGATGCGTACGCGCGCTCGTGAGTCACGCTGAGCGCGAAATGTGACAACCCCGCCTCGGCGGCCAGAGCTGCGGCGGCACCGCGAAGTACCAGCGTCGGCGCGCCGTCGGCGGCGCGGTGGACCTCCACCTCGCGCCACGAGACCGCACGGTCGCCGACCCTGAGGGCCTTCATCGCCGCCTCCTTCGCGGCGAATCGCCCCGCAAGCCTCACGGGGTCGACCTCGCGGTCGCGCCGGCAGTCGTCGACCTCACGGCTCGTGTAGATCCGGGACAGATACCGCGCCCCCAACTTCGAGTGCAGGGTCGCGGCGACCTCCTCCACGTCGACGAGGTCGATGCCGACCCGAAGCCGGCTCGGCAGGTCGGGCTCAGGTGTTTTCGGCTCGCCGGCGGCAGTCGAGGGCACAGCCCGACGATAGCTGCCGCGACCGGCCGCAGAGGAGGGTTCGGAGAGTGGCATCGGGTCGTCCATGGAGTGTTGCATCGGCAGAAACGAAGGGCGCTTGAGCGGGGTGCGAACCACCCGTTCAGGCGGCAAATCGGGGTGCAGGTACGACGTGTCTGAGCGCGCGCGCCATCGACGGCCACCTCAGTCGCTCACACGCGACCGCAGGACTGAGCCAGGCGTAGGAGTCGTGCTCCCAGTTGAGGACGGGCTCCCAGCTTGCTTCCACCTCGACGAGGAAACAGACGACCTTCATCTTCACCACCGGCATCACACGCCTCCCACCGATCGATGCGGCAGAGCCGGGAATCGCATAAGCAAACTCGTGGACGCTGTCCTCGGCTTCGAACGGCATGCGGAGCCCCGTCTCCTCGAGGAGCTCCCGTCCCGCCGCTTGCTGGGGGACTCGCCTGCTTCGAGTGCTCCGGCAACGACGTGCCAGTGGCCGCCGAGAACCTCGATCCGGTGCGCCACCAGGACCTCCGTCATGCGGGAGCGCGCGATGAAGATCGCCACCTCCACCCCGGTGCTCGCCGGGCCTGGGCTCGTCCACGTCTCGCCCGGCCACATGCCGACCGATCCTCTGGACGTTCTCCGGTGCGATCTCGGCATCAAGCGCATCGCAAGACAACCCTCCCGTGCGACTAAACGAACCGGACGACTGCGAAGAGCAAGAACGCCACCCAGAGGAGCTCGACCGTCGAGACCAGCACCAGCACGCCGACTCCGATTCTCCGGAAGGAGGCGGACTCGGTGACCGCACTCGACGCAACAGTCACCTGGGGTGCGACGAGATCGGCCTCCGCGGCGGCGTCGGACGCGTAAGAGCGGTTGGCAACGACCATGGTCGAACTATCGAAAACCGCACCGCTCCCCGCCCTAGCCGATGGGTGAGACCTATAACGCCTTCGGGCCTGCCTCGATCGAGGGATACCGGGAGCGTCAGTATCGTCCGGGAATGTGGGAAAACGGAAGCACGTGACCGCCGTCGCTCCCGGCCGCGGCGCCGTGCTGGAGGTCTGCCATTACTGGGGGCCGTACCCGGGGAACTTCATCCCGAGCCTGGTGGCCACACGCCTCGCCGTCAGCGAACGACTGGGCCTCGACTATCACTGCCTGTTCCCCGCGGCGATGCGGAACCGTCCCTGGGTACAGCTCCTGCACGACGCAGGCGTCCCCTACTCCTTCATGACGCCTTCGCACCGGGTCGGTCTCGTCGCGCAGATCGGCCGGGTCGCGGAATCCACCGGCGCAGTCGTCCTTCGATCCCACTTCTCGAACTGGGACATCGAAGCCGGCGTGGCCGCCCGACGCCGGCGAGCTGTTTCCGTGTGGCACATGCACTCCGGCAGGTTCGGACGGAAACGGACCGCCCGCTCACGGGCGAAGGACGCTCTCAAGGCCAGAGGCCTGGGAGGTTTGTGCGACCGCGTCTTCACCGTGTCCGACGAGATCCATCGGCTCGCGGCGGCGCGCGGGTTCCCGGAGCGCAAGATCAGCACGGTCCTGAACGGAATCGACGTCAGCCGCTTCGACGACCTCCCGAGCCCTCGGGAGGCACGCGACGCGCTCGGGCTCGACACAGACCTGCCGATCGCCCTCGGATTCGGATGGTCCCCCCATACAAAGGGGACCGACGTGCTCGTCGAAGCTGCGCGGTCGCTCGGCGAAGCGGGTGAGCTGACCGTCGTGCTCGTCGGCGACCCCTCCCTCGAGACGCGATTCGGAGGAGCCCACGCCGACTGGCTCCGGGTCATCGAGCCGCGCGACGACGTCGCCACGATCTTTGCCGCGGCCGACGTCTTCGTGAGCTCATCACGTGAGGAAGGACTCCCGTATTCGATCGGGGAGGCGATGGCGTCGAGGCTGCCCGTGATCTCCTCGGACATCAAGGGACCCGCGACGTACTTTGCGGCGCAGGGCGTGATCACCTTCCCGAGCGAGGACACGGCGGCGCTCTCCGCCACGTTGCGAGAGCTGCTTCAGCAGACCGACCGCGAGTCGCTGGGGCTGGCCAACCGCCGTTACATCGAACAGCACCTCGGCATCGGTGCGCACGTCAACCGGGTGGTCGAGCTGTTCGAGCAGCTGCTCTCTCGCCACCGAAGCTGAAACGCCGCTCGCGTCGCCGAGCGTCGATGGCTTCGAAGCGGCTGTCACGACCATAGGTGTGCACCGCGCGTGCTCCCGCTACATCACGGGGCTGGAGCCGTTCGATCTCCCGTTCCTCGTAGCGATCGGGCGTGAGCGCGGTGATCTCACGCAGCG
This sequence comes from uncultured Thermoleophilia bacterium, assembly GCA_963806025.1. GTDB lineage: Bacteria > Actinomycetota > Thermoleophilia > Gaiellales > Gaiellaceae > PALSA-600. The sequence goes on along the minus strand of CAWDWI010000003.1, from coordinate 105,135 downwards.
AGACCGCCCAGCCGTAGCGCCGAGAGCCGTCCTGGGCCGGGCGAACCAGACGATCACCTTCGTGCAGGATGGCGCCTGCCGGCCGAGCCGCGCGGACGTCCGAGACGACCGGGTTGGCCGGATGAGATGCCCACGGGCCAAGCGGCGATGACGAGTGAAAGAGGTGGAGCTCGTCGCCGAGTGTCGTCCCACGCCCGCCAACCGATGCGAACATCCACCAGCGCCCCTCCGCTTCGAGCAGCGTGGCGTCCGCCGCGCGGATGTCGTCGACCAGGACACGATCGAATTCCCACTCGGTCGGAAAACGCGCTGCGCGGTACAGCCTGATCTGAGCGACGTCCCCCGTCTCCGGGATCATGTAGACCTCGCCGCCGTGCGAGAACACGAACGGATACGAGAGGTGATGATCGGCCTCCAGGACCGGCACCGGTGTCCCGGGGTCGCTCCCCGGACGCAGCTCGACGTGCGAGATCACCCCGCGATCCGTGCCGGGCGAAACGTCTTCCACGAACAGGTGATGGCGTCCGTCGCGCTCGAACAGAAACGGGTCGGCATACGTATGCCCTCGTTGCCACTGCACGAGGCCCATGTCGTCGCCCCAACCGGCGAGAGCGTCCGACCGGCGCTCGCGGACGAGCACGTACCAGGGGCGCCGGTACAGGGCCCGGTGGAGCAGCACGCGCCCCCAACGTGGTGCCAGCAGCAGGAAGGTCGGCAACGCACCGACCGGCCGGCCGCTCGCAGCGTCGGGCAGCGGCTCTGCGAGGCCGGGGAGCGACTCTGCTGCCCGGCACGCGAGCGTTGCACTCCGCCAGAGCGCGAGGTTCAGGCTCGACGCGAGCGAGAAAGGCCGCACACCCGAGACGGCTCGGCTCACGACCGTCGCGGCGACATCGCGTTGTCGCAGCGTCGCCTCGACGACGACGACACCGTCGTCGTTCGCGATCGCCCGCCTGAACGCCGGCTCAGCGCGCTCTCCCTCGGGCCCGTACCGCAACTCGAGGACCTCGGCGACGTCGAGAGGCTCGGCCGAGGCCAGCCAGAGCGTGAGCTCCGCACCGTCGCCGGTTCCGCGCGGTACCTCGAGCTCGGTCGGCGCAAGAGGATCGTGTGAGCGGGCGAAGAGATGCCGCTCGATCCGTCGCTGTGACCGGCCGACGAACGACGCTTTCGGCGCGTCGACGAGCCGTACCCCGCTCACCCTCACCCGAGGCGAGCTCTCGAGCAGCTCGAGGGCATGAACCTGCCACGCCGGGGGGCGCGGCCCGTCGAGAACGACTGCCACCGACCGGCGGGCGGGCTCGTTCATTTCGTCGCGTGCGCGCTCGCCGCATCGGCGTTCCGTGCGAGCTCGCTGCGCGGGCCTGGTGGCGAAGACCTCGTCAACCCGTAGCCGCTGCATCCGCTCGGCTTGCTCAGCCGGAGATCACCCTGCGACGCGTCGACGAACCGCGGTCGCTGAACCACATTGTCGGCAACGGTGTATCCGTCCGGGCCGGAGATCCCCCCTCGCGAGTCGTAGTACTTGTCGCTCCCGCTCGCCCAGACGCAGTTGTGAACCAGGACGTTGCCCGTCCCGGCAACTCCACCGGCAGGATACGAGCTCTCGACGTTCCAGCGCACCCTCGAGTTGCTGATGATGTTGTCCCTGACGGTGATGTCGCGCGAGCCCCGTTCGCCGTCGCCCGCGAAGATGACGCCGGATCCGTTGCCGTTGATCACGTTGTGCGCGATCAGGACGTTCTGCGCGGCCGGATACAGCTGGACGCCTCGATCTCCATTGTCGAAGATCCAGTTGCCGACGATCAGCGTCCGCCCGGTTGTCGCCTGTGCATAGATCCCGTGGTTCATGTTGGTGGTGGGGCCACAGTCGTGAATACGACTGTTCTCGATCGTGGTGTTCCCGGCCCAGCCCCAGGTATGGGTGTTGCCGAGGGAGAAACAGATGCCTCCGGGCGCTCCTCCTGAAGCCGGATTCGACACGTCGACGCGGTTCCAGATCGAGTGATCGCCGTTGACGATCGCCGCCGGCAGGATCGCCGAGCCGCCGACGATCGCGAGATCCTCGAGCGTGACGTAGTTGGCTTCGTCCCGGACCCACACGACGCCGTGGATCGTCGCCGGATGATCGGGGTCGGTGCTCTGGACCGTGATCGGGGCCTGCGGGCGGCCCGACCGTGAGAACGCCAGCTTCTTCGCCTTGTAGCTGCCCGGTGGCAGGCACCCTCGGTCGCCCGCGCGCAGGCTGTCGATGAACCGCTGTAGGCCGTGCCCGGGCCGCATCTGACGCGTACATCGCTCGGCCGGATGCTGGGCGGCTTCGGCGTACGTGGAGCAGGCCAGAACCGCGAGGCCTGCGAAAACCGCGCAGAGCAGGGACATTCTCGCGGGCGGCACGAGCGCCATGCTAGCGCCGGCCGTCGTCGGCCGATCTTCGCTCGAGTATCCTTGACGACCCGCCGTGGCCTTCTTCCGCCCACTCGTGCTCGTCTACCACGCCGTCTCCGACGACTGGAACGACCCGTTGTCGGTCCGGGTCGCCGACTTCGAGCAGCAGATGCGGACGCTGGTGGCGCGCGGCTATCGGGGAGGCACCTGGCGCGATCTGCTCAGTGACAGCGGCAATCGCAAGCTCGTGCACATCACCTTCGACGATGCGTTTCGCAGCGTCGCGAACGCCCTGCCGGTCCTGCGCGACCTGAGGCTTCCGTCGACGATCTTCGCGTGTGCCCGCTACGCCGACGACGGCGGGAGGCTGAGCATCCCCCAGCTCGCCTCACGGTCCGACGACGGTGAGATCTCGACCATGGACTGGGCAGCTCTGCGACAGATCGTCGAGGACGGCCCGGTGGAGATCGGCTCGCACGGTCTCGGCCATGTCGACCTCGTTCAGCTTTCGGATGACGAGCTTCGAGCAGAGCTCAGCGAGTCGAAGACCGAGATCGAGGACCACCTCGGCCGCCCCTGCGCGACGATTGCCTATCCGTTCGGAAGCCAGGATGCCCGGGTTCGCCGCGCGACTGCGACGGCCGGCTATGCCGCCGCGTTCGGAGCGCCCGGGGTCTCGGGCCACGTCGATCCCTTTCGGATCCCCCGCACCGGGATCTGGCGTGACGAGCCGCCCTTCCGCCAAAAGGTGAGGACCCAGCTCCTGGCCCGGCTCATCCTCGAGCGAAGGACGAAGGCTCCCGGCTAGTCAGGCGCCCGTGTCCGTTGGCGCGACCGACTGCCGTGCGATATTCGCGAACGCAAGCAGCAGTCCGAGCGTCAGCCACAGCTCTTTCTCGTACTCCGCGGAGAGGAAGAAGAAGGCCGTCAACATTCCGGCCGCCCCGACGAAGAGGCCCCGCCCCATCAGCTCGAGCGCCTCCTGCCCTTGCTGCGCGGCGCGCTGGACTCCGCGCCGCGTCGCCCCGAACACGACGCCGAACAGCCCGAGGAGGAGGAGTATCCCGACCGTCCCGAGCTCCGCCGCAATCTCCAGGTAGGTGTTGTGGACCGGCGCCCGCTGCGACACGATGACGTCGGCTCGGGGAAGATCGGTGTCGGTCAGAACGGCGTAGTTCGCCGACACGACGGTGAAGTTTCCGAGCCCGATGCCGAGCACCGGGTGAGCCTTGTAGACCTGAGTCGCGATCGCCCAAAGATCGGTCCTCCCGGTCCCCCCGCCGCCACGGATATCGGACAACCGGCCGAGGGCATGGGGCGGTGCGAAGAGCGCAAGGTAGACGGCGGCGGCCGAGACGACCACGAGCGAGACGCCGAGGACCTGAGCACGCGCTCGACCCGCAAAGACCACCGCGAGCAGGAACACGACGCCGAGCGCGATGACGCCGCCGCGAGACTGGGTCAGAAACACGCCGACCATGCACAGGCCCGCCGTTCCGAGCAGGACGGCGCGATAGAGCCGGCTCCGTCCCGGCGCCAGAGCCATGAAGAGCCCGAGCGCAATCGCCGGGATCAGGACGGCAGCGGTGAAGTTCGGGTCTCCGATTCCGCCGGCCAGCCGGCCGCCGTTCTGTGAGTCCTGGACGAGGCCGCTCAGACCCGCCAGGGCGCTGAGCGTCGCTCCGGCGATGAACGTGTAACAGAGGATCGTGAGAGCCGAGGCGGTCCGGACGAAGGCGACGATCACGATCATCAGCAGCGGGCCCTGTGCCAGACGCGCCGCATTCGAGACGGCGACCTGCGGGGCGGCCGCCCAGAGAGCCGAACAGAACGCCCAGATCAGGAGCGTAAGAGCGACTGCCACGAACAGGCGGACCGCGGGAGCCCCAGGTGCAAACTCGCGTCGAGCGAGGCTCGAGAAGATCCAGACGAGCACGAGCGCACCGCCCGCGCCCTTCGCCGCCCAGAGCCCCGGACTGAAGGATCCTCCCGCCACCTGATCGACGAGTGTTCCGAGGAAGGTGATTGCGAAGAAGGCCACGAGCCCCAACAGAGGCGCGCGCTGCGCGACGGCCAGGAACGCGAGGGCGCACAATCCTTCGATCGCGAGCAACGGCCGCTGCACGGCGACGAAGACGCTCACGAAGCCGAACCCGATCAGGCACAGATAAAGCAGCGCCACCCGGTCGAACCTGACCTGGGAAAGACGCGGGACAACGATTGATCTCGAGAACGAGTTCATCGATCCTTGGTCAGCGTAGACGGGCCGCGGGCTCGATTGCCGGCCGGCCGAGGCTCGCAGCGTAGAGCTCGCTGGTCTGCCGGACAACCGCGGTCAGCGAGAAGTCCTGCGCCTGCCTGGCCCGTGCCGCGCTCCCGAGCTCGTCCCGGCGAACCGGGTCGCCCGCAAGTTTCCCGATCGTGTCGGCGAGCGCGCGGGCATCGCCGGGAGAGACGAGGACGCCCTCGGTCCCGTCCCGAATCATGCCGGGAATGCCGCCGACTCGACTTGCGACAATCGCGCACCCTGCAGCCATGTATTCGAGCACCGCCAGGGGCGATCCTTCGCGATCGGATGCGAGCACCGCGATATCCGTCAGCGCAAGCAAACTCGGCACATCGTGACGCTCCCCGAGAAAGAAGACGCGGTCGGAGAGATCCCTTGTTCGAGCGTCCACCCGCAGGCGATCCAGCTCGAGCTGGTAGTCGCCGATCACGAGCAGAACGAGGTTCGGATGTGTGTCCCGCAGCAGATCGAGTGCTTCGATCACGAGCTCGACGCGCTTCTCCCGTCGCACTCCGACACAGGCGAGCGTGATCGCATCCACGGGGAGGTTCAGCTCGCTTCGAACTGGGCTCACATCTTCCGGTGCAGCTTCGATGATGCCGTTCGGGATGACGACGATCTTCGACGGGCTGATGCCCTCGGCCGAGATCATCGCGTCGCGATCAGCCGCGGAGACGGCGATCATCTTCGTCGCACGCTTCGCGATCAGGAATCGGTCGATGAGCATCCGGACGCGATTCCCGGAGTACTGCCACGAATGCTCGTGAGCGAGAAAGACCGGGACCGAGGCGACGAAAGACATGATCGCTCCCCAGAAATTCGAACCGTGCTTGTGCGAGTGGAGGATCTGGATCCTCTCCTGCCTGAGCACACGGACGAGTCGAAACCACGGAAGAACGTCATAGCGCGATCGCCGGTTCAGCTGAAAGATCTTCACGCCGGCACGCGTCGCCACGTCGACCAGATGCCCCTCGGAAGAGCGGGACAGGCACATGTAGCGGTCGTATCCAAGTGGATCGAGGTTGGTCAGCACGCTGACCGCGAGCCGCTCCGCTCCACCGCCTGCATCCCCCGTGCAGTCGAGGAGATACAGGACCTTCACCAACGGCCGACCTGGATCTCCCGTCGCACGATCACTCGGATCGGATGGTACCGCAGCCTTCTTCCGCCACCTGCGCGCGGCGAGCCTCGTCGGCTCGGGTCGATGGATGCTCTGGAGTTCGGGCAATGACGTGGTTCAGGATCGGAACGGTTTGATGTTCGTCGTACCACCGCCGGCCCCTGTCTGGGCTCGGGCCTGTGGGCCGTTCGGCATTCGGGCAAGCTGGCACTCGTGACGACGCCGCCCGATCCGCCGCAGATCCCGAGCGAAGGAGCAGCGCGCACGAGCATGACGGCCAGGGTCATCCGCGGAGCCGGACTGACGAGCGGCGGCTATCTGTTCGCGCAGGTCCTGAACCTCGGTGTCTACGTGGTTCTGTCGAGGCTCCTCGATCCTGTCGACTTCGGACGATATGCGTCAGCAACCGTGCTGATCGCATTCGGCGTCCTGTTCACCGAGAGCGGAATGCAGGCCGCGATCATCCAGCGACGCGACCGCCTCGACGAGGCGATGAGCACCGCAGCCGCGGCCACGTTCATCGGAGGGATCCTGCTCAGCCTCGGCGCGCTCGCAATCGCTCCGATCCTGGGCGCCGTCTTCAACGACAGCCAGGTGACCCTGCTCGCCGCAGCGGCGTCCGGGCTCATCTTCGTGAACACGCTCTCCGTCGTCCCGAACGCGATCCTGCAACGGAGGTTCTCGAGCGTCCGCCTGACCGTGGTCGATCCGCTCGAGGTCGTCGCCTTCGGGATCGTTTCGATCGCGCTCGCTGCTCGAGGCTACGGCCCGTGGGCGCTCGTGATCGGACAGTACGCGGCGTTCGTCACGAGCACATCGCTGGTCTGGATCTTTGCGCGGTGGCGGCCGCGGGCAGCGCTGATGTCCTACCGCATGTGGCGGGAGCTCGCCTCATACAGCCGCCACGTCCTCCTGTCGTCTGCAATCTCGAGATTCGGCGGCCAGATGGCCGACACGGTGATCGTCGGCAGGTCGCTCGGCCCGGCGTCCCTCGGCCAGTTTCGCTACGCGCTGCGCATTGCGATGCTGCCCTGGTCGGTCGCGCAGACCGGCGCGGGGTACGTGCTCTTCCCAGCACTCGCCCGCATCAGCGCCGACCGCCAGCGGCTCCAGGCGGCATTTCTCCGCTCATTGCGGTGGATGGTCGCGATCGGCTTTCCGGCAGGCATGGTGCTCGTGCCGCTTGGGGCCGTCCCTGACAGTTCTCATCTTCGGCCGGATCTGGCTCCCGGCCGGCCACGCAGCGGTCGCGATGTGCGCCTGCGCGGGCGGCGCGGCGGTCACGGCCACGGTGGCCGAGCTCCTGAAGGCACATGGCAACCCCGCGCCGCTGATTCGAATCAACCTGGTGAGCGCGATCGTGAGCGCGCTGGCGGTTCTCGCGCTGGTGCCCTTCGGTCTGAGCGCAGCTGCAGCCGGACTGTCGATCGGCGCGCTGGCCGGCGGGGTGTACGCGCTCCGGACCGTGCTGGGACAACTGGACGTCTCGATCGCGAACCTCCGCAGGGAGATCTGGCCGCCGATCGTCGCCGCGACGCTGATGGCGCTCGCGCTGTTGCCGCTCGATCGCCTGCTCCTGCGTCCAGCGTCCCACGGACTCGTGCTCGGGCTCCTGCTGCTGGCCGTTGAAGGGCGTGCTCTGCGTCCTCCTCTACGCAGCGACTGCTGGCTCTGCTCGCACCGCGGTACTTGCACGAGGTGAAGGGAATCGCGGGCCACCGTCGTCGCTCGAGCGAGAGCCCGGGGCTCGCCTCCTAGGCCGGCTCGCCCGGCCCGCTCCGGTTCGCCGGCCGCCGCCGCAGACGCGATCGGTACGAGTTGGCCCGCAGAACCGCCACCGCTGCGAGGCGGACGAATGCGCTCGAGCCGAGCAAGCGCGTCTCGGCCGGCTCGTCCTGGTCGGTCCAGCGGAACTTGTAGGCCTCGTCGCCCGCCAGGAACCGAAACACCGCCACGCCGTCATCACACGCATCCCGAACGACGTGGGCGAGCAGGGTCGCCCCGACGCTCTGCTTGATGAACCGTGGATCACGTCCGCTCTGGAAGAACCATTCCGAGCCCGCGTAGCGCCAGCCGTAGTAGGCCGCCACCGGCTCGCCGTCGAGCTCCAGCAGCCAGAGCCGCAGCCAGCCCTGGGCCAGCGCCTCGAAGGCGAGCTCACGGTGCATCCGGCCCCGCTCGCCGCCGAAGACGCCGGTCGAGGCGTCCCCCCAGCGCTCGGCGTGCAGGCGGTAAAGCGTGTCGAGATCCCCGTCGAGCCGGTCGGGATCGTCGGCGAGGCGATACGTGAGCTCGAAGCTCTTCGCGAGCGTCCGTTCGCGTCGACGGACGGTGCTGCGGAACGAGTGGCTCCTCGTGGTGAGGAAGTCTTCCCAGCTCAAACCGAGGTTCATGAACGGATCGGGATGTGAGGCGAGTTGAGTCCCGCCGAGAAGATCGCCCCAACCCTGACCTCCTGGCAACTTCTCTGCGAGCACGATCGGGCACCGGCCCTTTCCACGGTGCACACAGCGCAGCAGTGCCGCCGCCGCGGTCGGACGATGCTCGGCCGAGCAGAGCGGCGAATGGAGGTCGCCGTAACCCAGAAAGCGAGCAACTCTGACCGGACGGGTCGCGGCGACATAGAGCGGAAGGATCGCCACGACCCGGCCCGTCATCGTCGCGGCAGGCAAACGTGTAGAGCTGGCGCCCGTTCCCGAACCAACGCCACCAGGCCGACGCCCACTCCCACGTGCCGAACGGATGTCCCGCGGCCTCAGCGAGGCGGATCCAGTCGTCGCGCACATCCTCGAGCCTCACAACGCGCTCCAAGCGAACGGCCACCGGATCTGTCAGCTCTGTCGGTTGCGCCATCCGCTCAACGATCTATCAGAACCCAACGGCAGACCGCAGCCCGAGTCCGCGGCGGAGTCTCAAGGTTGACAGGCACCGGCCGATACAGCACGGGTGATCCACTCGGTCAGCTTCGCGGTCGCAGCCGCCGCACTCATCCTGACGACGGGAACGGCCGCGGCAGGCGGTGCGCCGAGGTCGACGTCCGCGCAAGCCGAGCGAAATCTCCTCGGTGCCGTGCGCATTCTCCGACGCTGGAATCTCGGCATCACCGACCGGAGGACCGGGCTCGTTCCGAAGAACACGACGGCGAAATGTCGGGGCCGTGGTGGCGCTCTCAGAGGGCGCTACACTCTCTTCACCTGCGTGATTCGACGCGGCGCGCTGCGGGTTCGCGTCCTGTATGTCACCTTACCCAGGAGTGGTTTTGAGCTCCGTTCCCATCACCTCGTCCACCCATGATGAGAAGCTAGGCGAACGAAAAGCCTCGCTTCCGCCGGCGCGCGCCGCGCGCAAGCACCGCCCCTGATTCCGCGACCATCTGCGACGAATGTCCTCCTACCAACGCTCACAGGCGACGACTTCGGCGCCGGCCAACTACCTGAGAGTCCTCCGCGAGCGGTGGGTGATCGTGGTGTTGACGATGCTCGTCTGCGTTGCCGCAGGGTTGCTGAGCGAGCGAGCCACCGCGAAGAAATACAGCGCCCAGAGCGACCTGCTCATCTCACCGGTCGACAACAGCGACCCGACGTTCGTCGGGATCAACGTATTCCGGAACATCTCGTCCGACCCGACCTCGAACGTCCTGACGCTCGCTCGTTACCTGAACACTCCGGCGACCGCCCAGCTCGTGCGCAGCAACCTGCACCTGCGCCAGTCCGCCGGCGCCCTGCTCGGCATGATCTCCGTTCAGCCGCTGAGCCAGACCGACATCGTCTCGGTTCGCGCGTCGGCGAAGAGCGCCGTCCTCGCAGCGCGCCTCGCCAACGGATTCGCCGATGCGACGATCACAAGACGCACCCAACAGGTCCAGTCGGATGTGCAGAAGGTCGTCACCAGGTTGCAGGCGCAGATCAACCAGAGCGGCTCGCCCTCGTCGCCGTCCGTCGCTCTTGTCCAGCAGCGCCTGGCCGGGCTGAAGTCGCTGATCGGGCTTCCCGACCCGAGTGTCGCCGTCCTCAATCGGGCGGAGACGCCGCTCGCCGCGGATCGGAAGTCGACCAAGCTCGTCGTCCTGGCGACAGCCCTCGCCGGACTGTTGCTCGGCTTCGGCATCGCGCTCCTCGCAGACTCACTCGGCGGGAAGATCCGCAGCGAGAACGACCTCCTGACCCGGGCCCGCATCCCGATCCTGGCCCGGGTCCCGCGGCTCACCCCCTGGCTCGTACGGGAGTATTTCGGCCGCCGCACCAATCTGCCGCCGGCTGCCTGGGAGTCGTACCGCACATTGCGCACGAACCTCCTGCGCTCGACCGTCCCCGGCGAGACGCCCGTGATCCTCGTCACCAGCGCGATGCCGGGCGAGGGCAAGACCTTCACGGCGATCAACCTGGCGATCACCCTGGCAGCGCAGAACTCGCGCGTGCTGCTCGTCGACGGGGACTTTCGGAGACCGATGATCGCGAGCTTCTTCGGCGTTGCTCCGCCGAGAGACGGATTCAGGTCGACGTTCATCGAGCGGAACTTCCGCAAGGTCACTCGAGACGCACCCGGCTACGCCAACCTGCGGCTCGTGCTCCCGACGCTCAGGGACCTCGCCCAGATCGACGAGCTGGACCCCGAGCGCGTGGCACACACGTTCGATGCGCTGCGCGACCAGGCCGATGTCGTCGTCGTCGATTCCGCGCCGGCCGACGTCTCGGACCCGCTGATCCTCGCGGCGGCCGCAGACATGATCCTCATCGCCGTTCGGATCGGCTACACCCGGCGTGAGCGGTTCGACAGCTTGCAGGAATCTCTCTCGCAGCACGTCGTCTCCGCGACCGGTCTGATCGTGACGGTGCGCGAGACCGCGAAGGAGGCCGTCCACGGATCGACCATGCCCGTGGCGCTCGAGTTCAAGAAGCCGAGCACGCCTGCGGCACGGCAGCGCTGAGCAGTTTCGCGCTAGCGCGCGCCGCGGCCGGACAGGATGCGCGGGAGCGTCAACATGCAGATGACCGTGTCCACGAGCAAGCTGCAGTGACGCAAATACCAGAGGTCGTAGGCCAGCTTCTCCTCGGTCTCCAGCGCGTCGGAGGCATACCCGCCCCGAACCTGCGCCCAGCCGGTGATGCCGGGCTTCAGCAGGTCCCTGCGCGACCAGAACGGGACCTCCGTCTCGAGCATCGAGACGAACTCCGGCCGCTCGGGGCGCGGGCCGACGATCGACATGTCGCCGCGAAGCACGTTCCAGATCTGAGGGAGCTCGTCGAGCCGCGAGCGGCGAAGGACACGCCCGATCGCGGTGACTCGAGCGTCGCGATCTGCGGCCCAGAGAGGCACGCCGTCTCGTTCGGCGTGCTGGGACATCGTGCGGAACTTGAGAATCGTGAACGGATGGCCGTTCGCCCCGATCCTGGTCTGGCGATAGATCGCGCTGCCCGGCGTGATCAGGATCATCAGGAAGAGCAGCGGGAAGAGGGGCAGGAAGACGACCAGGATCAACGTGGCGATCACGATGTCGAACGCCCGTTTCGCAACCGCGCCGTACGGCCGCTGGTAGAGGTGCAGGACGCTCATGAACCACGCCGAGGTGAGCTGGCGCACCGGCAGACGGCCGAACACGTGCTCGTAGAACTCGGGCAGCCCCACGACCCGGAAGCCGGCTCCTGCGACCTCGAGCAGGGCAGAGAAGACCTCGGGACGGTTTCGCTGGACGCCGACCACGATCAGATCGGGACGGTGCTCTTCGACCGCACGCTGCAGGTCGGAGACCGTCCCGAGCACCGGCACGTCGCCGAACGGCCGCTCCGACGGATCCTCCACGACGACGCCGATCGGAATGAAGCGCACCGCGTGGTCGACTCGCAGCGCGTGCAGCAGATCGCCCACGCCGTCACGGCGCCCACCAACGACGAGGACGGTGCGGTCGTCGGCCGAGAACCGGGAGCCGGCCCAGTTCCAGATGGTCGTCACCACGAGGGCCGTCACGCCCACGGTCAAGACCTGCGTGACACCGAGCGTCCAGGCGCTCGTGACTCCGACGAGCACGATCGTGGCGCCCGTGGCGGCCAGCAGATCCACGACGAAGCCGCCGACCACCTCCAGATGTGCGAGATGGCGGCGAAACGACCGGACGGAGAAGACCCACAACGCCGCGAGCAGCACCGAGCTCAGGAGGGCGGTCCACCACGGCTCGGAGTAGGCGATGTCGAGTAGGAGAACCAGCCAGACGAGGAGCCCTTCGCCTACGGAGACGATGCGGCGGCGGCGCGTCCGCGCCACCACGTCGGCAGCAGGTGCCGCCGGGACGACCTGGGGCACACTGACGATGCGAGCTCGCTTTGGTAGTTCCGTCGCCACGTCCGCAGTCGTCCCCTCCTCGGTGATCAACACTCTTTCCGTGCGGTGCCGCCCGCAGGGTCCGAACTAGCCGCATTGTGCGCGTGCCGATCGAGACACGCAAGGCGCAGTTGGCGACGCTTCTTCCGCACGTTGCGCCAACCGCGACCATAGCGATCACTCTCGTCTGGGCCTTCCGCGACGGCGGCTATCCGACCACTTCGTGGTATCCGGCCGGCGTCCTCGTCGGCGGCCTGCTGATCGCTCAGATCCTCGGCAGGTCGCTGCACGTCGGCTGGGACGTCCAGACGGCGGCCGTCGGCAGCGTCTTCGCATTTGGCGCGGTCGAGCTGGCGTCGATCCTGTGGGCGAGCTCGAAGGGCTCCGCCTGGGACAGCGCGAACCGCACCTTCACCTACGGGTTCATCTTCCTGATGTTCGCCGGCTGGCGATCCTCGGAACGGGCGAAGCATCTGCTGGCGCTGCTCCTGATCGCCGGCCTGACGGTGATCGGCATCTGGACGCTGCACTCGGCGGCGCAGAGCCCGGGAACGGCATTCCTGTTCGGTCGCCTCGCCCTCCCGACCGGCTATGCGAACGCGACCGCGGCGTTGTTCCTCATTCCATTCTGGCCGGCCGTCGCACTCGCAGCCGATCGCAACCGTGCCGTCCTCTTTCGCGCCTTTGCGCTCGGCTGTGCCGCCAGCCTGGCGGCCGTCGCGTTCGTGCCCCAATCACGGGGGGCGCTCTATGCGTTCCCCGTCGTGGTCGTCGTCCTGCTCGTCCTGGCGCGTAACCGCCTCCGCACCTCACTCGCCTTGATCGTGGCGCTCGCACCGACCGCCTACTTCATCCACACCCTCTCCAAGCCCTACTCCGCCGTGGGGCTGGCCGCAGAGACGCACGCCGCCAACCAGGCTGCCGTGGCGGCGATTCTGGCCGGGGTGTTCGCAGGGCTCCTCGGCGCCGCGATCGGCCTCGCAGATCAACGCTTCGAGTTCACGCTCCCGAGTTGGTACCGGTACGTCCGGATCGCCGCGCTCGCGCTCGTCGTCGCGGTAGCGATCGGGCTGGCCGCAACGCACAACCCGAGCGCCGCCGCCCGCAACGCCTGGACGTCCTTTCGCGTGCCCGAGGAGAGCGGCGGCGTCGGGGGGACCCGTCTGCTGGGGAACCTCGGCAGCAATCGCTACGACTTCTGGCGGGTCGCACTGGGAATGGCGGAGCGGCATCCGTTACTGGGTGTCGGAGCCGACAACTTCAGCGAGGGGTACTTGCAACATCGGCGCTCGGGGGAGCAGCCGCAGTACCCGCACAGTCTCGAGATGAGCCTGCTCTCGCAGACCGGAGCGATCGGCAGCCTGGTCTTTCTCCTCTTCGTCTCGTTGGCCGGAGTCGGAGTTGTCCGAGCCCGACGTCTTCGCGCGGGCTCCTCGGCACTCGTCGCAGGGTGCGCGACGGCGTTCGCCTACTGGCTGATCCACGGCTCCGTGGACTGGCTGTGGGAGTTTCCGGCACTCGGCGGGGCTGCGTTCATCTTGCTGGGGATCGCCGTCTCCCGCTCCGACGCGCCGGCAGGCCCTCGCTCCCTCCGCCTGGTCGTGCTCGTCGCGACAGCCGTGATCGCAGCATCGTTCGTCGCGCCCTGGCTCGCCGCCCGCCAGACCGAGCGGGCCGCCGTGGTCTGGCGGGGCGATCCCTCGCTCGCCTACTCGCTGCTCGACCAGGCGGCCGCCTTGAACCCGCTCTCCGATACGCCTGACCTCACGAAGATGACGATCGCCGCGCAACTCGGAGATGTCGCCCGGATGCAGGCCAGTGCCGAGCGGGCGATCGCCCGCGACCACCACAACTGGTTCTCCCAGTTGCAGCTTGCGGTCGCGCTCTCGCACCAACGCCGGTGGAACGCCGCCCGGCAGGCCGCCACAGAAGCCTCGCGGCTGAATCCGTCGGAGCCGCTCATCGGAGACGTCCTCAAATCGATCCGCAGGCACTCACCGCTCGGGCTCGCTGCCCTCAACACGGCGGTGCGCAACCGGCTCGAGGCACTCGATCCTCGGCTCAGACCTAGCCGAAAGGCGAATTGACACGGGCGAGCGCCGTCCCAGACTAAGGGAGCGGGAACACCTGTCCACATAGGCAGCTAGGATCCCGGAGCAATCCGTATGCTGCGGCAAGCACAGCGGAGCCATTGAGTCAGCGGGAGGGGAAGGTTTTATGCGGCGGTTCACTGCATTTTCGATGGGGTTGATCGCACTGGCGGTCGTCGGGTCTGCGTCCGCGGGCGGTTCGACCGTCGTGAGCGGCTACGGCGGCAAGGCCGGCGGGCCCGTCGGAACAGTCGTGACGTCACACCCGGCATCCACGACACACGGCGGCACCACGCTGCCCTTCACCGGCTTCAATCTGGTCGGGATCACTCTGCTCGCGCTTCTGCTGGTCGCGCTCGGTTTCGTGCTGACCCGCGTCGCTCGCAAGCACGAGATCTCCTAGCCGGAATCAGCCTCGCCAAAGCGCCGTTCGCCTAGAGGCGACGGCGTTTTGGCATGCCTGCGACCCGTCGCAGCGCCGAGAGCGGTGGCCCCCACCGGACGCAGCCGCCGAGGAACCCGGTGCCCCAGGCCAGATGCATGGCGGCGAAGACCGCCGGCAGGCGGACCGCCGCAGCAGGCCCGTTGGAGCGGGCGGCGGCGCCCGTCGCTGCCGCGATGGCGGTTCCGTAGACAGCCGCGCCGACGCGGGCAGGAGTCTGTGCAGCGCGGGGCCCCGCAACGGCGACCGCGAGCAGCAGCACGATTGCCGGTGGGATGAGGTGAGTGGCGCGCATGCTCTCCGGATGAGCCCGGCTCGTCTTCGCCCGGTAGTACCCATAGCGGCGGTACTGGCGCATCAGCGCACGCACGCTCGAGCGTGGGATGTAGCGAGCCGCCATCTCCGGCACGACGACCATCCGGCCGCCCGCGGCAGCGACCCGCGCTCCGAGCTCCGAATCCTGATTGACCGGCCAGCCTTCGTCCCAGCCGCCGACCCGCTCGAGAAAGGCCCGGTCGAGCACGCCGGTAAAGCCGGTCGAGGCCTCGATCTCCTCTCCCGTCGCATGCCGGAAGCTCGCGCCGCCGGTCCCGAGCCGCGAACCGAGGGCCAGCGCCACGGCGCGCGAGCCGGGATCCACACCGTGTGGCACCTGGGGCCCGCTCGCCCACACCACACCGTCGCCCCGGCGCAGCCGTTCGACACCGACAGCGAGGTAGTGCGGTGGATAGAGCGTGTGCGCATCCATCCGCGCGACGATGCTCCCGCGCGCAGCGCGCAGTGCGACATTCAGTCCCGAAGCGGTTTGTCCGGCCGGGTTGTCGAGCACACGAATCCTCGGTTCGACGCGGGCGAGATCCGCGAGAATGGCGCGAGTCCGATCCGACGAGCCCCCGTCGGCGAAGATGAACTCGAGCTCGCCCTCGAATCGCTGGCTCCGCATCGTCGCAACGGCGTCCTCGATGTGGCGCTCCTCGTTGAGAACCGGCGTCAGCACGCTCACGTCGACGGTCACGCCGGGCCACCGGTCAGGAACGACGCCAGGGCGCCGGCCTCGGCCTCTGTCGTGTGCGCACGCACGATCACCGTTCCAGCTTCGACCAACCTGGTGCGCAGCCCTTCGTCGTCGCCGAGTCTTCGCAGCGCGTCGGCGACAGCCTGCGCGTCGCCCGGCGCGACGAGAAGCGCGCCGTCGCCTGCCAGCGCGGCGACTCCTCCCACGTCAGTGGCCACTGTGGGCAGTCGCGCGGCGAACGCTTCGATCAGTACCTGGGGCATGCCCTCCGTCCACGAGACGTGCAGAAAGGCGTCGGCGCGGTCGTAGGCATCGCGAAGCCCGGCGTCGATTCCGACGTATCCGCGCAGGGTGATCACGTCCTGCAAACCGAGCTCCGCGATCCTGCGGGCGAGCTCGCGCTCGAGCGGCCCCTCTCCGTACACGTCGAGCCGCCACGGCGGGTGACCGTCCCCGTCGGCGGCCAGGCACGCCATCGCCTCGGCGAGCAGGAGCGGGTTCTTCTCGGCGTCGAGGCGGCCAACGGTGAGGATGCGGCGGGCGAAGATCGCCCGCTCCGGCGGATCCTCCGACCGGACGTCGGCCTCGGCGACGAGCGAGACGTGAAACGGCTGTAGCTCGCGTGCGTCCGGGAACTGCTCGGCGAGGTCGGCGCCGACGACCGCGATCGGGCAGCGGCGCGCCAGCGCCCGGAAAGCGGCCTGCATGATGTCGGCTGCCAGCCAGAAGGTGCGGCGCCCTGGATGGCGCCGACGCACGTACGCGCGGCTGTCCTGGCGAACTCCGAGCACGACCCGCTTCCCGCGCAACAGGCCCATCGTCGCGATCACGATCGACATCGGATTCGGGCCAAGCGTCCAGAGCACGTCGAGCTGGTCGAGCGCCTTCCAGGCGGTGACCGCGCCGCGCAGGAGCCCTCCGGCTGCAGCCCCGGGATGCGCGAGACTGGCGTAGAACGGAAGCTCCACCAGCCCCACGGACGCGGGCAACACGTAGGGGTAGGGCTCAGGTGACGGGTCGAATCGGCCGATCAAGGTGAGCGATCCGACATGCGGCTCGAGCGCGAAGAGGAAGAGGACGAATGCGCGCTCGCCGGATACACCTAGGTCAGTTCGGCGAAAGCGATAATCGATGTAGACCCCGAGCCGCGGCGCGTCGCGCTGTTCAAAGGACCGGGCCACCGCGCCAGGGTAAACGATGAGTCACCTCGATCTTCGACGATTCTCCGCCTCCAACACGGCGCTTGCGGCGACGCTCGCCCTCATCCTCCTGGTCACGCTGACGCCGACGCACGAGCAGCACCAGGTGCACCTTCGCCCCTTACAGGATGTCCTCGGCGCCTTCGAGCCGACGCTGAATCTCCAACGGGTGTTCGGCGTGGTCGGGAACGTCGTGCTCTTCGCCCCGCTCGGTGCGGTCCTACGCGCACGAGGACTCGAGCTCGGCCAGGCAGCCGCTCGTGGGCTCGCGCTCTCGTTCGCGATCGAACTGACGCAACTCGTCATTCCGGGGCGAACGACGTCGGTCGACGACATGCTGCTCAACACACTCGGAGTCGTGCTGGGGTATCTCCTGGCCGCACGCTGGCCGTCCCGCGCCCGCCGGGCGTAACGGAGGCTTTCAGCCGAGCGGGACCGGCCCCTGACCGTTCGACGCAACGACGGTGTTCTTCCCGCGCCGCTTCGCGTCGTAGAGGCGCCGGTCGGCGTCTGCGAGGAGATCCTCCGCCCTCGCGGTCGACGGGAAGCACGACACGCCGAAGCTCGCCGTCAGCGAGATGCTGGCACCTTCATAGTCGATCGATGCGACCTCGAGAGACTCGCGAATGCGTTCCGCCAGTTGAGCGGCACCGTCGAGATCGGTATCGGGCAGAAGCACAGCGAACTCCTCGCCGCCGAGCCTGACGGGGAGGTCGACGTCACGCGAACTGGAGTGGACGATCGCCGCAAAGCTTCGCAGCGCCGTATCCCCGGCTGCGTGGCCGTAGGTGTCGTTGACGCGCTTGAAGTCGTCGAGGTCGGCGAGGACGATCCCGAGCGGCGATCCACTTCGGCGTGAGCGAACCACCTCGGCGTCGAGCCGCGCGAGGAAGCTGCGGCGATTGGCGAGGCCGGTGAGCTCGTCCGTCACCGCTTGACGCTGCACCTGGCCGTGCAGGCGAGCGTTCTCCAGCGCGATCAGCGCTTGCGCCGCGATCCAGGCTGCGGCGTCCTCCGCCTCGGGGCCGAAGCCCGCGGGCGCCGGATACAGCGTCATCACCGCCGGCCTCCCCTCCGAGACCTCGAGCGGGACCTCCAGCTTTCCCGGCACATCCGCAGGCGTGCTCCCGCGGCCGGCGAGTTGAACTCCGTCGGCGGTGATCGTCCCACCCGCGGCGCCGGTCGCCTCGACCGACGCCTGCAGGATGACCGGGAGCAGCGCGTCGGGGTTGTGCGTCGCGGCCAGTGTCTCGCCGACGAGAGCAACGGCGTCACGGACGGTTGTCGGCAGGGGCTCGGAGCGGCGCCGAACCTCACGTTTCCCGATCACCCGGAACGCAAGCACGGCCGCGACCAGCCCGATCAGGACCGGCCACAACCAGCGCAGCGGAATCCCCCAGCGCGCCCGGTAGGCATAGAGGATCGTTGCGGCGTGCGCGTTCTGGCTCAGGATCGTGCTGCCGTTGAGGTCGTGCGCGAGCACGTCCGCAACCGCACGGCCGCCGAGTGACGGCGATGCGGCCGCGAGGCGACCGCGGACCGTGGTGAAGAGGCCCGTTGCGGGGGCCTGCTTCCGTGCGGCCTCGAGCAGCGGCACGTCAGGCCGGGCTGCGACGACGACCTGTCCGGCTTTCCGTCCTCCGCTGAAGACCGTGATGGCGGCGTGCGGCAGGTCGATCGCCGACTGGCCGATCGTCCGGCCGTTCCACAGGATGAACCCGACATCCCGGTCGCGGGCCGCAATCGCACGGAGGGCGGTCGCGTCTCGCTGGACGAACGCGGCCAGGACTTCCCTCCGGGCTGCAAGGTTCGCCGCCCGGCGCGATGCGGCCTGCTGCCGGGCGCTGATCAGATCATGCGCGCCACGCAAGGTGTTGCGCACGTCGTCGACGCGGTTCGAGTGGGCGCGGCTGAGCAGAGCGGACTCGACGGCGAAGGACGCGGCCGCGATCGAGAGCCCGAGCAGCACCGCTGCGATCGCCACCGAGGGGCCGGCCGTCCTGAGGGTGGTCGACTTGACCGCCGCAGTGCGGGTTTCAGTCTCTCCCTCCCCACTCCCCTCTTGGCGCGTAATGGACTGAATCTAGTCGAAGCCACCGATGGAGGAAGAAATCTCCATCCCCCGAAAGGGGGATGCGTGGCAACGACGCTCAGGGACACGGGATCGGAACCGAACGACCTGCCGATCGCCGAGAGCCGTCACCTGGTCGCGAGGTGCACCGGGACGATCGGCTACCCGGACGAACATGCGATCGCGGTCGCCGAGTGCTCCCTGCTGATCGCCGATCAACTCGCCGTCGCGGCCGACGTCCGGCAGACGATCGCCAAGGGCGCGCTCCTCCACGATGTGGGGAAGTTGCGCGTCGACGACAGCATTCTCTCCAAACCGGGGCCGCTGACTCGCGCCGAGCGCCGCAAGATCGAGCAGCATCCGGTGGAGGGGGAGCAGATCATCGCCGGCTCGGTGGAGCCCAGCGTCGCCCAGGTCGTCCGCGCCCATCACGAGCGCTGGGACGGCTCCGGCTATCCCGCCGGGCTCGCGGGTGCCGACATTCCGCTGGCGGCGCGCGTTGTTGCAGTCGCCGACGCGTACCTGGCGATGCGCGAGGAACGGCCCTACCGGAAGCGCGTCGACAAGCAGGCGGCAGTCCGCGAGTTGAACAAGTGCGCGGGCAGCCAGTTCGATCCGGTCTGCGTACAAGCGCTCATCCGAGCGGTCTGAGCCCGGGGCGGACTCGAAACGACTCAGTGACGGGCGCCGAAGTCCGTCGTGATGACGGTCACAGGCAGCCCGCGGTACACGCCCGGCGCGCTGTGAAGATGCACCGCCGCGATGCCGATCTCACGCCACTGCGCATTCAGGATGTTCGCCCGATGCTCCGGCGAGGCCATCCACATCGCGATCGCCTTGTCGGGTGTGAGACCCGGCGACGCCCAGAGGAGGTTCTCGCCGACCGACCAGAACCGATAGCCGCTCGAGCCGTACCACTGATCGACGCGCTTCCAGAACGGCGTGCCGTCGCGCGAGCTGTGATCGAAGTATCCGTCGTCGGCCATCTCGACGCTGTGCGCGCTCGACGCCGTCGTGAGTCGGATGCTCAGCCGCAGAGGCACGAGACCGTGATCGGCGCGTGTCTGGTTCAGCTTCTGAAAGACGGCGGTCTCGAACGAATCGAGCGTGGCCTTGTTCTTGGCCGACGCTGCCGGAACGACGCACACCACGAGCGCAAGCACGAGGACGGCGACCTGAAGTCCACGAAGCGCAGTCGTCCGAACGCCGGGTGTTGAATGTTCGTCAGCCGGTCTCATGGATGGTCTGATCGCGAAGTGCCCGGCGGCCGGGCTTGCCGATCGGCTCGACATTCTTGTCGCGGTACATCGACTCGTCCGCGACCCTCAGCAGGCATTCCTCGAGTGACGTATTGCCAACAGCCTCTTCAGCCAAACCAACGCTGGCTGTCACCGAGATCGCCTTACCGGCCGACACGAAGGTGAGTGGATCGAGCGTGTGCCTCACCGATGCAGCAACCGCCGCGGTGTCAGTGGTCGCTGTCGGAGCGAAGAGAATCGCGAACTCGTCGCCGCCGAGACGCGCGACGACCGATCCTTCGGGCGCGGCCGACCGAAGCTGGTCCGCGACCTGACGAAGAAGCTGGTCACCCGTGGCATGCCCGTGCAGGTCGTTGACGCTCTTGAAGTCGTCGAGGTCGATGAGCAGCAGAACGAGTGAGCTCGAGACGGCGGAGGTCGCAAGCACCTGCAGCTCCTGATGGAAGCCGCGCCGGTTCAAACAGCCGGTGAGGTAGTCGTTCCGCGCGAGGTACAGGAGCTGTTCACGCGCCTTCGCATTCGCCAGAGCGAGCGTCATCGCATCCGCGAAACGCTGCGCCATCTCGAATTCTGCGTCGCTGAAGAACTGCCCCTCACCCTCCCGGTAGAGGCTGAAAGCGCCCACCACCGCGCCGCCCGAGATCAGCGGGAAGCACATCACCGCCTCGGGCTCGTCGTCCGGCGTTCCGACCACCTGGCCGGCCCGCGCATCGAGGTGGGCCTCGTTGGCAAGCACCGGCCGCCCGTTCGCCGCAGCCCAGCCGATCAGCCCTTCGCCGAAACGCGGCCGCATCTGCAACGTCTCCTCCTGCCACGCGCCTCGCACGACGAGGGGAACGATCACCTGCTGTTCGACGTCGGCCTCGGCGATCAGGAGAGACGAGCACGGAACGAGCTCGACGACCGCCTCGGCTGCTCGCTCCAGCAACGCGGCCAGGCTCTCCTGGCCCAGGAGGTCATGGTAGAGCGCCGTCAAACGCTCGTACGACGCCACCAGAGCGCCACATTCGCAAGTTTTCGTCAAGGGCCGCAGACCTCCACCGAACCTCGGAGAACGTTGAAATCATCGTCCTCCGCCTGGGGCGTGGCATCCCCCAAACACGTGAGATTGGCTTCAGTTCAACCGGTCTTTGCCGACAACGTACGATTCGCACATGAGATGGCTGTGCTGTGCGCTCGGTCTCGTGCTCGCCGTCGCCGTGCTCGGCCTCGCCCGAGGCTGGGGAAGCGGCGGGGCGCCAAAGCTCTCGGAGAACTCTCGCCAGGTCGCGTATCCGGCCGGGCTCGGCACGCATATCTCGTCGAGCGTCCGCGTCTCGAGCAGACTCGCAGCCGCTCCGGCGCGTTGCGCACGGCAGACGACTCCTGTCGGGTCGAATCGCACCGCCTACGCGGCGCTCGTCACCCAAACCGCGGTGATTCGCCGGGCGCCGAGCGGACAGGCGAGCGTCGTCACGCGCCTCGGCCGCCTCGACGTGAACGGCCTGCCCGAGGTGCTTGGCGTGATCGGCGTCCACCTGAGCCCTAAGTGCGCAACAGACTGGTATCGCGTTCAGCTGGCAGTCGTCCCCAACGGCACCGCGGGGTGGGTGCGGGCGTGGGCGGTGCGCACATACCGGGTGCGCTCCAGGATCGTGGTCGATCTGTCGCAGCGGCGCCTGCGGTTGTATCGCTCTGGCACGCTCGCGCTACAGACACCGGTCGCGGTTGGTGCCTCCGCGACTCCGACCCCACGTGGCCGCTACTTCGTCAACGAGCGCTACGAGCTCCCCGACGCACGAGGCCCGTTCGGTCCCGCCGCCCTCGGCATCTCGGCGCATTCGGACGTCCTCCAGCACGTGTGGGTCGAGGACGGCCCGATCGGTATTCACGGCACGGACGAGCCGTGGTCGATCGGCCGCGCCGCGTCACACGGCTGCATCCGGGTCGCAAACAGCGTCATGCGACGACTGTTCCGCCTCGCCCCGGCAGGCACTCCGATCGTCGTTACTGCGTAGTCGTCTTCACCGGCGCAACCGACACGAGCTTCGCATCGACGATGTATCGGTGGGTCGCGAAAAAGCGCGGATGGCAGGCTTGGAGACGGAGGATCTCCGAGCCGTGGTCGCGGAGCACGGAGAGCGCCGTCGCCGGGACGACGTAGTGCCGGATCACACGGTAGGTGAAGACTCCGTAGGGCACTTCGAAGGTGACGTAGTCGCCGATGCGAATGTCGTTGATATCTGCGAACGGCGCGAGATACGTCGTGCGATGGCCCGCGATGTAGATGAGATGACCCTGCCCGGGCAACGCCGAGCCGATGTAGTGACCCGGGCCGCGCTTCAGGGTCGAGTGGTCCGTGCCCTGGACGACCACCATGTTGAGCCCGATGCGACCGATGCGCAACCGGCCGACGGGGTCGCCGGTGTTCAGTGTTCGTCCGTAGATCCGCGCGTCGGCGGCGATTCGACGCTCGGACGAGGCGAGGTCGGCGCGCGGGAGGTGCGGATGAAACTCTGCGGCCCGCCGCTCATAGGTGTGAGAGAGCCGTGCCTGCTCGAAATGCGTGTAGAGCGCGGTGAAGGGATCCTGCCACTGCCACACCACCACGACCCAGACCAGGGTGAGCACCCCAACCGTGATAAGCGCCGCGCCGAGGACCCGCGCCAACCTCCGCATCAGCCGTCCTCCGCCGTGCTTATGGAGTCGCCGGAACGGTGACCGTGACGGTCGAGACGACGGGAACGGTCACGGTTTGGGTGATGGTCTGAGGCGGGATGGTGACGGTGGTCGTCACGATCGACGTCACCGGCTGGACGACCGTCTGCGTGTGATCCACGGTGACATTCACGACGCGCTCCACCGGAACGAATTGGGGCACCTTCTGCACGACGCGACGGACTCCACCGCGCGTCGTCACGACCTGCTTGTCGATCACCGTTTGATACGAGGTCTGTGAATGGACGACATTCCGGCGGATGACGACCGGCACGCGTTTCACGACGAGCTTCCCGTGCTGTCTGACCGTCACGACCTTGCGAACCGTCGTCTGCACGTAGGTGCTCGAGTCGATTGCCGCGCTCGCGCCGCTCATCTGGTTGGCCGCGAAGTACCCGGCAACGAGCAGCATCGCGACGATCACGAACGCCAGCGGAACCTTCACCTCCGTGGACAACGAGTTGCTCCACCACCAACGCCAGAAGGCGAGCGACCGCCAGTTGTCCCGAAACACCTCCACCCCCAGACGCCCCCTTGAACCAGGGACTGTAGCCGTGGGCACGAATCATGCACGGCCGGTCGGCGTTCAAGCCACGGCAACCCTGACCGATGACCCAGCCATGAGGAATCTCCTGCTCGGCCTCTCGATCGGAATCGCCTCCTTGCTCGTCGGAGGGACGGCGGTTGCCCTCTTCGGGATCGCGGTGCTCGCACCCCTCGCCGCCGCCCTGCTCGCACTGCGCCGCCGGCCGTCCCACCGCACCCGGCTCTCTCGGGCCGCGTCGCAGCGCTGACCGAATCGATCGGGCGCTAGAAAAAGCCCCGTGGTGACGGGGCTTTTTCCGTAGCAGGCCTGTAAGCCGGATTCTGTCGTGGATGACCATCCCTCTTGGCAGCTACCCGGGCCCTTCGGCGGGCAGCCTATGGCGGGCCCTGTTCGCCTTGCACCGGACGGGGTTTGGCGAGCCGCCGCGTCGCCGCGACGCTGGTGGGCTCTTACCCCACCGTTTCACCCTTACCTTCGACGTCTCCGGAGACACGTCGAAGGCGGTCTGCTTTCTGTTCCACTTTCCGTCGGCTTTCGCCGCCTGGCTTGCGCCAGCGTCCTGCCCTGCGGTGTCCGGACTTTCCTCGACCGGCCGTCGAAACAGCCGGCCGCGGTCACCCGGCCTGCGCCGGAATCGTAGCGCCTGCCACGAGCACACCCTCGTCGGCGAGCTGGCTGCCGCATTCGGGGCAGAACACACCGCCTCGCGCATGCATCACGAACTCGCCGCAGATGAGGCATTCGAGCGACGCGCCGCGCAGCAGGGCGGTGAGCTCCTGGTCGAGCGTCCGGTGCAGAGGCGCGACGTTCATGTCTACAGCTCGCGAAAGACCCCGACGACGCGACCGATGACCTGCACGTACGGCGCATAGATCGGCTCCATGCTCGAGTTCTCGGGCTGGAGCCGGATGCGATCCCGCTCACGGTAGAACGTCTTCACCGTCGCCTCGTCGAGAGCCTCGTCGGCACCCGCGAGTGCGACGACGATCTCGCCGTTGCGTGCATCCTGCGCGCGCTGGACGATCACGAGGTCGCCGTCGAGGATGCCGGCGTCGATCATCGACTCACCTTTCACCCGCACCATGAAATCGCCCTTCGTGGAGGCAGGCATGGGGACGTAGTCCTCGATGCTCTGCTCTGCGAGCAGCGGACCGCCGGCGGCGATCTCGCCGAGGATCGGCAGACGCCGGACGTCGGCAGCCTCGGCGACTGCCGGATCGGCCTCATGACGCTCACGGCCGATCAACTCGAGCGCGCGCGGCTTCGTCGGATCGCGCTTCAGCAGGCCTGCCCGCTCGAGGTTCGCGAGATGCGCGTGAACGGTCGACGGCGAGGCGAGCCCGACCTGCTCGCCGATCTCCCGCACGGTCGGCGGATACCCGTGCAGGTCGACGTACTCGACGAGGTAGTTCCAGATCTCCTGTTGGCGGGCCGTGAGCACTGGGGCTCCTTGGGATTCGTTGACGGGGACGAACGTGTGTTCGCTGTCAGGGTAGAGACTCCTGCGGACGCCGTCAACGCGCCCAAAGAAAAAGCCGCCCCACGTGGGACGGCTTTCGATGCGCTGGAGAGGACTTGAACCTCCACGACCGCAATGGCCACTAGGCCCTCAACCTAGCGCGTCTACCAATTCCGCCACCAGCGCGTGTGAGTGCGGGATTGTACCCGCGACTCAATCGATCGGCGTCAGCTCGCGCTCGAGCGTCGCGCGGTCCGGCTCGAGCCAGGGCGGCAGCGAGAGGCCCTCACCGAGCGTCTCGAGCGGCTCGTCGACGAGGAATCCCGGACCGTCGGTGGCGATCTCGATCAGCACGCCGTCGGGCATCCGGAAGTACACCGACTCGAAGTACTTGCGGTCCTGTACCGGCGTCGGGCGGAGCCCGACCTCGGTCAGCCGCTCGAGCCAGGCCCTCTGCTCCGTCGCGTCGGGCGTCCGCCAGGCGATGTGATGCGTCGTCCCGGCGCCGATCAACGCCGCTTCCTCGACCGGCTCGGCGAACGTCAGCGGCGCCTCGGGATCGAACAGCCCCGCGTACAGGTCCGGGTTGCCGATCACGGCGACGTCGCGGAGGCCGGCCACCTCGGCGGGATAGAGCCGCAGGTGCAGACCGTCCGGATCGTCGATCTCCGTGTCCTCGGCCACGTTGGGCGATGCGAGCCCGATCGACTCGAGCGTGCCGCGACCGAGCCGGCCCGGCGACGCGCGCGGCCATTCGAAGAAGGTGATGAGCGTCCCGGGGCGGCCGACTTCGTCGCCGAAGTAGAGGTGGTAGCTGTGAGGGTCGTCGAAGTTGACGGTCTTCTTGACCAGCGTGAACCCGACCCGGTCGCGATAGAAATCGAGTGTCTGCTGCGCGTCGGAGCACACGCACGTGACGTGGTGCAGGCCCTGCAGCTGCATGAGATCGAGTTTAGAGGGGCCGAGCTACTTGAGCAGCCTGAAGAGGATGATCGAGTTCACGAAGAACAGGAACGCGATCACGGCCGTCACGCGGGTGAGGTTGCGCTCGACGATGTGGGTGCCTCCCTGCGACGCGGGCGTGAAGCCCATGCCGCCGAGACCCGCGTCTCGCCCGGAGTGCATCAGGATCAGGCCGATCAGCGAGATGCTGAAGAGAACCTGGAGGACGGCGAAGAAGGGCAGCATCGCGGCCGTAGGGTAGCTAACCCCCGGCCTGGGCGAGTGCCCGCGCAACGGGCGGCCGGGTCCAGCATGATTGCGCCATGGACACCGACGAAGCCCGGCAGAAGGTCCACGACCTGCTCCTGACCGGGGACAACCGGCTCAAGCAGGGCGTCTCCGCCGAGAAGATCCGCCAGAGCTACGAACAGGCGCTTGCGGTCGCCCGCGAGCACGGCCTCGAGGAGAGCGTCGGACCGCTCATCGCGATCAGGCTCGCCGATCTCGAACGGCTCGCAGGAGGATCTCCTCCACCCGTTCCGCCTGCCGCCTGACGTCGTGACCGGCGGCTGCGCGCCTGGCCGCGTCGTTCGGTGACGGCAGGGCAGCCGCGGTTTGCAGGGCGCGCGCGAGGCCGGCCGTGTCGAGCGGGTCGACGAGCACGCCGGCATCGTCCGGTACGAACTCGGGCGGGCCGCCGACGCGGGTCGCGACGACGCTGCGACCGCAGGCCATGCCTTCGAGCAGCGCCTGCCCGAAGGGCTCGATCAGCGCAGGGCCGCAGACGACGTCGGCCGCGCTGAGCCACGCAGGCACGTCGTCGTGTGCGACCCGACCGACGACGCGCACGCCGGGGCGGCCCTCGAGCCGCACGCGCAGCGGGCCGTCGCCGACGAAGGTGAGCGAGCCGCGTCCGAGCGTCGCAAACGCATCCGCGAGACGTACGACGTTCTTGCGCTCGGTCAGCGAGCCGACATGGACGAACGCCGGCGACTCGAGCTCGGTTGCGGGAGTCACCGCCCGAAACCGTTCGATGTCCACGCCCGAGTCGACGACCTCGGTCTTTCCGCGCGCTTCCGGCACACGCTCCTCGAGCTCGCGTCGCAGGTACTCCGACACGGCGACCACGGTCGTCGCTCGGCGGACGACGCGCCGGGTCAGGAGCGCGACACCCGGAACCTCTCCGATGTTGCGCACGTCGCGGCCGTGCGCAGTCACAACGAGCGGCGCGTCCACCTCCGACGCGAACAGGCCAGCCGGGACGAGGAAGTGCGCCCACACGACATCGGGCCGGGCGGCCCTCCGAACGCGCCTGCGCAGCTCGAGGAATCGCGCCTTGCCGCCCCCGCGGCGGTCGAGGACGGCCAGCTCGATCTCGTGGCCGCGGTCGCGCAACGCCCGCTCCCCCT
The DNA here is from genome assembly GCA_963806025.1 of uncultured Thermoleophilia bacterium. Taxonomy (GTDB): domain Bacteria; phylum Actinomycetota; class Thermoleophilia; order Gaiellales; family Gaiellaceae; genus PALSA-600. The sequence goes on along the minus strand of CAWDWI010000003.1, from coordinate 77,895 downwards.
GCGCGACGAACGCGCCGAGGTCAGGGTCGTCAGGCCCCGGGTACATCTGGGAGACGAGGAGGATCCGCATCGCCGTCAGCGCGGCGCGCGTTCGCGGTCGTGCTCGCCCCACTCCTCGCGCAACACACCGCAGATCTCGCCGATCGTGCACTTGGCGATCAGGGCCGCCCGCATCGGGACAAGGATGTTCTCGGTTCCCTTTGCAGCATCGCGCACAGCGGCGAGCGCCCTCGCTGCGCCCTCCGCGTTGCGCTCCGCGCGCAGCGCTGCGGTACGCGCATGCTGGCGGCTCTCCGCCGCGGGATCGATCGACTGCAGCTGAATCGGCAGCTCCGTCTCTGACACGAACTCGTTGACGCCGACGATCACGCGGTCGCCCGATTCCACGTCCTGCTGCCACCGGTACGCCGCGGCTTCGATCTCACCCTGCACGAAGCCCTGCTCGACCGCGCTCACTGCCCCGCCGAGCTCATCGACGCGTCCGATCAGCTCCCACGCACGCGCCTCGAGCTCGTCGGTGAGCTCCTCCACGTAGAACGAGCCGCCGAGCGGGTCCGCGGTCGCCGTGGTTCCGGCCTCGTTCGCGAGGATCTGCTGCGTCCGGAGCGCAATCGTCGCGGCATGCTCGGTGGGGAGAGCGAGCGCCTCGTCGAACGAGTTCGTATGCAGTGACTGAGCGCCACCGGCGATCGCTGACAGCGCCTGGATCGCAACACGCACGATGTTGTTCTCGGGCTGTTGCGCCGTCAGCGTCGACCCGCCGGTCTGAGCGTGGAAGCGGAGCGCAAGCGCCTTCGGATTCGTCGCGCCGAATCGCTCGCGCATCACGCGCGCCCAGAGACGGCGCGCAGCTCGGAACTTCGCAACTTCCTGGAAGAAGTCGTTGTGTGCGTTGAAGAAAAATGAGAGGCGTGCGCCGAAGTCGTCGGGTGAGAGCCCGGCCTCCACCGCGGCGGTGCAGTAGGCGATGCCGTTCGCGACCGTGAACGCCAGCTCCTGCACCGCCGTCGAACCGGCCTCGCGGATGTGGTAGCCGGAGATCGAGATCGTGTTCCACGACGGAATGCGCTCGGCGCAGTACGCGAACAGATCGGTCGTCAACCGCATCGACGGGCGCGGCGGGAAGATGTAGTTCCCACGCGCGATGTATTCCTTGAGGATGTCGTTCTGCACCGTCCCGCGCAGCGCGCTCCCGGGGACGCCCTGTTCCTCGGCGACAAGCTCGTACAGCAGCAACAGCAGTGCCGCAGGCGCGTTGATGGTCATCGACGTCGACACGTCGGCGAGCGGAATGCCGGCCAGCAGGATCTTCATGTCGGCGATCGAGTCGATCGAGACGCCCGTCCGGCCGACCTCACCACGAGCGACTGGATCGTCGGAGTCGTAGCCGAGCTGTGTCGGCAGGTCGAATGCGATCGAGAGGCCCGTCTGCCCTCGGGCGAGCAGGTAGCGGTACCGCTCGTTCGACTCTTCTGCCGACGCGAACCCCGCGTACTGGCGGATCGTCCACGGCCGGCCGCGGTACATGTCGGGGTACGGGCCACGCGTGTACGGGTAGACGCCGGGAAGCTCGAGGCGGGTCGTCGCTTCGGCAGCCGTGTAGACCGGCTTCACCTCGATGCCGCTCTCGGTCTCGCGCCCGTCTGTGGCCGCCACGGCCCGAAGTATGCTCGCCTCGTGAGCTTCACTGCTGTTGCGCCGGCCTGGGAGCCGAATCACTACGGCCACTACGGCCGGCCGCAGCTCGTCGCCGTCTCCGCGTAGCCTGTCGGAGTGACAGTCCGCGTCCGCCTGTTCGCCGGGCTCCGCGAGCGCGCCGGCTGGGCGCAGCGCGAGATCGACGTCTCCAGCGTCGCCGACGTGTGGCCCGCGCTCGGCCTGGGCGACGAGCCCAACGGCCTGCTCTACGCCGTCAACAAGGAGTACGCGCCGCGCGACCGGGTGTTGGCCGACGGCGACGAGGTCGCGCTGATCCCACCCGTCTCCGGCGGTGCCTTCGTGCTCAGCGACGAGCCGCTCTCGCTCGAGCGCGTCGTCGACGAGGTGCGCGACGACGAGGCGGGCGCGATCGCGACGTTCACCGGCACGACCCGCATCCACTCCCGCGAACGGACCGTCACCCACCTCGAGTACGAGGCGTACGAAGGGATGGCCGAACGTGTGATGGCAGAGATCGCCGAGGGTCTCCACGCCCGCTACGAGCTGAACGCGGTCGCCATCCACCACCGGATCGGGCACGTCGGGATCGGCGAGACCTCTGTGGTGATCGCCGTCTCAGCCGCACACCGCGAAGCCGCGCTCGCAGCGTGCAAGGACGCGATCGACGAGCTGAAGGAGCGGGCGCCGCTGTGGAAGAAAGAGATTTACGAAGGCGGCGAGCAATGGATCGGCCAGGGCTCATGACGAACATGACCGGCCCCGACGATCCCGACTTCGACTACCGCGGCTACGACCCGATCCAGCCGAAAGGCACCGACTGGCGCGCACGCCTGAAAAAGTTCTTCGCGCCGATCGTCGGCGCGGTGCTCGCACTCGCGAAGTTCTCGTTCGTCCTCGTCAAGTTCTCGACCATTTTCATTGCGGTCGCTGCGTACGCGCTGATCTGGGGCTGGAGGTTCGCGATCGGCCTCGTGCTCCTGATTCTCGTCCACGAGACGGGCCATTTCATCGAGGCACAGCGCGAAGGCCTGCATCCGAAGCTGCCGGTGTTCGTCCCGTTCCTGGGCGCCTACGTGCAGTACACGCGCGGCAATCCGTGGCAGACCGCGCGTGTCGCGATCGCCGGACCGATCCTCGGGGGCGCAGCTGCATTCGTCTGTTATCTGATCGGCAAGTCGCAGGGCTCGAACCTGATGCTCGCGCTCGCCTATTTCGGCTTCTTTCTGAACCTGTTCAACATGATCCCCTTCGGGTTCTTCGACGGGGGAGCCGTCTGGCGCTCGGCGCGCTTCCTGCGCCAGGGCGGCGGACAGAACAAGGCGTACTTCATCTACGGCCTCTACTTCGCGACGGCGCTGATGCTCGTGCTCGGGATGGCGGCGTCGCATGTCACCCAGCACAGGCTCTAGCGCCATGACCGACGACCAGCAGATCCTCGACCACCCCTCGAACGACATCGACGCGTCGATCGCGAAGATCACCGCAGAGCTGCGCGCGGGCTTCGAGAAGGTCGCTGAGGTCCCGCGCCCGGCCGCAGCGCTGTTCGGCTCTGCGCGCGTGCTGGAGGGAAGCAAGCCCTACGAAGACGCCCGGGCGGTGGGACGGCGGTTCGGCGAACAAGGCTGGACGGTCGTGACCGGAGGTGGCGGCGGCGTGATGGAAGGAGCGAATCGGGGCGCTCAGGAGGGCGGCGGAGTCTCGGTCGGCTTCAACATCGAACTGCCGCACGAGCAGGGCTCCAACCCCTACCTCGACATCCGGCACACGTTCAACCATTTCTATGCGCGCAAGGTGTGCTTCGTCCGCCCGTCGGAAGGCTTCGTCATCTTTCCCGGCGGTTTCGGAACGCTCGACGAGATGTACGAATCGTTGACACTGATCCAGACGGGGAAGATCCGTCACTTTCCCGTCGTCCTCTACGACTCGGACTACTGGGGAGAGATGATCGACTGGATTCACGATGAACTGCTCGCGGACGGGATGATCTCTCCGGACGACCTCGCTCTCCTCCACGTGACCGACGACCCGGACGACGCGGTCAAGCACGTGCTCGCGAGCTACGAGCAGCGCTGCGCCGACGACCCGGCTACGACGTCGTCGGGATGACGATGTAGCACCGGCCGACGATCGCCCGAAGGTGTCTGACACCACAGGTGTCAGACACCATTTAGTACGTCGCCGGCAACAAACGTCGGCTACAGCGTCGTCGGGATGACGATGTAGGGGCCGGGCGGAGTCTTGCCGGGGCCGTAGACCGTCGTCGGACTGTCGGGGATGTAGTGCGACTTGAACGTGTCATGACGCAGCCGCTTGCCGTTCGCGGCGTACACGGTCCGATCGACCGTAACGTCGAACCCCTTCTCGCCGGTCCCCGGCACGACCTTCACCGAGCCGCGCGGCGCAGTCGGATCGACCGCGTAGTTCATCGACGGGCTGGTCCAGTTGACCATGGCTCCCGTATTTGAGACGACGCGGCGGTGCTCCGAGGTGCCGTAGAACGTGAACGTCAGCGTGGTGTCCGTGTACGAGGTCTTGATCAGGATGGCGTGCTTCAGGTCGTTCTTGAAGCGAAAGTCCGGTCCACCCCATGCCACCGTCGCGTCGCGGCCGATCGGATAGTGCGCGAGGTAGAGGTTGTGATTCGTGCGCGCGAGAATCGGCAGCCCGATCTCAAACGCATCGTTGAAGAGCGTCGTCGCCGTCTGGCACACGCCGCCGCCGATCGAGGGCAGCACGAGCGATCCGATGATCTCCTGGCCCTCGAGGAACCCGCGTTCCGCCGTGCGCGGGCCGACGACGTCGTTGAACGAGAACACCTCGCCGGGCTCCACGATCGTGCCGTCGATGAAGTCGGCCATCAGGTGCACGTTGTGGATGCGGTTCGACGATGACTCGCCCATCTGCGTCGTGTACGAGACGAGCTTCTGCCTGATCCCAAGGGCCTTGGCCTTCGCCGTGGTGAGGTCGGGGGCGCGGGGGCCGAGCTGAAGGTAGGCGACATGGCTGCCGTGCGCCGCCTTCGTGACCGCAGCAGCGAACTGCCGTCCATCGACATCCCGGCCGGAACGCGACGGCACGATGCGCACCCCGCTGTGCGCGATGACGAACTGCGCGTTGTGCGCCCGGACGATCCACCTCCCGAGCCGCGGGCGGATCACCTGCGCGAGCCGGTCGCCGTCGAGGCGGACATTGGCTCCGTCGATGCGAAGGGCGCGCGCGGTCTGTGCCCGGGTGAGCGCGCCGAGGCGGGCGCCGTGGTAGTCGATCGCGACCGGCCGGGCGAGCAGCGTCCGCGCCAGGGAAGCAGCTGCCTCGGCGGCGGCGTTGCTGACCGGCGGGCGCAAACGGAGGTAGGGGGCGGCGAGCACCGGGCGATCGAGGGCGAGGCGACGGACCAGGGCCGCGCGATCGAGGCGCAGGCCCTGGCGGGCCGGGGTCGTCGTGACGGTCGTCCCGTGGAGGACGACGCCCGCGGCGACGGGGGCGCGGTTGGAACGCGCGATCTGCTCCAGGACGCTGCCCGCATAACCGGAAGACGCCACGGCCGGGGCCACGTCGACGCGCTTCGAGACCAGCAGCGAGCCGAACGAGCCGGCAGCGAGGGCACGCGCTGCGGTCGCGCGCGTGTCGATCGCGACCAACCAGCCCCGGCGCACGTGGAAGGAGCGGCCGGCCGCACGGATGATGACCGGCCCTCTCGACCACGTCCGCAGGCTCTGCTCGATCTGGGCCCCGGTCTTCCCGGCGACATCGATCCCGAGCACGTGGACGCCCGGCTTCGCGGCTCCGTGGAACTGCAGCGCGCGGACAACCATGGCACCGAGGGCGGCCACGAGGACGATGCCGATGAGAACGACCCCTCGCTTCATCTACAACAGTGAAGCAACGGGTTCGGCGGGCCGACGGATTCTCGGCGTAATCTGCATCCCGTGGAGCTGAGAGACCTCCCGTCCGTGGACGAGCTCGCACGCACCGCGGATGATCCGCTCGCGGTCGACGCCGCCCGGACCGTGATCGCCCAGGCGCGCGACGAGCTGCGCGCAGGCGCCGATCCAGGTGACCTCGCGGCACGTCTCCGGGATGAGCTGACGGCTGCGCGGCGGCCCGCGCTGCGGCGGGTCCTCAACGCGACCGGAGTGATCGTGCACACGAACCTCGGGCGGGCCCCGCTGCCGCAAGCCGCCCTGGAGCGCGTTCAGGACGCGGGCAGCGCCTATTCGAATCTCGAGTACGACCTCGCCGCCGGTGCACGAGGGTCGCGCCAGGATCACGTCGGCCGGATCCTGAGCCGCCTGACCGCCGCCGAAGCCGCGATCGTCGTCAACAACAACGCGGGAGCGATGCTGCTCGCGCTTGCGGCGCTCGCCGAAGGACGTGAGGTGCTCGTCTCGCGCGGCGAGCTGATCGAGATCGGCGACGGGTTCCGCATCCCCGATGTGCTCGCCCGCTCTGGGGCGCGCCTCGTCGAGGTCGGAACGACGAACAGGACCCGTGCCGACGACTACGAGCGCGCGGTGGGCGCAAACACCGCGCTGCTTCTGCGCGTGCACCAGTCGAACTTTCGCGTGGTCGGCTTCACCGAGCAGCCGACGGTGCCAGAACTAGCCGCCGTCGCCCGGCGGCACGATGTGCCGCTGCTCGACGATCTCGGCTCGGGCGCGCTGCTCGACCTCTCCGACGAGCCGACGGTCGGAGGAGCGCTCACGGCCGGCGCCGACCTCGTCTGTTTCAGCGGCGACAAGCTCCTTGGCGGTCCTCAGGCAGGAATCGTCGTCGGCCGCGCATCCCTGATCGAGAAGCTGCGCAGGCACCCTCTGCACCGCGCGCTTCGCATCGACAAGCTTGGGCTCGCCGCACTCGAGGGCACGCTGCTGCTCTACCTCGAGCCCGACCGTGCGCTCCGCGAGATCCCTGTGCTCCGCATGCTGCACGAGGATGTCGCAACGGTGCGCGCACGCGCCGAACGCCTCGCGGCCGCAGTCGGTGGCGACGTCGAGGAGACCCTCGCGCGCGTCGGGGGTGGTGCGCTGCCGCTGACGGAGCTGCCGTCGTTCGCCTGCGCAGTCGACGAAGAGCTCTCGGAGCCGCTACGCAGGAACGAACCGCCGGTGATCGCCATCGTTCGCGACGGGCGCCTGCTGCTCGATTGCCGCACACTCGCGGACGGCGACGTCGACGAGATCGCCGCCGCGATTCGCGCATGCCGCTGACGATCGGCACCGCCGGCCACATCGACCATGGCAAGACCTGGCTGGTGCGGGCACTCACCGGCAAGGACACCGACCGGCTGCCCGAGGAGCGGGCGCGCGGCATCTCGATCGATCTGGGTTACGCCCCGCTCGAGCTGCCTGATGGGCGCCAGGCTTCGCTCGTCGATGTGCCGGGCCACGAGCGCTTCGTCCGCACGATGATCGCCGGCGCGACCGGGATCGATCTCTTCCTGCTCGTGGTCGACGCACAGGAAGGAGCCCGGCCGCAGACGTTCGAGCATCTGGCCGTGCTGCGGCTGCTCGGCGTCGACCGCGGCGTCGTCGCGGTCACGAAGGCGGACGCCGTCGACGCGGAGACGCTCGAGCTCGCGCTCGACGAGGCGCGCGAGCTCGTCCCGGGCGCCGAGGTCGTCGCCGTCTCGGCGAAGACCGGAGCCGGCCTCGACGAGTTGCGTGCGGCGCTCGCCCGCGTTCCGGTCGAGACGCGGGACGCAACAGCCGCGACGCGCCTTTACGTCGACCGCGTATTCACGCTGCAGGGCGCCGGCACGATCGCAACCGGCACCCTCTGGGCGGGCTCGATCTCCGCGGGCGACGCGCTTCGCGTCGAGCCCCGGGGCTCGACCGTGCGGGTCCGCTCCGTTCAGGTGCACGACACGGCAGTCGAGCGTGCCGAGGCCGGTCAGCGCGTGGCCGTGAACCTACCGACCGTCGAACGCCGCGACCTCACGCGCGGGGACGTGCTCGTCGAGCCGGGCAACTATCCGGTCTCGTACCGGCTCGACGTTCGGCTCGAGCCGCTGCAGGAGATTCCCGCCGCGGTGACGGTTCACGTCGGAACGAAGGCCGTGCCGGCACGCGTGGCGCGCGACGGCGAGTACGCGCAACTTCGGCTGCAGGAGCGAGTCGTCACGGCGCGCGGCGATCGCGTGGTCCTGCGCACCGACACCACAGTCGGCGGCGGGACGGTGCTCGACCCCTCGCCCACACGCGGCCTCGAGCGATCTCGACTGGAAGCGCTCGACCACGGAACACCGGAGGAGATCGTGAACACTCTCGTGCAGGCCCCGGTGACCATGACCGACCTGCAGGCGCGGGGGCTCCTTTCGCCTGCCGAGCTCGCTCAGGGCCTCTCGTCCGTCCGCTCGTCCGGCGACTACTTCTTCTCGGACGCGTGGCTGGCCGACACGCGCGCGAATGTCCGCGAACGGCTTGCGGCGCGTGCGGCGTCGAGCCCGCTCGATCCCGGGGTACCGCTCGCCGAGCTCCTGCCGAACGAACCGTGGGCGCCGTCAGTCCTCGGTCTGCTCGACATCGAACGGCGCGGCGCGAAGGCATATCTGCCCGGGGCGACGGCAGCGCTCGGGGAGCGCGCCGAGGCGGCCGCCGAGCTCGAGTTGCAGCTCGCACACGAGGAGATCGCAAAGGTCGACGACAAGCAACTGGCGGCGTTCCTCGAAGAGGAGGGTCGCATTCGGCGCGTCGGGGACGGTTATGCCGTGTCGCCGGCACTGTACGACCGCGGCCGAGAGCTGCTGCCGTCACTCGACGCGATCACCCTCGCAGCATTTCGCGACGCCCTTGGGGTCGGTCGCCGCACCGCGCAGTTGCTGCTCGAACGCTACGACGCGGACGGCGTGACGTTACGACGCGGCGATGTTCGCACGATGCGGCGTCGACGCTGACGCGAGCACCGAGCCGCCCTTCAGCCGTCGTGATCCGAGCGGCTCGGTGCCCGCGTCTACCGGATGAAGCTCGGTAGGCGCAGCTGCGGGAACGTGGGCAGATCCGGAACCAACTCGAGCAGCGAACGCCTGCGACGTGAGTGGGCGAGCAGGATCCGGCCGGTCACGAGGATCGCAGCGAGTGCGATCGCCTGACCGCCGAGCACGATCCGGTTCACGTCGACCGCGGGCTTCCAGGTTGCATGCCCGTCTTCGAGAATCCACGCTCCGGAGGGCCGCGCCATCAGGCCGAAGCCTCCGCCGCCACCGCTGTCGGCTCCCTCATGGTCGCCCATGCCACCGCCGCCACCACCGCGAACCGTGGCCGCCGGAATCACGGTCATCCCGTTCTTCTCGTAGGGGTCGCCGTACACGCGTTTGACGCTGACGGCGTCACGCGCTCCCGAGATGAGCTCTTGCAGCTCCATGACTCCTCCTCTTCTTCGACCGATCCACCAGCATTCCACCGCCGGCGGTCCTTCGCCATCCGCAATCTCCCGGATCTGCGAAGCCAAACCTGTGCACCGTACGATCCGTGTCTTGGAGCGGCGGGGGCCGGTGCCCCAGCGGGTCTTCAAAACCCGTCAGGTCTGGCAGCCCCAGGCTGGCTCGGTTCGACTCCGGGGCCGCTCCGTCCCAGAGAACTGCCCGCAAAACGGGCGTGATTTTGCGGCAGAGAAGCCTCGTCGGGCGTCAGCCGATTTGCTCGGCCAGCCCGATGAGAATGCCCTCGGGGCCTCGGACGTAACAGAGCCGATACACATCCTTGTACTGGACCACCTCGTCGACGAGCTGCGCGCCGTGCTCGCGTAGCCGGGCGAGCGTATCGTCGAGGTCGTCCACGGCGAACATGATGCGGAGATAGCCGAGTGCGTTTACCGGAGCGTTCCGGTGATCGGCGACCGGGGGCGGCGAGAGAAAGCGCGAGAGCTCGATCCTGCCGTGGCCGTCCGGCATCCGCATCATGGCTATCTCGACGCGCTGGTCGCGCAGGCCGGTGACGCGCCCCGACCAGTCTCCTTCGATCATGGCGCGCCCTTCGAGTTCGAGGCCCGAGCTCGACGAAAAACGAGATAGCGGCATCAAGCGATTCCACCACGATGCCGACGTTGTCCATCCGTTGAAGCGCCACGCGGCCATTATTGGGGATCGCGTACGAGCGACATAGAGCTCGCGCTGGCGCGAATTGAGTCGATTCGTTGAGACGACGCGCTTTTGGCGTTTTTGCGATCTCGCGGACCATCGCGCACGACTTGCCGAGCTCCGCAAAGAGTGCTGGAAGGCCGGCGCTGAGTTGTCGCCGCGGTCGGGTCACGCCAGGTAGTCCGTGGCGCGGAAACAGCCGTGGACGTGGTCGTTGACGACGCCGACGTTCTGCATGAACGCGTACACACTCGTCGGACCGACGAAGCGGTAGCCCTGCGACTTCAACTGCTTCGCGAACGTCTCCGCCTGGGTGTCGATGAACGGAGGTCGGCGAACGACCGCGGGGACCGCTTGCGAGTGACGGTGTAGGACTTCGCGACTTCCGCCAGGTTCGGCGACGCGGTCCTCATCGCTCGGGCGTTGTCGACGTGGCCTGGATCTTTGCCCGGTTGCGGATGATCGAGGAGTCCTCGACCAGCCGGTCGACGTCCCGCCCCGTCATGGCCGCGACCTTGGCGACGTCGAAGCCGCGGAATGCCTTGCGGAACGCCTCTCGCTTCCTGAACACGATCGCCCAGCTCAACCCAACCTCGAACACGCCTAGGTCAGGGCCTCGAACAGCGCCGACTCGTCGTAGGTGCGGGCACCCCACACTTCATCGTGGTAGCGGGCGACGGCCTTGTCGTCGCCGGCACCGATCCAGGCGCAGCGCGCCCTCCCGTCGTGCCCGATGATGACGTCATTGCTCATGCCGCTGTTCAGCCGACAAGGAGACTGAACGACACGGCGACCGGCGGCATCACACGTTCATGCGATCTCGAAGTCGCGCGCGAGTCGCGCCAGCTCTACCCGGGAGTTGATGCCGAGCTTCGAGAACACGTGTCGCAAATGGCTGTTCACGGTATGTGGTGAGACGAAGAGGCGGTCGGCGACCTCCCGGTTCGTCAGCCCCTCGGCGACCAGCCGTGCGACCGCGAGCTCCGCTTCCGTCATCGCTGCCCAACCGTTCGCCTCGGGCTCGCGGTGACAAGGCGGCGTCGGACCCCGAGCTCGCGCAGCGGCTGCGGACTCGGCGGGCGTCCCAGGTCGCTCCCAGGTCTGTGTAGAGGCGAGGGTACGGCCGAGAACATCGACGGCCGCTTGACGATCGGACGGAGCGAGCTCCGCACCGAGATCTTCGAGTGCTGCAGCCAGCTCGAGCGGTCGCAGCGCGCGCTCGAAAAGATCGACGGCGGTCCGGAGGTCTGCCTGGTTCCGCCCGAGCAGTCCGCGACCTGAGCTGCCGTTGCCGCGATCGAGAGGATGCCCGGGTTCAGAGCCGATCGCCGTCCGCTACTCGAGAGCGCGAGCTGCGCGAGCTGGTCGTCTCGTGCAGCAAGCGCAATGCGGACGAGCGTCACTTCGTCGGCAACGTCGAATGGGAAGCGAGGCAGGATCGGTCGCCCGTCCGGTTCGGTCGGTGCGCGGAGCCGGCCTCGTGCCGCTTCGGCGTCGCCTGCAGCCAGCGCAAAAAGCGCGAGCAGCCACCTGCGTGGCGCCGCACCGCCGGCGTGCCCTCCTCGAGCATGACCCGCGCGATGTCGGCAAGGCGGCGGGTCTGGGGGTTGTCGCCGGTGTGGATCGCGAGCCGCCCGAGCGCGACGATGCCGGCGGCGTCGAGCACTCCGGCCGCGTGGGTCTCGTCCTCGAGCGCGAAGCGGCCGTCGAGCACAGCGCGCGCCTCGGAAAGCCTCCCGATCCGGAGGAGCATGCGACCGTGCCAGGTTTCGAACATCTGGTAGGCCCAGCCTTGCCGGTCACGCTGGGCGCCGGCGAGGCCGTCTGCTGCAAGCGCGAGGGCCTCGTCATGTCGGTCGCGACACTCAGCAGTTCGCCGTGCCACATATGCGCGAGCCGCAGCCGCTGGTCGTCGCCCGCGAAGATCCCATCGCGATAGGCAGCGGTGATCAGCTCGTGTGCGGGCCCGAAGCGGTCGTCGGTGTACTCGAGCGCGCTCTCGGCAACACGGAGCGTGAACGTCGCTCGAGCGTCGCCGGCCGACTCGACCGTGGCACGAGCCGCCTCGAGCACCGGGCGCGACTCCTCCAGACGACCGGCGGTGACGAGGTTGTGAAAGAGGCAAGCGAGATGCCGGGCGCGCAAGATCTCGGGAAGATCCGGCAGGCTCAGCGCAAGACGTCCTGCGCCGATCCGAATTTCAGGGGAGATCGCGAACATCCCGGCAATGCTCAGCCGTACTTCGGCCTCCTGCAGGACCGGGAGCGTCTCACGAAGAGCGCGGTCGGCGAACGCGATCGCCTCTTCGCTGTTGCCGGCGATGTGCAACGCGATCGCCGTCGTCGCGACGATCACCCCGCGCTGCGGATGGTGGATCGCGCGATCTCGAGCGCGCGCCGGCCGAAGTGTGCGGCGGCGCCGGGATCGGTGGTGGCTAGTGCCTTCGCGGCATCGAGCAGCGTCGCAATCGCAACCTCGTCACCGATCTCGGCGCTGGCGGCGAGTTGCCCGGCAACCTCGACCGGCAGGGCGCCTGCTTCGAGCAGGACAACCGCAGCTTGGCGGTCGAGCGCGCGTCGGGCGGTCACCGGGACGCTGGCGCGCACCGCCTCGCGTGTGAGGTCGTGCCAGAACGCGAGCTTCTCGTCGCGCTCGACGAGTAAGTTCGCCTCAAGCAGCTCGCCGACCGGCGCGAGCAGGTCCGAGGCCGGCCGCCCGAGGGTGCGCGCCAACTGGTCGAAGGTGAACGTTCGGCCGAGCGACGCGGCGACGGTGATCGCGTCGCTAGCCTCGTCGGAGAGCCGGCCGAGCCGCTCGCGCATCTTTGCCTGTACTCGACGGGGCATCCCGGCGCCGACCAGTTCGGCGCGGCCGTCGACGACGCGGATCCGTTCTTCTTCTTGCATTCCCAGGAGTGTCTCGACGACGAGGAACGGGCTGCCGCCGGCGTCCGCCAGTTGCTTCAGGATCGACTGATCGGTTGCGCAGCGAGTATGTCCGCGGCCAACTGCACGACCGAATCGTCAGTGAGCGGGCCGAGCACGATCGAGCGCGCCCCTTCGTGCTTCAGCTGTTCGAGCGCGTAGACGAGCGGTGTGGCTTCACGCGGCGGCGAAGCGCGATCACCCGTGCGATCGGCAGTCCCATCAGTCGCATCGGCAGGGTGCGAAGCGCCGCGATCGTTCCACTGTCTGCCCACTGCGCGTCGTCGATCGAGATCAGCAGTGGCGCCTCGATGGCTGCTCGTTCGAGCAGTTGCTGCAGGTCTCGCAGCAACCAGAACCGCTGCTCGGGCTGAGCGTGAAGAGTGCTGAGCTCGCCCGGGTCAAGGATCGGTTCGATTCCGTCGAAGAGCGCCGCCAGGAGCGTCGTAAGCTCGACAACCGTCTCGCTCGGATCGGCGGCGCTACGCCCGACTCTGACGCCGAGGTCGCAAGCGATCGCCGTGACCTCGGCAAGCAGGCGGCTCTTGCCCATGCCTGCGGCCCCCTCGACGACGACCACCGCTTCGCCCCGCCGTCGGAAAGACGTTCGAGCTCGCCTCGAATCAGCGCGAGTTCCGCGTCACGTCCATAGAACTCCCGCGCGGGGCTCGTCGACATCCGCTCCTCCAAGCCGAGCATATCCCAGGGCGCATGAACGCTTTTAAACCGCACGTCCGTGTGATGCGCGCGGGGCTCGGCTGACCACACTTGCCGCTTTCACAACTTGATGAAGGGAGTGGCGACACATGAACGCCGGCCGAACATCGTTCTTGTCCATGGCGCCTGGGCCGACGGGTCCTCGTGGAGCGGCGTCATCGAACGCCTCCAGGCAGACGGCTTCCAGGTGCGAGCGCCGCAGTTCCCGCTCAGCTCGCTCGCTGACGACGTCGCGCGACTGCGCCAGGTACTCGAGTTCCAGGACGGCCCGACGATCGTCGCAGGGCACTCCTACGGCGGCCAGATCATCACCGCGCTCGGCACGGACGCGCCGAACGTCGTCGGGCTCGTCTACATCGCCGCGTTCGCACTCGACGAAGGCGAGTCCCTCGGAGCGCTCCTGTCGCAGGGGCCGGTGACGCCCGCGCTTGCACATCTGTTCACCGACTCGCGCGGCTACGGCTGGCTCTCCGAAGACGACTTCGTCAACCACTTCGCCGGCGACGTCGAGCCGACGCGAGCACGCGTGCTCTACGCGGTGCAGCAGTCACTCGCCTCGTCCGCGTTCACCGACGCAGGGCACCCGGCCTGGAAGTCAGCTGCCCGCCTTACCTCGTCGCCCAGAACGACGAAGCGATCCCACCCGATGCCGAGCGGCAGTTCGCCACACGGATGGCGCGACCACCGTCGAGGTACCGTCGAGCCACGTGGCGATGGTCTCCCACGCGGTGGACGTAGCCGACCTCGTCGAGAAGGCAGCCGAAGCCGTCGGTGCCGCCGTTCGATGACGGTCGAAGCTGTCGCTCACGTATGTCGACGTTCCGGCGCAACGGGTCGAGGCCGGCAACGCGATCGAGTACGCCTACCGCGACCAGGGGGCGAGCGACGTACCGCTCGTCCTCCTGCAGCACTTCCGCGGCAATCTCGACAACTGGGACCCGGCACTCATCGATGCCCTCGCCGCGGACCGGCGCGTGATCACCTTCGACAACGCCGGCGTCGGGGCCACCACCGGCCGGACGCCGAGCACCATCGAGGCGATGGCCCACGATGCCATCGCCTTCCTCGAGGCGATTGAGCTGGAGCGCGTGGACTTGCTCGGCTTCTCGATCGGCAGCTTCGTCGCACAGGAGATGGCGCTCATCCGCCCGGATCTGCTTCGACGCATCGTGCTCGCGTCCTCAGCTCCGCAGGGCGCGGTCGGAATGCACGGCTGGGCGCCGGAGGTGATCGGCGCAGTCGGTGCGCCGGAAACGAATCCTGCTGGCTACCTCGACGTGTTCTTCGCGCGCACAGACACGAGCCGCGAAGCTGGCCGACTGGCCGCCGGACGTATCTTCGGGAGGACGGCCAATCGGGACGAGCCCACGACCTGGCAGACCCGGGTGGCGCAGTACGACGCCGTTTGTGCGTGGGGATCCCGAATCACGCCCTGCTGCAGAACGTCACCGCGCTTGAGCTGCCGGTGTTCGTCGCCAACGGCGACAGCGACCCGATGATCCTCCCCCGCTACTCGTACCTGCTCGCCGGCCTCCTCCCCGACGCGCGGATCACGATCTACCCGGACTCGGCGCACGGCTTTCTCTTCCAACACCACACCGAGTTCGCAGCCGACGTCAACGCCTTCCTCGAGGAGCCCGACTGATGCCGATGATCGACGTGTACGCCGCGAAGGAACCTTCCCCGACCCGCACACGCTTGCCCAGAACTCGCCGCCGCGGTCATGCGCTGGGAGCAGGTCCCCGAGCTCCCTCTGTTCGCGAACAACACCGCTGCGTTCATCCACGAGCTGGACGCCGCCGCCATCTCCAACGTCGCCGGTGACAGCAGCTACGTCCGCGTGCAGGTGCTCACCCCGGTCGGAGTCCTCGACCGAGACAAGCAGGTCGGCGTCGTCGGGGAGCTCACCGAGATCGTCGCGCCGCCGCCGGCGACCCAAGCCTGCGCGAGCGCACCTGGTGCTCCTGACCGAGTCGCCCGAAGGCGGCTGGGAATCGCCGGTCACGCGAACACCAATGCCGACATCGCAGCGCTCGCCCGAACTGCGCTCGAAGAGCGCTGACGCTCGCTGCCGCGAGCAGGTCGATCTGCAACGCGCACGCGCTTGCACGGCGCCAAGTAACTTATCCCGATCCAGCGCCCCATCGGATCGCAAGACGCTGAGACGATCAATATGAATCCTCTGCAATGGCTTCGGGCACACGATCCTGGCCTCGCCGCACTGCGCCGTGCGTTGCGCGCCGCGGTGGTCATGCCGGCCATGTTCGCGCTCGGTCAGCAGGTGATCGGCAATCCGACGGTGGCGACGTTCGCGGCGTTCGGCTCGTTCGCGATGCTGTTGCTCGTCGATTTCTCCGGCCCGATGGCAGACCGCCTCCGGGCGCAGGCCGGGCTCGCGCTCACAGGCGCGGTTTTCGTCTGCGTCGGCACGGTCTGCTCCCAGTCGCCGTGGCTCGCGGCGGCGGGAATGGTGGTCGTCGGGTTCGGGGTGCTCTTCGCTGGAGCGGTCAGCTCCGTCCTCGCCGGCGCGGCGCTCTCGCTTCTGTTGGCGTTCATCCTCCCGGTTTCACTCGCCGGCCCCGTCTCTTCGATCCCTGACCGCCTCGCGGGCTGGGGCCTGGCCTCCGTCGCGTCGCTGCTCGCGGTGGGGCTCTTGTGGCCGGCGCCGGCCCGGGATCCGCTGCGCGCGGCAGCGATTGCGGCCTGCCGCGCGATCGCCGACCGTCTGCGCTCGGACGCCGCCTTTCTCCTCGGCGAGGGTGGGATCAGCGCCGCCGAGCACGAAGACGCGATCGCCGGCGCCCGAGCGGCGGTCGGTGCGCTTCATCGGGTGTTCCTCGCGACCCCGTACCGGCCGACCGGACTGAGCACCGCTGCGCGGACGGTCGTTCGGCTCGTCGACGAGCTGAACTGGCTCGATGCGATCCTCGCCCAGTCGCCGCCGCATCCGCCCGGCATACCGGTCAACCAGGCGGCGCTGAGGGTCAAGGTGGCCGCGGCGTCAACGCTCGAGCGCGGAGCGGATCTGCTCGAGCTGCACGGCGGGCGCCCGGATGAGCTGCGCGCCGCGCTGGCGGGGCTGCGCGAGGCGGTCGCCTTGACAGAGAGCACGATCAGCCTCGATCAGCCGGCCGAGGAACCCGTCACCCGCCTGATCTCGGCGCTCGACCCGGGATTCCGGGCGCAGGAGCTGAGCTTCGCCGTTTCCCAGATCGGGCTCAACATCGACCTGACCGCGGCAGCCGAGCGGCGCAGCTGGCTGGACCGCCTGCTGGGTCGCCGGCAGCCGGGCCTGCCCGGGACGCTGTCGAGCGCACAGGAGCGTGCCGCCACCCACCTCGACCGGCACTCCGTCTGGCTGCACAACAGCGTGCGCGGCGCGATCGGCCTTGGCCTCGCTGTCCTCGTCGCGAACCTGGCGGGAGTGCAGCACTCATTCTGGGTCGTGCTCGGCACCCTCTCAGTGCTGCGCTCGAATGCGCTGAACACGGGCCAGAGCGTCGTCCGGGCACTGCTCGGCACCGCAGCCGGGTTCGTCGTCGGTGCGGCGCTCCTCGTCCTGGTCGGCACGAACACCACCGTGCTCTGGATTCTCCTCCCGCCGGCGGTTCTCTTTGCCGGGCTCGCGCCGGCGGCGATCTCGTTCGCGGCCGGCCAGGCCGCGTTCACGCTGACGCTCGTGATCCTGTTCAACATCCTCGAGCCAATCGGCTGGCGCGTCGGACTGGTCCGGATCGAGGACGTCGCGATCGGCTGCGCCGTGAGCCTCGTGGTCGGACTCTTGTTCTGGCCGCGCGGCGCCGCCGCGGCGTTCGACCGGGCGCTGGCAGAGGCATACACCGACAGCGCGCGGTATCTCGCCGCCGCCGTCGAGTTCGGGCTGGGCCGGTGCGACCACGGCACGCCGACCCGGCCACCGCCAGACAACGACGCAACCGGTGCGGCCGCGGCATCGCGCCGCCTCGACGACGCCTTCCGCAGCTACCTCGCCGAACGTGGCCCGAAGCCGGTCTCGCTCGCCGACGTCACGAGCCTCGTCACCGGCGTCGCGGGCCTCCGGCTGGCGGCCGACGCGGTGCTCGACCTCTGGCGGCGCGACGAGGGCCAATCGGGAGGCGATCGGTCCGCCGCTCGCCGGGAGCTCCTCGGGAGCACCGAGTCCGTCGCCGGCTGGTACGAACGCTTCGCCACGAGCCTCGTTGGTAGCGCCACGGTGCCCGAGCCACTCGCACCGGACGAGCCGGCCGACCGCCGGCTGGTCGAAGCAGTACGGCGCGACCTGCAGGACGAGGACGGGAGAGCAGGCGCGGTCGCCGCACGGATCATCTGGACGGGTGACCACCTCGACGCCGCTCGACGGCTCCAGACCGCGCTCGTCGGCCCGGCAGTGGCGAGGGAAGCTGCGTTGACGGGCTCGTCGGCGCACTAACACGTCGGTTCAATACTGAGTCGGCTCTAGGTCTGCAGATTGTCTGCCGCCGACGGTCGGTCAGGCAGCCGCTCAGCCCACCAGTCGAGCGGGACGATCTGCAACGCGAGCTCGAACGAGTTTCGATCGAGCGACTCGGCGAGCTGGGCAATGGCTACGAGATTGTCGCGCAGCCACTCGTCCTCGACCGGACCCGCGGCCTGAGTCGCGGGGCTGATACGGCTCAGCCGCGGCCGAGTCAGATGCTCCTCGAGCGGCTCGGACTCATCGAGCACGCTGCCCCACCAGTACAAACGACTGTAGAGCTCGACGTGGCGATCGACGATCTCTGCATACGTGCCCGAGCTGAGCATCACGCTGGCCCAACGTCCGAGCACATCCTGACCGTGACCGAGCAGCACCGCGATCAGACGGTGCAGCTGTTCGCGGCGATCAGCGTCCGCGAGCATCTCGTCCATCGCCGCGGTGAGACGCGGCGTATTCCGCACTGCCTCGGAGCCGGCCGCCAGCGCCCCATCGTCGATCTCGCCATCCGGAACGAGACCGGCGAGCTCGAGCAGACCGGTCCACACGAAGCGAGCTGTACCGACGAACTCGAACAGCGCGTACTGCGCGAGCACCGACCAGCGCTCTCGCTGCCGCCGCTCCAGCACCTCGTTGAGCACCGCCGCGGTCACCCCGACGACGATCAAGCTCCCGATCAGGCTCGTGAAGAGCGCGTGCCGCGACCAGAACCCGTCGTCGGCGAGGTCCCAGGCGATCGCCCCTAGGAGGACGAGCACGCTGAGGCCGCCGATGATCCGCGTCGCGCGCACATACGTCCGAAACGAATCGGTGCGGCGTGGGCCGACAGCGTGACGAGCCATCTCTTGCCGAGCATATTGCGCTCAGCGATGATTCTCGGCGGCCAAGGACGTCATACCCATCGATTCCCACGCGAAGCAAGGAGTTGATGATGCGCAAGGTCGTCGCGTACGAATTTCTGTCACTCGATGGTGTGGCGGAGCAGCCAGACGAGTTCGTCACCGACTTCGACGACGCGATGCAGGAGAATCTCGACCGCGTCATCGCCGCCCAGGATTCCGTGCTTCTCGGGCGCAGGACCTACAACGATTGGGCCGAGTTCTGGCCGGCAAGCGAGATCGAGCCGTTCGCCAGCTTCATCAACAGCGTCGAGAAATTCGTGGTGACCTCGACGACCCCGGCAGAGAGTTGGGCCAACACCACGGTCGTCGACGGCGACCTTGTCGAGTTCGTCACCGAACTGAAGCAGCAATCCGGCAACGACATCGGCGTGCACGGCAGCATTGCGCTGACCCAATCGCTTCTCGAGCACGGCCTGGTCGACGAACTGCGGCTTGTCATCGCCCCGGTCCTTCAGATCAAGGGTCGCAAGCTCTTCGACGAGGGGGTGTCGAGGCGGCTGAGCCTGACTCGCAACGTCACCTCACCGTCCGGCCACCTGCTGCTCGACTACCGAGTTGGTTGACCTCGCGAGCTAGCGCGCGGGCGCGAGCTCGGCGTGGACGGTTCGCCGAGTCGAACGAATATGCGATCTTCGTTATGGTCCACCCTTCGCCGCAGAACGACCAGGGGGGAATGCCGCTATGAGGAAGTCCACGCTTGCGGTCACGCTCGTTGCGCTCGCTTTCGCGCTTACCGGGCCCGGGTCGGCAGCCGCCGCGCCGCCCGTATTCGGGCCAACACGTCGTCGTGTTCACGCCGTCGATGCCGCAGTCGCAGATCCAGGGGACGCTCGACGCGATCTCCACGCAGCAAGTTCCGAACCAGTTCGGCTCGCAACGCTGGGCCGTGTTGTTCGAGCCCGGCACGTATGGCAGCGGACAGAGTCCGCTCGTCTTCCAACTCGGCTACTACACGCAGGTCGCCGGCCTCGGTGCGACGCCGAGCGGTGTCGTGATCAACGGCGCCGTGGACGTCTTCAACCAGTGCGACGGCTCAGGCGCGTGCGACGGCCTGAACAACTTCTGGCGATCGCTGTCGAACCTGACATTGAACGTAACGCTGCCCGCTACGGCGCCGGCCTACGCGCCGGAGAACGGCGAGGACGACGGCTGCAAGAACTCGAATGATCTGTTCGCTGTCTCGCAGGCATCGCCGGTACGCAGCGTGATCGTCAACGGCGCGCTGATCCTGCAGGACTACTGCAACCGCGGGTTCGTGAGCGGCGGGTTCTTCGCCAACGACGAGCTCAACGGATTCGTCGGCAACTTCGGCCAGCAGCAGTACTTCACACGCAACAGCAACATCGGCCAGTGGTCGAACGCCGTCTGGAACCAGGCCTTTCTGGGCGACAACGGCGCACCGGCGACCGCGTTCGGACCGGGCGTCGGCCAGTACACGAATGTGCCGTCAGCGCGCGTCTCGCAGGAACCGCCGTTTCTGACGACCGACGCCGCTGGGAATTGGAGCGTCTTCCTGCCGGCAGTGCAGCGCAACTCCGTCGGGCCGAACTACGCGGGAGGGTCCGTTGCCGGGACATCGATCCCGATCAGCAGCTTCTTCATCGCGAGCCCGGCGACGCCGGTGTCGTCGATCAATGCAGCGCTCGCGCGCAGCCAGAACCTGATCCTGACGCCGGGGATCTACCAGCTACCGCAGCCGATCGAGGTCCTGCGTCCACACACCGTGGTGCTCGGCCTCGGTTTCGCAACACTGATCCCGACGAACGGCAACACTGCGCTCGAAACGGCGAGCGTGCCGGGGATCAAGGTGTCGGGCCTGATCGTCGACGCGGGGCCCGTCAACTCCCCGGTCCTCGTCCAGATCGGCGGCAAGAACGCCGGCGGCACCCACAACCCGAATGATCCGACGCTTCTCTCCGACGTGTTCTTCCGCATCGGAGGTGCCGAGCCCGGCCGGGCGACAACGAGCCTCGTGGTGAACGCCGACAACGCGATCCTCGACGACATCTGGGCGTGGCGCGCGGACCACGGCGCCGGCGTCGGCTGGACGCAGTAACACGGCAGACACGGGCGTCGTCGTCAACGGCGACAACGTCTCCGCTTACGGATTGTTCGTCGAGCACTACCAGAAGTTCGAGGTGATCTGGAACGGCCAGAACGGCGAAGACGTCTTCTTCCAGAACGAGATGCCGTACGATCCGCCGTCGCAGGCGGCATGGATGTCGAGCGCCACGACCGAGGGCTACCCGGCGTTCACCGTCTCGCCGAACGTGACGAGCTTCCAGGGCTACGGCATGGGCAGCTATTCGTTCTTCAACCAGGGCGTACCGATCTTCGCGACCCAGGCGTTCCAGGCGCCGACGGCGCCGGGCGTCCAGTTCCACAGCCTGCTCACCGTGTTCCTCGATGCGACAAACGGACAGGGCGGCATCCTGTCGGTGATCAACGGCGTGGGAGGATCGTCCACCGCCACGAACGCCGACGTGCCGGTGGACGTCGTCAGCTACCCGTAGGCGAAAGAGCCGCGTAAGTCAGGTACCTGGTACCTCCGGTACCAGGTACCTGCGCTGCGCGGAGCGCAGTCTCGCGGGCCGTCATTCCGAAGCGCCGGGTTAATCGGCGCTCAACGGAACCCTTGCCTGACGTAGCCCAAGTGGGACTTACGCTCGACCGGATGCCTCACGGCACCTGGCGTGTCTACTGCCTGAGAACCGAGGTGTCCGCCGGTTCTCTTGAAGAGGTGGGCTCCACGTACGTCGACGGTGGAAAGCTGAAGTCGGGGGATGTCATCGAGGTCAACGCCGGCACCTATCGGGTTGTCTTCTTCGTCCACCCCAACCTGGACAGCGCCGGCAAACTGGTCGTCGTCCCGGCCTGAGGTGAGAGGCGGCCGAGGCAGAAAGACAACGGTGCGCGTTTGTTTTGGGTCTTCCTGCTCATGCTGGTCGGCGCAGTCGGCCTTGGAATCTGGCTTCTACTTCGCTGAGCGCATCCGCTAGCCGGCCCACCAGTCGCGCCGGCCGTCGACGTCTCCGCGCGGATCCTCGCCGAGGTTGGGCGCGCCGATGACGAGGATCTCGAGGCCCTCCGGTCCGGCCTCGTAGCCTCGCCACGCGCCGGGCGGGACGCGCACCGCGTCCCATTCCTCGAGCTCGACGAACTCGTCGTCGACTTTCATCCGCCCGCCCCCGCGCACGACCACGTACACCTCCTCCTGCTTCATGTGCGTGTGGCCGTACGGAAAGCGATAGCCGGGCGGAACGCGCTGGTAGCTCAGGGCGGACTGCTCGAGCGCGAGCGCCTTGGTCGCCGCACGGAACTCCAGGTCCGGCGCACCGTCGAACCTCGAGCCGATGTCCTCCAGATCCCGCTTGATGTTGGTGAGCGTGAACGGCACGGCGCAATCCTACGCCGTGCCGCGCACTTTCAGGATGAAGCAGACGTCTTGGAGTTGGACGCTAGAAATGCATGGTGACCTGCTCTGGTACCGCGTCGAGTGCACCGTCCGCCGCCACTTCCGGCTTACGGCGAAAGAACTCGCGGTATTTGAGCGAGCACAGGATCATCAGAGGAACTCCGAGCAGCAGTGAGCCGATTCCGATCACGATCGGGATCTGGATTCCGAACAGCGGCTTGGCGTAGCCTGCGTCCGGCTGGCTGTAGTCGTGGAACGCCTTGATGAAGATGGCCGTCATCAGGCCGAAACCGACGAGCGGCACGACACCTGCCATGACGAAATGCTGCCAGCTCTTCAGTAGTTCCTTGCGGAAGTACACGGCGCAGGCGAGCCCCGTGAAGCCGTAGTAGAAGAGGATCGCGAAGCCGAGTGCGGTGATCGAGTCTCCCAGAACGTCTTGCGACGAGTTGAAGCCGACGAGGAGCAGCGTGAAGACGATCGAGAGCGCTCCCATGCCGAGCGTGGAAACGTCCGGGGTCAGGAATCTCGGGTGGATGCGTCCGAAGATCGGCGGGATCGCCTTCCAACGGGCCATCGACAGTGTCGTTCGGGCCGTCGGCAGGATCGTCGTCTGAGTCGACGCCGACGCCGAGGTGAGCACCGCGATGATCAAGAGCTTGTCCCAGGGCGAGCCGAACACCTTCGTTCCGAGCACCCTGAGCACGTCGTTCGAGTTGTTCGCAAGGAAACCGGTGCCGGAATACGCCTGTGCTCCGGCCGAGACGACCAGATAGATGCCGAGCAGCACCAGGGTCGAGACCACGGCTGCCCGACCCGGAGCCTCGGCCGAGCTCTCCGTTTCCTCGTTGACCGCGACGCCGGAGTCCCAGCCCCAGTAGATGAAGATGCCGAGCAGCAGGCCGTCGACGAGCGGCTTGAAGCCGAGCGAGAACGGGTTGAACCAGTCCGCGCCGATGTGCAGGGAGCCGGCCGGGTTGTTTGCGTACACCTTGACGATCGCGGTGATCGCAAACGCCGCGAGCACCGCGATCTCGGCTGCAAGCAGGAACTGCTGAATGCGGGCCGACAGTTCGATCCCGCGCCAACAGATCCAGGTCATCAAGGCGATCCAGACCGTCGAGCCGATCAGAATCGCAAGTGTCGAGTCTGCCGCCGAGGTCCAGCCGAACAGCAGGTAGGTGTAGGTCGATGCGATGACGGCCAGAGACGCCATGACGATCACGTCCGCGACGAAGATCGCCCAGCCGTTGATCCAACCAACCCACGGTCCCATCGCCCGTGTTGACCACGCGAACGTTGTCCCGCAGTCCGGGTCGGCGCGGTTCAGATACTTGTAGCCGAACGCGATCAGGAGGATCGGGATGAACGACACCAACAGCACCGCGGGCGCATGCAGCCCCATGCCGGGCACTGCGACGATGAAGCCGAGCGTCGCTGCGAGCGAGTACGCCGGCGCCGTCGAGGCGACGCCGATTACCAGGTTGGAGAGGTAACCGATCGCGTCTCGTTTGAGCCCCTTGTCCCCGACCAGCGCACTGGACGGCTCAAGATGCGGGGCGGCCTCAGACATCTGTTCTCTCCTCCCGGGCGTGGGGCTCTGACCGCGTTAACCTAACCGAGCAGGCGCGCCCACGCGCGCGTTGCAAACCAGAACTGGAAGCGGGTTTCAAGTCGTCCCGGCTCGGTACCATTTGAGCCAGCGAGCTTCGTGCGGGATGCGAGGGTGAACGATGCGCAACCATTTCCGGCTAGCCCCGACGGTCAAGGGCTACTGGCTGAAAGCAACACAAGGCCGCGCGGCGGACGAATGGCTGCAGAGCGCCACGGGAACGTTCGTGCCCGAGCAGTACAGCTGGCGGGCCGAGCAACTCTGCTCGAGGCGAAACAGGTCGATCCTTGCCGGGACGCTCCGCAGTATCGAAGAAAGTGCGTTCGACCCCAACAACCGGTGGAGAATCGCAAACCTGGCAGCAGTGCGAGCGAACCGACAACCGCTCCGCAATCTCGCCCGACGACTCGAAGACACGAGCCAAGCGGTGACACCCGCCGGGATGCTCCGCGCGACCCACTTGATCACCGACGGCAGCAGCCCGCTCTACAACCCGGCCAAGACCCAACAGCTCGAGCGCTTCATCGAGTCCACGATCGAGATCCTCGAGCCTCGCACGACGTCGCGCGCAGCCTGACCAGAACCCAGGCCGAATCTCGGCGCGCTAAAGCGGCCTCGGCGGTCGGCCCCATAACTCTCCCCGGGGCCGCCGCCTTGGTCGCTTGCCTTCACTCCCCCGTCGAAGGCGCCGCAAACGTGCGCCGAGGCTACTCCACTCCGGGTCCGTGTCAATAGGCCTGGTTGAGAACGCCAAATAGGCCGCGTGAGCAGGGCTTCTGGGCCTGGGGTGACGCCGCAGCCGGCGACCCTTACGTGTGCCCGCAAGGAGTCTCTTTAGACTCGCCGAGTGCGCACCCTTGTCTCGTTGGGACCCGCATCCCGATTGTCGCCCCCGGACACCGTGGGAACGCAACGGAGGGAGAGCACGCTCGCACTGAGTCGCTGGCAGACGCGCGTGGCCTATGTGCGAAGCGCACTCGACCTGTTACGAGCCGCGCGCGGATACGACCGGGTGGTGCTGGTCACGGGGGGTGTCGAGCTGTTCGTTCTCGCGGCTCTCCTCCCGAGGAGCAAGACGCTGGTCGCCGCCGACTGGCTGATGCCCGCCTCGACGAAGCTCGATCGCTCGCGACTCCTACGGCGGGTGCGATTCGTCGTCATTCGACGAAGCGACATAACGACGCTCGCCGACCGCTTCGGCGTGAGCGATGCGCGCTTCGTGCCGTTTCCCGCGCCCGAACCATCCGGACAGACGAGCGAGCACGAGTATGTCTACTCAGGGGGCTGGGCTCACCGGGACTGGCCGACGCTCCTGGCGGCACTCGAGGAGACCGGGCTTCCCGCCGTTATCTCGACCGGCCAACGACTCGTCGCACCGCCGAACGTGAGCGTTGTCGATCAGCTGAGCCCGGAAGAGGGACGCGAGCGGATGCGCAGCTCCCGCCTCGTCGCGTTGGCATTCTCGGAGACGACACTGCCGTCCGGCCCAACGGTGCTTCTCGATGCAATGATCGAAGGCAAGGCGGTCGTGGTCACCGACGTCGGAGGGACTCGGGACTACGCCGACGACGATCAAGAGGCCCTCCTGGTCCCACCCGGCAACGTGAACGTTCTCGCGCAGGCACTCTCCCGCCTCTGGGAGGACTCGTCGCTGCGGCTCCGCCTCGGAGCAGCGGCACGTGAGCGAGCGGCGGCGATGACGTCCGAGCGCTTCTGGGACGAGGTTCTCCGTTGAGTCCCTCGTGAGCAGCGTCGCCGTAGCGGCCGCGAGGCCGCAGCTCCGGGTCGGTCCCGTGTTCGGGGCGCTGATGTTGGTGATGCTGATGGCATCGCTCGACTCCACGATCGTCTCGACGGCACTCCCGACGATCGCCGGAAGCCTCGGCGGCATCTCGCAGCTGCCCTGGGTCGTGACCGCGTACCTGCTCGCGTCGACGATCACGACGCCATTGGCCGGCAAGCTCGGGGACATGCACGGGCGCAAGCTCGTGCTTCAGGTGGCGCTCGTCGTCTTCCTCGTCGGTTCGGTGCTGTGCGGGCTGAGCCAGAACATGCCGGAGCTGATCGTCTTTCGCGGGCTCCAGGGCCTGGGCGGCGGCGGTCTGATGGTGAGCACACAGGCAGTGATCGGAGACGTCGTCTCGCCTCGCGAACGCGGCCGCTACTCCGGCTTGATGGGCGCCGTCTTCGGCATCTCGACGGTGGTCGGCCCGCTCCTCGGAGGGCTCTTCGTCGACCATCTCTCGTGGCGTTGGATCTTCTACGTCAACGTGCCGATCGGCATCGTCGCGTTCGTCGTCCTGCAGGTCGTGCTCCATGCGCCCGAAACACGCCTGCACCGGGCGATCGACTACACCGGGATGGCGCTGCTCGCCGGCGGGCTCACGTCGATCGTGCTCTACACGAGCCTGGGTGGCGACACCTACGGTTGGTGGTCGGCGCCGATGCTCGTGCTGCTCGGGCTCAGCGTGGCGGCAACAGCGGGGTTCATACTCGCCGAGCGCCGGGCGAGCGAGCCGATCCTGCCGCTCTCGCTCTTTCGCAACCGCATCTTCACCGTGTCGAGCGTGATCGGGTTCATCGTCGGCGTCTCGCTCTTCGGATCCGTCACCTATATCCCGCTCTACCTGCAGATCGTGAAAGGCGCATCACCGACCCAGTCGGGCCTCGAGATGCTGCCGCTGATGGCGGGCGTGCTGCTCACGTCGATCGGGAGCGGTCAGCTGATCACGCGCTTCGGCCGCTACAAGGTGTTCCCGATCGTCGGGACGGCGCTGCTGGCAGTCGGGATGCTGCTTCTCTCGCGCCTCACCGCCGGCACGTCCACGCTGCTCGCCGACGTCTACATGTTCGTCGTCGGCCTTGGTCTCGGCTTCGTGATGCAGGTGCTGATCCTCGCCGTGCAGAACGCGGTCGACTATCGCGACCTGGGGGTTGCAACCGCCAGCGCGACTCTCTTCAGATCGATGGGCGGGACGATCGGCGTGCCGATCTTCGGCGCGATCTTCACCAACCAGCTGGCGGGGAAGCTCGCCCACGATCTCCCGCCCGGCGCCGCCGGCCAGATCCCGGCGCATCTCGGCCCCGGTTCGCTGGCCGCACTACCGGCCGCAGTTCGCGAGGCATACGCGAACGCCTATGCGACCTCGCTGCATCCGGTGTTCGAACTGGCGGCGCTTCTTGCGCTTGCGGCCTTCGCCTGCACCTGGTTCCTGCAGGAACTTCCTCTCCGCGAGTCGGTGAGCGACCAGAGCATCGGCGACTCCTTCGCATCGCCGCGGGACCCGGCGTCGATCGAAGAGCTCGAGGAACGCCTCGGCAGCCTCTCGCGCCGCGAGAACCGCTACCGCGTCTACAAGCACATCGCCGAGGTTGCGGGGCTCCAGCTCGGCCCGAGGGCGACGTGGCTCCTGCTCCGGCTGGAGGACGAATCGAGCTTCACCGCCGACGGCCTGGCAACGCGACTCGACCTGCCCGCCGCCCGCATCACGCCGCTCCTCACCGAGCTTCGCAACCAGCAGTTGATCGACGAGGTGGGCGAACCGGCCGGGACGTTCGAGCTGAGCGAGACGGGGATCAGCGCCGCGGCACGGATCCACGACGCCCGCTGCCGGGAGCTCGAGGGGTTCCTCGAAGGCTGGCGCCCCGAACAGCACCCCGAGATTCTCCAGCTCATCGATCGCTTCGCTCGCTCACTCCGGGCCAAACCGCCCGCGGGCGAGCCTGAACCGGCGTAGCGCGCGCACTACGAAATCCGCTGCGGCGGATCCGTCGTACCCCACTCCGATCCAGCAAGTCATTGAGGATGGAGGGAAACATGTGGGGGACGGTTTTCAAATGGCTCGGGATCGCCGGCGTAGCGACATCGGCCGGCGTTCTCGTTGTCGCGGCAGCGGCACGCCAGCAGGCGGCGGACATCTACACCGTTCACGCGCTCGTCTCCGACGGCGCCTCGGTGTCGGCACCAGCAGCCGACGCCTCACTGGTCAACGGTTGGGGATTGTCGGCCGGGCCGACGACGCCCTGGTGGACATCGAACAACGGAACGAACACTTCGACGCTGTACAACGGCGCAGGCACGAAGCAGGCGCTGACGGTCACGGTTGCAGGCGCTCCCACCGGGACGGTGTTCAACGGGAACGCGGCCGACTTCGTGGTCAGCTCAAGCGGGAAGAGCGGAGCCGCACGGTTCCTTTTCGCGACGGAGGGCGGGACGATACTCGGCTGGTCGCCGGCCGTGAACGCCGCCGCCGCTGTCAGCGGCGCCGACCGCTCCTCGGTCGGCGCGATCTACAAGGGCCTCGCAACAACCGCCGACCGGCTGTACGCGTCGGACTTCCACAATGGGCGGGTCGACGTCTTCAACTCGTCGTTCGGTCTGATGACACTGACCGGCGGCTTCACCGATTCGAAGATCCCGAAAGGGTTCGCGCCGTTCGGGATCCAGGCACTCGCAGGCAACATTTTCGTCACCTACGCAAAGCAGGATGCCGCACGCAAGGACGACGTTGCGGCCCCGGGGCAAGGCTACGTGGACGAGTTCACCCCCGACGGGAAGCTCGTTGCACGGGTGGTGAACAGCGGCAAGAAGAACGCTCCGCTGAATGCAGCCTGGGGCCTCGCGCTGGCGCCCGCGAGCTTCGGCGTCTTCGCCGGAGACCTCCTCGTGGGGAACTTCGGGAACGGCCGCATCAGCGCGTACCAGCAGCGTGGCGCGACGTGGGTCTACAAGGGTCAACTGCGCCTCGCGGACGGAACCCCGATCGTGGTCGACGGACTGTGGGCGATCGCGTTCGGCAACGGCGCGGCCGCGGGCCCGGCCGGGACGCTCTACTTCCTGGCCGGACCTTCGGGCGAGCAGCACGGGCTGTTCGGGTCGATCACCTCAGGCTGAGCCGGCTCCCTCGGCGTGCGGCTGTGGGGCGCCGCACGCCGAGGCCGCTCAGTGCCCGGAACGGCGTCGCCACTGATGCAAGGTCTTGTTCTTGGTGGCGCGCTTCGGCACGGCGGGCGGCGGCTCCGGGTCGTGCTCCTCGAGCCAGAGCGCAGCGTCGTCTGCTGGATCGAGGCCGGCCGCGCGCTCGCGTTCGCTCAGCTTCTCGACGCTACGGCTCGAGAGCGGCGGTTTCCTGCTCATGCAGTTGTTCTACCCATTTTCGGTGGTGCTGCAGCGCCCAGTCCTCGTCGACCCAGCCGCGCGTGATGCCGTTCAATGCGTGCCGCGTCTTCGGATAAACGACCGCAAGGAACAGGTGGCCGATGAAGAGGACGAACGACACGTACATCAGCCAGTCGTGCACGAGGAGCGCGTTCGGCAGCCGGAAACGCGTGTCGCGCTCGCCGTACCAGAGGAAGAAACCGGTGACGACGAAGAGCAGCGCGAACGCTGCGGTGATCACCGCGTTCAGCTTCTGACCGGCGTTCAGCCGTCCTTGCGGTGCACCCCGGCGCGCGAGCCACGCGCGGTCGTCTGCGTCGAAGCGATCGATCTCGTGCACCGTGCGCGCAAGGGACCGACGGTCGCCGACGAGTGCGATCACGATGAGCGCGACCGCCCACGCGACCGCGGTGTAGATGTGGATGGCCTTGACGAGCGGCCGGCGACTGACCACCTCCGCGAGGCTCGGCAGGTACAGGCACAGCCCGGAGCCGAGCAGGATCAGAAACGCAGTCGCATGGACCCAGTGCACCGCACGCTCGGTGCGTGTGAACCGGGGCAACCGCCGAGACTCACGAGCCATAGCCGTTCGACCGTCCGACCCATGCGTTCTGGTCGTAGCCGAGCCCTTCCCAGTAACCGGTCGGCTGGTGGTCGACGAGCTCCATCTTCGTCAGCCACTTGACACCTTTGTAGCCGTACATCTCCGGGATCACGACGCGTGCCGGCGAACCGTGGGGACGCGAGAGCGGCTGCCCGTCCATGTCGACGGCGAGCATCACGTTCGGAAGCCGCGCCTGATCGAGGCTGAGCGAGTCGTTGTACGGCTGCTCGAGCGAGACGAACCGAATCGCCTTCGCGGACGGCAACGGCTCGGCGAGCGCGAGCAGGTCGCGGAACCGGACGCCTCCCCAGCGCACGTTGTCGACCGACCACCCGGTGACGCAGTGGAAGTTGCTCACCTGATGCGCCTGCGGGAGCGCCCGAAGCTGGGCATAGGTCAGCTGCACGGGATTGCGGACGAGGCCGGTGATCTCGAGCCGGTAGCTGCGCTCGTCGAAGATCGGCATCGACCCGGAGATCGTGTAGATGCGCCAGCCCCCGACGGGCAGGAGGTTCCCGAGCGCCTGCGAGAACCCGGAGGTCACTGGCGCGAGCGCCCGCGCGGCCGGTCCGGCCCAGAAGAGCGACGACACCCCGCCTGCCAGGAGGCCGAGAAACGCGCGCCGCCCATACGGGCGTGCTCCGTCGTCCTTCACCGTTGCTCAGACCCTTGGACCGCTCCATCGTTACGCACGAAACGCGCGATCTCGCCGGAGACCAGCTGGAGCCAGCGCGCGGCGCGAGGCAGCGGGACGAGCACACCCCACGGCGAGCGCAGCGCAACCCCGTGCACGGCGCCGGGAATCACGGTGAACTCGCCGCCCACACCGAGCGCGCGCGCCCGGTCGAAGCCGCGCCGCGCGAGCTCCGGGCTCACACCGGGAACGCCGGGGAGCGCGCGGTCGAGCGAGCCGTGGACGATCCGCAGCCGCTTGCCGCGCAGCGGCTCGACGGAGAGCCTGTCCGGGAGCCACGGAGCAAGCCCGAGCACGCCTTCGACCGACGGCTCGGCGGCGCAGGCGACCGACACGCCGCCGCCCATCGAGAAGCCGAGCAACAGAGTGCGCTGCGCGGCGGCCGCAGTGATCCCGGCGCGGGCATCGTCGATGCACTCGTCCAGACGGCGCCACGACTTGGTCCGATAGCGCACCTCGACGAATCGTAGTTCGGGGAAGCGTGGTGCCAGACGAGCGACGAGCCACTCGATCGTGGCGCTCCAGGTTCCGGGCACAGCGGCCTCCTGACCGCCGTTCACGCAGACGACTGCCGGTCCGCCGTCGCCGGTGATGCGCAGCTCCGCGCCGGTCGGCAGGATCACGTCTCCGATCCTAGTGCTGCGTGGAGCAGAACCTGTCGCCGGCGATCACCTGTGTGAAGAGCGCGTCCCGGCGCTTCTCCGCCTGCGGGTCGTAACGGCCGGGATCGGGCGCCACGGCGACGACATCGGGCGTGACGCCGGGCCCGACCACGCTGATGCGGTATTTCTTGCCGTTCCCGGCCGGCCGCGCGGGACGACCCGGGAGCGAACCGTCGTGCGTGGGCCAGAACGAGTAGCAGAATGCGCCGGTCGGCTTGCGGGCCAGGATCGAGGTCTCGCGTCGCCAACCAGGCCCGTAGGCCGAGTCGAAGGTGTCGATGTAAACACCGCGGCCGTAGGCGTCGGTCGGCATGCCGAGCGAGGTCGAGTGAAACCCGTGCACGGGCGAGCCGTCATAGCTCAGGCGCCCAAAGATGTCGTGTGCCTCGCCGCGGAAGGCCCAGTCGGTATAGAGCTCGGCCCGGACGGTCGCACCGCTCCAGTGGGAGACACGAAGCTCCCAGTCGGACTGCGCCGCCGTCCACGGCGCGAAGCCGCGATGCGGCAGATCGCGCTGCCAGCTCTGCAACGCCCAGTACGTCCCGTCGGGCGCCGTGCACGCGGTGACGAGATAGGCGAGCGGCGGACCATCGTAGGGACGGCACTGGTTCCTGAACCTCTTCCACACCGATCGATGCTCGAGCCGCAAACCGCCCGAGTAGTCACGCTGGAAGCGCACCTGGGGAAGGCCGGACTCGGGAGTGCGGGCATTGATCGCGCCCCAGACCAACACGTGCCTGGCCCGGCCGCTCGCGGTGTACTGAACGAGGGCCTGCGCCCCGTGCACCGCGAGGGTCACGTGCCGGGCGTTCACGTCGAGCAGATCGGACGCGCGGGCTGCCCCCGGCATTAGCATCGCGGCGATGGCGAGAACGATCGCAGCTGCCCTGACTCCGCTCCGCGACGGTGGACGCGAGCTGGACGACGACGCCTTCATGCCGTACCTCGGCTTCCTGAGCAATGCCGGCATCGAGGGGGTCTTGCTCCTCGGGACGACCGGCGAGGGGATTCTCCTGTCCCTGTCTGAGCGAAAAAGGGCCATCTCAAACGCTGTTTCGGGGCCGTTACCGGTGTTGGCGCACTGCGGCGCCCAGACCACCGCGGACACCGTAGCGCTCGCCTCAGCTGCCGCCGAGGCAGGCGCCGAGGGAGTCGCGGTGATCGCGCCGCCGTACTTCCAGTTCGACGATGACGCCTTGCTCGCCCACTTCGTCGCAGCCGCACAGGCGTGCGCGCCGCTCCCGTTCTACGTCTACGAGCTCGAGAAGGCCTCGGGTTATGCGATCCCCGTGTCCGTCGTGGAGCGCCTCCGCTCGGCGGTCGACAACGTGGCCGGCATGAAGGTCAGCGACGCGCCGTTTGCGAAGGTCGAGCCGTATCTGCTCGAAGGACTCGACGTCTACATCGGCGCCGAGGCGCTGATCGGCGAGGGGCTCGCTGCGGGAGCCGCCGGTGCGGTGTCGGGTCTCGCATCGGCCTTCCCGGAGGCCGTCGTCGAGGCGGTTCGAACCGGCGACTCGACCGCCGCGGGCGAGCTACGCGCGGTCGTCGACCGTTACCCGCGGCACGCAGCGCTCAAAGCGGTCGTCCGGGCGCGTGGCATCCCGATCCGTGAGGACGTGCGCGGGCCTCTGCGCGGCCTGACGGAAGCCGAACGGGCCGAGCTGCTACTCGCTCTTCTCCCGTAGCTCTTCGATCGCGTGCCGCGCCCTCGCGTGGGCATCGGCACGACGTTCATCGACGCTGTCCGGGCCGGCGGCCGGCTTCAGCTCGGGCTGGGGGTCCGGCTCGGGCTGGGGGTCCGGCTCGGGTTGGGCCTTGGGCTCGGGTTGCGGCTCCAGCTCTGGCTCGGTCTGGAGCTCGGGCTCCTTCGTCACGGCGAGCTTTGCCTTCAGCTCGGCCGCGGGCGACGGGGCAGGCGCCGGGGGCCGGTGGCGGCGGCGAAGGATCGCTCCGAGGCCGAGGGCACCGCCGAGCAGCGCAAGCAGGCGCTTCGTTGTGCGTTTCAAAATCGCCGCGATGCTACACTGCCGCCGCTTCTCGCCACGCCCGTCGCGCCGTCACCCGAAGCGGCGCTCGTGAGGTGGGGCCGATTCAGTCCATGAGAAGGGAGAATTCGGGCCTGTGAACGAATACGAAATCATGCTGCTGCTGGACCCTGAGCTCGCCGAAGAGCGCGGGAACGAGATCATCCAGCGCATTCGCGACTCCGTCGACGAAGCGAAAGGCACCTGGGACGGCCACGAGCCGTGGGGTCGCCGGCGCCTCGCCTACGAGATCGGGCACAAGAGCGAGGCGGTCTACCACCTCCTGCTCTTCAGCGCCCCGCCGGAGACGCTCGCGGAGATCACTCGCGTCCTCAAGATCACCGACGGCGTCATCCGCCACGGCGCCTACCGGCGCGTCAAGGGCTCCACGCACACGAAGGCCCCGGCGCAGGTAGCCGTGGGCGCGCCTTCACCGGCCCCGGCCGAAGACGGCGATGACATCGACCCGGCTTCCGAGTAGCCTGGATCGACCTTCGGAGAGGAGCAAAAGAACCATGGCAGCCAACATCAACCGCGTCGTGCTCGTCGGCAACCTGACCCGCGACCCGGAACTGCGCCACACGCCGTCGGGCATGGCGGTCTGCAGCCTCCGCATCGCGGTCAACACACGCCGCAAGGATTCGTCGACCGGCCAGTGGACGGAGAAGCCCAACTACTTCGACATCACGGTCTGGGGCAACCAGGGCGAGAGCTGCGCGCAGTACCTCGCCAAGGGACGGCCCATCGGGGTCGACGGCCGGCTCGAATGGCGTGAGTGGGATGCGCAGGACGGCACGAAGCGCCAGGCGGTCGAGATCATCGCCGACTCCGTCCAGTTCCTCGGCGGGCGCGGCGAAGGCGGCGCCGGTGGCGACGGCGGCAATCAGTTCGTGCCCGCGGGCGCGTCGGGTGGATCCGACGCCGACTTCCAGGGCTCCGACGACGACATTCCGTTCTAAGGAGAGTTTCTTGGCAGAAAAGAAATCCGATCGCGACCGCAACTCCTCCTCCTCGAGCAGGAAGCGCAACGTGCCGAGCGGCCCCGGCCGCCGCAAGTCGTGCTTCTTCTGCAAGTCGAAGGTGGACGAGGTCGACTACAAGAACGTCAACGAGCTCCGCCGCTACGTGTCGGAGAAAGGGAAGATCCGCAACCGCCGCATCAGCGGTGCGTGCCGGCGCCACCAGCGCCAGGTTGCGGTCGCGGTGAAACGCGCCCGCGAGATCGCCCTTCTCCCCTACGTCGGCGACAAGTAGGCCATGGAAGTCGTTCTCAAGCAGGACGTCGACAAGCTCGGCCTCCGCGGCGAGGTGGTCAACGTTGCCCGTGGATACGCGCGCAACTTCCTGCTGCCGCGCGGGCTCGCCGAGGTGGCGACGCCTGCGCTCGTCAAGGAGCTGGAGAAGCGCGACGCGCAACGCGCCCGCCACGACGCCCAGACGGTCGACGAGGCGCGCGCGCTCGCCTCGCGGCTCGAGGCGCTCGAGCTGCGCTTCGATGTGACCGCAGGCCCAACCGGCTCGCTGTTCGGCTCGGTCACCGCGACGAACGTGGCCGACCGGCTGTGGGAGCAGGAGAAGCTGCGGGTCGACCGCCGCAAGCTCGAGATGGACACGATCAAGCGGATCGGTCGGTACACGGTGCCGTTCGAGCTTTTCACCGACGTGACGGCCAACCTGAGGCTCGTGGTCGCTCCGGAGGGCGAAGAACTGCCGCCCGAGGAGGAGCTCGCCGAGATGGAGGCGCAGGAGCTCGCCGCCGCCGAGGCCGCCGCGCCTCCCGTGCCGGCCGAGATCGAGTACGAAGACGTGCCCGAGCCTGCTGCCGAGCCGGTCGAAGAGCCCGCCGACGCAGAGGCGGCCCCCGCCTCCGAACCGGCCGACGGCTCCGAGCTTCCCGCCGAGGCGGAATAGCCACGCGGATTCGTCCACAGGCTCTCCACGGGCCTGTGGACGACGATCCACCGGCTGTCCACAGGCGCCTCAGGCCTGTGGATTTGGCGGCAAAGTTGATGCAAAGAGCGACCGTTTCGTCCACCACCAGGACACGAACACGTGTTCTATACTCCCTGCATGGACGGCAGCTTCGACCGCCAGGCACACGCTTTCCACACCCTATCGGGCTTGCCCGGCACCGGGTCTACTAGGCAGCGCATGACTGCGCCTGCCCAGGCCCTCCAGACCGCCCCGGTCCCACCGCAGAACCTCGACGCCGAAGAGTCGGTGCTCGGGGCGATGATGCTGTCCCCGTTGGCGATCGGGGCGGTCACGGAGTCCACGAACCTCGGCGCAGGGGACTTCTACCGCGAGAGCCACGGGCACGTCTTCAAGGCGATCCTCTCGCTCTACGCCAAAGGTGAGCCGGTCGACGCGATCACGGTGGTCGACGAGCTCGACCGCTCGTCGACCCTCGATTCGGCCGGCGGCCAGGAGCGCGTGCACGAACTGGCCGCCCTCGTGCCGGCCGCCTCCAACGCGGCGCACTACGCGCGCATCGTCACGGAGATGTCCACGCTCCGCGGACTGATCCGCGCCGGCAACGACATCGCACGGCTTGGGTTCGATCGCCCCGGCGAGACGATCGAGCTCGTCGACCGCGCCGAGAAGATCGTCTTCGACCTCTCCCAGCAGCGCGTCTCGACGGAGTTCGCGCACATCGACGAGCTGCTGAAGGAGTCGTTCGAGACGATCACCAAGCTCTATGAGGCGGGCAGCGACATCACCGGCACCGCCGCCGGCTACCGCGACCTCGACCGGCTGACCGCCGGGTTCCAGCCCGGCAACCTGATCATCATCGCCGCGCGCCCGTCGATGGGGAAGTCGGCGCTCGCGCTCGGGATGGCGGCGAACGTCGCGGTTCGGCACGACACGCCGGTCGCGCTCTTCACGCTCGAGATGTCGAAGTCGGAGGTGACGCAGCGACTGATGTGCGCGGAGGGCAAGGTCGAGTCGCAGCGGCTACGCACCGGCAAGCTCGCGGTCGACGACTGGCCCCGGCTCACGGCCGCCTGCGACAAGCTCGCCAAGGCGCCGATCTACGTCGACGACACCGGCTCGATCACGATGATGGAGATCCGGTCGAAGCTGCGCCGCCTGAAGATGCGCGAACCAAGGCTCGGGCTCGTGATCGTCGACTACCTGCAGCTGATGACGAGCGGCACGTCGGCCGAGAACCGCGTGCAGGAGGTGTCGCAGATCTCGAGATCCCTCAAGGTGCTCGCACGCGACCTCGATGTCCCGATCATCGCGCTCTCGCAGTTGTCCCGTGCCGTCGAGCAACGCCACGACAAACGGCCGATCCTCTCCGACCTGCGCGAGTCGGGCTCGATCGAGCAGGATGCCGACCTCGTGATGTTCGTCTACCGCGACGAGTACTACAACCCCGAGGAGACCGACTCGGCCGGGATCGCCGAGTTGATCCTCGCGAAGCACCGGAACGGCGCAACCGACGGCATCAAGCTGAACTTCACCAAGCGGTATGCGAAGTTCCAGGACCTGACCAACGTGCCCGCATGACGACCGTCTGGATCTCCCCCTCTGCCACGGCGTATTCGTGTCTCTGCGAGCACTGCATGGACGTCGCCCGCGAAGACGGGCTGCTCTTCTCCGACGCGCTGATGATGGCGAGCGTGCGCGGCTCGATCGCCGCTCAGGCTGACGTCGCGGTCGTGCGCTGCGCTTCCGGGCACGAGATCACGCTGCGCCGGGTCGAGCGGCCCGCAGGCTTGGCGCGTCCGGACGACAGGCAACTGCAGATCACCGTGTGACACTCCTCCTCGTCGCGCTTGCTGTGGCGGCGGGCATCGTGGTGCGCTGGGCCTGGGGCGCCGACACGCTCGCCAGCTAGACTCGGCCAAGTGCCATCGACCGTCGTGGTCGGCGCGCAGTGGGGCGACGAGGGCAAGGGCAAGATCGTCGACCTGCTCGCCCAGGATTCGGACGTTGTGTGCCGCTATCAAGGCGGGCCCAACGCCGGGCACACGATCGTCGTCGGCGGCGAGACGTGGAAGCTTCGGCAGATGCCGAGCGGCGTCGTCTCCGGCACCCGTTCGGTGATCGGCGCAGGCTGCGTCGTCGATGCACAGGTGTTCGTCGACGAGGTCGACCTGCTGGCGGCGCGCGGCATCGACCCGTCGATCGTGGTGCTCTCGGGCAATGCGCACCTGATCATGCCGTGGCACGTCACGATCGATCAGGCCTCCGAACGCCGCCTCGGCTCGCTCCAGATCGGCACGACCAGGCGCGGGATCGGACCGACGTACGCCGACAAGGCGTCCCGCATCGGGATCCGCGTCCAGGACGTGCTCGACCCGAAGATCCTGCGCGAGAAGATCGAAGTTGCGCTCGCCGAGAAGAACCTCTGGCTGGAGCGGATCTACGAGGTGGAGCCGTTCGACCTCGAGTCGGTGTGGTCGGAGTACGCGGGCTTCGCGGAACGGCTGGCCCCGTTCGTCGGTGATGCGTCGCTGCTCGTGGACGATGCGCTCCGCGCCGGCAAGCGCGTGCTCTTCGAAGGCGCGCAGGCAACGATGCTCGATC
Source organism: uncultured Thermoleophilia bacterium (assembly GCA_963806025.1). Lineage (GTDB taxonomy): Bacteria > Actinomycetota > Thermoleophilia > Gaiellales > Gaiellaceae > PALSA-600. The sequence continues at coordinate 40,455 of CAWDWI010000003.1, read as the reverse complement.
TCGACCACGGCACGTATCCGTTCGTCACCTCGTCGAACCCGATCGCCTCGGGCGCAGCGACCGGGATCGGAATCGGCCCGACGCGCATCGACCGCGTGCTCGGCATCTCCAAGGCGTACGTGACGCGGGTCGGCGAGGGGCCGTTCCCGTCGGAGATCGTGGGCGCAGACCAGGAGCGGCTGCGCGAGCTCGGCGGCGAGTACGGCACGGTGACCGGCCGCGAGCGCCGCTGCGGCTGGCTCGACCTCGTCGCGTTGCGATATGCCGTTCGCGTCAACGGCATGACCTCGCTCGCACTGACGAAGCTCGACGTGCTCTCGGCATTCGACGAGCTGCCCGTCTGTGTGCGCTACCGCTTGCGCGACGGCTCCGAGACGGAGCATTTCCCCGCACACCAGTCCGACTTCCACCATGCGACGGCCGTCTGGGAGACCTTGCCGGGCTGGTCGCAGCCGCTCGACGACGCCTCCTCGCTCGACGATCTGCCGGCGGCCGCCCGTGCGTATGTGGAGTTCGTTGCGCGTGATCTGCAGGTACCGATCGAGCTGGTCGGTGTCGGGGCCGCGCGTGAGCGCGTCCTCGCGTGACCGCCTCCACGATCTCGCCGAGCGCGTGGACGCAGATCATCGTCGGGCTGTCGATCTTCGTCCCGGTGGTGGTCGCGGTCGTTCTGGCGATCGTCGTGCTGCGCGGACAGAAGGACGATCCGGACGAGCAGCGCTGGCGCCGCCACGCCGAACAGCGCCGCGACGCCGAGCACGGCCCCTAGCCGCAGCTCACCTGGCCGATCCGAACGGGCCGCAGCGAGCCCAGTCCCGTCGCCAAACGACGTGACGAAAGTGGGACTTTCCGTCCACAGGGGTCGCTGCGAGACATGTCACGTGGTCAGACCAAGGGTTACCGAAGTGCAACGAACGATTCACAGGGCGGCGAGGTCGCCCGGGGTGTCGACGTCCGCGACGAGGGTCGGGTCGACCTCCACCTCGACGACGTCGAGGTCGCTGTACGTGCGATAGAGCGCGAGCGGCCCCTCCCGCAGGCGCTGCTCGAGTAGAGGGAGCGCGGATTTCGCCCACGCACCGGGCAGCGGGCCGGTCTGCGGGACCGCGGCGTCCCGGCACGCCGCGCCGAGGGCCGAGACGAGCTCGGGCGTCACACGGGGACAGTCGACGGGCAGGAACACCGCCACCTCGTGCGCAGCGGCCCGCAGGCCGGCGACCACCCCGGCGATCGGCGCCCGGACGTCCGCTCCGTCGTCGAGCACGTCGAACGGCAGCTCACCGGCCTTGCCCGACGACCAGCACCTCGTCACACACGGCTGCGAGCACGCGACGCCCCCGATCGTGGAGCGTCTCGCCGTCCAGTTCGATCAGCGCCTTCGGCGAGCCGAAACGCCTGCTCGCGCCGCCGACGAGCAGCACGCCGGTCAGCGCTCGACGCGCCACGGCTCGGTGTAGACGTTGAGACGGCCGCCGCGCACGAAACCGCAAAGGGTCACGCCACGATCCGCCGCAAGCTCCACTGCGAGAGACGACGGCGCGCCGACCGCGACCAGGACCGGGCAGCCCGCGACGGCCGCCTTCTGGACGAGCTCGAACGAGAGCCGCCCGCTGACGCACAACACGGAGCGCGCGAGCGGCAAGAGCCCGCTTCCGAAGGCCCACCCGATCACCTTGTCCATCGCGTTGTGGCGCCCCACGTCCTCGCGCAAGCACAGCAACGTGCCCACACCATCGAAGAGCCCGGTCGCATGCAGGCCGCCGGTCGCCTCGAACGCGTGCTGCGACTGGCGCAGCCGGTCGGGCAGGGACGCGACGAGCGAAGCCGGGAGGCGCAGGTCGCTCTCGACGCGGGGCGCCTCCACCGCCACCGCTTCGAGCGCGCCCTTTCCACAGACGCCGCAGGAAGAGGTCGTGTAGAAGCTGCGCGCGAGCCGGGCCGGGTCGAATCCCGGCGCGTCGAGCTCGACCGTGTTCGCGGCGAGATCGTCGGGCAGGCGCGCTCCTGCCGGCTGCAGCCCCTCGGAGAGCGCAAACCCGACGGCCAGCTCTTCGTCGTGGCCCGGGGTGCGCATGGTCACGGCGACCGGCATGCCGCCGATGCGGATCTCGAGCGGCTCCTCGACGGCGACGACATCATCGGTGTCGCCGTCCGGGAAGCGAACGACATTCACCCGAGCTGTCGAATACGGCGGCACACTCACGACACAAGTATCCTCGCCGCGTGCAGGTGGTGGTCGTCGGCTCCGGTGCTCGCGAGCACGCGCTCGCGTGGCGTCTCGAGCAGAGCCCAGCCCTCACCGAGCTCCACGCCGCGCCGGGGAACCCAGGAATCGCGGCAATCGGACGGTGCCATCCCGTGCGTGCCGACGACGCCGACGGCCTGCTCAGCCTGGCGATGACGCTCGAAGCCGACCTCGTCGTGATCGGCCCTGAAGGCCCGCTCGTGGCCGGCATCGCCGACGGCCTCCGCCGAAACGGGATCGCGGTCTTCGGCCCGAGTGCAGCCGCGGCGCAGATCGAAGGATCGAAGACGTTCGCCAAGGACGTGCTGCGCGCGGCCGGAGTTCCGACCGCGGAAGCGCTTTCCGTCGCCCGGCCCCCATGCGTCGTCAAGGCCGATGGGCTCGCGGCCGGCAAGGGCGTGTTCGTCTGCCGCACGGCGGAGGAAGTCGACGCGGCGCTGCGCGCCGTCTCTGCGTTCGGCGGCGAGTTCGTGATCGAGGAACTGCTCGACGGCGAGGAGGTATCGCTCTTCGGGCTGTCCGACGGCCTGCGGGTCGTCCCGTTCGGGGCCGCCCAGGACTTCAAGCGCATCGGCGACGGAGACACCGGCCCGAACACCGGCGGGATGGGCGCGTACTCCCCGGTCCCGTGGCTTGACGGGACAGACGAGCTCGTCGCACAGATCCATCAGCCTGTGGTCGACGAGCTCGCCCGCCGCGGAGCACCGTTCACCGGATGTCTCTTCGCCGGCGTGATGATGACCTCCGACGGCCCGAAGGTGCTCGAGTTCAACGCCCGCTTCGGCGACCCGGAGACACAGGTCGTCCTGCCGCGCGTCGAAGGGGACCTGCTCGAACTGCTGCTCGCAGCCACCATCGGCGACCTGTCGGGCGCGGCGCCTTCGTTATCCGCGGACGCGGCGGTGACCGTCGTCCTGGCGGGACCCGATTACCCGGCCCGAAGCGACCACGCCGGCGCGCCGATCTCGGGCCTGGAAGCGGCCGAGGCCACGGGGGCGCTCGTCTTTCACGGCGGCACGGCAGTACGTGACGGCACGGTGGTGACGAGCGGAGGCAGAATCCTCTCAGTGACCGGGACCGGAACCACCGTGGCAGATGCACGGGCGCACGCGTATGCGGCTGTCGAGCTGATCACGTTCGAAGGCATGCAGTTCCGCCGGGACATCGCGGCGGTGCCCGGTGGCTGACCCGGTCGTGGGGATCCTGGTCGGGTCCGAGTCGGACCGCGCCCGGATGCAGGCCGCTCTCGACGAGCTGGACGCGCGGGGCATCGCCTGGGAGTTCGAGGTCCGCTCGGCACATCGGATGCCGGACGCAGTTGCCGAGTACGCCAAGTCGGCGCAGCGCCGCGGGCTGAAGGTGCTGATCTGCGGCGCCGGCCTCGCGGCGGCCCTGCCGGGCGTCGTCGCCGCCCACACGGAGCTGCCGGTGATCGGGGTACCCCTGCGCTCCTCGATGTCGGTGCTCGACGGCCTCGACGCGCTGCTCTCGATCGTGCAGATGCCGCCGGGCGTCCCGGTGGCGACGGTCGGAGTCGACAACGCCAAGAATGCGGCGGTGCTCGCCGCGCGGATCCTCGCACTCGCCGCGCCCTCCTGAGCCGGCTCTAGACTGTCCGGAGTGATCGCCCGCTACTCCCGTCCGGAAATGAACCGGATCTGGTCGGAGGAAGGCAGGCTCGCACGCTGGTTCGAGGTCGAACTGGCGGCTCTCGACGGCTGGGTCGAGGTCGGAGCGGTGCCCGCCTCAGACGTTGCCGCGATTCGTGACCGCGCCGACGTGCCGACGCCCGAACGGGTCGCCGAGATCGAACAGGCGACCGATCACGACCTGGCTGCCTTCGTCGACGCGGTGGCCGAGCAGCTCGGGCCGGAAGGGCGCTGGGTCCACTACGGGCTCACCTCGTCGGATGTCGTCGACACATCCCTCGCATTGCAGATCCGCGACGCAGGCGCCCTGATCCTCCGCGGGGTCGACGCCGCCCTCCTCGCTGTGGTGCGGCGCGCCGAGGAGCACCGGGAGACGATCTGCATCGGGCGGTCCCACGGCATCCACGCCGAGCCGACGACGTTCGGATGGAAACTCGCGGGCTGGGCGTTCGAGCTCGACCGCGACCGCGCACGTCTCGAGCGGGCGCTCGAGACATGCCGCGTCGGGCAGCTCTCGGGAACCGTCGGGACGTACGCGGCGATCGATCCGGCCGTCGAACGAATCGCGTGCGACCGCCTCGGCCTGGAGCCAGACCCCGTCTCGACGCAGGTGATCGCACGCGACCGGCACGCCGAACTGCTCTGTGCGCTCGCATTGTGCGCCACCTCGCTCGACCGGTTCGCGACGGAGATCCGCCACCTCGCCCGCACGGAGGTGCGCGAGGTCGAGGAACCATTCGCGACCGGGATGAAGGGGTCGTCGGCAATGCCGCACAAACGCAATCCGAAGATCGCCGAACGCGTGTCCGGTTTGGCGCGGGTCGTGCGCGCGGCCTCGATCGTCGGCCTCGAGAACATGCCGCTGTGGCACGAGCGCGACATCTCGCATTCCTCGGCGGAACGCGTCGTGATCCCCGATGCGTTCCTGGCGCTGGACTACATGCTCGACAGGTTCACGTGGATCATCGAAGGGCTCGTCGTCTACCCGGATCGCATGGAGCGGAACCTCTGGGCCTCGCACGGGCTCTTCTTCTCCCACAGGCTCCTCCTCGCCCTCGTCGAGAGCGGGCTCGAGCGTGACGACGCCTACAAGCTGGTGCAACGAAACGCGATGCGCGCATGGGACGAGGAGCGGGATTTCCCGGAGCTCGTCCGCGCCGACGCCTCGATCACCGCGCACCTCGACCGCGCCACGCTCGACAACGTCTTCGATCTCGGTGCGACCGTCGCGAATCTCGACCTGACGTTCGACCGTCTCAACCGTCTCGCCCCGAAGGAGGAACCCACCCATGTCTGAAGCCCTGCATGTCGGAAGCGGCAAGGTCCGCGAGCTCTACGCGCTCGACGACGAGCGCCTGTTGCTCGTTGCGAGCGACCGCATCTCGACCTTCGACGTCATCCTTCCCACGGAGATCCCGGACAAGGGACGTGTCCTGACCGGCTTGTCCGGCTTCTGGTTCACACGGACACGCGAGCTCGTCGGGAACCATCTCATCGCTCTCCACAACGACGGCCGGTCGACTGAGTGCCGGCGGCTCGAGATGCTCCCGATCGAGTGCGTGGTCCGCGGGTATCTGTCCGGCTCGGGCTGGAAGGACTACACCGCGACCGGAGAGGTCTGCGGTCACAGGCTGCCGGCTGGACTGATCGAATCCCAGCAGCTCCCAGAGCCGATCTTCACGCCCGCGACAAAGGCCGAGACGGGCCACGACGAGAACATCGACCGCGCCGCCGCAGTCGAACTCGTCGGCGAGGAGCGCTTCGACGAGGTCGAGGCGGTCGCGATCGCGCTCTACCGCTTTGTCTCCGACTACGCCGGCCGGCGGGGCATCATCCTCGCCGACACCAAGCTGGAGTTCGGCCTCGACCCGGAGGGTCGGCTGGTTCTCGGCGACGAAGCATTCACGCCGGACTCGTCGCGATTCTGGCCTGCCGATGCATACACACCGGGCCGAACGCCGCCGTCGTTCGACAAGCAATTCGTCAGGGACTACTGCGAGTCGCTCGGCTGGGACAAGACCGCACCGGGCCCGGAGCTGCCGGACGCCGTGGTCACGGGCACCCGCGCTCGCTACATCGAGGCGTTCGAACAGCTGACGGACATCTCGTTCGACACGTATCTCGCCGACCCGAGCGTGGTGCTTGCGTGAAGGCGACGGTGCTCGTTCGTCCGAAGCCGGGGATCCTCGATCCGCAAGGGCAGGCTGTCGAGAGCTCTCTTCGCCATCTCGGCTTCGCGGTGGGTGAGGCGCGGGTGGGCAAGCTCGTCGACGTCGAGCTCGACACGGACGACCGCGACGAGGCGCTCACCCAGCTGCAGCAGATGTGCGAGCAGCTGCTGACGAACCCGCTGATCGAGAGCTACGCGATCGAGCTGGAGCACGCGTGACGGAGAGCATCGGCCCACGGCCGGTCGTTCCCGTGATCGTCTTCCCGGGGTCGAACGACGACCGCGATGCGCAGCTCGCGCTCGAGCGTCTCGGCGCCGAGAGCCCGCGCGTCTGGCACGCAGACGAGAGGCTTCCGGCCGACACGGCAGGCGTCGTCTTGCCGGGCGGCTTCTCGTACGGCGACTACCTGCGCTGCGGCGCGATCGCCCGGTTCTCACCGGTGATGAACGCGGTGGCCGACTTTGCCGCAGGCGGCGGCCTCGTGCTCGGCATCTGCAACGGCTTCCAGATCCTGACCGAGGCCGGGCTGCTCCCCGGGGCGCTGCGCCCGAACGAGACGCTCTCGTTCGTGTGCCGCGATGTCGCCCTCACCGTCGAGCGCACCGATACGCCCTTCACGTCACGGTGCGAGCCGGGGTCGGAGCTCACCGTGCCGGTCAAGCACGGCGACGGCTGCTGGTTCGCCGATGACGAACTGCTCGCACAACTCGACGCGAACGGCCAGCTTGCGCTCCGATACGCGGCCGGCGCCAACCCGAACGGCGCAGTCGCCGACGTTGCGGGCGTCCTCAACGCCGAGGGCAACGTGTTCGGCCTGATGCCCCACCCCGAGCACGCGGTCGACCCGCTACTCGGCTCGGTCGACGGAGCGCTGATCCTCGGATCGCTCGTCGACGCGGCTCGATTGTCGCTCGCTGCTGCCGTCTAGGCTGCCTCCAGGCCGAGTATCGCTGCAAGCTCGGGTGTCTTCGCGAGCGAACGGCGAAGTCGCTCCAGGTCTGCCGTCCGGAGCGTGACGGGGCCTCGCCGCGCTGCGCCGCCCGTCGAGTAGGCGAACCGAACGAGCCGCTCGCCCCGCTCGGTCTCCAGCAGTTCCACGACGGACGAGAACCGCTTGTCGCCCGCCCGTTGACTGAGCACCAGCCGCTCCACGAGCGCAGCCGGCCCCCAGGGTGTCGCTGTCTTCGTCATGACTCGACGTTACGTCGGTAGGTGCAACGCGTGGGCAACGCCTCCGTCACGAAAGCGTCGAAACTCGTCCACGGGGTCGGGGCCTCGACCAGTTACGCGTCGATCGGCACGTGGCCCGGTTCGGCTGCCACGCGTCCGAGCCAGGCACGGATCGCGGGGTAGCGGCCGAGATCGAATCCGCCCTCGCCGGCGACGTGTGTGTATGCGTACAGCGCGATGTCTGCGAGCGACATCGCAGCTCCGACGAACCACGGCGCGCCCCCGAGGTGGCGTTCCATCGCGTCGAGAGCCCGGTAACCCGCAGCGAGCTTCTCCGGCAGGCGATCGACGTAGACGTCCGGGTCGCCGGACAACGCGAGCCAGAAGCGCGCGACCGCGATCGCGGGCTCATGGTCGTACTGCTCGAAGAACATCCACTGCAGCACCTGAGCGCGCTCGTAACGATCGTCGGGGACGAAGCGCGAGCCCTCTCCGAAGTACCAGAGGATCGCGCCCGATTCGCCCAGCGAACGACCGTCGTCGAGCACGAGCGTGGGCACACGCAGCGCCGGGTTGAGCTCACCGAGGAGCTCGGGCCGGTTCGACCGGTCGAGCACGTCGACGGAGCGACGTTCGTACTCGAGGCCGAGGTGCGCGAGGAGCAGGCGCACCTTGTAGCAATTGCCGGACGCAGCGTTCTCGTAGAGGAGCATCGACCACGAGACGATACGCACTCGCCCCGGCTCGCGGACGCAGCTAGTCGACGATCTCGATCCCAAGCGCAGACGCGAAGAGCGCGGCGTTCTCGATCACGTCGTTCCAGGTCATCCGAGCGCCGCGGAGCGTTTCGACGCCGCGGGCGGCAGCCAGGTCACAGCCGCGCAACTCAACGCGCTCCACGGTGCAGGTCGAGAATGTCGCCTCGCGCAGCTCGCAACGTTCGAAGAGCACATCCTTCAGAGCCGAGCCGTAGAAGTCGCAGTCGCTCATGCGGCAGTCCCGGAAAACGACGCGTTCGAGGCGCGCATGCCGCAGGCCGACCAGGTCGATCCTGCACTCCTCGAAGACGACGTCGGTGAGAACTGCCTCTGCCAGGTCTGCGCCCGTCAGCCGGCAGCGGCGCAACTCGACGCGCTGCGCCGACCATCCGCGGGGGCGCTCGTTCGCCCAGTCCAGATCGAGGCCGACCGCATCGACGAGGTCGGCAAGCTCGGTCACGACCGGTTGATCGTCGTCGGCGTCCGGCGGGTACGGCGACCGAGGAGGCTTCGACATGCCGGCTAGGCGGTTCTGCCGATGACCTCGATGCGGTAGCCGTCCGGGTCACGGACGAAGCACAGCCACGAGCCGCCCTCGCTCACCTGGTACGGCGCGCGTTCCGGCTCGATGCCCTGCTCGGCGAGCCGCGCGAGCGTCCCGTCGAGATCGCCGACGCCGATCGCAATGTGGCCGTAGCCCGTCCCGAGGTCGTAGGTCCGACCGTCGTGGTTGAAGGTGAGCTCGAGCACCGACCGCTGCTCGCCGAGCGAGAAGAAGTAGTTCGTCGCCTCCTTCTCGCCGTTCCGGACGATGTCCATCTCGCGCTCGAACGTGAACCCGAGCGCCTCGTAGAACGAGCGGCTCCTGGCGGGGTCGGTGATCCGCACCATTGTGTGGAGGAATGTCGTCATGCAGAAGACTCTAGGCGAAGTGTCGATTCACGCCGCTGCGGCTCGTCATGTCCTCGACCACCACCAAGGAGGGAACCGTGAAGTACCTGATGCTCGTCTGTGTCGATCCGTCCGTCGAAAGCCCTGAGGAGCCCGGTGACATCGAACGCTGGCTCGAGGAGACGAAGAAGACCCGTGTGTTCGGCAACCAGCTGCGGCCGCAGGAGGAGGCGAAGGTGGTGCGGGTCCGCGGCGGCAAGGCGTTCGTGACGGACGGCCCGTTCGCCGAGACGAAGGAGCTGATCGCCGGCTTCGACGTGCTGGAGTGCGGCAGCCTCGACGAGGCGGTCGAGATCGCGTCCCGGCACCCCGTGGCTGCCTTCGGCGCGATCGACGTGCGCGAGTTCTGGACCGCGGAGCCCGACGAGGGCTAGGAGCGGTTCACTCCTCGAGATCCTCCCGCAGCAGCGAGAACAGCACCGCATCCTGCCACTCCCCGTGCCGGAGGTACGCGCGGCGCTTGACGCCCTCGCGGACGAAACCGGCGCGCTCGGAGTGGCGGATCGCCCGCTCGTTGAAGCCGTAGCAGGCGAGCTCGAGACGATGGAAACCGAGCTCGAAGATCAGGTACCGCTGCAGGAGCCGCGCCGCCTCGGCGGCGATCCGGCGGCCGCGAAACGCCGCCAGGACCGCGAAGCCGCCGAGGTGGGCGATCCTGTTCGCCTCGCTGACCTCGTCGAAGGACATCGAGCCTGCGCGCTCGCCGTCGACCTCGATGATCATGCGCCCGGTCTTCTGCGGCTCGCGCTGCGAGCGCTCGACCTCGGCGCCGATCGTCTCGGCGTCACGCGCCTGCCGGCCGGCGAGGAACGGCTCGACCTCCTCGTCGTTGAAGAGCTCGACGAGGAAGCCGACGTCGTCCGGGGTGGCGCGACGGAGGGCGATCACGTCGACTCGGCGGCGGGCACGAGCCGTCGGCGCCGCTGGAGCCCCGTGCCGAGCGCGACGCCGCCCAGGATCAGCGCCAGCCCGCCGAGCGCCGCTCCGCCCGCGCTCTCGCCGAGGAAGATCGCCCCATAGGCCAGCGCGATCGGCGGCACGAGGTACGTGACGAGCGAGGCATACCCCGCCCCCGCCTTGGCGATGATCGTGAAGAAGAGGAGATAGGCGAACGCCGTCCCGACAACGCCCAGGAAGACGACGCAGCCGACCGTCTCCCAGCCCGGGAAGCTCGCGGGCGCCTGGACGACTCCGGCGGGCAGGACGAACAGCGCGGCGACTGCCGACGTGCCGAAAGCAACGACCTGCGGACGGGCAGCCGAGAGGCGCCGCCGCACGAGCAGCCCACCGGCCGCGTAACAGACCGCCATGCCGACGACGGCGAGCGCACCGAGGATCTGGCCCTCCGGCTGTGCCCCCACGAGCAGGGCCACGCCGACGAACCCGATGAACACCCCGACGAGCGGACGCCCGGTCACCCGCTGGTCGTGGAAGAACGCGAAGGCCAGCAGAGCGTTGAAGATCGGGACGGAGGCCTGGATGATCGAGGCGAGCCCGGAGTCGATGCGCGTCTCGCCCCAGGAGAGCAGCCAGAACGGCACGGCCGTGTTCAGGAGGCCGACGACGGCGAGCCAGCCCCAATGCGCGCGGACCTCCGCCACTGTCTCCCGGAAGCCGAGGCGGGCGGGAACGACGACCGCGAGCACGAGGGCCGCGAGCCCGATCCTGCCGAGAATCAGCGTCGCGGGCTGGAGATCCCGGACCGCGACCTTGATGAACATGAACGAGCTCCCCCAGATCAGGGCGAGCAGCACGAGCATCGGCAGAGGGCGGCGGAGCATCACGGGTTGAAACGACAACGTAGCCGCGGGTGTGAGGTCGAACGCCGACCAAGGCCCGAGACGATCTCGGGACGTCGGAGGCCCTCGTTACACTGCACGCCTGAGCTCGGTCGCGGAACCACTCCACTCGAGGCTCGGTCTCACCGACTGGGAGTTCGACCGTATCCGCACATTGCTCGAGCGGTCGCCGAACGACTTCGAGCTCGCCGTCTTCTCGCTTCTCTGGTCGGAGCATTGCGGCTACAAGCACTCGGCGCCGCTCCTGCGGCGGCTCCCGTCGGACGGGAAGCGGGTGCTGCAGGGGCCTGGCGAGAATGCCGGCGTGATCGACCTTGGAGAAGGTGTCGCCGTCGCCTTCAAAGCGGAGTCGCACAACCACCCCTCCGCAGTCGAGCCGTTTCAGGGCGCGGCGACCGGAGTCGGCGGGATCCTCCGCGACATCGTGGCGATGGGCGCGCGGCCGATCGCGCTGCTCGACGGCCTGCGCTTCGGCGAACCGGACTGGCAGTTCCGTCGCGCCGTCGCCGGCATCAGCCACTACGGCAACTGCGTCGGTGTCCCGAACGTCGGCGGCGAGTGTGCCTTCGACGAGGCCTACGCTGCGAACCCGCTCGTGAACGCGATGTGCGTGGGCCTATTGCCGACCGAACGCGTCCTGAGCGCCCGTGCCGAGGGGCCCGGCAATGCCCTCGTCCTGTACGGCGCATTCACCGGCCGCGACGGGATCGGTGGAGCGTCCGTGCTCGCCTCTCAGGATCTCGAAGGCTCGGACGAAAAGCGCCCGTCGGTCCAGATCGGCGACCCGTTCCGAGGGAAGGCGCTGATCGAGGTGTCACTCGAGCTCGTCGACCGTGACCTCGTCGTCTCGCTCCAGGACTGCGGCGCCGCGGGGCTCGCTTCGTCGCTGTCCGAGATGGCGCGCGACGTCGGGGTCGACGTGCACCTCGACCGTGTGCCGCTCCGCGAACCCGGCCTCGAGCCCTGGGAGATCATGATCTCGGAGTCGCAGGAGCGGATGGTCGCGGTGGTGGCGCCCGACCGCGTCGATGAGGTGCGCGAGGTCTGCGAACGCTGGGAGCTGCCGTGCACGGTGATCGGCGAGGTGACCGACCACGGCGAGCTGCGCGCGTTTTTCGAAGGGGATGTCGTCGGGTCGATCCCTGCTGCGTTCCTCACCGACGAGTGCCCCCGCTACTCGGTCGAGACACGAGAGCGCGTCGTCGAGGCGGCGCCGGTCGCACCCGTGAACCACGAGCCGAAAACGTGGGTGTTCGAGCAGTACGACCAGCTCGTCGGCTCGCGCACGGTACGCCGCCCGGGCCTCGATGCCGCCGTGCTGCGGATCGACGGGACGCGGGGCATCGCGGTGTCGCTCGACGGTCCGCCGCTCGGCTGCCGCAACCCGCTCGAGGCGGGGTGGCGCGCCGTCATGGACGCGGCGCTGAACGTGGCGTGCGCGGGCGGCGAGCCGCTGGCGCTCACGGACTGCCTCAACTTCGGCAACCCGGAGAAGCCGGAGATCGGCTGGGAGCTCGAACGGGCGATCGAGGGGATCTCACAGGCGGCGGAGTCGCTCGGGATCCCGGTCGTCTCGGGGAACGTCTCGCTGTACAACGAGACGGGCGGCAGCCCGATCCCGCCTACGCCTGTCGTCGGCTGCGTCGGTCTCGTGCGTGACGTGACGCTCATCCCCGACCGCTGGCAGCCCGGTGATCGCATAGCGCTGCTGCGCGGCTTCGGTCACGGGTTCGTGCACTTCGTCTGGCGGCACGCCCATCTGTGGACGCTCGCCCACGATGTCTCCGACGGCGGCGTTTCGCTGGCGCTGCAAGAGGCCGAAGCGTGGTCGGGACGGCCCGCCGACTGCGACATCGTCGAGGGCGAGGGCGTGATCGTTGCCGTCGCGCCCGGAACCGAGATCCCCTGGGACGACGTCGTCGAGCTCGGGATGGTCGCCTGATGTGCGGCGTTTTCGGCGTCCGCGCGCCGGGACGCGACGTCGCCCGCCTTTCGTATTTCGGCCTCTACGCGCTTCAGCACCGCGGTCAGGAGTCGGCGGGGATCGCAGTCAGCGAAGACGGCCGCCTGACCGCGCTACGCGACCTCGGCCTCGTGCCGCAGGTGTTCGACGAGCGGAGCCTCTCCGGCCTGCACGGCGACCTCGCGATCGGCCACACGCGGTACTCAACGACCGGCGGCAACGCCTGGGAGAACGCCCAGCCGCTTCTGCACCACGGGCGCGTTCGCACAGTGGCGCTCGGCCACAACGGCAACCTCGTCAACCCCGAGGAGCTGCGCGAGCGCGCCGGGAAGCCGCTCGCCTCGTCGTCCGACTCGGAGGTGATCGCTGCACTGATCGCCGACGACGAACGGCCCCTCACGGAGGCGATAGCCGCGACGATGGCGCTGCTCGAGGGTGCGGCAACCGTCGTCGGTCTCGCCGACGGGAAGCTCTTCGCGTTCCGCGACCGATTCGGCTTTCGGCCCCTCGTGCTCGGGCGGCTGGGCGACGACCCCGTCGTAGCGTCGGAGTCATGCGCGCTCGATCTCGTCGGCGCGACGTTCGAGCGCGAGGTGCGGCCCGGCGAGCTCGTCATTGCAGACGAGCACGGGGTGCATTCGACACAGGCGATCGAACCGGCCGAGCACGGAGCGCTCTGCATCTTCGAGTTCTTCTACCTCGCGCGCCCCGACACTCGCCTCTCGGGCGTCGAGGTGCACGGCGCCCGCGTGCGAATGGGCGAGCGGCTCGCACAGGAATCACCGGTCGAGGCTGACCTCGTACTTCCGATTCCCGACTCGGGCACGCCGGCCGCGATCGGCTTTGCGCGCGCTGCGAACATCCCGTTCAGCGAAGGGCTGATCAAGAACCGGTACGTCGGCCGCACATTCATCCAGCCCGAACAAGGCATGCGCGAGCAGGGGATCCGCATGAAGTTCAACCCGCTTGCCGAGGTGAGAGGGAAGAGGCTCGTCGTGGTCGACGACTCGATCGTGCGCGGGTCGACGACGCGCCAGATCGTGCAGATGCTCTTCGACGCGGGCGCAGCCGAGGTGCACGTGCGGATCTCGTCTCCGCCGGTCGTCTCGCCCTGCTTCTACGGGATCGATCTCGCGTCTGAGGACGAGATGATCGCCGCCCACTCCACGGTCGAGGAGGTGAGAGAGGCGATCGGCGCGACGAGCCTCGCCTACATCTCACTCGAGGGACTTCAGGCGGCCACACATCGGCCGGCGAATGCGCTGTGCCGTGCCTGTCTCACCCGCGAGTATCCGACACGTGTCCCGCTCGACGCGGCGAAGCACCGCTTCGAACGCGTCTAGCCCGAACCCCCGGCGCCGAGGTCGTGGGCGCGGCCGTAGCGCACGGCGCGCTTCACCTGACGCGGATCGAGCCCCTGCTCGAGCAGGTTCTGGCGCAGCTCTCCCTCGGAGGCGAGCTTCAGGAAGAGCCAGACGAGCGCCGCCAGGGTCACCACCGAGCCTTCGGCCATCATCACGATCCCGCCGAGGTTGAGGTCGTGCACCGGGGTGATTCCCCACTCGGGAGCGTGCTGGTAGACGGTGTAGAACGCGCTCGACGACCAGATGAAGACGTTGCCGAGAATCGTCTCGATCAACCGGACGACGGCGATGTAGCCGAGCTTCCACCCTGTGCCGAACCACGCGGGGCCGGGAAGTGTCTCCACGACCGGTTCCCACATCAGGCAGCCGCACGTGAAGAAAGCGAAGTGCTCCAGCGCGTGCAAGGCGTCGTGATGCAACGCCGCGTCGTAGAGGAGCGGGATGTGCCAGAAGTACAGGTTGACCGCCCACACCGGCAGTGCGACCAACGGATGCGTGAGCACGCGCAGGCGTTCGAACCAGGAGATCGCAAGCAGCGGGCGGAGCATCTGCCCGGTCAAGCCGACGACGAAGCACAGAGGCGCGAGGTCGCCGAGGATCACGTGCTGCGTCATGTGCATGAAGAAGAAGTTGTCCTCGCCCAGCCTGTCGACCGGAGAGTTGAGCGCGATGACGACGAGCACGATGCCGAGCCCGAACACCACCTGCCGCCAGCCCGGAACGGGACGGCCGCTGAGGGCAAGCGTGCGTGCGCGCCGCCAGTACAGGAGGGCGATCAGCACGGTGGGGACGGTCTGGAGCGGCTCGAAGCTCCAGGTCAAGCTCGGCGCGATTGCCACCACGTTGGAACACTAGAGGGATGCGCCTCTTCCACTACCACCTGGTCACATCCGAGGTCCGGGACGTCGAGGGGCGCTACCTCGTGAAGCTCGGATTCGATCTCGTCGCCCGGCACGGACGGATCGGCGACGACCACGTCGCGATCGAGCCCGGCATCTCCTGGGAGAGGCTCGACCGGGACGGCTTCAAGCTGCGGTTGTCGGAGCTCCAGCGTGGTTCGATCAACGTCGTCGTGCAGCCGGGCCACTGGCGCGTGCCGCGCGTCGACCACCTCGGCGTCGCGCTCGAGGAGGACGAGTTCCAATCCGTGCTCGGCCGGGCTATGCAATGGCACCTGCGCGTCCAGGAGCACGGCGGCCGGCGCACCTTTGTCTCGACGAATGCGGGTTACCGGCTGGAGGTCCATCCGCCTCGCGACTGGATCGACGATCTGCTCGCGGACGAGCACGAGTTTTCCCTGACGGAGCTCCAGCTGCGTGCCGATGATCCCGAGGCGAAGGCCGGCGCCCTCGCGGATCTGCTCGGCCTCGACCTCGACGGCACGAGCGTCGAGGTCGGCGGCGCGACGGTGACGTTCCTCGCCGGCGGCCCGGACGGCCGTCCCGAGCTGTACGGCGAACGGTTCGGCTAGGCACGGCCGCCCGGCGTCGTACACTTCCGCTCTGTCCACGGAGCACAGCTACGCCGCAGCGGGGGTCTCGCTGGCAACTGCAGGCTCGGTCGTCGAGCGGCTCCGCAGAGCCGTCGAGTCGACGGGCGCGACCGGGTTCGGCGCGTTCGCCGGACTGCACCCGCTCGACGGCGACCGACTCCTCGCAGCGTCGACGGACGGTGTCGGCACGAAGCTCGTCCTCGCCCGCGCCCGTGGGCGGCTGCGCGACTGTGGCGCCGATCTGGCCGCGCACTGCATCAACGACGTCGTCACCTCCGGCGCGCAGCCTTTGCTGCTGCTCGACTATGTCGCGGCGAACGAGATCCGACTCGAAGAGGTCGCCGACCTCGTCGACGGAGCGGCCGAGGTGTGCCGCCGCGCAGGAGTCGCGCTCGTCGGCGGGGAGACGGCCGAGCTTCCCGGTATCTACGCCCCGGGAGAGCTCGACTTTGCCGGCACCTGTGTCGGGATCGTGGCACGCGCAGACGTGATCGACGGCAGCACCGTGGCTCCCGGCGATGCCGTGATCGGCTTCGCATCCGCAGGAGTTCACGCCAACGGCTTCACGCTCGTTCGCAGCGTCCTCGAGATCGAGGACTACGACGGCGACGACCTGCTCGCGCCGACCCGCCTGTATCTCGAGACCGCCCGAGCGCTACGAGGCCGGGCGAAGGCGTTCGTGCACGTCACGGGCGGCGGCATCCTCGGCAACCTCATCCGCGTCCTGCCCGAGGGCCGGAGCGCAGAGCTCGACTGGGGCGCGTGGGAACGGCCGGCGGTCTTCGAATGGCTCGCCAGGCACATCGGCGAGGACGAGCTGCGGCGGGTGTTCAACCTCGGCATCGGCTGGTGCGCGATCGTCGCGGAGCCGACACTCGACGACCTGGTGATCGGCCGCATTCGATGATCGGCGTTCTCGTCAGCGGCAGCGGCACGAACCTGCAGGCGCTGATCGACGCCGGCCTGCCGGTGAACGCGGTGGCGTCGAACCGCAAGGACGCCTACGCGCTCGTACGCGCACGCGCGGCCGGCATTCCGACCGCGACCTTCGAGCTCAACTGCCACGCCGACCGTGACGAGCGCGATCTCGTGATGGCCACCTGGCTCGAGGAGCACGGTGTCGAGCTCGTCGTGGCGGCCGGCTACATGCACCTGCTGACAAAGCCGTTCCTCGACCGTTTCCCGCACCGGATCGTGAACACGCACTCGGCGCCGCTGCCGGAGTTTCCCGGGGCACATCCCATCGAGGACGTGCTCGCGGCGGGAGTCACTCGTACCGCTGCGACCGTTCACTACATCGACGGCGGCATCGACACGGGGACGGTCATCGCCGCGGAGAGCGTTCCCGTCCTTCCCGACGACACCGTCGAGACCCTCCGCGCCCGCGTCCAGGCGGCAGAGCACCGGCTCCTGCCCGAAGTGGTGAGAGAGCTTTGTCTCGCCGCGCGCTGATCAGCGTCTTCGACAAGGAAGGCGTCGACGAGTTTGCGCGCGGCCTCGCCGAGCTCGGCTGGGAGCTCGTCTCGTCCGGAGGCACCGCGTCGTTCCTGGCCGAAGCCGGTTTGCCCGTCACCACCGTGGAGTCGGTCACCATGGCTCCCGAGATGCTCGGCGGCCGGGTGAAGACGCTCCACCCGCGAATCCATGCGGGCATCCTCGCGCGGCGCGAGCTCGACGAGGACATCCAGGCCCTCGACGAGCAGCAGATCGATCTCATCGACCTCGTCTGCGTCTCGCTGTACCCCTTCACACGCGTCGCGGATCAGCCCGGGGCGACCGAGGCCGAGATCGTCGAGATGATCGACGTCGGCGGGCCGTCGATGCTGCGCGCCGCGGCGAAGAACTTCGCACACGTCACCGTCGTCTCCAGCCCGTCGCAATACGACAGCGTGCTGACGGAGCTGCGCGAGCACGGCGACACGCGGCCCGAGACACGTCAGCGGCTCGCGCGCCAGGCGTTCGAGACAACATCAGCGTATGAAGCGGCGATCTCCAACTGGTTCGGCAGCACGGAGCCGTTCCCGGAACAGCTCACGCTGGCCCTTCGCAAGGTAACCGACCTCTCGTACGGAGAGAACCCCCACCAGGCGGCGGCGTACTATCGCGAGCTCGGCGCCCGCCGGCACCTGCTCTCGGGGATCGAGCAGCTCGGCGGCAAGGAGCTCTCGTACAACAACCTGGGCGACCTCGAAGGCGCCCGCCGCATCGCCCGCGAGCTGGCGCTGCCGGCTGCGGTGATCGTCAAGCATGCAAATCCCTGCGGGGTGGCGGTCGCCGAGACGATCGAGCAGGCCTGGGAGCGCGCGCTGGCAGCGGATCCGGTGTCCGCGTTCGGCTGCGTCGCCGTGCTGAACCGGCCGGTCGGCCCGGAGCTCGGCGCCCGCATCGGAGGGCATTTCGCCGAGGTTCTGGTCGCGCCGGGCTACGACGCGGCGGCGGTCGAGGCCCTGCGCGCGAGGAAGGCGCTGCGGATCCTCGTCGACCGCGAGCGCCGGCCCGAGACACCGGGAGAGCGCGACTACAAGCGCGTGCTCGGCGGGCTGCTCGTGCAGGAGCGCAACGACGGGGCGGAGACGCGCGCGACGATGGAGCTCATCGCCGGGGAGCTCGACGAAGCGCAGTGGGCCGACCTTCTGTTCGCGTGGCAGGTCTGCAAGCACGTCTCGTCGAACGCGATCGTGCTGGTCCGCGATCTGCAGACGATCGGGATCGGCGCGGGCCAGATGAGCCGCGTGGACGCTGTGCGGATCGCCGTCGAGAAGGCGCGCGAGCACGGGCACGAGACGACGGGAGCATCCCTGGCGAGCGATGCGTACTTCCCGTTCGCGGACGGCCCGCAGATCGCGCTCGATGCCGGCATCGCCGCACTGATCCAGCCGGGCGGCTCGATCCGCGACGGCGAGACGGTGAAAGCGGTCGAGGCGGCCGGCGCGGCCCTGGTCTTCACCGGCCGGAGGCACTTCCGGCACTGATGCCGGCCGCCGGCACGCAGCGAATCGGCCGCGACGAGGTCGTCTGGTCGTTCGGCCCGCACATGGACCCGGCCCTCGTCGTCGAACCGGGCTCGATCGTCAGCCTCGAGACGAACGACTGCTTCTCGGGGCAGATCCAGACCGAGGCCGACCTCGTCACCGAAATCGACTTCCAGCGCGTCAACTCCGCTACCGGCCCGATTGCCGTGACCGGCGCAGAGCCCGGCGACTCGCTCGTCGTGGAGCTTCTGGAGGTTCGTCCGGCCGAGCGCGGCTTCGCAACGCTGATCCCCGGCGTCGGACAGCTGATCGACCAGGTGGATGCGCCGCTGACGCAGGTGTTTCGCGTGGAAGGAGACACCGTGCACATGAACGAGCGCATCTCCTTCCCCCTGCGCCCGATGGTGGGAGTGATCGGCGTCGCGACCGGCGGCGAGACGATCGGCAACGGCTATGCAGGCCGCCACGGCGGCAACCTCGACAATCACCTGCACGGCCCCGGCGCGACGGTCTACCTGCCGGTGCGCCAACCAGGCGGGATGCTCGCGATCGGCGACATGCACGCGTCGATGGGCGACGGCGAGGTGTGCTTCACCGGTGTCGAGATCGCGGGCGAGGTGACGATCCGCGTCGGTCTGCTGAAGGGCAAGCAGGGAACCTGGCCGGTCACCGAGCTCGCCGACCGCTGGGTGGTCCACGGGACCGCGGGCCCCGATTTCATGGAGGCTCTCGACCACGCGGTCGAGGAGGGAGCGCGGTTCCTGGTGGATCAGTGGGGTTTCTCGATGGAGGAGGCCTTCATCTTCCTGTCGGTCGCGTGCGACGCCAATATCTGCCAGGCCTGCAGGCCCCAGGAATTCTCCACGGTCGCACGCGTTTCCATTCCAAAGGTTTCGGCAACACCACACCCGTTTTCACCGTAGGCAGGAGGAGTAGCGATGGCCGAACTCGACCCGAACCGCTGGAAGGCGCTCACGATCGTCTGCGCAGCGTTCTTCATGACCGTGCTGGACGTGTCGATCGTCAACGTCGCGCTCCCGTCGATCGGCAAGTCGCTGCACTTCTCGGAACAGGGCCTCCAGTGGGTGATCACCGCCTACGCGATCACCTTCGGTGGGTTCCTCCTGCTCGGCGGCCGCGCGGCCGACCTCCTCGGACGCCGGCGAGTCTTCTACGTCGGCGTCGCGGTCTTCACCATCGCGTCGTTCGTGTGCGGGCTCGCCTGGTCGGAGGGCGTGCTGATCGTGGCGCGCGCCGTGCAGGGCCTCGGCGCGGCGATCATCACCCCGGCCGCGCTCTCGATCATCACCACGAGCTTCGAGGAAGGGCCGGAGCGAAACAAGGCACTCGGCATCTGGGGCGCGATCGGCGGCTCCGGCGCCGCAGTCGGCGTGCTCGCCGGCGGCATCCTCACGAAGTACCTCGGCTGGGAATGGATCTTCTTCGTCAACGTCCCGGTCGGCGCTCTGGCGCTCGCCCTGGCACCGCGGTTCGTGCGCGAGAGCCGCTCCGACCGCGACCACTCGAACGACACCGCAGGCGCGGTCACGATCACCGCCGGCCTCGCACTGCTCGTCTACGCCGTCTCCGAGGCGCCGAATCACGGCTGGGGCTCCGCGTGGACGATCTCGCGGCTGGTCGTCGCCGTGGTCCTCCTGCTCGCCTTCCTCGTGATCGAATCGCGGGCGAAGGATCCGCTGATGCCGTTCCGCATCTTCCGCGTGCGCACCGTCGCCGGCGCGAACGTCGCCGGTCTCTTCCTCGGCGCCATCGTCTTCGCGAACTTCTTTCTCCTGACGCTGTACGTGCAACAGGTGCTCCAGTGGTCGGCGCTCAAGACGGGCGTGACGTTCGTCGCGACCGCCGGCACGGCGATCCTCTGGGCGGGCATCGCGCAGGCCCTGGTCACGCGGATCGGTGTCAAACCGGTGATGATCGCGGGCTTCATCGCGCTGATCGCCGGCATGATCTGGTACACGCAGATCCCGGTGCACGCCTCCTATGCATCCGATCTCCTGCCCGGATACCTGCTCGTCGGCTTCGCGCTTCCGTTCACGTTCGTGCCCGTGTCGATCGCAGCGCTCGCCGGCGTCGAGCGGCATGAGGCCGGGCTCGCGTCCGGTTTGATCAACACGGCCCAGCAGGTCGGCGGCGCGATCGGCGTGGCCGTGACGTCGTCGATCTCGATCAGCCACTTCAACCATCTGGTCAAGTCGGGGACGCCCGTTCCCGAGGCGTTCACGTCAGGCACCCAATGGGCCTTCTGGGTGACGGTCGGTATTGCAGTGGCCGGCCTGATCGCGACCATGGCGCTGATCCGCACCAACGAGATCGGCGCGATGGAAGAGGCGGCTGTTCAGGTCTAGAACCGCCGCTGTAGGCTTCCCGCCGCGATGGCCCGCGAGTACCCGACGATCATCGACCTGGTCGGCTCGACGCCGATCGTCCGGCTGGACCGGGTCTCGCGCGACGTGCCGGGCACGATCCTCGCAAAGCTCGAGTTCCTCAACCCGGGCGGCTCGAACAAGGACCGGATCGGCCTCGCGATGATCGAGGCCGCCGAGCGGGACGGAAAGCTGAAGCCGGGCGGGACGATCGTGGAACCGACCTCCGGCAACACCGGCGTCGGCCTCGCGATCGCCGCTGCGCAGAAGGGCTACCGCTGCATCTTCGTGATGCCGGACAAGATGAGCCAGGAGAAGATCTCGATGCTGCGCGGCTACGGCGCCGAGGTCGTGATCACACCGACAGCCGTCGACCACGACTCGCCCGAGTCGTACTACTCCGTCTCCTCACGGCTCGCGGAGGAGATCCCCGGCGGCTTCAAGCCGGACCAGTACTCGAACATGGCGAATCCCGAGGCGCACTACGAGACGACGGCGCCTGAGATCTGGGAGCAGACCGGCGGCGAGATCGACGCGATCATCATCAGCGTCGGGACGGGCGGCACGATCAGCGGAATCGGACGCTACTTCCGCGAGCGCAAGCCGGCCGTGAAGATCGTCGGCGTCGATCCGGAGGGCTCGATCTACACCGCGGCCACCGAGGCCGACCTGCACCCGTACCTCGTCGAGGGAATCGGCAAGGACACGTGGCCGAAGACGATCGATCTGACGGTCGTCGATGAATGGATCCAGGTCTCGGATCGCGACTCCTTCCTCGCAGCGCGGCGCCTGGCCCGCGAGGAAGGCCTCCTGGTCGGCGGCTCGTCGGGCTCGACCATCGCCGCGGCGTTGCGCTACGCGCGGGCGCTCGGCCCCGACTCGCAGGTGCTGACGATCCTGCCGGACTCGGGGCGGTCGTATCTCTCGAAGTTCCTCGACGACAACTGGATGATCGAGCACGGCTTCCTCGAGCGCACCGCCCCTGCGCCGACGGTACGCGAGCTGCTCGCGGCGAAGCCGGGGGACACGCCCGCGTTCGTCACGATCTCCTCGCACCAGAAGGTGGCAGAGGCGATCAGCGTGATGGAGCGCTACTCGATCTCGCAGCTGCCGGTCGTCCGTGACGGTGATGTGTCGTCGCTGACCGACGTGATCGGATCTCTGGAGGACCGCGCGCTGCTCGATCTCGTGTTCAAGAACTCCGATGCGCTGCACGAGGACGTCGCCGTAGCGATGCAAGGCCCACTCGCCGCCGTCGATGCCGACGCCTCGGTCGACGACATCGTCACAGCGTTGACGGGCGGGACGAATGCGGTCGTGGTCGCCGACAACGGCGCTCCGGTCGGAGTGGTGACGCGCTCCGACCTGCTCGAGTACCTCTCCCGCCGCTGAGCAGTGGCCGCGAGCGTCGCAGCGATCCGGCGTCTCGTCGTCGCCTCACAGGGTTACAGCGGGCGCTTTCGCCGAGGGAACGCCGACGACGTCGAAGCGGCGATCCGCCGGCTGACCGCGGTGCAACTCGACTCGATTTCGACCGTCGACCGCGCCCACCGGCTGACACTCACCGCGCGCGTCGGCGCGTATCCGAAAGACACCGTCCCGGGTCTCCTGCGTGCCGGGCGCGTCTTCGAGTACTGGGCGCACGAAGCCTCGCTGCTCCCGATCGAGCTCTGGCCGCACTGTCGAACGGTGATGGAGGGTGGCGGTCACTGGGGCCAACACGACCGCGCGCTGGAGGCGCACGCCGACCTCGTCGAGCCCGTGCTCGAGCGGATCCGGGCCGAAGGCCCACTGACGTCGCGCGACTTCGAAGGGCAAGGCCACGGCGGCATGTGGAACTGGAAGCCTTCGAAGATGGTGCTCGATGCGCTTTGGGACAAGGGCGTGCTCGTGATCGCCGAGCGGCGGAACTTCCAGCGCGCGTACGACCTGGCCGAGCGGGTCATCCCCGCACGGTGGCTCGAAGCGCCGACGCCGACCGAGGACGAGACGCTACGGACGCTTTCGCTGATCGCCGTCGCCGCGCGCGGCGCGCTCACCGAGGCGGCGGTTCGGGAGCACTGGCGCCTCAAGGGAGGCAAGGCGCGGCTGCACCACCACCTGCTCGCCCTCGTGGCGGAAGGACGGCTGCGCGAGATCACGGCCGACGACGGCGGGGCGCCGTTCTACGTCCTGCCGGACGTGGAGCTCGACGGCGCCCCCGCGCCCCCGGTGCTCGTCTGCCCGTTCGACAACCTGGTGTGGAACCGGCCGCTCCTCGAGCGGCTGTTCGGCTTCAGGCACGTGATCGAGGTCTACAAACGGGAGCCCGAGCGCATCTACGGCTACTACGTGCTGCCGCTGCTCGCGGGCGACAGGTTCGTCGGACGCGCCGACCTCAAGGCCGACCGCGCCGAAGGCGTACTGCGGATCCGCGGCTTCACCCCCGAGCCGAAGGTGCGCGGCAACGTCGACGTGAAGCTCGAGCAGGCGGCGGCGCGACTCGCGCGCGTCCTTGGCCTCGAACGGGTAGAACGAATCGCGTGAAGCCGAGGGAGGTGAGCGTCGAGGAGGCGCGGCGGATCGCGGTGCACGCGCAGCTGCTCGACGGCTCGGCGACCGATGTGCTGAGCACCGTCCGGCACCTCGGCTTTCTCCAGCTCGACCCGATCTCGACCGTCGCTCCTCCCCAGCACCTCGTCCTCTGGAGCCGCCTCGGCACGTTCGACCGGGACGAGCTCGATCGCCTGCTGTGGCAGGAGCGGAAGCTCGTCGAGTGGAACGCCTTCCTCTGGCCTGCCGAGGACCTCCCGCTCCTGCGGGCTCGCATGCGCCGGAACGACCGGCCGCTGGACCGGCGCCTGCGCGAGTACCTCAAGGAGAACGCCTCATACCGGCGCTACGTGCTCCGAGAGCTCGAGCGGCGCGGGCCGCTCCTGTCCCGCGAGATCGAGGATCACACGCCGGCGGGGCGTGAGGCGCACCGCTGGTGGGGCGAGCGCAAGATGGGGCTCCTGCTCGGCGTGCTGAACACACGCGGCGAGGTCGCCGTCGTGGGACGGCGAGGCAAGCAGCGCCTCTGGGACCTCGCGGAGCGCTGGTACCCCGAGACAGAGCGGATCCCCTGGGCGGAGGCAAAGGCCGTGTTCGACGAGAAGCAGTTTCGGTCGCTCGGCGTGCGGCTCGAGCGAGGACGGCTCCTCGCCCACCCCGACGCCGTCGACGCGCCGCCGCCCCGCGGCCGGACGACGTTCCTCTCCCCGTTCGACCGGCTGATCCACGACCGCGATCGTGCGCTCGCTCTATGGGACTTCTTCTACCGGCTCGAGATGTACGTCCCGAAGGCAAAGCGCGTGCATGGTTATTACGTCCTCCCGATCCTGCGCGGCGACCGCCTGATCGGCCGCATCGAGCCGTTCCACGACCGGAAGAGAGGCGAACTGAGCGTGCTCGGCACCTGGTGGGAGGAGGGCGTGAAGCCGGTCTCGCTGGATGCGCCGCTGCGCAAACTCGCCCGCTGGCTCGACGCGGAGCTGGTGATACACCACTGAATCTGATTCGGCGAAGCCGAACCAGATTCACGAGTTTCGAGTTGTCAACCAGCTCCCGAGAAACTCGCGAATCAGATTCAGAAACCGAATCTGGTTCGGTCACGATCATTCTCCAAGGAGTTCGCCGCTAGGCTGAGGCGATGGACTTCGAGACAAGAGCGATCCACGCGGGGCAGGAGCCTGACCCGGCGACCGGCGCGATCATCACGCCGATCTACCAGACCTCCACGTTCGTGCAAGAGGCGGTCGGGGTGCACAAAGGCTACGACTATGCGCGCGTTGCGAACCCGACTCGCACAGCGTTGCAGGTCGCGCTGGCGAGCCTCGAGAACGCGAAGCACGGCGTCGCCTTCAGCTCCGGGCTGGGCGCGACAACCACGCTCATGCACCTCGTGCACCCGAGTGAACGGGTCGTCCTGATCGCTGACGTCTACGGCGGTGTCTACCGGATGACGTCGCAGGTCTATGAGCCGAAGGGATATCGCTTCACCTACGTCCCCGCGGGCGAGTTCGACGACAACCTCGCGTCGCACCTCGACGAAGAGGTGAAGCTCGTGTGGGTCGAGACGCCGTCGAACCCGACGCTGAACATCGTCGACATCCGCAAGGCGGCGGCGGCAGCCCATGCCGTCGGTGCGCTTCTCGTCGTCGACAACACCTTTGCGACGCCGTACCTGCAGCAGCCGCTCGAGCTCGGCGCCGACGCAGTCGTGCACTCGACCACGAAGTACCTCGGCGGCCACAGCGACACGATCGGCGGCTTCATCGCCACCAGCGACGACGCGCTGGCCGAGCGACTTGTGTTCCTGCAGAAGTCGCTCGGCGCAGTGCCGGGACCGTTCGACGCCTGGCTCGTCCTCCGCGGGATCAAGACACTCGCTGTTCGGATGCGCCAGCACTCGGAGAACGCGCGGCAGGTGGCCGAGTTCCTCGACGGGCATCCCGGAGTCGAGCGCGTCCTGTACCCCGGCCTGCCGAACCATCCGGGGCACGACGTGGCGCGAAGCCAGATGCGCGACTTCGGCGGCATGGTGTCGTTCCTGCTCGAGTCGGAAGCCGAGGCCGTGGACTTCGTCTCGCGCACAACGCTCTTCCAGCTCGCGGAATCGCTCGGCGGTGTCGAGAGCCTGATCGAGCATCCGGCACGCATGACGCACGCATCGACGGCCGACGCGCCGTTCGCACCGCCCGGAAACCTCGTCCGCCTCTCCGTCGGGATCGAGTCGGCCGAAGACCTGCTCGCCGACCTGGAAGCCGCGCTCGTCAGACGGTCGGCACCGGCACGGGCATAGCCGGCGCCGGCAGAGCAGGCACGTCGCTCAGCGGCAGTAGCCCGAACCGCGCCAGGGCACGCGGCAACCTGTGGCGCGACTGCATCTCGGCCGTGTGATCCCAGGCGCCCTCGAAGTCCCAGAGCCTGGCTGCGGGGTTGACGCTCAGGATGTCGGCCGCGAGTAGCGCAGCCTCGTCGACCTGGTCGGAGATGATGCGATCGCGAACGCTCCAGTAGATCTGCAGCGGCACGCCGGAGAAGGCGAGTGCATCGACGTAAGCATCGGGGCTTCGAACGCGATAGGCGGCTGGGACCTCGGACGGTGTTCCGCCGAACTCGACGCGGGCGAGCTGCTGCAGGATTCGACCGTCTCGGAGATGCGCGAAGTCTCGATAGCGCCGAGCCATGTCGGTCGCCGGATCGAACGCGACCGCCCCGGCGAGCAGCGCGGGATGCTGCGCAACCAGGAGAAGCGTCTCCTGCCCGCCCATCGAGCCTCCGATCGCGTAGATGCGGTGAGGGTCGACCCGTACACCGAGGTGCTCGACGATCTTCGGCATCCGGGCGAGATCGTCGATCTGGCCCGGGTCGCCCCACGAATACTGGCGCAGCCGCCGTCCTTCCCCGCCGGGATTCACGACCGCGAAATCGCCCTCCGCTGGGAGGTTGCCCCAGAACCTGGCGTTGACCGCGGCGCTCACCCCGCGGCCGTGCGGCGAGATGACGAGCGGAATCGGCCCGCCGTCGTAGGACGAGGGCAGCAACAGCCAGGCCGGGCGGTCCCGGCCGTCGTGCGCGCGGTAGAGGAACCGGATCGCCCTCGTCGCGGGACCCGCCGCCTCCTGCGCGGTCGCGACGGGAATCAGCACCGCGAACGCGACGAGCCCGATCAGCCACCTCACGCGCGCGAACGCTAAGGCGGAGACTGCAAAGATGCGGTTATGAGTTCGTTGCGGCTCCTCGACCTCGACTTCGGCGGCCGGCCGCAGGCAGTCGGCGTGTACCTCGTCGACACGGACGACGGCCCCGCGCTCTTCGACTGCGGGCCGACGTCGACGCTGCCGTCACTCGAGGCGCGCCTGGCGGAGGAGGGCCTCGAGCTGCCGGACATCCGCCACCTGCTCCTCTCCCACATCCATCTCGACCATGCCGGTGCGGCCGGGACGATCGTGCGCAAGCACCCGAAGCTCACGGTCTGGGTCTCTGCGATCGGGGCGCCGCATCTCGTCGACCCGTCCCGGCTCGAGCGCTCGGCACGACGGCTCTACGGCGGTCTCTTCGACCCGCTCTGGGGCGAGCTCGCGCCGGTGCCCGAAGGGAACATCCGCGTCGCCACGGGGGACGTGCTCGGCTGGGAGTCGTTTCCGACCCAGGGTCACGCGACCCATCACATCAGCTACTTCCGCAACGGCACGCTCCTCGCGGGAGATGCGGCAGGGGTGCGCATGCCCGGCGCGAGCTTCGTCGTGCCGGTGTCACCGCCGCCCGACATCGATGTCGAGACCTGGCATGCGACGGTGGAGGCGATTCGCGGCCGCCGCCCGGAGCGGCTCGCGTTGATCCATTTCGGGGTGCACGAGGACGTCGGCGCGCATCTCGACCGGCTCGACGAGGAACTGGACCGCTGGGCCTCGCGCGTGCGACGACGGAATGGACCAGGAGGAGTTCGTCGCGGCAGCGCAGGCCGACCTAGGCCCCGACGCAGACGTCTACGACCAGGTTGCGCCGTTCTGGCAGTCCTGGCACGGCCTGCGCCGTTACTGGGACAAGCGCAGCTAGGGCTCGCGGACGACGTTCGCGCCGGAGACCTGCGCGAGCGCGAGCACGACGATCTCGTCGATGTTGACGTGCGGTGGCCGCGTGAGCGCGAACATGATGCAGTCCGCGACGTCTTCAGCATGCAGTGGCCCGCCGAGCGCGACATTCGCGTAGACGGCGGCCGCCTTCTCCTCGTCGCCCTTGTACCGCACGTTCGAGAAGTTCGTCTCGACGAGCCCCGGAGCGACGTTCGTGATCCGCACCGGCTTGCCGTGGAGGTCGTCGCGCAGCGCGCGCGTATAGCCGTGCACGGCGAACTTCGAGGCGACGTACGACGAGCCGTTCGGGTAGGCCCAGATGCCGGCAACCGAGCCGAGGTTGACGATGTGCCCACCACCCTCGACGAGGGCCGGAACGCAGAGCCGCGTCATGCGCATCAGGCCGAGCACGTTCGTCTCGATCACCTCGCGCTCATCCTCCTCGTGCGACTCCCAGACCGGATCGCGGCCGCGAGAGAGCCCCGCGTTGTTGACGAGGATGTCCAGGCCGCCGAGCTCAGCGAGGGCGCGCTCCACGAACTGCTCGCTCGAGGCGGGGTCCGTGACGTCGAGCGTGCCGTCCCTGCGGGAGCCGGTCACGACCCGGGCGCCGGCGTCGGCCAGTGCCTGCGCGGTCGCGGCACCGATGCCACTCGACCCCCCGGTCACGATCGCCCGTTTGCCTTCCAGATCCACCATGCCCGGAATCTAGCGGTGCACGGGCGCTCGATTCCGAATCAACGAAATCGGCTCCCCGGCGTCTAACTTCCCACTACCCATGCAGCCCCACCCCAGATCCGGCCGCGGGACGCGGCTGTCGCTGCTCGGAATCGGGCTCCTGGTGCTGCTCAGTGTCGTCGCCTTCGCGAGCCGGAGCGGGCTCGCCCACCACGGCGGGTCGGCGCCGAGCAACCGGTACACGAGCTACGCGCTGACGCTGTTCCTGATCCTCTTCGTGTTGATGATCCCGGTGGCGGCCTACTCGTTCGTGCTCCGGCTCCGCGAGCAGGCGGAGACTCGCCGCTCCAAGAGCTTCAAGGCGCGGTTCTATGCCACAGCCGTGCGCTGGTCGGTGCTCGTCCTGATCGTCTTCGTCTCCTTCTACCTGCACGCCTGGCATCGGCATCTGCTGCAGAGCCTCAACCCGTTCCGTCAGCCCAACGCGTCGGCTCCACAAGGGCACGGGCAGGTGCACCACGCGTCCAACCCGAAATTCCAGTGGCCCGTCCTGTGGATCGCACTCGTTGTGCTCGCGGGAGTCGCCGCCTACGGCTTTTACCGGTGGAAGACGAGCAAGCCCGTCTTCCGGCCGCGGACATACGAGCTGACCGTGGCCGAGGATCTCGCTGCAACGATCGGCGATGCGATCGACGACCTCGAGGCAGAGCCCGACGCGCGCCGGGCCGTGATCGCCGCGTATGCGCGGATGGAAGCTGTGCTCGGCCGCAACGGCTTTCAGCGCGTGCCGAGCGAGACGGCCATCGAGTACCTTCGGCGCATCCTGCTGGAGCTCACCTCACGGGGCGACGCGGTCACACGCCTGACGACGCTCTTCCAGCAGGCCAAGTTCAGCAAGAGCGAGATCAGCGGCGGGATGAAGCAGGACGCGATCGGCGCGCTGCGTGACATCCGAGACGGCCTCGCGGGAGCGCCCGCATGAGGCGGCACCTGCTCGACCTCGTCATCCTGCTCAGCCTCTCCACCATCGCCTGCGTCTATCTCGCGATCGCTCAGCCGGGAATCCGGAGTGTCGCGATCTACTCCTACGTGCTGATCGTCGGAGCACTCGTCATGCTCGCAATCGTCTCGTCGTTCGGCGATGCATTCCCGCGGCACCGCCGCTCGCCGTTCGACGAAGCCCTCGTCGAGAAGACCCACCGCGATCGAGCGCCCGGCCAGGTCGAGCAGATCGAACGCGCGGTCACTCTCGGTGTCGCGACCTCCTATGACCTGCACCTGCGCCTCCTGCCGCACCTGCGAGAGATTGCGCAGTGCCGGCTCGAGCGCACCGGGCGCACGTCGAGCCCGGAGACGCTCGGGCGCTGGTGGGAGCTGCTGCGCCCGGACCGGGCCGAGCCGGCCGACCGGTTCGCCGCCGGCCTCCCGCCTGGCGAGCTTCTCGCCCTCGTCGCCGATCTTGAAAGGATGTGAGCGTGGCGATGGACGTCTCCGAAGTCGGCGCGCGCGCCGGCACGGTCATCGACGAGGTCGAGAAGGCCGTCGTCGGCAAGCGCGACGCGCTCGAGCTGCTGATGCTCGGGCTGCTCGCCGACGGCCACGTCCTGATCGAGGATTACCCCGGCCTGGCGAAGACGTTGATGGCCCGGTCGTTCGCCCAGGTCGCGTCGATGGACTTCTCGCGCATTCAGTTCACGCCCGACCTGATGCCTTCGGACGTCACCGGATCATCGGTCTTCAATCAGCGAGAGGCCGACTTCGAGTTCCGGCCCGGACCGATCTTCGCCAATCTTCTCCTCGCGGACGAGATCAACCGCGCGCCTCCGAAGACCCAGGCCGCGCTGCTGGAGGCGATGCAGGAGCGCCAGGTGACCACCGAGGGCGAGACGCGGCGGCTCGGCCCACCGTTCCTCGTGCTCGCGACCCAGAACCCGATCGAATACGAAGGCACCTATCCGCTGCCCGAGGCACAGCTCGACCGTTTCCTGCTGCGGATGTCGGTCGGCTACCCCTCGCGCGCGGACGAGTGGCAGGTGCTCGCGAACCGGGCGGCGCGGCAGACCGACGATGTCGTGCTTTCGCCTCTGATCGACCGCGAGGCGCTGCTCGAGATGCAGCGGGCGTGTGAGGACGTCTACGTCTCGGAGCCCGTGGGGCTCTACATGGTCGACATCGTCGCCGCGACGCGTGACTCGCAGTCGATCCAGGTCGGTGCGTCGCCGCGCGGCTCGCTCGCACTCCTCAAGCTGTCGCGCTGCCGCGCCGCGCTCGACGGCCGCGACTACGTCACGCCGGACGATGTCAAGTCGGTCGCCGTGCCGGCTCTCGCGCACCGCCTCACGCTTCGCCCGGAGCTCTGGGTGCAGCGCATCTCGGCGGAGGACGTGGTGCGCGAGCGGCTCGACACCGTGCCGACGCCGGTGGCCGAAGATCTCGCGAAGACTTGACGCGCCACTCCGCGCCGAAACTCGCCGGCTACGCGAGCCTCTCGGCCGTGGGCCTCCTGGCAGCCCTCGCGCTCGCCCAGCCCGAGCTCGTCGCGCTCACGGCGCCGTTCCTCCTTGCAGTCGGTGCCGGGCTCGCACTCGCGGCCACGCCACGGCTGAGCGCCCGCATCGAGCTCGAGAACGACCGCGCGCTCGAGGGTGAAGACGTGGCGGCACGCGTCGTCGTCGAATCGGCGACGCCTGTCGACCGGCTCGAGCTCTTCGTGAATCTGCCCGACGGCGTCGACCTGGTGGACGGCAAGAACCCGGTCGCGCTGCGACTCTCGGCCGGCGAGCGGCGCGAGCTCGAGCTCACCCTTCGGGCCAGACGCTGGGGCGCGCACATGCTCGGTCCTCTCTACACGAGAACGCGGGACCCTCTCGGCTTCCTCGTCTGGGAGGCAACCGCGCCGACACGACCCCAGCTGCGCACCTATCCGCGCGAGAACGTCCTGCGCCGGATCCTGCAGCCGCGCGAGACTCAGGTGTTTTCCGGCAACGAGGTCTCCCGGCGCAAGGGCGAGGGAATCGAGTTCGCCGACATTCGACCGCGCGGCCCCGGCGACCCACTGAACCGGATCAACTGGCGCGCGAGTGCGCGGAGGAACGAGCTGTGGGTCAACGAGAGCCATCCCGAGCGGAACACGGACGTGATCATCTTCGTCGACTCGTTCGCCGAAGCCCGGCTCGGGGAGGCGAGCACGCTCGACCTCGCGGTGCGCGCAACGTCCGCGGTCGCGGATGCCTACGTGCGCCGGAGAGATCGAGTCGGGCTGATCTCGTTCGGCGGGATCCTGCGCTGGCTCGCTCCGGGCACAGGGCTCGTGCAGCTCTACCGCGTCGTCGACGCCCTGCTCGACACACAGATCGTCCTCTCCTACTACTGGAAGGAGATCGACGTGATCCCGCGCCGGATGCTCCCACCGAGCTCGCTCGTGATCGCGTTGTCGCCCCTCCTCGACCAGCGCTCGGTCGGCGCACTGCTCGACCTTCGCGCGCGGGGGTACGACCTGGCGGTGATCGACGTCTCACCCGTGCCGTTCGTCGCTCGGCCGTCAGCAGGCCTCGACGCGGTTGCGCATGACATCTGGGTCATGCGTCGTGACGCGATCCGGCATCGCCTGCAGCGTGCGGGGGTTGCCGTCGTCGAGTGGCGCGAGGAGAGGCCCTTGCAGTCCGTTCTGGAGGAGGTGCGGGAATTCAGGCGTTACACCCGGCACGCGCGCGTCTGATCACGGCGCTCCTCGCACTCGCTTCGCTCGGAGGGACGATCGTCTACGCGGTCTTGACGGACGGACACCTCGCTCCGGTCGCCCTCGGCGTGGGGACGCTCGGCCTGATCATGCTGGCCCTCGCAATCGTGCTGCGCTGGTCTTCGCTCGTGCCCTGGGCGATCTTCGTCACCGGCGCGGGCTACGTGGGAGGCCACGCAGGGACGCACGTCGTCGACGGGTGGGCGGCCGCGATCGGCGTGCTGCTGCTGCTGGCCGCCGAGCTCGCGATCTGGTCGATCGAGCACGACGCGCGTATTGCCGAGGAACGCTCGCTCACCACAAGAAGGATCGCGACCCTCGCGTTCCTCGGCGCGGCCGCGCTGCTGATGAACTTCCTGTTGCTCGGCACCGCCGCGATCTCTGCTTCCGCGAGCGTCGTGCTCGCCGCGGCAGGTGTCGCCGCGGCGGTTGGCGCCCTCGTCGTCGTACTCAGGCTCACCCGCGATTGATCAGCTCACGGTGATGTACGCCGTCCGCGACTGGTGGTGCCCATTTGCCTCGTTCAGCGTCGCGACGACGGTGTACGTCTGCCCCTTGGCCGGGACGAACGCCGGGATGAACGTGACCGACTGGTCGGGGGCGAGCGTCGCCGTCGGCTGACCGACCGCGATCGCCTTGCCCTGCGCGTTGTAGGCGAAGTAGGTCATTCCGATCGAGGCGCCCGGCTCCGAGTAGTGCGCCAGGTACGGCACGAACATCTGGACGCGGACCGGCGAACCGGCCTTGGCCGTGGTCGTCGAGCCGTCGGTCAGCCGTGCTACCGCGCCGAAGCTGGCGTACGCCGGCTTCGGTGTGCCCGACTGGGCGACCAGGCCGCTCTGCCACGGATTGCCCGCGCTGTCGCGGAACGTGAACCAGATGAACATCTGGATGTTCGGATCCTTCTTCGCGAAGTTCAGCGCCTGCTTGGCATAGGCGGCCTGCTGGGCCAGCGTGACGCCGTGCGGTTCGGCCGGCTTCGTCTCGTGGCCGTATTCGGTGATCCAGATCGGCACCGGGCGGTGGAACCACTTCGCCAGATCCTTTTCGAACTGCGACATCGTCGAGAGCGTCACGTTCGGATAGCGAACCTTCTGCATCGGCGGCAGATTCGGCGAGGTCGGGTACGGGTGATGTGCCCACGCGTCGAACTTGAGCCCCTTCACCTGGGAGAGCAGGTGCGCGAACGTGGCCGGCGCGATGGTTGCGCTGATCCCGGGAAGCGGCTTGTCACGGCCGCGCGCCGAGGTCTCGCCGATCGCGACCTTGGCCAGCGGGTCGCCCGCCTTGATGCCGGCATAGGCCGCCTTGAAGAGCTTCGCGTAGTTCGCGGGGCCGACAATTTTCTTGCCGGCGAATTGCGGCGTCAGGAACAGCTGCAGGTTCGGCTCGTTCCAGACCGACCAGAGTGACACCGACCCGTGCCCAGTCCGGCCGTTGTACCGCGTGGCGAGCATCCTCGCGA
This sequence comes from uncultured Thermoleophilia bacterium, assembly GCA_963806025.1. Lineage (GTDB taxonomy): Bacteria > Actinomycetota > Thermoleophilia > Gaiellales > Gaiellaceae > PALSA-600. Next base: position 7,056 of record CAWDWI010000003.1, on the reverse strand, counting down.
ACGTGGTCAGGTCGCCGAGCTTCTTCGGCATGACATTCGGCGCCTTGCCACCGTTCGCCCACTTCGGCGTTCCGGTGATGTTGATCATCACGCGCAGGTTGTAGAGCCCCGCCTGAAATACGAGGTCGTCCAGGTCGGTCAGCTTGTAGGCCGGGTCGTCGCCGTTGGAGGCGTCCGCCGGCCTCGTCGGCGCAAGCGCGGCCCAGGTTGCAGTCGTGTGGATCACCGACGCGCCCTCCGAAGCGGCGAGTTGCAGATTCTGCGCGCGTGTCGGCGACCACCGGAACGAGGGATCGTCGAAGAAGCCGATCGGCATCCGTTGTGCTGCGTGCGCAGCGGCGGCCGGAATGGCGAGCAGCGCGGCGAGCGCGACGAGTACGAGACGGACTGCTTTCAGCACGAGCGCGTTCCCTTTCCTCGGTTTCCCTGGGCAGCGGGACGGTACCGAGGGGCTTTGAGGACCGTGTAAAGAGGCGGCCAGCGCAGCGAAAATGCGCTATTCGAGCTGGTCTTCTTGTGCGGAAGTCCACGAGCGGAAGACGTCGAGCAGAGCCGCCTCGGCCGCCGGTGTGAGCTCATCGGGCGTCAGCGTGCCCGTGAGCTCGATGGTGCGCTTGAACTGCTCCAGGTACTCGGTGCACCCATCACAGCCGCCGATGTGCTCCTCGAAGCGCCGCGTGTCGGCAGTCGAGAGCGCGCCCTCGAGGTACTCCGTGACGAGCTCGACGAGCTCCTGGCAGCTGAACGCTTCGACGTCGATCACGCGAGGTACTCCTCTAGGGCCTGCCGCACCCTGGATCGGGCGCGGTGCAACAACACACGTTGATTGACCTCGGTGAGGTCGAGAGCGTTACGAACCTCGTCGGAGCTCCAACCTTCGACGTCGCGCAACGAGATGACCGCCCTCTGGTTCGCCGGGAGTGCTTCGATCGCCTGTGCCAACACTACGCGCGTCTCCGCAGCGATCAGGCGGTCCTCCGGAAGCTCCGGCGGCGGCGAAGACCAGCCGCCCGGTGTCCGCTCGTGACTGTCCGCCAGAAACCGGTCCGCGTCGACGGCCGCCTCGGGCACGCGCGCAGGATCGTGGAGCGAGGAAAACGGAATCACACGACCCTCGCGCTGTGCCCGGGTCTTTGCGGTGTTGACCAGAATGCGGAAGACCCACGTCTTCAGCGACGACCGTCCTTCGAACCGATCGAGCGCTCCGAGGACGCGCAGCCACGTCTCCTGCACCACCTCTTCTGCGAGCGCGCGGGTCGGCACGAAGATCTGCGCCACGTGCAGCAGCGACGAGTGCCACTCGCGCACGATCCGGCGAAACGTCTCCTCGTCACCCGCTCGGAGAGCGGCGACGAGGTCGGCCTCGGTTGGCTCCACGCGACGAACGTACCGGAAGCCGCGCCGGAGTCAGCGCTGTGAGTGGGCGGTGACGGGATCGAACCGCCGACCTCCTGGGTGTAAACCAGGCGCTCTCCCAGCTGAGCTAACCGCCCCCGCGAACGTCGATCGAGAGCTCGATTATCGCTCACGTCCGTGGCGAGGCGCCGTCTGCCCTGCCGATAGTGAGCCGGAGGCTCGCCGCGCGGGGAGAGAGTTCGCTGCAGCGAGGCCCCGGCCACTACCGGAAGGTCCCCTCTTCTTCGGATACTTGGATTCGTGATTTGCGAAAAAGTTGGTGCCGCCGGCAAACGGTTCCAAGGCGGGCGCGGCGGGCTCTCCGGACACGCCCGCGTCGGCAGGCATCGTGAGTGGCGCCGCACCCACCTTGGAGGCTCGCCCCTCTCAGCACCGCAGCAAAGAGAGGGGCGAGTGTTTATGCGCTCACGGGCGCCGTGGCGGGCGGCCGAGGTCCCTCGCTGCGCAGTCCGGGCAGTAAAAGCCGAGTTCGGGAGGATCCACGTTCTCCGGATCCTCGACCCTGTAAGCGAGCCAGCCGCGCCAGTTGAGGCCGCTCGAACTGCCGCAGGCCACACAGATCACCGCATCAGTCAACCGCTGGGATGCTTCGGTCTCCTGGGGGTCGTATCCAGCCATACGCTCAGAGTGCGCCCGGCTCCGGCGGACGGCTCTGACCTTTCGGCTGACTTTCTGCCCCCGGTTGGTCTTAGCTGACACCCACCGCGGGGCGATCCGAAACCACGCTGCCGTGCTCGTGCCACGGGACGCGGCCGCCGTACCCGAGCATCACGATCGCACCACAGACCGGGCACGTCGCCGCATCGCCGGGCGCTCCGGCGGCGGCAGGCGCGGCCAAAGCTCCCGGGCACGATCTCGCAGGCGGAATGAGCATTCCCGCACGGTAGAAGCCCGAGCTTCGACCCTCATCCGCGAAAACACTGAAACGAACTGGTCGAATCCCCAGTACGCCCAGCGGGATTCGGAGCTCGCTCCTATTGAAGGGCTCAGTTGACTTAACTGGGTCATCGCGATCCGTCGGAACTCGGACGACGATGGAGGTAGATCGCGGCCAGCCAGTGGTCGCTTCAACCGGGTACTCGGGGGTTGAGCATGTCCGACACGACCAGCCGCAGTCGCGTGTCTCGGCGTGCCCAAGACCGGGACGAGGACAGCGACGATCAGGAAGGGAAGGAAGTCATGATCGAGGGGCAGATATTCACACTGCTGCGTCGTCGAGTGCGCGGGCAACTCGCCGCGCCCACGAACGACGAGATCACGGTTCTGCGCTGGCTCGGCTACGTCGAGAGCGATCTGAGCGTGACGAAGCTCGGACGACAGCGTCTCGCAGTGGACCAGCGCAAGCAGCACTCGCTGCGCGGCGAGGCGACGTCATGAAGTCCAGCGACGAAGTGCTCGTTCACCCGAATCGGGGAACGGCGCTCATGCGAGGGCTCGGCCAATGAGCGCCCGCGACATCGTGCTCTCGGTCGCGCTCGGCTTCGCGCTCGTCGCGTGGGTCGGCTGCTACTGGGCACTCGTGATCGCAGCGCGCAAGCTCGTCTCGTTCGTAAGAGGCGCGCCTACGCGTGTTCGCTCGACCCCGCTCGATCTGCGATCGGTCTGGGTCATCGACCGCGACCTGCCGGACGACGCTTCGGCGTGATGCGTCGGCCGAGCGGCTCACCAGCAGGAGCACGAGCAGCACGGGCCGATATCGAATACCCCCAGCGGGATTCGAACCCGCGCTACCGGCGTGAAAGGCCGGCGTCCTAGGCCACTAGACGATGGGGGCGTCGGAAGGAGGGTACCGTTGCCGCGTGGCGGACATCCGCACCGCACGACTCGACGATCTCGATGGGATCTTCGACCTGTTGTCGGCCCGCAGCCGCGCAGCCTTCGGGATCTCCGAGATCGTGCGCGAGCACGTCGCCGACGAGCTCGGCCGCGCGAACGGCACCGACCGCTGGGTGGCGCTCGACGGTGCCTCGATCGTCGGCTACGCGGCGATCGACAGCGCACAGGATCTCGTTCATGCCGCCGCCGACGCCGACACCGGCGACGCGCTCCTCGCCCGGGCGACGGCTCGCGCGCTCGAGCGCGGCTTCGGCCACATCGCCGTGACGGCGGTCCCGGAGGACGTCCCGCTCACGTCGCTCGTAGAGCGCCACCGGTTCGAGCACAACCACGACATCCTCCGCATGTGGCGAGCCCTGGACGACGCCGTCGCTGAGCCCACGTGGCCCGCGGGCGTCTCCGTTCGCACGTACGAGAACGCGGACGCCGAACGCGTCCACGCGCTGCTCGATCTGAGCTACGGGGGCTGGGACACGAGCTATGTCGCAGTACCGCACGACGAGTGGCTCGCCTTCATGACCGACCACGCCGATTTCGACCCCACCATGTGGTTCCTCGTCGAACGAAACGGTGAGCTCGTCGGCTGTGCACTCCACTGGCGCGAACATCGATCGACCGGCTGGGTGAAGGACATCGTGGTCGCCAAGCGGGAGCGCGGTGCCGGAATCGGCAAGGCGCTGTTGCACCACGCGCTGCGGGCATACGCCGAACGCGAGGTCGAGCGCGTCGGGTTGAAGGTGGATTCCGGCAACCCGACCGGCGCTCTGAAGCTGTACGCGGATGTCGGATTCGTCACCGATCGCCGCTACGGCATCTGGACGCGGACGCTTTGACGTCCGGCTCCCCCACCGTGTCGCTCCTCCGCTGGCTCCGCCGGCAGCTGCGGGAGCCTGCCCCTCAGCGCGAGCGGCTCGAGGCCGCGATTGCCAACGATGATCCGGCCGAAGCGCGTCGGATCATCGAACGGATGTCGTTCAATGACGCACAGCGGCATCACGTGTCACAGCTGCTCGACCAGTGGGAACACGACGCAGCCAACTAACCACAGCGCCGTCTCGTCGTCGGTGCATGCAGGGGTGAAGGTTCTCGCAGTCATCATCGGCCTCACGGCCGCGCTGGCCGTCGTGGGCGCAGCACCGGCAACGGCGCCTGTCCCGGGACAGGTCGGCGCGCTGAAGGCGATCCGGGTCGCACTCGCGGCCGGACGGATCGACGGTGTAACCGCGAATGCCGGCCGAGCCGAGATCGCACGTGCCGCACACCTCGTCCGCACCCTGCCGAGCGGTCGGCGCGAGCACGTCGCCGTTGCTCTCGAGGAGCTCGCGGCCTTCAGCGGCCGGCTGACCGCACCGCGTGCGCTCACTCTCATCGGCCAGCTTCAGGCGAACGACGACTACTTCGCGAAGCACTACGCGCCGGGATCGAAGACCGACATCACCGACGCCGACGGCCTCGTCTACCGCTACTTCCCCGGACGCTGCCTCGAGTTCCACCCTCTGGCGAATTTCGGCGCGCTCAACGCGCGCGTCGCGGCAAACGATGCGGCAGGCGCGCAGCGTCTCGCCGACGCGTTGATCGCACGCGGTGTGTACCAGCAGGGCGGCGGGATCGCGTGGGAGTACTTCTTCGACTACTCGGGCGGACGCGCACCCTGGCTCTCGGGGATGGCCCAGGCGGTCGCGGCACAAGCCTTCGCGCGCACGGCAGCGCTCGTTCCCGATCAACAGACGGCTCTGATGCGCGAAGCGCGAGCTGCGTACCGTGCGATTCCGAATCACCTGCTCACGAGCGTCGCAGCGGGTCCGTGGATTCGCCTCTATTCGTTCCAGTCACTTCGGGTTCTCAACGCGCAGCTTCAAGCCGTCATCTCGCTGCAGTCGTACGCAACGGCTGCCGAGGACCCCGATGCGGCGGCGCTCGCCGCCCGCATGCAGCGTGCAGCGGCCTCGACGCTCCCGAGTTTCGACACGGGCTACTGGACCTACTATTCGCTCCCGCACGAGATGTCTCCGCTCGACTATCAGCAATTCGTCGTCCAGTTGCTCAAGAAGCTCGCGCCGAGTGACCCGCGCTTCGCAGACGCTGCGACTCGGTTCGCCGCGTATCAACGTCAACCGCCGGCGTTCAGGCTCACGAACGCATCGCTGGGAGCGCTGCGCTTCTGGATGTCAAAACCCGCGACCGTCCAGGTGAACACCGCAGCCGGCCCGACCAAGCGGCTCGCGCTCAGCGGCGGCTGGCACACGCTCGCCTGGCCTGAGCCAAAACGCCCGGGCGTCTACCCGGTCCACGTCACCGCCGTCGACTGGGCCGCGAATCGCGCGTCGTTCGACGCGCTGCCGATCGTGCGCGCGACCGCAGCCGGGAGCGGGTCTGCGGTGCGCGCGAAGGCGGCCTCGACGAAAGCCGCCGGAGGGGCGTTCGCCGTCGGCGCGGCGCTCGACGACCCCGCCCAGGGCGCAACACTGCAAAAGCTCGGTCTTCAACTCGCCCGGATCGGCGTCACCTGGCCCGCCGGCGCCACGGCGCCCGACCCGAGTGTCAGCGCCGCCCTTGCAGCGCCTGCCCGCCGGGCTCGGGAGCGTGCTGGAATTGACCGCCACACCGCTGCCGCTCGACGACACAGGCCGCGCGGCGCTCGCCCAGTACGCCGCGGCTCTCGCGCAGCAGACACCGGGCCTGCGGTCACTCGTTCTTGCGCCGGCACCGACGACCGCGACGGCGGGTGACTACGCGCTCGCGTTCGACCAGATCCGCACCGCCGTGCAGACGGTGCTGCCGGATGTGCAGCTCGGCGTCCGGATCGACGGAGCGCTCGCACCGAAGGCGACGCTGGCCGCGCTCGGGCCTCTCACCCCGGATCTCGTCGCCTTCCATCCCGCGCCCACTGCGGGCAAGGGGCTGTGGACGACCGCGGAGCTCCCACAATTGATCACGGCTCTTTCAGCGGTGAGCGGCAGCGCGCCGCCGATCCTGCTCGATGGACCTCCGCTCGTGAGCGCGGCTTCGATCTCGTCACTCGGCTGCGGCGGGCAAGTCGCCGGCGTTCTCCTCGACCAGCTGAGCCAGGCGACACCCGCAGTCGCAGCGGCCTCGGTCGCCGCCCAGCGCGGCGCACTGGTCTGTCCAGGCGTCGCAGCGCAGGTCGAGCCCACAGGGCTCGCGTATCCGGCGGTCGCCGCTCTTCCAATTTCGGTGCAGTTCGGCTGCAGCGTCGACTGCCTCTACCTCGTCACCCTCGATGGCCCCGACGGGCTCCCGGTCGTCGCGCGCCGCGGCGCGCTCCGCGGCGGGGCAGCTCCAGCAACCATCGCGCTACCGGCGGCGAAGCTCGCAGCAGGCCCGTACCGCGTCGGGGTGCGCCTCGTCGCATCCGTCAACCCGGGCCAGATGACCTCGCTCGAGAGCCCGCCGCTCGGCTAGGCAGGCGCCCGGTGTTAGGTCCGGCGCACGGTGTGGATGCCCCACGCCGCGCCGGAGGCGAACAACTCGTCGGGGTCGACGTCTCCGAGCCAGCCGATGAAATGCGTCTCCGGATCGTCATCGGTCGAGCCGTACACGGCCGTTCGCCCCACGTCCAGTTGCAGATGAAGATCGTCTCCCCGCTCGAGCGCGGCGAGACGTTCCTCGACCGCGCTTCCTTCCGCGTACCCTTTGCCCATCCACGGAGGGTACTCGACCGCCTTTCCGACAATCCAGGGCCGGTAGCTCAGTTGGTAGAGCAGGGGACTTTTAATCCCAAGGTCGCAGGTTCGATCCCTGCCCGGCCCATCACCAGATCGCAAGGCTCAGAGCCAAAGCCGA
>CAWDWI010000002.1:0-657340 GCA_963806025.1 uncultured Thermoleophilia bacterium | reverse complement strand
CGGGGGTAACGAGCCGTTCCCGGTCAACGCGCTGAGCCAGCGCGACCGGCACAACATCGTCCATCTCTCCGGTAACCGCCGCTACATGCTGCAGGCACAGAAGGAGTTCTTCGCGAGCCCGGTAGTCGCGCGTCGACTGGCGCTGAGCTCCCTTGGAGCGTGGCTGAGCGCGCGCGGCGATTGGGACCCACCTCCGGATGTGACGTCGCTTATTGGCTGGACACATCAGGCGACTCAGGGGCGCGACCACTTCGTTCGGATCGTCGATGCGGGCTTCTTGTACCCCTTCGGCCACCCGGCGGTGAAAGTGACGATCACGGAGCGCAAGTTCCTGGACGAGCCGGGCGACCCTGCGGCGCTGCAGCAGCGCACGTTCATCGTGGTGCGCAAGCCGCTTCACGGGTATCCGGCGGGCGCTGCCCCAACCGGGCAGGCGTTCACGATGCCGCTGCAATCCCTGCAGCTGATGACGCTGATCACGCCGAACCTGGCGGTTCCCGCCGGAAGCCCGGATCTCTTTGTGATCACACCGGAGGGCTCGGCTGACCCGTTCCTCTTCCATTTCAGCGGTACGGATTGTGACGGAGACATTGTCGAGTTCGTCAGCCCGCTTGTCTGGATCATCTCGACCTCCGCCTGGAACGCCCCTGCAATCACTAATGCGCAGGGCTTGTATGGCGGTGCAAAGGGCCACGAGATCCCACTCTTCGGTACGCGTTTTGCGTTGGCGCCGGGACAGAACGGGGACAGCAGTTACGCAGCCGACACGCTGGTGTTTACGGCCGTGCCGTCGGTGCCGATGCCGACTCCGCCGGTACACGTGTCCGCCGCTGATCAGCCCGGCTTCTGGCCGGAGCTCGACCGTGCCGATGTGCATGCGCCGGCGCTTGAGATCGTTGTCGGGCAGGGGCAGGCGACGTCGGTCAAGTACCACCAGAGCTACCGCGACAACGGGCTTGGTGGTTCGAACCGCGGTGAGGTGATCGCGGAGCTCGCCGCCGGCGCTCCCATGCAGCTTGGCTTCGGCGACAAGGGCGACCGTGCAGGCGGGTTGTTGCAACCGAACATGGCGGTCGCCGGGCTTTCGCGCAGGTTGGGGCCGGTCGGCGGTGTCGGGGCGCTGACGGAGATGGCGGCGGGCACGTTCGACCCCAAGAACTTCTTTGCGGGTGCGCTCTCGCAGGCGCGGATGTTCGGGGTGTTTACGCTCGATCAGGTGTTGGCCCGGATCACCGGGTCGTCGCCGAGCGATACGCCGAGGATTGTCACCGAGGGCGTCGATCCCGCTTCGCTGGTTGCTCGGATCGAGTGGAAGCCGGTGCTGCAGAGCTACCCACCGACCGACTCCTTCTTCGTCGTCAACGGTGGCACGCAGATGGAGGTGACCGCGACGATCGACGCCAAGGGTGCAGCGTCGCGCTCGCAAGTCACAGCCTCCTTGAGCAACTTCGAGTTGCATCTGCTGCCGCCCAGCAGGTTCATCGAGATCGCTTTCAACCAGATCACGTTTGAGACGCAGGCGGGCCGCAAGCCGGATGTCGACGTCAAGTTGGGCGAGATCCGATTCGTCGGCCCGCTCTCCTTCATCGAGGAGTTGAAGAAGCTGATCCCGTTGGACGGGTTCAGCGACCCACCAGCGCTTGAGGTCACTCCAACCGGCGTCAGCTCAAGCTTCTCGCTCTCGCTTCCCTCGCTCGCGGTCGGTGTCTTCTCCTTAGAGAACATCAGCCTAGGTGCGGGTTTCGCGATTCCGTTCGTTGACGGTCCGCTCACGGTCTCGTTCAACTTCTGCAAGCGCGAACAGCCATTCCTGCTCGCCGTTGCGCTCTTTGGGGGCGGGGGTTTCGCGGGGCTCGCGATCGACCCGAACGGGGTGCAGCTGTTGGAGGCGTCCTTCGAGTTCGGGGCCGTGGCCGCGATCGATCTCGGCGTCGCGCAGGGCGGCGTGCACGTAATGGCCGGGATCTATTTCAAGGTCGAAAGCGGCACCGGCGTTACGCTCACCGGTTACTTCCGGCTGGGCGGGAACATGTCCGTGCTCGGCCTGATCTCCTGCTCGATCGAGCTCTATCTCAGCTTCACATACCAGGGCCCGGACCCGGGAAAGGCGGTGGGGCAGGCGACGATCACCGTTGAGATCGACATCTTCATGTTCTCAATGTCGGTGCAGGTCTCGTGCGAGCGCAAGTTCGCAGGCTCCGCCAACGACCCCTCCTTCCGCGACCTGATGGGGCCACTGCTGCGCCCGGCGGCGGCGACGATCCGTCCCTGGAACACCTACTGCGAGGCCTATGCCTGACCAACAAGTGATGTGGACGGCGCTCCCACGGGAGGCCGATGCGAACCATCTCGTCCTCGACGTGTTCGTCAGCCCGCGGCTTGGCCTCAACGCCCCGGCCGGCAGCTCCAACACGCTCACAGACTTTCCCGAGTTCGAGCACTGGACACGTACGCTCGAGCAACACCTCAGCTTCCAGGTCGAGTTCGCAGATGGCTCACAGCACGCCGCCAACCTGGTCGCAGGCGGACTCGATCACGACATGTGGGATCACCTCTTCCCCGCGACCACGTTCGTTCGCCCTTGGTCGTTCACCGACCTGAGCGACATCCCGATCTACTCCTACCCCGTCCGCTTCACTACCGGTTACCTGCGCGACCTGTACCAAAACGTCGGTCGCAACCACCCTGCCCAGCCACCCCCACGCGCCGGGCTGGACGGGCTGCGCCAAGATCTCGGGCCGCTCACAGACGTCCGCGTCACAGGTGAACGTGAACCACCACCCCGTGACGACACAAACCTGCCACTGCCGCAGGAACCACCGAAGGGAGGCCCAGAGAAACCAGGCTGCCTGAGCGGATTCGCCCACGCGCTCTGGCTCTTCCTGCTCGCCCTGCTTCGCCGGCTGTTCCATCTCCCTCCGCCCGCGCCAGCGTCGGGCTCGCCGCCCGATCCGACGCCCCCACCCGCACCGGTGCCGCGCGTCGTTCACCCATCCCCATACGGCACCAAACCACCGCTCGGCCCGCAGATCCCGGCGGCGATCGCAGCACTGGAAGCCCAGATGGCAGCCAACAAGGTGCTCGCACCCACCGCCCCGCTCGGGACAATGAGCGCCGCGCTGGCCGCGCGCGACAGTGGTCTCGACTTCGCCCGCGTGCAACGCTTCTTCGACCGGCCTGAGAGCCGTACCCCACCGGCGGAGCGTCCGTCACTCCCGAAGCTCGACTTCCATCAAGCGATCGGCGCGCTCGGCGACTACCCGGCACTGCTTCGCTCGCTCGCGCTTGTCCTGCGCCTGCGGGTGCCACGCCCCGCCGTTGACCCGGGATCGGTGCGGGTAATCGCGCAATGGGACGGCCACCCCCGCGCCAGCGATGTCGCTCCGCGCACTCACTGCACCCTCAACAACGCGCTGTTCTCGGCTGCCTCGCGGCCTGCTGTTCCCGGACGGCCAACCTCGGAGCTCGCAGGCGGTGTGCTCGATCTCGCAAACGCCGGTGACCGGCTCACGATGGACACACCGAAGTTCGACATCGTCCAAGTTGACCCGGACGGGGCAGCTCTAAAGGCGATCCTCGCCGCGGCAACGCTAGAGCGGCGCTGGCAACTATTCGACGCGAAGCTGCTTGGCATCGACCTGGAGGACGAGGAAGGGACACCCGCCTTGCGCTCGGGTGGGCTCGCGATCGTCCGCCCAGAACGCGCCTACTACGTCCACGACCGACTGCGCACCGCCGCAACGCTTGTCCACCCACAGCCTGCCGCCCAACCCGACCAGCCAGGCCTTCTCAGTGACGATCTCTACGCCGAAGATCTGCTGCGCGGCTACCGAATCGAAGTCTCAACCGCGGGCGGCGCGTGGCACTCGCTCTGCTGGCGCGTCGGCAGCTACCAGCTCGTTGACAACCACGGCCAGCTCGTTCGCGAGCTCCCGCAGGTAACCGACGAGGGCTACATCAAGTCCGCGTCCACGTCCTCCGCCGACGCGGACGGGAGCCCGCTCTACCTCCACGACGCGCTCGCCCGGTGGAGCGGGTGGAGCCTAACCGTGCCGCGACCCGGCCGCGTGCTGCACAACCGCCTCGACGGTCCGCCGGCAGCAGGCGGACGCTACGAACAACCTGACTGGCCGGATAGCGACCCGCAACCCGACTACCGGCTCAAGGTCACCTTCGAGCCAAAGCGACGGTCGCTGCCGCGGCTTCGCTTCGGTCTCAGCTATCGGATGCGCGCCCGCGCAGTCGATCTTTCCGGCGAGCTCCTCACTCCGCCAAAGGCCACCGACGTCGCCTCCGAGGAGGTCACCTACCGGCGCTTCGAACCCGCACCACCTCCACCACCACTTCCGCTGCGCGAATACTGGCCGGGGGAGTCGCTGGAACGGATCGTGCTGCGATCGGACTACGACCGAGACTGCACGACCTACGCCCACGACGCGTTCGGTGCTCCCGCCGGCGAATCCCAAGCCCACCCCTGCCGACACATCTTCCCACCCAAGACTGCACAGCAGATGGTTGAGCTGCACGGCAAACTCGACATCGGCTTCGGCAACACAGGCGACCCCGACGCCGCCTACCGGATCAGCCTGCGTGAAGACGGAAGCTTCGCCAATCCGGAGCTGATCGACGTCCACACTGTCGACATCGACCACCCACAAGCAACGATCGCCTTTGGCCACCCAGAGCCGATTGAGATCGCAGCGACCATGCCCCGACCCGACGACCCTGAGCCGACCAAGAGCTACCTGATCAACCGCGACGACAGCACTCTCATCACCCCCTACCTACCCGACCCGATCGCCGCAGGGATCGCCTTGCGAGGCGTCCCCGGTCTCGTCAACCAAGTCAGCGGAACTCCTCTCACTGTCGTCAACGTCCTCAGCAGCGCGGGCGGCGGCGCCACCGAACCCCTCCTACAGATCTCCCATCACGGCAACTGGCCCGACTACGAATCGCTTCGTCTACGGGTCGAGGAAGACACAGGCGCGGCACCACCGACCAAGCCGCACTGGGACGCCACAAATCGAGTCCTGACCGTCTACTTGCCCAAGGGGGCTAGCGCCGAGATCCGCTACAGCAGCTACCTGAATGCGCCCGGTCTGGACGCGCACGGGATCTGGGACTGGATCGACGACGGTAACCCTGCCGGGGCTCTGCGCGCCCAAGCCTTGAACGGCGCGCACTGGATGATCTCCCCCGCCCGCGTCTTCAGCCTCGTCCACGCAGTCCAGCGGCCGCTCCACACCGCCTACTTCCCCGCCCTTGACACGGACCGGCAGCTGAGCGAGACGACCGCCCAACTCAAGGGACAACTCCAGCTCGACGTCGCCACAACCGGGCGGATCGACGTCCTCGCCAGCTGGACGGAATGGCTCGACGACCCGACCGACGGCGTTATCACCAAACCCCGCCAAGGCGTCGCCTTTAACCTCGCCGTACCCGACAGCTGGTCAGACAACTTCGCCTTTCCACCACCGGCACCGGCAGGTGACCCGCCCCGCACGCGGCAGGAGTTCGGAGACACCAAACACCGGACTGTCGATTACAGCATCCGCGCCACAACCCGATTCCGCGAGTACCTCCCCAACGCGCTCACCGCCGACCAGCTCAGCCGCGACAGCGCAGCCGGACAGGTCGCACGCGTCAACGTCAAGAGCACCGCTCGGCCCGACGCCCCGCACATACTCTACGCCGTCCCAACCTTCGGCTGGCCAACCCCCGCGCCTGCACCTGGCTGGCCCACGCTCGAGCACACCCGCGGCGGCGGCGGCCTTCGGATCTACGTTGACCGACCCTGGTACACCTCAGGGGAAGGCGAACTGCTCGGGGTCGTCATGACCGCCAACGAGCCCAACCCGCTCCCCGACCACCTCCGCTCGCGCTATGGGCTCGACCCAACCGTCAGCGGCAACCCGGCGGCCGCCGTCCTGAATCTGTTGCCGGCGCACTTCCCAAACAGAACGACAGACAAGCCCGACATCGTGCTCGCAGAAGACGAGGCGCTACAAGGCACCGTCGCAGGCTTCACGCCGCACTGGGACACCACACGCAAGCTCTGGTACTTCGATCTCGAGCTCGCAACCGAAGACCTGCCCTGGAACTCCTGGCCCTTTCTTCGGCTCGCGCTATGCCGCTACCAACCAAACGCACTGCCGAAAGCCGAGATCTCCAAGATTGCCCTCGCTGAGTTCGCCCAAGTCGCACCCGAGCGCCAACTCACACTCACCTGGAACAACCCAATCCAACTCAAAGCCGTCCTCCACGGCAGAGCCCCAACTGAACCATTCGCCCCGCGGGTCGCATTCCGGATCCAAACAACAACGGTTCCCGCAGGCATTCAAGCCGACGAGCTCGACTGGGACCACGCCAGTGGCCCGGACCCGAGCGTCGACACCGTCGTGTTCGAAACGCTCGTCCAGCCGACCGACACCGACGGCGACGGCGCACTCGATTGGGAAGCCACGATCGACCTCCCGGCACCCCGAGGCAGCCAACGGATGCGACTCGAGGTCTGCGAATACGAGCCACTCGAAAGCGACGAAGAGATCAACCAAGGCGCCGTCATCCGAATTACGTACGCAGCCCATCTCTCGCTCGACTGATGAACCTCAGTTGTCCTCGGGCACGAGCAACCACACTGATGCGTGAGCGCCGGCGATCGACCGGCCTGTCTTTAGCTCAATCAAATATGCGAAGGCGAGAAGGAGGAAGCCATGGCAGGGATCTTTATCCCAGGCGTTGAGGTGATCGCGGGGGTCGATGGCGGCGCCTTTGTGGGCGCACCGTGGCGCGGAGTTCTCCATACGACCGAGGGGCCAACCGCCGATGGCGCGATCGCCACCTTCCAGGCAACCAACTTCTGGCCGCATTTCACCGTCGACTTCAACGCAAGACGGATCGTCCAGCACCTCTCGCTCGACGTCGCCGCACGAGCGCTGGAAGTGCACGCGGTCCAGACCAACCGGGCGAACTGCGTCCAGCTCGAATTGGTCGGCTTCGCCGCGGACACACCAACCTGGTCATCCGATCAAATCGAGTTCATCGGCAACTTGATGAGAGCGATCGAGGCACGCGTACCGATCCCCCGCCAATCCACAGTCCCGTTCAAGTCGTCGCCGCAAGCCGACTCGCTCAACAACGGCGTCCGCCTATCCGCGAACGACTGGCTGGCCTACTCAGGTTGGTGCGGACACCAACACGTCGCCGAGAACGTCCACGGCGACCCAGGCCTCATCGACATCGGCTACCTCTGCAGCCCGCATCTACTCGGCGTCGGCTCGACACAAAGCTCGCCCGGGCCTGCGGCTATGCCCCGCACGCCATACGTTCTTGACGTCACATACGCGCGCGGAAACAGCCCCTTCGCCGAAGGCTGGTCGGGAACCTGGGATGGCGCCAGCACACAAGTAGGCGACGGCGCGCACTCACCAGCGACTGCTGCAGGAGTCGCGCTCACGGCCCGCCGCTACGACGTCCTCGACGCGTTCTGGGTGACCGAGCAAAACAACCTCTTCACGAGCTTCTGGACGCGCGCGCAAGGCTGGTCCGCCACAGAGGCGCAGATTGGCGATCCAGCTGTCGCTGCCTCCACCGTCGGTGGCATCGCCGCTCTCGCGCGTCAGCCAGACATCCTCGACGTCTTCTTTGTTGGCCTCGACAACCGACTTCACACGACCTGGTGGACAGCCGACCAAGGATGGAGCCCGAACACACTGCTCGATCGGCGGCCCGCAGGCGATCGACGCGAGCGGTGGCGTCAGCGCAGTCAACAGGGTACGCGACGTCATCGACGCGTTTGCGGTCGGCCAAGACACTCTCCTCTACACCACCTGGTGGACCCGAAAACGGAGGCTGGAACAATGGCTCGATCGCGATCGCAGGACAAGCCGTCCCCGTCAACCCGGTCAGCGGTGTCGCCGCACGGCCCAACAGCCTCGACGTCATCTACATCGGTGACGACGCCAACCTCTACGCCCTCTCCTGGAACCCAAGCACCGGCTGGGCCAACCCAACAGCGATCGGCGGCCCAGGCGCTCCCGCGGCCAACAAGATCGCCGGAGTCGCCGTCGTCTCCCGCCGCCCTGAGATCATCGACGTCTTCTGGATCGGCCAAGACAAGCGCCTCCACACCACGTGGTGGACCGACGCGGCAGGTTGGAATCCCGGCTCGCTCCAAATCGGCGATCCCGCGATCGACCTTGGCGGGGTTGCAACCCCCGCCGCGGTCGCACGGCAAGAGACCATCCTCGACGTTTTCGTCGTCGACGAAAACGGCACCGTCCTAACCGTTTGGTGGACACAAGCAGGCGGCTGGAACCCGGCTTACCTCACGCTTGATCTTTGATCGAACACACCGATCCCATCACGCGCAAAGCACTCCCCGGTGTACGAGAAGATCCGCCGGGCGAACAACAAGCCGCGGCGTCATTGCGTTTCTCTGCCGCATCCAGCTTAGGCGATTAGGAGGTCTATTGCTGAAGACGCAGGACGTTTCCGTCGCACAACACCGCCTGAGCGCTCGGGCGCTCGCAATCGGAGTCATCTCGCTCAGAACACGCTGTCCATCGGTTCGTTTCGCAGCGGAACGGGCAACTCAAGTTCTGTGACGGTCGGCTGCATTGCTTGCCTGATCTCAGAACTCAAACAGGTGCCCGTTTCGAGGCGGGGCTCAGCGTCCGGTAACGGTGATCCTTACAATCGTTTGCCCATTGTCACCCCCATCCGCGATTGCTACGCCAAAGGTGCTATCCGCGTTCGGGAAGGACGGAAACGCACCGTTAGCGTCGGCAGGCCCAGCGCCAAACTCCAAACCGTAGAAGCCCGAACCCGCCTGAAACGTCACGAAGTCGTCGACCGTGCCACCGGTGAGGTTGCCGCCAAGAAGGCTGAATGTCACACTGTTCGTGGTCAGCCCGTCACGTGGATTGCCGTTTGCATCTGTGACGGAAACCGTCACGACCAACAAATCTTCCTTGCTGGTGTCGGTGTGGCTAGTCGGAATATCGGCCACCTGCGCGTCAACCATTAGAAGCCCCATTAGTGCTCCTTTCGTGCCTGGCTGGGCCGCAGCAACCGGGTATGTTTCCAAAAATCGCCTGTCGCCTGAATCACACCACGCGAGTCCGCATAATGCAAGCGCCACCCCATCCGATCGTCGCGCTTGCCACGAGCGGCGCGCTGGTACCGGCCGACTGCCAGCTGGTGGATAAGCAGCCAGCGCGACCAAGGTCATCCTCCGGTTCACCGGCGAGCGATCGCTTGCCCTCGGGCACGACGCATGGGCATGACCGACCTTCCGGCCACATCCGAATTCATCTGAAGGGCCGCCAACCCCTATAAGGCTGGAATAGCACGAGCTCTCTCAGGATCACGGTCGTTTTTCTCGCGCGGCGTTCTTGCCGCAGTTCGTGGCGGCAAGCGGTGTGTCAGACGGCGTGGTGCAAGCGGTGTGTCAGAACGCTGCTCTGGTCATCAACCAAAACGCGGGCCGCAGGCTAGGCGACGGTCTTCCGGCCGGTCCGGCTCGGCAGCCAGCTGCGACCTGCCCGATTGTCATTTGTTCTTCGCGGGGGCTGTCGTTTTCGCTCTGACCTCTGCTCGAAGCTGCGCTACTTCGTCGCGAAGCTGCGTGATCCTTGCTTCGTCGCGCTTGAGGTCGCTGGTTCGCGGGAGTCCCCACTCGCCGAGGAAGATGGTCGCGACCACCCCCAAGACCGAGAGTGCAAGAACAACGAGGGCGATGGCACCTGCAATATTGACGAACGTTGCGCGGCGCACGGCTGCGCGTGCTTCGCTTAGTGCTTCGGATATCGAACTCCAGATGTGCCGAGAGCCGGTGTTCTTTAGCGCTTCCTGGACGTAGTCCTCGACGTCGCTGCGGCCGGCTGGAGGTGAGTACCTTCTGTACGCGTGCGGAAGTGAGTGCTACGTCCCGATCGTCCTCTCGCGGCGGTGTTGCTCGAGTGCACGCGGTGTCAGAAACCGCTTGCAGCCTGAGATCGGCTTAACAGAGCGCTCTGGGTGAGTGAGTGGCTAAACCGCCAAGCGGATCCTGGTCCCACATCGCTGAACCCAACGGACTCGTCTGGCCCCAGAATTTGGCTCAACGAAGCCGGTTCGCAGATGATGCCCCCGACAAGAATCGAACTTGTGCACGCGGTTTAGGAAACCGCTGCTCTATCCACTGAGCTACGGGGGCTTGTTCGCCAATGGTACGTCGACCTCGAGCGGGGCTCCGCCGGGCCGCGGCAGGAGTCGGGCGGCTTACGCGGCCGGGAAAGCCGCCTTCGCCGCGTCGGTGAACGCGGCTACCGCGACCGGGTCAGGCTGCTCGCCACGCGTGAACATCCCCACCTGGAGGCCGGGGCCGTACGAACCGATCGCGTCGATGTCCGCCGTGGTCGCCGGCTGCACGACCCAGTGGACATGGACCGGTTTCCGCCCGGCGTGGGACCACTGGCAGGTGTAGACCTGCTCGGGCGCAACCAGGCGATCGATGACCTCGGCGGCGCGTCGCAGGAGCGTCCCGAGCTCGGAGGCCTCGGCCGGGGTCAGTTCGGCGACCCGTGTCACGTGCCGGCGCGGCTTGACGAGCAGGGTGCCGACGCCGAGCGGCCCGACGCAGTGCTCGACGAGCCAGTCCGGCGATTCGTGGACGACGCCGCCCGGGAGTGGGAGCCGTCCTTCGGCGAGGTCACACGCGAGGCAGCCGTCCACGCGCCAAATCTAACGTGGCTTGTGATGGCGAGGGCTGGGAGAACGAGCCTCACGGCTCGTCACCCAGCCCTCAGGCGGGCGCGCGTTAGTGGCCGTCCGACGTCGAGGTCGTGCTGTCGGACGTCGTGGTGTCAGAGGTGGTGGTGTCAGAGGTCGTGCTGTCAGAGGTCGTGCTGTCGGACGTCGTGGTGTCGGAGGTCGTCGTTCCCGTGGTCGTCGTCCCCGCGGGTGATGGTGACCCTTGCCATCATCCCCGGTGGTCGTCGCCACCGTGGTCGGGCGAGGAGGCTTGACCCTCCGAACGTGCAGAAGGGCCGTTCCTGCCTGGAGCGTCGAGCCGTCTGCACAACCGACGCCGGTGACCGCGACGGTCTGTCCCGACGCTCCCAGCGAAACGGTCACGACGTCGCCGTTGTGGAACTGGCTGTGCCGGTTCGCATGGGTGACCGTCACGGTGAACGACTGCGGCGCGGCGGCGGTTCCGAAGAGGACAGCTCTCTTGCACGCCTGATCGTTCTTTCCGTTGGCATGTCCGCCGCCGTGCAGGACCGGGCCGGCGAGCGCGAAAGACGAGGTGGCGCCGGCCGCTCCGACGAGCGCCAGCAACACGATCTTGAGCTTCATGAAGACTCCCTTTTCAGCACAGCTGTTGGATATCCATGTCGGATATCGACAGCCGGAGGCCGTAGGTGCGTCCCTCGATTCAGGGACGGCGGAGCAGCTAGCCCGCGCTTAGCGGCGGTTGCTCACGTCGAGGCCGCTCGCGACCACGATCGCGAGGCCCACCGTGGGGAGCTTGCCACCGGCGGATGCGGAGAGGACATAGGTGCCGTGTGCGTTGGTCACGCAACGCCAGGCGACCGCGCCCGTCGTGGACTCTCCACCGAAGACCTTGTTGCCGTCGACCTGGAACGTCTGCGTGCGTGCGGCCCACTGGTCGCACGTCTTGCCGGCCGGCAGCTTGCGCACTTGCCAGACGAAGCTCTGTCCCGTCCAGCGCCAGAGCCCTTTCCGGATGCGCACGCGATTCGTGAACGGCACGCTGAGCACGCCGCCCGCGATCTTGGCACCGCTCCGGTAGCGGTAGAAGAGCGGCGTGCGGGCCGGAAGGAACAGGCTTCCCCCCTGGCGCTTTGCGAGTTGTATCCGCGTGGCGGTCGGGAGGTAGCTCCACGCGGGCGTGAAGAGTGAACGGGCGACGCCCGCGCAGGCACCCGCGGCGACCAGGCACCCGAGCATGACGCCGACCAGCTTGATCCGAGGAGCGCTCATTCGCAGCGGACTGTAGGCCCGCCGTATTCGTGAGATGTCAGGGAACTGTTCTGGCAGTGCAAGACGGTGGGACGTTTCGCCGGCGTCGCCGCGTTTTCCTCTCGGTGAGGCAGCTCGGGGTCACACGGGGTGCGGCTCTCTACGTCGGTGCGCTGATCGGCCCCGGGCTCCTGCTGGTCCCCGCGCTCGCCGTCCAGGCTGCCGGCGCAGCGTCGATCGTCGCCTGGGCCGCCCTGCTCGTCCTGTCGGCTCCGCTCGCGATCACGTTCGCGGCGCTCGGCGTGCGCCATCCCGTGGCGGGCGGCGTCTCGACCTACGTTCGTGAGGGCCTGGGCGAGGACGCGGCGGCGATCACCGGCGGCTGGTTCGTCGCCGCGGTCCTGCTCGGGTCGCCCGCCGTCTCGGTGATCGGCGGCTACTACGTCGCCGACCTCACGGGCTCGGGCACGCCGGTCGCAGCTGCCGTCGGCCTCGCGATGTTCGCAACCGTCCTCGTGGCCAACATCGTTCGGCCTCCGCATCTCGTCGGGATTCCAGCTCGCGCTCTCGTCGGTGCTGATCGTCGTGCTCGCCCTGGCAATCGCCGTTGCGCTGCCGACGCGCGGCGGGCGCAACTGGACACCGTTCGCACCTCACGGCATCTGGGCGATCGGCACCGCGGCGAACATTCTCGTCTGGCTCTTCGTCGGCTGGGAGGCGGTTGCTCAGCTCGCGGGAGACTTCCGCCATCCCGAAGCGCGACCTGCCGCGCGCGATGGCGATCGCCTTCGCTCTGGTCACCCTCCTCTACATCGGCCTCGCGGTTGCCACCATCAGCGTCACCGCGGGGACCGGATCGCAGGTCCCGCTCGCCGACCTCATCGCCGTCGGCTTCGGCCGTGCAGGGCGCGACGCAACGGCGGTGCTCGCCGTCGTCCTGACGATGGGGACGATGAACGTCTACGTGGGCGGGATGGCCAAGCTCGCGGCGTCGCTCGCGAGCGAACGCGCGCTGCCTGCCTGGTTTGCGGGCGATGCGCAGCGGTCGATCCCGCGCCGCCCGCTCTATGTCTTCGCCCCGATCGTCGCGGTCCTGATCGTGGCGGTGCTCGCAGGGGCCGGCACGACCTCCGGCCTCGTCCGCGCCACCTCGGCGTGCTTCATCGCCGTCTACGTTCTTGCGTTGCTGTCAGCGACCAGGATCCTCGACGGGCGCGTTCGGATCGCCGCGGTGTTCTCTCTAGCCCTCTCGGTGGTCCTCGCCGTTTTCTCCGCCGGTTACCTGGTGGTGCCGGTCGTGGCCGCTGCGATTGCGCTGGTGCTGCGTCGCAGCCTGCGGGTCACGCGCCCCGAAGGCTCCGCCGTGACGGACTGATCCTCCGAACGGGGGACTCGCGGCACGGGAGGTGCGCCGATCATCTGCGGGTGCGGCGCTGCTCGCTCCTCATTGCCCTTGTAACGGTCCCGCTCGTGCTGGCGGCGTGCACCGGTGCCGATGCGCAGAAAGCCCAGGACCTGCTCGACCAGTCGCAGGTTGCTGCCAAGTCCGTCCACTCCGAAGAGTTCTCGATGCGGATGACGATGGACTCAGCCGCCAACAGCGCCGTCGTCGACGTGGTCGGCGGCATGGTCCTGAAGGGCGCCGGTGCCGGCGACTACTACGCGACGGTGAACACCGAAGCGGCAGGTGCGTCGCCACTCGATCTCGTGATGGTCAAACACGGTCCGACCGTCCAGTTGCGGCTCAACGGCGCGACCCGCACCATGTCGCTGCCGGCGCGACTGAAGCCGGCCGCCGCTGCGGGCTTCGACCTCAATGCGATCACCCCGTACGTGAAGGATGTGTCGGTGTCGACGATCGATGTGAACGGTCGCACCGAGGACGAGGTGACCGGCACGATCGACGGCAATGCGCTGCTGCAGAACCTCCCGGGTGTCTCGACCGGGGTGCTGTCGAAGGTCGGCGGCTCGCTCAGCGACCTCAAGGTCTCGCTCTTCATCCCGCGGGACTCGCACCTGGTCGAAACGGCGCTGATCGACATGACCATGCACGTGGCGAAGCAGAGCTTGCACATGAGCCTGTCCTATGCCGTCACGAGCGTGAATCAGCCGCTGACGTTCCCCTAGAGCCTAGGCGGCTCGAGCAGTACCACGGGAATGCGGCGCGCCGTTCGGCGTTCGTAGCCGAGATAGCCCGGCGCGATTCTCGTGACCTCGGCCCACAGCCGGTCGCGCTCGCCGCCCGTCGCCTCGCGTGCGACCACGCTCCGCGTCGAGCTCCCGAGCTGCATGGTGGCGCGAGGGTCGCGCTGCAGGTTCAGCCACCAGGAGGGTGACCGGTCGAGCCCGCCGTACGACGCGATCACGACGTAGCTCTCACCTTGCGGCAAAGCGCAGAGTGGCACGGTCCGGGGCCGTCCCGATTCACGGCCCGTCGTCGTGAGCAGCACGATCGGAAGCCCCCAGATGTGCGATCCGATCCGGCCGCCGCTCGCGCGATAGAGCGCGCGGTGCAAAGCGCCGAGATAGTGGGTCGTGAGCCGAACGAGGAGCGGGCGCATCGTCGCCGACGCTAGACGGCGACGCGGACCTCGCCGCCGACGAGCACGCGCTCGATCTCGAGGCCCTCGTTCAGGATCACGACGTCGGCGGGAAGCCCCACGTCGATCCGGCCGAGCTCCGGGTCGCCGAGCACGCGTGCCGGGGTCGTCGTTGCAGCCGCGATCGCCTCTTCGAACGGCACGCCGAGCGAATGGAGGTTGCGGACCGCTTCGTCCATCGTCAGGACGCTGCCGGCAAGAACGCCGTCCGGCCCGCGAACGGTGCCCTCGTGCACCTGCACGTCGAGGTTGCCGAGGCTGTACGAACCGTCCGCGACGCCTGCTCCCGTGATCGCGTCCGTCACGAGCGCGAGCCGTTCGCGCGCGGCGTGCCAGGTCACGCGCACGGTCTCGGGCGCGAGATGAATCCCGTCGACGATCACCCACACGACGACGTCGTCCCGGGCGAGCGCCGCGCCGACGATGCCCGGGTCGCGGTGGAGGAAGGGCCGCATCGCGTTGAAGAGGTGCGTCACGCTGCGGGCGCCACGGTCGAAGGCCGCGTTCGCCTGCTCGGCCGTCGCGTCGGTATGGCCGAGCGACACGGCGACTCCGCGCTCGAGCAGCCGGTCGATCAGTTCCGTCGCGCCCGGGAGCTCCGGTGCCAGCGTCATCAAGCGCACCGGGCCCGAATCGAGCAGGCGCTCGAGCAGCGCCAGGTCCGGATCGCGGCGCGACGACGCCTCATGCGTCCCGAGCCGGTTCGGCGAGAGAAACGGGCCCTCGAGGTGCATCCCGAGGATGCGCGGCCGGGCCTCGCTGATCGGGACCTCGCGCATCGCCGCCAGGATCTGCTGCTCGGGGCTCGTGATCAGCGTCGGGAGGTACGCGGTCACACCGGTCTCGAGCAGCGCCTCGCCCGCCCTCCGGTAGCCGTCCGCATCCGCGTCGAGAAAGTCCACACCACCGAAGCCGTTCACCTGCAGGTCGACGTAGCCCGGGACGGCGACGCCGTGCCCGTTGCGGTTGGCGACGCCGACCGCGGAGACCCGCCCGTCGAGCACCTCGACGTCGCCCTTCACGAGCAGACCGTCGACGAGCGCCGCTGCGACACCGAGCTTCATCGACCGCAGTCTAGAAGTGGTCCTACCCTTTGGTCAATACCAGTTGTCAAATTTCGCCGCGATTGGGCTTGTGTCCAGGCGAGTTGGTCTATACCATCGCCTGGTGGCGGCGATCCGGCTCGACCAGGTGCGCAAGACATTCGGCACGGTGACGGCAGTCGACGACGTCTCGCTGGAGATCGCCGACGGCGAATTTCTCGTGCTCGTCGGTCCGTCGGGGTGCGGAAAGTCGACCCTGCTGCGGATGATCGCCGGCCTCGAGGACGTGACGGGCGGGGAGATCTGGATCGGCGATCGCGACGTGACCGACCTCGCTCCCCGGAGCCGCGACATCGCCATGGTCTTCCAGACCTACGCGCTGTACCCGCACATGACGGTGCGCCAGAACATGGGCTACGGGTTGAAGGCGCGCCGTACCCCGAAGCCCGAGATCGCACGCCGCGTCGCGGACGTCGCAGAGCTCCTCGGCCTCAACGACCTGCTCGAGCGCCGGCCGGCGCAGCTGTCCGGCGGCCAGCGGCAGCGGGTCGCGATGGGACGCGCGATCGTCCGCCAGCCGCAGGCGTTCCTGCTCGACGAGCCCCTCTCGAACCTTGACGCCAAGCTTCGCGTCGGCATGCGGGCCTCGCTCGCTCAGCTGCACCAGCGGCTCGGCGTCACCACCGTCTACGTGACGCACGATCAGACGGAGGCGATGACGCTCGGGCAGCGCGTCGCGGTGATGCGGGACGGCCACATCCTGCAATGCGACCGCCCGCAGGTCCTCTATCGCCGGCCGAACAATCTCTTCATCGCCGCGTTCATCGGTTCGCCCGCGATGAACCTCGTCGCGGGAACGGTCGAAGAGGGCCGCGTGCGCTTCGGGCAGTACAGCGTGGCGATCCCGACACCGCCCGGGCTCGAGCGCGTGATCGTCGGCATTCGCCCCGAGAGCTTCGAGGACTCCGTCTTCGCGCCCGGGATGCCCACGATCCGGGTCCACGTCGAGGTGCTCGAGGAGCTGGGCTCGGACGCCCACGTGTTCTTCCAGGTCGATGCGCCGCCGATGACGGCGGAGGTGCTGGAAACGGCTTCAGAAGAGGGATTGCTGCCCGCGGACCGGGCGCTCTTCACCGCGCGCGTCGACGCCCGCACGGCCGCCCGGGTGGGCGAGGACCTGGAGCTCGCGGTCGACCCCGCGGGCTTCCACTTCTTCGATCCCGACAGCGGCGCGCGGCTCGAGACGTCCGCCGGTGCGCCCGCTCTGGCAGCGCATTGACGAAGCAGCGTGAGACTCGCGAGCGCGTCCTCGAGCTGATCGAGCCGCTCAGCGTCGGCGATGCGATCCCGTCGGAGCGGCAGCTCGGGATCGATCTCGGCGTCTCGCGCCTGACCGTCCGCGCCGCGCTCGACGAGCTCGTGCGCGAGGGGTACCTCGTGCGCCGGCGCGGCGCCGGCACGTTCGTCGCCGAGCCCAAGGTGGCGAAGGGCATCGACATCACGTCGTTCAGCGACGACATGCGTGCCCGCGGACTGAGCCCGGGCAGCCGAACACTCGACCTGCGCGAGATCGCGGCCGGCGCACGCCTCGGCCGCATCCTGCATGTCTCGCCGTCCGAGCCGGTGGTCGCGGTCAAGCGGCTCCGCCTCGCCGACGGCGACCCGATGGCGATCGAGCTCCTGCACGTCCGGTCGTCGCTCGTTCCGGGCCTGTCGGGGCGCGACCTCGAGGAGCACTCCTTCTACGACCTGCTCGCGGGCCGCTACGACGTATCGATCATCGGCGGGACGCAGACGGTCGAGCCGACGGTGACGAACGAGGAGGAGTCGTCGACCCTCGGCGTGCCGCTGCATTCGCCGGCCCTCCTCTTCGAGCGGGTGACGCGGACCGCCGAGGGCGACGTGGTCGAGTTCACGAGCTCGACCTACCGCGGCGACCGCTACCGGCTCGTGACCGAGATCGGCCTCGGCGGACGCGCCGTGCAGCCGCTGGTGGCTGGGCTGGACCAATTCTAAAATTGGTATTGACTTGTTGGTGAACTTTGTGAAACTATCCGGCGAAATGGCAAGTGGTCTGTACCAAACGTGCGGCGCCGAGACTCGCAGTGAGCGACAGGGCCGCCTGACTCTGGAGGTCTCCAGATGAAGAGACGCAGCATCGTCGCTCTCTGTCTCGTCGCCGTCATCGCTGCCGCGGTCACCACCGCGACGACACTCGGCGCGACCAAGAAAGCGACCGCCAACAGCATCACCGTTTGGCTGCAGATCGACGCACAGTCCGGCTGGCCGGGCGTCGTCGCTGCTGCCAACCAGCAGTTCCAGTCCGACCATCCCGGAACGACCGTCAACGTCCAGTATCAGAGCTGGACCGATCACCTGCAGAAGTTCGACGCGACCCTCGCGGGCGGCGGCGGCCCTGACGTGATCGAGATGGGCAACACCGAGATGACGAAGTACATGGCCGCCGGTGCGTTCGCGCCGCTCACCAAGTCGTCGTTCGACAACTCGTCTTCGTGGCTCAAAGGCCTGGCAGCCTCTGGTGCCTTCGGTGGGAAGACCTACGGCGTGCCCTACTACGCGGGCTCGCGGGTCGTCACCTATCGCACCGACCTGTTCAAGAAGGCCGGCATCAACAAGCTGCCCTCGACCACGGCCCAGTATGTGGCCGACGCGAAGAAGCTCGTGGCCAAGAACCCGAAGAAGGGCTTCTCGCCGGTCTACATCGCCGGTGAGGACTGGTATGTCGGCATGGCGTTCGTCTTCGACTACGGCGGCGGGATCGCGCAGCAGGTCAGCGGCCAGTGGAAGGGCCTGCTCACCTCGCCGAAGTCGATCGCCGGCCTGACGGCGTTCAAGAACTTCTATCTGGCAACGTCGCAGGCCCCGAAGACCAACGACGGAACGAAGCCGAACCCGTATGACGTCTATGCGCAGGGCCAGGCAGCCTCGATGGTCGGCCCGAGCTGGTACACCTGCTGCGTCGGGAAGGCCTACACGGCGACGACCGCGCAGTTCGTGATGCCGGGCCACGTCAAGGGCCAGGCCATGCCGGGCTTCCTCGGTGGCTCAGACCTCGCCGTTCCGGTGACGAGCTCCAACAAGGCGCTCGCCGCCGACTGGATCAAGGACTTCACGGGCACGAGCTCCGAGAAGGCCCTCCAGGCGAAGGGCAACATCCCGAACGCGACCAACCTGCTCGGTGGGAGCGTCAACGAGCGGGCCGCTTCGCGGAGCTGGTTCGTTCCGACCGCCAAGCACTGGGTCGACGTGGAGAACGGCAACATCCTCAAGAACATGCTGGGGCAGATCCTGACCGGCCACCAGACCGTCAAGCAGGCGGCTCAGTCGGCCAGCGACAACATCGCATCGGTGCTCAACGAGCCGTAAGCGGTGCACGAGAGTAGTCCAACGGCACCCGCCGCCGAGGCCTTGCAGCACAGGTCTCGGCGGCGGCGCCGTTTCTGGGCCCGGACGGGCCGTGCGGCGGTGCCGTACGGGCTGATCGCCCCAATCGTCGTTGTGATCGCGGTGGTGCTCGGCTACCCGCTCTTCTGGCTCGTCAAGCTCTCGCTGCAGCGCTACGGCCTCTTCGACTTGATCCGCCACCACGGCGTCTACATCGGGCTTGCGAACTACCGCTCCGTCCTGAGCGACCCCGTCTTCTGGCATACGCTCGTCCGCACGATCGTCTTCACGACGGTCAACGTCGTGCTGACGATGGGCATCGGCATGCTGCTCGCCCTGCTGCTCGTCCGCGTCAGCACCGCGGTGCGCCTGCTGCTCAGCTCGGGGCTCGTGCTCGTCTGGTCGATGCCGGTCGTCGTCGCAGTGCAGATCTGGTACTGGATGACGAACCCTCAGAACGGGGTCCTCAACTACGCGCTGACCAAGCTCGGCTTCGGGGACTACTTCCAGCACGACTGGTACGCGACGACCTTCTCGCAGCTGGGAATGACCACGCTGCTGATCGTCTGGGGCGCGCTCCCGTTCGTCGTCATCACCCTCTATGCCGCTCTCGCCCAGGTGCCGGGCGATCTCGTCGAGGCGGCGGAGGTCGACGGCGCACGGCCCTGGCGCGTGTTCCGGGACATCACGGTCCCGATCCTGAAGCCGATCCTGCTCATCTTGACCAGCCTCTCGATCATCTGGGACTTCGGCGTGTTCACCCAGCCTTACCTGCTGATCGGGCAGTCGAGGATCACCACGGGCAACTACCTGATGAGCATCTACCTCTTCGAAGAGGGGTACCTCAAGGCCGACTTCGGCCTCGGCGCTGCGATTTCGATCCTGATGCTCCTGATCGTCGCCGTGTTGAGCGTCGTCTACGTGCGCCGGATGGTGCGGATCGGGGCGGCGCAGTGAGCGGGCGCGGCCACGCGCACGGCCGTCGTGCGCGCCAGACCGGGTGGAATGTGCTCGGCATCGGCATCTTCATCGTGCTGGTCTTCCCTGTCTTCTGGATGATCACGACGGCGTTCAAGTCGAACGAGGAGATCATCAGCCTCAACCCGACCTGGCTCCCGTTTCCGCCGACCTTGCAGCACTTCCGGACCGCGATCCACACGTCGTACTTCTGGGTCGATGTCGGGAACAGCCTGATCGTCGTCACCGTCACAGTTGCGATCTCGATCGCGCTCTCCTTCCTCGCCGCGGTCGCGCTCGCGCGTTACAACTTCGACGGCCGCAAGCTCTTCATCGTGTTCGTGATCGGCATCCAGATGCTGCCGCAGGCGGGCTTGATCATCCCGCTCTACGTCGTGCTCGCCGACTACCACCAGGTGAACGCACTGAGCGGAGTGATCATCACGTACCTGACGTTCGTGCTGCCGTTCTGCGTCTGGACGCTGCGCGGCTTCCTGCTCGGCATTCCGAAGGATCTCGAGGAGGCCGCGATGGTCGACGGCTCGACGCGTGTGGGCGTGTTCATGAAGATCCTGCTGCCGCTGATGGGGCCGGGCCTCGTTGCGACGTCGGTGTTCGCGTTCATCACGGTCTGGAACGAGTACATCTTCGCTCGCGTCCTCCTGAACGACCAGTCGAAGCAGACGGTCACCGTCTGGCTCTCGTACTTCCTTGGCTCGGCTCGCAATACCGACTGGGGTGCGCTGATGGCCGCCTCGACGCTGACGGCAATTCCCGTCGTGATCTTCTTCCTGCTCATTCAGCGGCGGATCGCCTTCGGGCTGACCGCCGGAGCGGTGCGCGGATGACCGCAGCACTCGAAGAGCTCGCGTCCGCCTGCATCTTCCCGAGCTTCGCGGGCACGGCTCCGCCCGACTGGGTGCGGCGTTTCCTCGCCGGCGGCGGGGGCGGAATCGTGCTCTTTGCCTACAACGTGCCGTCGCGAGAGCAGCTTGCTTCGTTGTGCGCCGTCCTGCAGTCCGAGCGCCCCGGCGTCCTGCTTGCGATCGACGAGGAAGGCGGCGACGTCACGAGACTCGAGTGGGACACAGGCAGCTCCTACCCGGGCGGTGCGGCGCTCGGTGTCGTCGATGATCCCGCCCTCACGGAGAGTGTCGCGGCGTCGATCGCCGCGGAGCTCGCCGCGGTCGGCGTGAACTGGAACCTGGCACCCGTCGCCGATGTGAACGTCCCTGCGAACCCGGTGATCGGGACGCGCGCGTTCGGCTCGGATCCGCACCTCGTTGCCCGGCATGTCGGCGCGTGGGTCCGCGGGCTCCAGAGTGGGGGCGTCGCCGCCTGCGCGAAGCACTGGCCGGGCCACGGTTCGACCACGCAGGACTCGCATCTCGAACTGCCTCAGCTCGTCGGCGACCTCGAGGCGGGGCTCGAGCCGTTTCGGGCCGCGATCGCCGCGGGGGTGAAATCGATCATGACGGCGCATATCCGCGTGCACGATCTGCCCGCCACCATCGACCCCGCATTGATCCAGGGCCTGCTCCGCGACGAGCTCGGCTTCGACGGCGTCGTCATGGCGGACGCGCTGGAGATGAAGGCCGTGTCCGAGACGGTCGGCGTCGAGAGCTCCGCGGTGCAGGCACTCTCGGCAGGCGTCGATGCTCTTTGTGTCGGCCACGATCTCGGCGAGGACGCCGTCGACCGGATTCGCGCCGCCCTCGTTGCGAATGTGGACGAGAGCCGGCTCCGCGAGGCGGCCGGGAGAATCGGCCGGCTCGCCGACTGGGCCAGGCCCGCTGCGCACGCGGCCGACCATGCGGGTGCGGCTGCCGGAGCCGGCCGCGCGCTCATTGTCGAAGGTGACGTGGCGCTCTCGCGGGCGCCGATGATCGTCGAGCTTCGGCCCCCGGCGAACATCGCCGCCGGCGAGGCCGAGCATGGGCTGGGCGACGCGTCTGTCGTCCGGGAGGGCGAGCTCGTGCCGCGCGCCGACGTGTACGTCGTCCGCGATGCCCACCGGCACGCGTGGATGCGGAGCGCGGCTGATGTGCCCGGTGTGATCGTGGTGGAGACCGGGCTCCCGATGTGGCGCCCCGTGCTCGCGCGCGGCTACGTCGCGACCTACGGCGGCGGTCGCGCGTCGCTCGCAGCGGCAGGGGAGGTGCTCGGCCTGTGACGAGCCATCTCGAGCAAGAGCTTCGCGACCAGCCTGCCGCGCTCGCGCGGCTGATCGAGAAGCAGCTCGGCTTTGCCGAGGAGATCGCCGGGCTCTTCCGGCGGAGCGACGTGCAGTACGTCCTGATCGCGTCGACGAGGAAGCTCGTCGAACGCCGCGCGCTACGCCCAGTACCTGCTCGGCCGTGCGCACCGTGTGCCGGTGGCGTTCGCGACGCCGTCGCTGTTCACGCTGTACGAGCAGCCGCCTCGCCTCGACGGTGCGCTCGTCGTCGGGATCTCGCAGTCCGGTGAGTCGCCGGATGTGGTCGAGGTCGTGCGCGAGGCGAAGCGCCAGGGTCGGCCGTCGATCGCCATCACGAACTCTCCTTCGTCGCCGCTCGGCCTCGCTGCCGACGCCGTGGTGAAACTCGAGGCGGGCAAGGAGCAGGCGGTGGCCGCGACCAAGACCTACGTCAACTCGCTCGGCGCGGTCGCGTTGATCTTTGCGACGACCACCGGCGATGCACAGGCGCTCGAAGAGCTCCGGCGCGCGCCCGAGCAGATCCAGGCGCAGATCGACCGTTCGTGGGGCGACGTCTCCGTGCTCGACTCGCTGGGGCCTGTCGACGGCGGGACCGTGATCGCCCGCGGGATCAACTACTGCACGTCGTACGAGGTTGCTTTGAAGATTCGCGAGCTGTCCGGGCTGCTCTTCGAGGCGTACTCCGCGGCCGACCTGATGCACGGACCGGTCGCAGCGATCGGGCCTGGCTGGCCCGTGTTCGCGCTCGCTCCATCGGGACCGGCCCTCGAAGCGATGGAGGCTGCCGTCGCCGATGTCGCGCGCCGCGGCGCGCGCGTGATCGTCGTCTCCGACGTGCCCCGTGTGCTCGAACACGGCGAGGTTGCACTGCCGCTCGTCGCCGGCGTGCCGGAATGGCTGAGCCCGCTCGTTGCGGTCGTCCCCGGCCAGCTCGCCGCGCTCCGGCTCGCACAGCTGCGTGGAGCGGATCTCGACAACCCGGTCGGGCTCTCGAAGATCACGCTGACGCGCTGAGCCTCAGCCCTCCCGCGGCTGCCAGCGGAACTTGCGCAGCGCAAAGACCAGGCCGACGGCGCCCCAGCCGAGCACGACCGCGAGCGCTTCGGTCTCGTTCCAGATGTGGTGGTGGAACACCATCACATCGCGGGTCAGCTTCGTGAAGTAGGTGAGCGGCAAGAGGTTGGCGATCGCCCGCAGGAAGCCGGGGTACTCCTTCGGCGTGAAGAACGTGCCGGAGATGATCGCCATCGGCAGATAGACGAAGTTCACGACGGCCGACGAGCCCTCCGCGGAGCGCACGAAGCCCGTCAGCCCGAGCCCCATGGCGGCGAACGCGGCAGCGCCGACCACGAGCACGAGGAAGAGCGAGAACGGCCGGGCGGGCCAGGCGACCGAGAAGAGGAGATGCCCGAGCACGATCAGGACGCTCGCTTCGATCAGGAACGTGATGAACGTCGAGACGAGCACCGCGACCAGATATGTCCAGGGGGGCAGGGGGGTCGCGCGGATGCGCTTCAGCACGCCGCTCTCGCGGCGGATCACCATCGTGATCGCGAGCCCAGCGAACGCCGTCGACGCGACGCCGTAGCCGATCATCCCGGCCTGGAGGAATGGCGCGGCCTTGATGTGCTCCTTCGTGATCACGCTCTTGCCGTAGATCGAGCCGAACACGAGGAAGAAGATCACCGGCAGAAGGAAGGTGAAGAACGCGGCTTCTCGGTTTCGCCAGAAGAGCATCTGCTCGGTTCTCAGCTCGTGCAGGAAGAGCTTCACTCGGCGGTGAGCTCCAGGTAGACGTCCTCGAGCGTGGGCGGCGGACCTCGAGCTCGTCGAGCTCCTCGCCGCGCGCGAGCGCTTCCGCGGTCAGCTCGTGCAGCCGTCGGGTCGGATCGTTCGTCCGCTCGACCACGTCCTGGCCGTCGCGCTTGAAGCGGATCTCCGTCTCGACCGTGCCGCCGGTGAGATCGGCGGGCGATCCTTCGCGCACGATCACGCCGTCGCGCAGCACTGCGACACGGTCTGCGAGCTGCTCGGCCTCGTCGAGGTAGTGCGTCGTGAGCAGGATCGTCTTCCCGAGCGCGCGGAGGTTGCGAACGGTCTCCCAGGCGGTGCGCCGAGCCCCGGGGTCGAAGCCCGTCGTCGGCTCGTCGAGGAAGACGAGCTCGGGATCGCCGATCAGTGCGAGGCCGAGGTCGAGGCGGCGTTGCTGTCCACCCGAGAGCGTGCGCACCCGTGATTCCGCCTTCTCGGCGAGGCCCACGATCTCGATCACCTCGTCGACGTCGCGCGGCTTCGCGTAGTAGCCGGCGAACACGCTCAGGCTCTCGCGTGCGGTCAGGGCCGGGTAGAGCGACGACGACTGGAGCATCACGCCGATTCGCTGGCGCCAAGGCGTGCCGCTCCGCTGCGGGTCGACGCCGAGCACCTCGACCGTTCCGGCGTCGCGGTTGCGGTACCCCTCGAGGATCTCGACGGTCGTCGTCTTGCCCGCTCCGTTGGGGCCGAGCAGTCCGAACACCTCGCCCACCTCGATCGAGAAGTCGATGCCGCGCAGCGCTTCGTGCGTGCCGTAGGCCTTGCGCAGGCCCGTCACTGCGACGGCGTTCACAGTTCGACCACGGCGACGGCGCCCGGCGCGAACTTGCGTCCCTCGCCGGTCAGGTCGAGGAAGATCTCGCTGCAGTCCGGCTGGTGCCCGACCGTGACGACCGACTCGCCGCGGCCGCTGATTGCCTCGCGAACGTCGGTTGCGGTCGCGCCGGGCGCGAGACGTTCGTCGACCTCGGCAGTGAGACTCGCTGCGCGCGCGATCTGTTCTGCCGTCTGCCGCGCCCGGAGGAGCGGGCTCGAAAGCACGGCGTCGAGGTCCTCCGCGGCGAGTCGCCTGGCGAGCTCGCGCGCTGCTGCTTCGCCGGCCGGTGTCAGGGGGCGGAGCGCGTCCGGCTCGCCCGGCGCGGCCTCGGCGTGACGGACGAGGAAGAGGCGCACGGCCCTAGCCTAGTTGGGCTGCGACGCGGCCCAGCACGTCGACCATGTCGACGTCCTCGTGCGCGATGTGCTGGAGCATCACGCGCTCGACGCCCGCCTCTTCGTAGAGGCGCAGTTGGCCGGCGACCTCGTCGACGGTGCCGGAGATCGCCGGCTCCTCTCTGCCGGTCACCGCCTTGAAGGCGGCCAGCCGCTCCAGCAGGTCGGCCGGGTCGTCGGCCACGACGCAGCTCGTCATCATCGAAAACGCGAGCGGCTCGCGTCCGGCTGCCCGGGCCGCATCGTCCAGCGCCCGCCTGCGCTCGCGCGCCTCGGCGACCGTCGGCCAGACGGTGTTGTACTCATCGGCGTGCGCGACGGCCGCCCGGACGGTGCGGGGCTTCGCGGTGCCTCCGACGATGATCGGCGGATGTGGCCGCTGCAGCGGTTTCGGCTGGATCTCCGGGGCCGCATCCCAGTGGCGGACGATCTCGGCCAGTTGGCGGTCCAGTTCGTCCATCCGTTGCCGAAGCGGCGGGAAGTCGAAGCCGTACGCCTCGTGCTCGGCCTCGAACCAGCCCGCGCCGAGCCCGAGCTCGACGCGACCGCCGGAGATGTGGTCGACCGTCGCGACCATCTTGGCGAGCACCGGGACGCGGCGGAACGTGACGGGGGAGACCATCGTGCCGAGCCTGATCCGGCTCGTCACTGCGGCCAGCCCGGCGAGCGTCGCCCAGGCATCGAGCGAGCCGGCGGGCTCGCCGCGGACGATCGAGCGGTAGTGGTCCGAGCGAAAGAGCCCTTCGAGGTTCGCGTTCTCCGCTGCGCGGGCGAGCGCGACCCACTGCTCCCAGGAGACACCCTCCTGGCCCTCGATCATCAGACAGACGCGCACTATTCGGGCGTCACGTAGGACGCCGTCAGTCCGCCGTCCACGAGGAACGTCGAGCCGGTGACATACGACGACTCGTCCGAGGCGAGGAACAGCGCACCGTTGACGACCTCGCGCGGCTTGGCGAGGCGGCCTGTCGGCCAGTGCACGCGCCGGCGCTCGAGCGCCGCGGGATCGTCGCCGAAGATGTTGAGCAAGAGCGGCGTCTCCACCGGCCCGGGACAGAGGGCGTTCACGCGCACGTCGTCCCGCGCGAACTGCACCGCGAGCTCGCGGCTCATCGACAGGACTGCTCCCTTCGACGCGCTGTACGAGATCTGGCTGGTCGCCGCGCCGACGATCGCGACGAAGCTTGCGACGTTGATCACGCTGCCGCCGCCGCGCTCGAGCAGATGAGGGATGCCGTGCTTGCAGCAGAGGAACACTCCTCTCGTGTTCACGGCCTGCACGCGATCCCACGCCTCGACGCTCGTGTCGAGGATCGACGCGTCGTCGTCCGGTGAGATGCCGGCGTTGTTGTAGAGGACGTCGACGCCGCCGTAACGCTCGACGGTCGCGTCCATCATGGCCTTGACGCTCGCCTCGTCGGCGACGTCGACCTGGTGGGCGAATGCATCCCGCGCCTGGGCGACCGTCTCCTGCGCCGCGGCGAAGTTCACGTCGGCGGCGCACACCTGCGCGCCCTCCTCGCTGAACAGGATGGTGGCGTCCCGGCCCATGCCGCCCCCGGCTCCGGTGATCACACAGACCTTGCCGTCGAGACGCCCCATCAGCCCTCCGTCGAGTAGTAGACGTTTTTCACTTCCGAGTAGCCGTCCAGCCCGTGCATTCCGAGCTCGCGGCCGAAGCCCGACTGCTTGAAGCCGCCGAACGGCGTCGAGACGCGCACCGAGCTGTTCGAGTTGATGCTGAGCACGCCGGTGTCGAGCGCGCGCGCAACCCGCAGCGCCCGGCCGCCGTTCTGGGTCCAGATCGACCCGGAGAGACCGTAGGGCGTGTCGTTCGCGATCCGGATCGCATCAGCTTCGTCGTCGAACGGGATCAGCGCCGCGACGGGGCCGAACACCTCCTCGCGTGCGATTCGGTCGTCGTTCGTCGCTTCGACGATGGTGCACGGGTACCAGAAGCCCTTCCCCGTCGGCGTCTCGCCGCGGTAGAGCGTCTCGCCGTCGACGAAGCCGGCGACGGTATCGCGGTGCTGCGCGGAGATCAGCGGTCCCATCTCGGTCGAGTCGGCGCTCGGGTCGCCGACCTCGATGCTGCGTGTCGCGGCGACGAACAGCTCCGCGAAGCGGTCGTAGGCGCTGCGCTCGACGAGAATGCGCGACCGCGCGCAGCAGTCCTGTCCCGCGTTGTCGAAGACGGCGTAGGGGGCGGCCGCGGCCGCCTTCTCGAGGTCTGCATCGGCGAAGACGACGTTCGCAGATTTGCCTCCGAGCTCGAGCGTGACGCGCTTGATCGTTGCGGCGGCGCCCTCCATCACGGAGCGGCCGACCTCGGTCGAGCCCGTGAAGCCGATCTTCGCGACGTCGGGGTGCTCGACGAGTCGCTGGCCGACGATCGAGCCCTTGCCGACGACGACGTTGAGCACGCCTTCGGGGATCCCGGCTTCGAGCGCCAGCTCGGCGAGGCGCAGAGCGGAGAGGGGCGTCAGTTCGGCGGGCTTGAGCACCACCGTGTTGCCGCATGCGAGCGCCGGGCCGAGCTTCCACGACGAGATGTTGAGCGGGAAGTTCCACGGCACGATCAGTCCGACGACGCCGAGCGGCTCGCGGAACGTCATGTCGATGCCGCCGGCGACGGGGATCGTCTCGCCGTGCTTCTTGTCGACCGCGCCCGCGTAGAAGTGGAAGACGTCGGCGACCATCGCGACCTCGCCGCGGGCGCCGGAGATCGGCTTGCCGACGTTCTGCGACTCGATTCTCGCGAGCTCTTCGTGATGCTCCTCGACGAGCGTCGCGAGCCGCCGCAGCAGCCGCCCGCGGTCAGCCGGCGAGACGGCCCGCCAGGCGGGGAACGCTGCGTGGGCGAGCCGGACGGCGGCGTCCGTCTCGTCGACCCCGGCCTGCTCGAGGGTGGCAATCGCCTCCTCGGTCGCCGGATTCAGAACGGTGAGACTCATGCCCCCGATCTAATCACGTCGAAACCGTGGTCTGACCAGGGGACGTGGCCGCCGCGGACGAGTCCTTCGTGAACGAACGCCTTGTAACGGTGCACAGCGCTTGGCGGATCGGCGCCGAAGTACCGCAGAAGTTCTGCCGGCTGGTGGAACGGATACGGATGGTCAAGTCCGATGTTCGCGCGGTAACCGCCCCAGGGCCATTCGTCGATCGTCTTTGCTTCGCCGTGAGCGACGGGATTGATCGGAACATAGCGCGTCAGTTCCCAGAAGTGGCTCTCGTCGTCGACCGACACCGACCTGAACCGGTTCTTGACGAGGTGCCCGGTGTTCGTTCGGCCTGTCTCGATGTTGCTCCAGCGCGAGAAGCAGCCGTTCAGCTCACGCATTCCTTCCGACAGCCCTCCCTCCGTGAGCTGAATCACGAGGTGATGGTGATTCGTGATCAGGCACCAGTCGAGAACGATCCAGCGTCTGCGCTTGGCGACTTGCGTCAGGAGCCGGGTCTTCTTCGCGTAGTGCGCCTCGTCGAGGTGAATCGGCTGTCGAAAGTTGCCGCGCGACATGACGTGATAGATCCCGGTCGGGTCGATCTCACGGAGCGCTGCCACGAGCCCACGGTAGGCTCGCGCGCCTTCGGTGTAATCGTCTGTGGACGAATTGTTTCTGTTCCGCTGAACTTGGTCTGACCAAGGGACTGGTCTCGCCAAGCGCTGTCCGAAGAAGGGCGGCGAAGGGTTACCGCTTCGCGGCTGCGTAGGCGGTCGCTTCTTCGACCAGCGCATCGAAGAGGGCCGCGTCTTCGCCCGCCTCCGGATGCCAGAGGACGCCCAGCGCGAAGCGCCGCGACGGGTCCTCGAGCGCTTCGATCGTCCCGTCCGGCGCTCGAGCGGCTTCGCGGAGGCCGTCGCCGAGCTCGCCGAAGCCCTGGTGGTGATGCGACTTCACCTCATGCTGTTCGCCGAGCAGTTCACCGAGGCGGGTGTCCGGTGATACAGCCACACCGTGCTCGGCGAACACACCCGCCGTCTGCTTGTGCACGTCGGTGCCGACCCGATCCGGAACATGCTGCTCGATCCCGCCACCGAGCGCAACGTTCAGCATCTGCGAGCCCCGGCAGATCGCGAGCACAGGCACGTCGCGTGCGAGAGCCGCCCGCATCAACTCCAACTCGAAGTCGTCGCGTTCGCGTACGACGCCGTTCGTCTCGGGATGCGCGTCGTCGCCGTACAGCCCAGGGTCGAGGTCGGAGCCGCCGGAGAAGATGAGACCGTCGACGACGGCCAGCGTCGCATCGACGTCTGCGCCCGGCGGTACGAGGAGCGGCGCGCCGCCCGATCGCTCGACAGCACGAACGTAGTCCGCCGGGATGAGCGCGGCATCCATGTCCCACGCGCCCCACGTCGCGCGCGTCAGGTAGGTGGTGATCCCGACGACGGGCTTACCCACGCTCGTACAACCGCTCCCGTTCCCAGTTCGTCACGACGCGATCGAACAGCTCTTGCTCCGTGCGCGCGTAGTTGAGGTAGTGGTCGACGACATCGTCGCCGAACGCGCCGCGCGCGATCGAGCCGTTCTCGAGGGCAGCGATTGCTTCGCGGAGCGTCGACGGGAACCGTTCCGCATCCGAGACGTACGCGTTTCCTTCGAGCGCCGGGGGCAGCTCGAGCCCGTTCTCGATCCCGTGCAGCCCCGAGGCGATCGTCGCGGCGAACGCGAGATACGGGTTCACGTCGCCGCCCGGAATGCGCGACTCGACCCGCATCGCCGACCCCGAGCCGACGATCCGGAATCCGCACGTGCGGTTGTCGCGACCCCAGGCCAGTGTCGTCGGTGCCCATGATCCGGCCGCGAAGCGCTTGTACGAGTTCACGTTCGGCGCGAAGAAGATCGCGAGCTCGCGCGCGCAGGCGATCTGACCCGCGAGATACTGCCTGAACGTCTCCGTCTCGCCGGCGAAGGCACTGTCGTCACCCTGCCAGAGCGACGAGTGGATGTGACAGGACGAGCCGATCCAGGTGTGGTCCGGCTTCGCCATGAACGTGATCGAGCACCCGTTCAGATGCGCGATCTCCTTGGCGCCGTTCTTGTAGACGACGTGGTTGTCGGCCATCGTCAGCGCGTCGGCGTAGCGGAAGTTGATCTCCTGCTGGCCGGGCCACGCCTCGCCTTTCGAGGTCTCGACGCGAATGCCGGCGCCCTGCATGCCGTTGCGGATCTGGCGCAGCAGAGGCTCGTCATATGTGGTTGCGAGGATGTGGTAGTCGAGGATGTACGGCACCGATGGCGTCAGGTCGTCGTAGTGCTTGCGGTGTGCTTCCTCGTACGTCTCGCGCAGCAAGTAGAACTCGAGCTCCGATCCGACCATCACCTCGAACCCGAGCACACGCGCGCGCTCGATCTGCGCGCGCAGCACCTGCCGCGGAGACGGTCGCACCGGCGAACCGTCACCCCACGCGACGTCGCAGAGCACGAGCGCCGTCGCCTCGAGCCACGGGATCCGCCGTAGCGTTGCCAGATCAGGCCGCAGGTCGAAGTCGCCGTAGCCGCCCTCCCACGATGCGAGCTCGTAGCCCGGTGTCGGCTCCATCTCCATGTCGAGCGCGAGCAGGTAGTTGCATCCCTCCGTGCCGTGGTCGTGGTCGACCTGCTCGAAGAAGAAATCGCGGTGGAGGCGCTTCCCCAGCAGGCGCCCCTGCATGTCGGTGAACGCCATGATCACCGTGTCGATCGACGAATCCTCCCGCAGGTCCTCGAGCGTCAGCACGAACGTCTCCCTCCTTCGGTCACGCCCGAGACTCTACGGTGCTCCGCCTCGGTCACGTTGGCAGGCTTGACACAAACCACCGTGGTGAGTGTGAATACGTCACCCCACAGGAGGCTGAGAATGAGCGCAGGCACGACTCACGACCCCCATCTGACCGAGGACGAGCGGCTTCTGCACAAACTGGGCTACGCGCAGGAGCTCTTCCGGGCCATGGGCGGTTTTCAGAATTTCGCGATCTCCTTCACGATCATCTCGATTCTGGCCGGC
Source organism: uncultured Thermoleophilia bacterium (assembly GCA_963806025.1). Taxonomy (GTDB): domain Bacteria; phylum Actinomycetota; class Thermoleophilia; order Gaiellales; family Gaiellaceae; genus PALSA-600. Next base: position 626,159 of record CAWDWI010000002.1, on the reverse strand, counting down.
TGTCTGACGTCGTACTACATCGCGTTCGAGAGCGGTGGTCCGATCGCCGTAACGTGGGGTTGGCTGATCGTCGGGGTGTTCTCGACCATCATCTCCCTCGCGATGGCCGAGATCGCGTCGTCGTTCCCGACGGCCGGCGGCCTGTACTACTGGGCGTCGAAGCTCGGCAGCCCTGGCTGGGGATGGGCGACCGGCTGGTTCAACCTGATCGGCCAGATTGCGGTCACCGCTGCGATCGGGTACGGCCTTTCGACGTTCGCCGTCGTGCTCTTCGACGACCTGTTCTCGTTCGAGAAGCATCTGAACGACTGGTTCGGATTCTCGTACAACGAGACGGTCTACGCGCTCTACGCGGTGTTCTTGCTCGCTGCGTGCCTCATCAATGTGTTCGACGTGCGGATCACGTCAATGCTCAACACCGTGTCGGCGTACTGGCACATGGCGGGTGTCGCCGTGATCGTCATCGTGCTGATCGTTGTTCCTCATCACCATCAGTCTGCCTCGTACGTCTTCACCGGAACCGCGAACGCGACCGGGTACGGCGGCACCGTGACCGGGTTCCATCATGCGGCGTTCTGGCTCGTCTTCGGCCTCGGTCTGCTGATGGCGCAGTACACGATCACCGGATTCGATGCATCGGCGCACATGGCGGAGGAGACGCAGCAGGCGTCCCGCACCGCCGCCGTTGGCATGTACATGTCGGTGATCGTCTCGGTCATCTTCGGGTTCATCCTGCTCGTCGCCGTGACCTTCGCGGTGCCGAGCACGAGCGGGGCGTTGACGAACATCGGAACAGTTGTGCCCTGGATCTGGTCGACGTCCATGAGCCAGAACTGGTCCGATGCACTGCTCTTCATCTGCATCGTCGCGCAGTTCTTCTGCGTCACCGCTTCGACGACGTCGGCGTCGCGCATGATGTTCGCGTTCTCGCGTGACGGCGCGGTGCCCGGCCACTCGTTCTGGCGCCGTGTCTCCAAGCGTCGTGTGCCGGTTCACGCTGTTTTTGCCATCGGCGTCCTCTCGGCGCTGCTCATGGTTCCGGCGATCTGGAATTACCTCGTCGGCTATGCAGCGGGGACGGCCATCGCCGTGATCGGGCTCTACATCGCATTCGTCTTGCCGGTGTTTCTCCGTCTGCGGCTCGGCGACCGTTTCGAGCGGGGAGCGTGGAGCCTCGGAAAGCACTACAAGTGGATCGACGTCATCGCGCTGGCGTGGGTCGCCTTCATCGCGGTTCTCTTCAGCCTCCCGCTGTTCAAGGCGGGGCTGCCGTGGGAGTCGGACTTCTCGTGGTCGCTGACGAACTACACGATCCTTTGGTTCGCCGGCATCGGACTCTTCTTCGGCGGCTGGTGGGTCTTGTCGGCGAAGAACTGGTTCAAGGGGCCGGTCCGGATGGGAACCGAGGCCGAGCTCGAGCAGATCGAGCGCGGGGCGGCCGTCGAGGTCGGAGGCTCTCCGGGCACCGCGTAACGCTGTTCGCAGAAATCTGACGTGGACGGGGGGCGCCGCGAGGCGCCCTCCGTCTAGGCTTGAGGTCATGCGGCGCTTTCGTTATGTGATCGCCGACGTCTTCACCGACGTTCCTCTCGCCGGCAACCAGCTTGCGGTCTTCACCGACGCGCGTGATCTCGACGAAGAGACGATGCAGTCGCTGGCGAGGGAGATGAACCTCTCCGAGACGGTCTTCGTCCTCCCGCCCTCCAACGGCGACGCCGACGTTCGCATCAGGATCTTCACGCCTGCCGTCGAGCTCCCGTTCGCCGGCCACCCGACGCTCGGTGCGGCGTTCGTGCTCGGCGGTCCGCTGTCGAAGATCGTGATCCGGCTCGAAACGGCGGCCGGTGTCGTCCCCGTCGAGCTCGAGCGCGATGGTCCTCGCATCGTCTTCGGCGTCATGGACCAGCCCATCCCGACCTGGCAGACCGTTGCTGACCCAGGGGCGATCCTGAGCGCCGTTGGGCGTCTCCGGCTCGTTGCTGCCGGTCGAGCGCTACGACCTCGGGCCCGGCCACGTCTACGTCGAGCTCGAGTCGCCGGAAGCAGTCGCGGCGCTGACGCCCGACGTCGGCGCCCTGTCGCGTGCCACGCAGGACGGCACGAACTGCTTCGCGCGCGACGGCTTCCGCTGGAAGACCCGCATGTTCGCTCCGAACCACGGCGTCGCCGAGGACGCGGCGACAGGGTCGGCCGCAGGGCCGCTCGCCGTGCACCTGGCCCGTCACGGGCGTATTGCGTTCGGCGAGCGGATCGAGATCTCCCAGGGCGCCGAGATCGGCCGCCCCTCGACGCTCTACGCGACCGCCTTCGGGACGCGTGACTCGATCGACCGGGTCACCGTGGGTGGATCGGCCGTCGTCGTCGCGCGCGGTGAGTTCAGCTTCTAGCGTTCAGGCGATGCGCAGGGCGCGCGTGATGACGAGCGCGCGACCGGCCGCGGTGATGCGTAGACGAAGGGCGTAGCGGCCGGGGCTCAACCGGTGGGCGGGGCGCAGTGTGAGCTTCGCAGTCGAGCTGGACCCGCGTCGCAGCATGGGCGACCCGTTTGCTGTGCCGGTCGAGGAGATCCGCGGCGGCCTGTCCCGGTCGGTTCAGCTTCACCGTCACCAAGATGCGCGAGCGCGTGGCCTGGAGCTTCAAGACGCGCGCCGTCAGCTTCGGCGCCGGAGTGGCCGCCACCGTCGTCGTGGCCGGTGGCGCGGTCGTGGTGGTCTCCGCGCTCGTCGTGACCAGCGTCGTCGTTCCCGGGCTCGTCGTCGTGCCCGTGGTGCTTGTCGTCGGCGGGCTCGTCGTCGTCGGCGCCGTCGTCGTCCCGCCGCTCGAGCCGACCGTGAAGTCACCGTGCAGCATCGTGGGGTGCGCGTCGCACTGGAAGTGATAGGACCCGGCCGAAAACGTGACCGTCCAGGTGGGCGAGCTGGTCGTGTCGACGTCGGTCGACTGGTCCACCCCCGGCCCGCTGAGGTGGAAGTTGTGGAACGTCGACATGTCGGAGACGTTCACCGTGTACGTCCCCGGCGCGAGCGTCGTGACGGGGGAGCCGCCCTGCGTCAGCGAAATCGAGAACCCGGGGCCGACCGCCGCCGACAGCGTCCCGTCCGTTGCCCGCGCCGATCCGCCGCGGGCGGCGAGCACCGCTGCGACGACGCCTAGAGCGAAGAAACCGGCAAAGACCGACCAGCGCATGCCGACACTACGGCGCGCGCGTCGAACTGGATTTGTAAGAACCGGCTACTGCGGCTGCGGCACGATCCTGATGTACGGCTTCGGCTCGTCCCATTCTCCGAAGACTTCCTTCGCCTCGTCGTTGGAGACCGAGCCGGCGATCACCACGTCGTCTCCTGCCTGCCACTGCGCCGGTGTCGCCACGCGGTGCTTCGCGGTCAGCTGCAGCGAGTCGATCACCCGCAGGACCTCGTCGAAGTTGCGGCCGGTGGTCATCGGGTAGATGAGGATGAGCTTCACCTTCTTGTCCGGCCCGATGACGAAGACGTTGCGCACCGTCTGATTGTCGGCCGGCGTGCGCGGCGCCGAGTCGCCCGACGTGTCGGCGGGCAGCATCCCGTAGAGCTTCGAGACGGTGAAGTCGTCGTCGCTGATGATCGGGTAGTTCGGAGCGTGGCCCTGCGTCTCTTCGATGTCGTTCACCCAGTCGGAGTGGCGGTCCAGCGAGTCGACCGAGAGGCCGATCACCTTGACGCCGCGGCGATCGAACTCCGGTTTGATGCTGGCCATGTACCCGAGCTCGGTGGTGCAGATCGGAGTGAAGTCCTTCGGGTGCGAGAACAGGACGGTCCACGAGTCGCCGATCCACTCGTGGAACTTGATCGGGCCTTCCGTCGACTGAGCCTCGAAGTCTGGGGCGGTATCGCCGAGCTGCAGCGCCATGCGTTATCTCCTTCTCGTGGAACGCGGACCAAAGAGCCTATGCTGTAAAGAACGCCGGCGGGCAACGTCAGCTTCCCGGAAACACGGCCGCAACGATCTCCGGCAGCTCCACGGCCAGCGAGCTCCAGAAGATGCCGCCGTTCCCGGAAAGAAAGAGCCTGTTGCGCGCCGCGAAGACGATCAGGTCGGGATCGTCGTCCGAGATCGCGACCGCGCGACCTGCAGGCAGGCCGCGGCCGGACTCGCGCCACGTCGAGCCGGCGTCGTAGGAGACGAGCAGCGGCGGTTTCGCGTCGACGACGGCGACAACGGTGGCTCCCGCGGCCGCCGCGGCGAGCACGCGGGGCAAGTTGAGGACCGGGGCGGGCGGAGGATCGACCTCACCGGGCCAGGGCTCGACCTCGTCGGTCTCGAGGTCGACGGAGAACGGGCCGGCGACTGTCGAGATGAGCACCTTCATGGCGCAATCAGCGACGCGACCACCGCTGTTGCGCGGCGTGCGGCTCCCGCGGGCGAGAACCCTGCGTTGCGCCCGACGACATAGGCGGTGGCGAATGCGTCCCCGGCTCCTGTCGGATCGCCGGGGAAGGCGCGGGCCGGGACGAAGTCGACGCGCCCTCCGCAGTACACGGTCGACCCACGGGAACCGTGGGTGACGACGACCTCGCGCACGCCGAGCGCCGCCGGGTCGCCCAGCACCTCCGCCTCCTCGTCGGCGAGCTTCAACACCCAGACGTGCCGCAGCAGGTCACGGTCGAAGTCGTCGTCGAGCTGGAGCGGCCCGATCCGCGGCGCGCGGACGAGCCCTTGGCCGTCGAGTGAGACGCGGCGGCGCCTGGCGAGCGCGGCGATCGTCTCGAGCGGGAACTCGTGGCGTGCGAGCGGAGCCACGTGCACCCACCGCTCCAGACGGCAACTCGGGCACATCGGCGGGCGACCAGGCGTCGCCGAGCGCATCGATCGTCATCGTGCGCACGTCACCGTCATACGAGAAGGAGAAGGTCGCCGTCGACTCGCCCGGCACGTACCGCACGGGTGTTCCGAGCGCGATCACGGGCGGCAGCAATGTGCTCTTGTCCGCGGCGGCACAGCGCGGGACCACACGCGCGGGCACCCGCAGCCGCTGCAGCGCGCGGGCGCCGTGGTACGAGCCGCCGCCCACCCGAGGCGGTTCGCCCGGCAGAAGATCACGGGAGATGTTTCCGAGCAGCGCAATCACGCGCTCAGGAGTATGGGCCTCCTCGCGGCGACGCGGGCGAGCGCGGCGAGCCCGAACGCCACGGCGAAGCTCGGGAGCGATGCGCCGCCCCAGGGCAGCGCGTGCGGATGGGCGTGCGCGACGACCCGCGTCCACCAGCCGGGCCCCTGTGGATACAGCCACTGGTACACGACGAAACCGGCGAGCCACGCGCCGATCATCCCGAGGCGCAGGTTCGGCACGTGGAACACGTCGTCGCGCGAGTAATGACGGCCCGAGAGCAGCCAGTCGGCCAGCAAGACGGCGAACAACGGAACGAAGAACGACCCCAGGAGATAGAGGAACGGCTGGTAGTTCCGCAGGTCGACGATGAGCGCGCCGATGGTTGCCACCAATGCGACGCCGCCTACGAGCGCTCGCTGTGGAACGCGCGGGAGGAGGTTCTGGAGGCTGACGGCGCCCGAGTAGACGTTCGCGAACGCCTCGTCGCTCTCGTCGACCGTCAGCGCGAGCAGGGCCAGCAGGCTCGCCGCGCCGCCCGCGGCGACTGCGGTGAGGAGGGCGGGGGCATCGCTGATCGACCGGGACATCGCGATCACGGCACCGAGGGCGAACAGCGGGATCGTCGGCACGAAGTAGCCCACGCCGGCGCTCCAGAAGCCGCCTGCGCGGGTGCGTGAAAAGCGGGTGTAGTCGGCGACGAGCGGTGTCCAGCTGATCACCGACGCAAGCACGAGATCGAAGCCGGGCCAGAAGGCATGCGAGCCGCCGCGCTGCCAGAGCCGTACGGGATGTTGGCCGTGGAGCGACCACCAGGAGATGTACAGCAGCGAGGCGATCACGACCCACACGGCGAACTTGCGCACGTACTTGCGCACGAACCCGACGGGGCCGAGCAACGCCAGCGCGGTCGCGACGATCCCGAAGGTGATCTTCCAGAACGAGACGCCTCCGAAGCCGAGCACCTGCTTCGAGAGCGCGCTGGCGCCGGTCGCGATGATGATGAGCTCGAACACCGACCACCCGAGACATTGCAGGATGTTCAGGCCGGTCGGCAGGTAGGAGCCGCGGCGTCCGAGCGGCGCGCGCAGCAGCACCATGTTCGGCACGCGCGCGTCGGCTCCGATCAGCCCGCCGAGCCCGAGGAGGACGTTGCCGACGATCGCTGCGGCGACGATTGCCGCGAGGGCGACGGGCAGGGAGAGCGCGAGCCCGAACTGGTCGGCCGGCAGGACGAGAAATGCGCCCGCGACGATCACGAGCAGTGACACCGAGAGGTTCGCCCAGAGGAGAAAGCCGTCGAACGTGCCCAGCACTCTCAGGCGCTCGGGAACGGGCTCGATGCCCCAGGACGGCGTGTCGGTATCGGGCACTCGGTCTCCCTTCGCCGGCATGACCCGGATCAGGTTCGACGGGTGTGATCTCAGCCCCGTGCTGGGGCACCCCGGTGGCCTGAGCCTAGCGAGAGCGGGGCCCCGCAGCGTTGTGCACCCGCTCGCCGACGCGCGCAGCGACGACGTGCAGGTCGGGCCACGTCGTGGTGTCGATCTCGACGAGGTCGCCTCCGAGCGGCAGCGCCGGCCAGTCGCCTGCGGCGGCGCGGGCGGCCACCTCGTCGGCGGCCTCGGCGTCCCAGTGCACGCGGTGCCGGTGCTCTGCCCGCTCGAGCATGCGTGTGCGGAGCAGCGCCGGCTCGGCGGTGACGTGCACCTGCACGATTCGGGCCGGCGGCAGATCGACGAAGAGCGCGGACGCTGCCTGGAAATTGCCTTCGGCGATCAACGAGACATTGTTGGCGAGGAGCTCGTGGGCGACTCGCGCGAGCAGCGTGAACACCGCGACGCCCAGCGGCTGCGACTCGGCCCGGCCCTGGACCTCGAGCGCGTCGCCGAGGGCTTCCTTGAGGCTGTCCTTGGCGATCAGCGGCAGGTGGAGCTGCTCACGCAGGGCCGCAGCGACGGCGGACTTCCCCGAACCGGGCGGCCCGGTCACCAGGACGAGCACGGGCGGCCCGGCGGGGCTCTGCGGCTGCGTCGCGCTCACGGATCCGATTCTGCGGGACATGCCTCTTCGAGACCAGTCTGGTGGCAGCCGATGCGCAGTGAACTTGCCTGTCTGCGGAGGACTAGTCCGCGAGCAGCTTGCGCAGCACGTAGCGGAGGATCCCGCCGTGCTGCAGGTACTCGCGCTCGCGCGGCGTGTCGAGGCGCACGCGGGCGTGGAACTCCACCTCGTCGGCCCGGACCGTCACCTCGGTCGGCCTCGCCGTTTGCGACGCCCGTGATCGAGAAGCGCTCGCGGCCCGTCAGCCCGAGCGACTCCGGCGACTCGCCGTCCTCGAACTGCAGCGGCAGAATCCCCATCATGAGGAGGTTCGAGCGATGAATGCGCTCGTACGACTCCGCGATCACGGCCCTGACGCCGAGCAGATTCGGCCCCTTCGCGGCCCAGTCGCGCGACGAGCCCGAGCCGTACTCCTTCCCGGCGAGGACGATGAGTGGCGTTCCCTCCGCCAGGTAGCGGCTCGATGCGTCGAAGATCGTCATCTCTTCGCCCGAGGGGACGTGCACCGTCCACGTCCCCTCCGAGCCGGGGACGAGCTTGTTGCGGAGGCGGACGTTCGCGAACGTGCCGCGCACCATCACCTCGTGGTTGCCGCGCCGTGCGCCGTACGAGTTGAAGTCCTTGCGCTCGACGCCGTGCTCGACGAGATACGCGCCGGCCGGTGAGTCCACCTTGATCGACCCGGCGGGCGAGATGTGGTCCGTCGTCACCGAGTCACCCAGCCAGACGAGGACGCGAGCGTCCACCACGTCGGGGACGACGGCAGGCTCGTGTGACATCCCCTCGAAGTACGGGGGCTGCCGCACGTAGGTCGAGCCGGGCTCCCAGCGGAAGAGCTGTCCTTCGGGCACCGGGAGCGCGCGCCAGGCGTCGTCGCCGCTGAAGACGTCGTCGTAGGTCTCGGCGAACTGCTCGGCCCGCACCGACGACGCGATCGTCTCGCCGATCTCGCGGGCGCTCGGCCAGATGTCGCGGAGGTACACCTCGCCACCGTCGTTCGAAACGCCGATCGGCTCCGTCTCGAAGTCGATGTCCATGCGGCCGGCGAGGGCGTAGGCGACGACCAGCGGCGGAGACGCCAGGTAGTTCGCCTTCACCTCCGGATGGATGCGCGCCTCGAAGTTGCGGTTCCCCGAGAGCACCGAGCACACGACGAGGTCGCCCTCGTTGATCGCAGCCGAGATCTCGTCGGCGAGCGGGCCGGAGTTGCCGATGCAGGTCGTGCAGCCGTAGCCGACCGTGTTGAACCCGAGCTGGTCGAGATAGCGACTGCAGCCCGGCCTGCTCGTAGTAGCGCGTCACGACCTTCGAGCCGGGCGCGAGCGACGACTTGACCCACGGCTTGCGCTGGAGGCCGCGCTCGACCGCGTTTCGCGCGAGCAGACCCGGCGGCGACCATCACCTGCGGGTTCGACGTGTTGGTGCACGAGGTGATCGCCGTGATCACGACGGAGCCGTGATCGAGCTCGTAGTCGGCGCCGGCAACCGGAACGCGATGATGGCCCGTTGTGCGAGACGGTGGTCACGGGCGCTTCGTCGGACAGCGGCTCGCCCGCCGGCTGCTGCTCGGTCGTGGGGTCGGACGCGGGGAACGTGTCGGCCACGGCACGGTCGTCCGATCCGTTGCGGTAGTCGGCGCCGAAGGTGCCGAGCGTGTCGATGAACGACTGTTTCGCCGAGGCGAGCGGCACGCGGTCCTGCGGCCGGCGCGGGCCGGCGAGTGACGGCTCGATGTCGCCGAGATCGAGCTCGACGACCTGCGAGTAGGTCGCGTGGTCCGACGGGTCGTGCCAGAGCAGGTTCTCCTTGCAGTAGGCCTCGACGAGCGCGATGCGCTCCGGGCTGCGACCGGTCAGCGCGAGATAGTCGAGCGTCACCTGGTCGACGGGGAAGAATCCGCACGTCGCGCCGTACTCGGGCGACATGTTCCCGAGCGTCGCCCGGTCTGCAAGCGGCAAGGAGGGAACGCCTTCCCCGAAGTACTCGACGAACTTCCCGACGACGCCCGTCTGGCGCAGGATCTCGGTCACCGTCAGCACGAGGTCGGTCGCGGTCGCTCCTTCGGGCAGAGCGCCGCTGAGCTTGAAGCCGACGACCTGCGGCACGAGCATCGAGAGCGGCTGGCCGAGCATCGCGGCCTCAGCCTCGATGCCGCCGACCCCCCAGCCGAGGACGCCGAGCCCGTTCACCATCGTCGTGTGCGAGTCGGTCCCGACGAGCGTGTCGGGGAACGCGACCCCGTCCCGGTCCTCGACCACGCGCGCGAGGTACTCGAGGTTGACCTGGTGGCAGATGCCGGTTCCGGGAGGCACGACCTTGAAGCCGGTGAACGACTCCTGGCCCCAGCGCAGGAAGAGGTAGCGCTCGTAGTTGCGCTCGAACTCGAGCTCGACGTTACGGCCGAACGCCGCGCGCGAGGCGAACGCGTCGACCTGGACCGAATGGTCGATCACGAGCTCGGCCGGGATGAGCGGATTGATCTTCGCCGGATCGCCGCCGAGATCGGCCATCGCGTTCCGCATCGCGGCGAGGTCGACCACCGCGGGCACGCCCGTCAGGTCCTGCAGCAGGACGCGCGAGGGCGAGAACGAGATCTCGCGGGACGGCTCGGCCTTCGCATCCCAGCGGGCGACCGCCTCGACGTCTGCCTCGTCGCCGTTGCGCAGCACGTTCTCGAGCAGCACCCGCAGCGTGTACGGCAGACGCGCGATGTCGTACGAGGCCTGCAGCGCATCGAGCCGGAAGATCTCGTAGGAACGTTCTCCGACTTGCAGCTGGGACGGCGAGGCCATTGTCCCGATTGAAGCAGACGCACGAGAGGGGCCGCCCTGGCAAACTCGTGCTGTGGCGATGGAGCGGCACATCGTCGGCCTCGGCGGAGGGGGCGACACGGCGGAGCAGACGGAGCTTCTGCACGACTACGTGCTCGGCCTGACCGGGAAGCCCAGGCCGAGGCTGCTCTACATCTCGACCGCGGTTGCGGAATCGGCGGAGGCGATCGTCGGCTTCTACGAGCGGTTTCGTGACCGCGCCGAGCTCGACCACCTGCGCACGTTTCCCTGGCCGCCGGAGAACTTGCGCGAACTGATCCTCTCCCAGGATGCGATCTGCGTCAGCGGCGGCAACACCGCGAACATGCTGGCGATCTGGAAGACGCACGGGATCGACGTGCTGCTGCGCGAGGCCTGGGAGAGCGGGATCGTCCTCTGGGGAGCGAGCGCCGGGATGATCTGCTGGTTCGAAGCCGGCGTCACCGACTCGTTCGGCCCGCAGCTCGGGGGGATGGACTGCCTCGGCTTGCTGTCGGGCAGTGCCTGCCCGCACTACGACGGTGAGGAGCAGCGCCGGCCGAGATACCGCGCGCTCGTCGACGCGGGCTTCCCGGAGGGAATCGCCGCCGACGACGGCGTCGGGCTGCACTACGCGGGGCCCGAGCTGCGCGAGATCGTCACCTGCCGGCCCGGCGCGGCGGCCTACCGCGTCACGCGCGAGGGGGAAGAGAAGCTGTCCGCGCGAGAGCTCGGGTAGCCCGAGGAGCAGCGCGGCCGCTCGAGTTTGCGCTGAAACCGTTGCTAGGCCTCGAACACGGTGGCGGGCAGGAGCGGCCAGTTCCGGATCGAGAGGAACTGCTCTTTCAGCACTCTTAACTGCCTTTTAATCGCCGCACACAGACATTGAACTTCCTGCGGTTATAACGGGACTTGTGGCTCGCAGCCGCATCCTCTCTGCCCGCGTCGTCGAGCTCCTGGTCGTCGCAGTCGTCGGTGGCGCTCTCGCGCTCGGCGGTGCGGCGGCATTCGGGAAGCTCGGCAGCACGACGACCGTCCAGCAGGTCACGCGGTCGGCGGCAATTCCCACCACCTCGCAGACGCCGGCGAGCGGGGGAGCGCTGACCGCGGAGCAGATCTACCACCGCGATGCCCCGGGAGTCGTGCAGATCACCGCGACGTCGGTCTCGCAGGTGTCGACCGATCCGTTCAACCTGCTGCCGACGACGCCGCAGACGAGCGAGTCGCTCGGGTCGGGCTTCGTGATCGACAAGGCCGGTCACATCGTCACGAACTACCACGTGATCCAGGGCGCGAAGAAGGTGCAGGTCTCGTTCTCCGGTCAGGACGAGATCACCGCCACCGTCGTCGGCAAGGATCCGTCCACGGACGTGGCGGTCCTCAAGATCGACGCGCACGCGCGTGCGCTGACTCCGTTCGAGCTCGGCGATTCCGACGCCGTCGTCGTCGGCGATCCCGTCGATGCGATCGGCAACCCGTTCGGTTTCACGCGCACCCTCACGACAGGTGTCGTCAGCGCCGTGCAGCGCCAGATCGAGGCGCCGAACTCGCTGCCGATCGACCATGCGATCCAGACCGATGCCGCCATCAACCACGGCAACTCGGGCGGACCGCTGATCGACTCGCACGGGCGCGTGATCGGCGTCACCTCACAGATCTCCACCGGGACGACCGGAGGCCAGGGCAACGTCGGCATCGGCTTCGCGATCCCGATCAACACCGTTCGCAACGTCGCGGCCCAGATCATCTCGAGCGGCAAGGCCGAGCACGCGTACCTCGGGCTCGACGCCGCGCCGGTCACGCCCCAGCTCGCGAAGCTCTTCCACCTGCCGTCGAACAGCGGTCTCCTGATCCAGGACGTCACAGCGGGGAGCGGGGCCGACAAGGCCGGGCTCAGGGAGGGCAAGACAGCGGTCGTCGTGCAGGGCGAGAGCTACCAGGTCGGAGGCGACCTGATCGTCGCGATCGACGGCACGCCGGTGACCACCTACCAGCAGCTCCGCGACGCGATCTCGCAGCGTAAGCCCGGCGACAAGCTGAAGCTCGAGATCTACCGCAACGGCTCGAAAAAGACGGTCACCGCCAAGCTCGGCCAGCGAGGCTGACCCGGGGCCGGCCTCGCGCCGGTCTCCATCTGCCCTTCCCCGCTACCTTGTCCCCGATGGAGCGCGGGCAGATCGTCCTCGAGCACACGGTTGTCGAGGGTGAAGAAGAGCTCTGGCAGGAGGACGGCGGGAACTACGACGGGTGGTTCTGCGTGCGCACGGACCCGTTTCCGTGCCCGGCATCCGGCTGCTCGTTCGTTGCGGAGTTCATGACGGCCGCCCATCTGATCCTCGTCTGGCAGGAACTGGACGACATCAACCTGCTTCGGCACGCCGCGCGGGCCCGCGACGTCGGACGCAACCCACGGGTCACCGGCTACCGCACCGAGTTCGGCCCGAGCGCGTCGTACTACGCCTGGGTCGCGGCGGGCCGTCCGGTGCACGGGGTCAAAGCGCACACGCAGTCGTGATCGGCGAGCAGCGGTTCGGCGAGACCGCGCCGTTCTCGCTCGGTGTGGAGGAGGAGCTGATGATCCTCGACGCCGAAACGTTCGGTCAGGTCGCTGCGGTCGACCGGATCCTGCGCGGCGTCGAGGGCCTGGAGCTGCCCGGCTCGTTGAAGACCGAGCTCTTCGCCTCGGTGTTCGAGATCAACACGAACGTCTGTGCGTCGGCCGTGGAGGTCGACGAGGCGCTGCCCGCGCTTCGGCGCGCCGCGGCTGCTGCCGCCGGCGCGGAGGGTCTCGCGATTGCAGCCGCCGCGACGCATCCGTTCGCCCGCCCCGAGGCGCAGCCGATCGTCAAGGAGGAGCGCTACGTCACGTTCGTCGGCTACGGCGGCATCTCGGTGCGCCGCCAGGGCGTCCAGGGGCTGCACGTGCATGTCGGCATGCCGTCGGGTGAGGACTGCTGGCGCTGCCTCGATGCGATCGTCCCGTGGCTGCCGGTCGTGCTCGGCATGTCGGCCAACTCGCCCTGGTTTGCGGGGGAGCTCAACGGGATGGCATCGAACCGTGCGCCGATCCTCGCCGAGCTGCCGCGGGCCGGGGCGCCGCCCGCATTCGCGTCGTATGAGGAATGGGAGTCGTGGGTCGAGAGGCTGGCCGCGCTCGGGGTCGCCGAGGACTACACGCGCATCTGGTGGGACGTCCGCCCGCATCCGAAGCTGGGCACGCTGGAGGTGCGGGTCCCCGACCAGCCCACGGACGTCCATCTGTCGGCGGCGTTCGCGGCGCTCCTGCAGGCGCTGTGCGCGACCGCGCTCGACGGCGGGCTGCCGGTCAACGCCCTGTTGCTGGCCGACCGCGGACGGGCCGACTACAGCCAGAACCGCTGGTCGGCAGCACGGTTCGGGCCTCGTGCGCGGCTCGTGCATCCGGACGGCTCGAGCTATGTGACGGCGGACGAGCTCGGGGCCGAGCTGCTGGAGCTCGTCCGGCCCGCGGCGCGCGCACTCGGCGGCGCCGAACTGCTGGCGCGCCTCGATCCCGGTGCGTGCGAAGCCGACCTGCAGCTCGCACCGGAGTCGGCGCGGGCCGCGGCGGCGGATCTCGTCACCCGCTCGCTAGGCTGACGGTATGGCTTCGGTCTCCGAGACGATCCAGGTCAGCGGCATTCGCTGCGAGAAGTGCGTGATGCGACTCGCGAAGACGCTCGAGGGCACGGCGGGGCTCGAGGCCGCCAACGCCAACCTGATGGGCCAGGTCGTTCTCACCTACGACGACGGGTTGACGTCGCGGGACGCAATCGTCGAGGCGATGGCACGCGGTGGTTTTCGCGAGCAGCAGTTCGCCTGAATTCGTCGGGAATCCAGGGACGCGGGTGAGCGTTTATACCCCTGCTAGGGTGGCCGCCGGATGAGCGAAAGCGCATCGTCAGCCGCCGACAGCCGTAGGCTCGCCCAGGAAGCGAGGGACCGTGTTCGCTTCGAAGAGGAGGCGCTGGAGTTGAGTGACCAGGTCTACCGCGTGGCCCGTCGCCTGGTTGGCTCCCGTGAGGAGGCCGACGACCTCGTGCAGCAGACCTACGAGCGCGCATTCCGTTCCTGGCGGCAGTACACGCCGGGGACGAACCTCCGTGCCTGGCTCCTCCGGATCCTCACGAACCTGAACATCGATCGCGGCCGCCGCCAGCAGCGGACCCCGCAGACGACGTCGCTCGACAACGAAGCCGGCGACTACTTCCTCTACAACAAGCTCGAGTCGCAGGTGCCCGACGAGAACCCGGACGAGGAGCGCGTGCTCGAGCGGCTCAGCCAGGACTCCATCGTCGAGGCCCTCGCCGACGTCCCGCACGACTTCCGCGACACGATCGTCCTCGTCGACATCGGCGAGTTCTCCTACGCCGACGCGGCGCAGATCCTCGACATCCCGATCGGGACCGTGATGTCGCGCCTCCATCGCGGCCGGCGGATCCTGAAGAAGAACCTCGCCGACCGGTCGGTAGCGGCATGATCATGTGGCTTGGCCGACGCTGGAGCGGGATCGGCGTAGGCTTGACGGAGCCGGCCAGGGAGCGCAGGCGTCGGCTTGGCCGACGCTGGAGCGGGAAATGATCGACTGGTGCGACAAGTGCGAGGAGATGATGCAGCCGTTCCTGGACGGGACGCTCTCCGACCACGAGGTCCAGGAGGCGGAGGGTCACCTCGAGAAATGCAGCTGGTGCGCGAAGCGCTATCACTTCGAGGAGCGCCTACGGCATTACGTGCGCGTGGCCGTCTCCGAGCCGATGCCGCCCGAGCTGAAGGCGAAGCTCGCGGCGTTGCGCACGCCGCTCGACGCGTAGCCGGCTAACGCCGCACGTCGACGTCGCCGGGCGGCTGCAGGTCGGAGCAATCCACGAGCACGGGGGCGAGCGCCCTGCCGCCTGCGTCCGGGATCTCACCCCAGGCGGTTCGCGCGAGAGCGACCGGGTGGCTGCGGGTGCCGTCGTAGCTGGCCGCGACGACGGGCTCGTGACGCGCGAGCACCCGCTCGACCGCCCGCGGGTCGAGGTCGGGACCGTCGGCGAGCACGATCACCGCCCGCTCGACCTCGGCGCCCAGGGCTGCGAGCCCGCAGCGAAGCGACGCGCCCGGGCCGGTGTCCCAGTCCTCGCAGCTGACGACCCGAACGCCGGGAACATCGAGCTTGTGCGCTCCCTCGACGACGACGATCTCCGCGACGCTCGTCTGCTCCAGGGCCTCGAGCACGAACGGCAGCAGCTCGCGCTGTTTCACGCCGCCGTAGCGCGTCGACGCGCCGGCCGCGAGCACGATCGCGCTAGCCGACGTGGAGGGTCGCCTTCTCGATCTCGACCGTCTCGGTCGGGGTTCCCTCGCCGCCCGACGCCGGATCTCCGAGCTTGCCGATCTTCTGGACGACCGGCAGGCCGCGTACGACCTTGCCGAGCACCGCGTACTCGGGCGGCAGTCCAGCGTCGGGTGCCGTGACGACGAAGAACTGACTGCCGGATGCGCCTGCCGGGTCGGCGGCGCTCTTCGCCATCGCCGCGACCCCGAGGGTGTACCGCGTCGAGGCGGGCGGCGGGTCGATCGTCGTGTAGCCGGGGCCGCCGGTGCCCGTGCCGGTCGGGTCGCCGCCCTGGATCACGAAGCCCGGCACGATCCGGTGGAAAACCGTGTGATCGAAGAATCCCTTGCCGGTGAGCCCGGCGAACGACGCGGTCGTCGCCGGCGACGTCTTCGTGGCCAGCCTGATCGTGAAGCTGCCGCAGTTCGTCTTGAAGGTGACGTCGTAGGTCTTGGACGGCGAGAGCCGTGCCGTCGGCTTCGTCTCGTGCCGGGCTCCTGCCGGCGGCGCGGACACCGGGATGCAGCCGTTCGCGTCGGTGGTGGTCGTTCCGGACGCGTGCTTCGAGCCGCCGCCGCAGGCCGCCAGTGCAAGCGCGAGCGCCGCGACGGCCGACAGCCCGAGAATGCGTGCGGGAGCGGTCACGGGCTCTCCGCGAGCGCGGTGAGCGCCCGTCCGATCAGTGCCCTGGCCACGTCGACCTTGTACGCGTTTCGCGGCAGCGGCGTCGCATCTTCCACGCTTCCGTCCAGGAGCCACGGGACGGGAGCCACCCCCGCGAGCGCGATTCGCGTGACGCCCGCCGCGCGCGAGGCGGCGACGCCGACGAGCGGAAACGCCCAACGCTTGCGTTCCATCGCCTTCAGGTACACCGACCGGTCGACCGGCGGCAGCTCCACCGACAGCAGGAGCTCGCCCGGCTCGAGCGTCGTCGTTCGCCGGTCGTCCTCGGTCGGGAGACGGTAGAGCTCGGCGATTGGGAGCTCGCGCCGGTTCGTGCGCAGCCGGGCGTCGAGCGCGAGCAAGGCCGCTGCGGGATCGGACGGATGCGCCGAGGCGCAGAAGTCGTTGGCGAAGATGGCGTGCTCCCGGTGCTCGCCTTCGTGGGCGAAGCATTCGTCGCCGCCATGCAAACGGCATGGCCACTTCAGGCGCCAGTACCAGCAGCGGGTCGACTGGAGCAGGTTGCCGCCGAGCGATCCTGCATTGCGCAGCTGTGGGCTCGCGGCGAGCCGGCTGGCCTCGCGCAGCGCCGCGGGGATCCGAGCGTCGCGTTCGAGCTCCGCGAGCGTCGTCCCGGCGCCGATCACGTGTCCGTCGATCCCGTGCGGCACGACCCCGCGAACGTCGACGAGAGTCTCGGCACGCACGATTCCGCTGCGCAGGAGCGGCACGAGCTCGGTGCCGCCGTGCAGCGGCGTCCCGCCGTCGAGCTCGAGGCTAGACGCCTGCCGGAGCTCCAACCTTCTCCTTCGTCTTCGCCCCGGCCTCGCGCAGCGCGCGCAGCATCTCCTCGCGGGAGATCGGCAGCTGGTGCACCTCCGCGCCCGTCGCGTCACGGATCGCGTTCGAGATCGCCGCCGCCGTCGGGATGATCGGCGGCTCGCCGAGGCCCTTCGAGCCGAGGTTCGTGAGCTGCGCATCGGGCTCGTCGATCAGCTCGCTGATGATCTCCGGCACGTCGGCGAACGTCGGGATCTTGTACGCGTCGAGGCTCGTCGTGAGGATCTGGCCCGTGCGCGGGTCGTGGAGACGATGCTCCGAGAGCGTGTGTCCGATTCCCTGGATGATCCCGCCCTCGATCTGGCTCGAGGCCCCGAGGGGGTTGATCACGCGGCCGACATCGTGCACCGCTGCGATGCGGTCGACCCAGACCTCTCCGGTCTCGATGTCCACCGCGACCTCGGCCACCTGGACGCCGAAGGTGAGCACCTGCATGCCGGTGGGGTTCGGGCCACGGCCGCCCTTGCCGAGGATCTGCGCGTCCTCGAGCAGGCCGACGATCTCCTCGAGCGGTGCATCGGGCGTGCCGCGCTGCTCGGCGATCTCCTCGATCTGGCGCCGGGCATCGGCGGCCGCCGCGCGCACCGCGGGCCCCATCGACGGTGTCGTCGAGGAGCCGGCCGAGATCGACGCGAAGGGGCCTCGCGCGGAATCGCCGAGCGAGACCGTGACGTGGTCGAGCGGCACTCCTAGCTCCTCGGCCGCGATCTGCGCCATCGCCGTGCGGGTGCCGGTGCCGATGTCCTGCATCGCGGTGACGACCGTTGCCCGCCCGTCCGAGCCGACGCGCACCCACGCGTAGCTCGGCGGACCGCCGCCGCCGTACCAGATCTGCGACGCCATCCCCACCCCGCGCTTGACCGTGGACGTCGAGCTTGCGCGCACCGCGTGCCGGCGCTCCCAGTGAGGCTCGGCCCGCCGGTAGCACTCGAGGAGGTTCTTCCCGCTGTACGGGCGGTCGTCGGCGGCGTCGTGGTTTGCATGGTTGCGGCGGCGAAGCTCGAGCGGATCGATGTCGAGCCTGGCCGCGAGCACGTCGAGCAGCGACTCGAGCCCGAATGTCCCCTCGACGAAGCCCGGTGCGCGGAACGCTTTCATCGGCGGCTGGTTGATCTTCGCCGCCCAGGTCGTCGTCTTGACGTTCTCGCAGGCGTAGAGCATCTGCATCGGGCCTTCGACCGGAGAGGACCAGCCGCCCCAGCCCGTGGAGTTCACGTAGTCGCCGCCGAGCGCGGTGAGCGTGCCGTCGGAGCGGGCGCCGATCGTCAGGCGCTGCCTCGTGGCGTTGCGGTTTCCGGTGGCCAGGTTCTCTTCGCGCCGCGTCAGCGCGCAGCGCACGGGGCGGTGGGTTCGCTTTGCCAGCTCGATCGCGATGTACGTGTAGTCGTCGGGCTCGTTCTTCGACCCGAAGCCGCCGCCCATGTAGTTGCACACGACGCGCACCTTGTCGGCCGGCAGCCCGAGGTTGCCTGCGATCGCGTCCCGCACGCCCCAGATGTACTGCGTCGAGATGTAGACCTCGAGCGAGTCGCCGAGCCACTGCACAACGGCCTGATGGGTCTCCATCGAGTTGTGCAACACGACCTGGGTGGTGTACTCGCCCGTGACGACGACGTCGGCCTCCGCAAGCCCCCGTTCGAGATCGCCGCGCTCGCGCACCCGCGGCTCGCCGATGAGCTGCCCGCGCGCCACCGCTTCATCGGGATCGGTCAGCACCTCGAGCTGCTCGAAGTCGACCTTGATCGCGTGCAGCGCCGCGCGGGCCTCCGCGTAGGTGTTCGCGCACACCGCCGCGACCGCGGCGCCCTGGAAGCCGCATTCGTCGTTCAGGACGTCGAGGTCGTTGGGACCGAGGGCTGCATGCACGCCGGGCGCCGCGAGTGCAGGCCCGAGGTCGATGCTGCGGACGCGGGCATGGGCATAGGGCGAGCGCAGCACGGCGGTGTGCAGCATCCCCGGCAGCTTCAGGTCGGCTGTGTAGACGGCCTCGCCTCGCGCGCGCTCGAGGCCGTCGATGCGCGCTGCCGGCCGGCCGACGATCTCGAGCGGCCCGGCGGGCCACTGCTCCAGCGCGTCCTCTTCGACGACGAGCCAGACCTCCTCGTAACGGCCTTCGACTTCCTTCTCGGTGCGGATCAGTCTTGCCACGTGCGAATCGCCTCCTCGATCTTCGGATACGTGCCGCAGCGGCAGAGGTTGCCGGCCATGTTGTGCCGGATCTCCTCTGTGGTCGGATTCGGTGTCGCGGTGACGAGCGCGACGGCGCTGACGATCTGTCCCGGTGTGCAGAAGCCGCATTGAAGGGCGTCCTCGCGCACGAACGCGTGCACCATGGGATGGTCGCGCAGACCCTCGATCGTCGTCACCTTCGCAGCTCCGACGCTGTGCACGAGCGTGATGCACGACAGTGTGGGGACACCGTCGACGAGCACCGTGCAGGAGCCACAGTGCCCTTCGGCGCAGGCGATCTTCGTTCCCGTGAGCGACAGCTCATCGCGGAGCACCTCCGCGAGCGTCGTCCCGACCTCCGAGTGCACCTCGTAGGTGTGGTCGTTGACGAGCAGGTCAGGCAGCAGTGACCGCCTCGATGTCGGCGATGTGGATCAGCCGGTGCGTCAGCCGGATCAGCAGCCGCTGCTCGACCTCGTCCTCGAGCGAGGGGATCGACAGCCAGAGATCGCGCGCGGCCTCGAGGAGCTCGCGGATCCGGTCGACCTCGGCGGCGTGGCCGTTCCGCTCGGCGCAGGTGTTGATGGCGAGGCCGAGCACCCCGATCGTGTCCGGCTGACGTGTCCAGAGAAGTGGCGTCGCCATGGAGAGGTACTGATGAATGCGGGCGAGCTGCATGGGCTGGGTGAAGAGCTCGCTCCCGACGGGTGTCGTCGGCTCGGGCAGGTCGCGGCCGTCCGCGAGGGCGTTCGCGGTGCCGCCGAGCATGCCGCGCAGCTGCGAGTCCGTGTACCCGGCGTACTGCGCCGTCTTGAGTGCGATCAGAAGCGACGAGGGCTGCTGGCCGTAGGGATAGTCGCTTGCGTAGACGACCTGCTCGGGCGGCACCTGGCGATAGAAGTCGAGGAGGTCGATCGGGCTCCAGGTCGACGTGTCGAAGAGCACTCCTTTGCGGCCGGCCATGCAGCGGGCGAGCTCGGCGAGATCGGCGATCCCCGCGTGGGCGATGATCAGGCTGGCGTCGGGGTAGCGGTCGACGAGGGCCCGCAGACCGTCGGCGATCGGCGGCAGCCCACGGCCGCCGTGGATCAGGATCGGCACGCGCCGCTCGGCGGCGAGGGCGAACACGGGGTCCAGCCGCTTGTCGGTGGCGGTGAACTTCTGCGCCCGTGGGTGGAGCTTGATCCCGCGGGCACCGAGATCGAGGCAGCGCCGCGCTTCCTCGATCGGCGTCTCGTTCAGGTCGAGACGCACGAACGGGATCAGACGGCCCTCGCTCCGCGCCGCGAAGTCGAGTGTGCGGTTGTTCGCTGCGCTGAACGCGGGGTGATGATCCGCCTCGTCGAGGCAGAACATGAAGGCGCGCGACAGGCCGTACTTGGCCATCAGCGTCTCGAGCTGCTGGTAGTCGCCGACCATGCCGTCGATGTCGTGCCCGAGGTGGAGGTGGGCGTCGAAGAGGTCGGTCCCGGGCGGCAGCAGCCCCTTCAGTTCGACGTCGTAGCGCTCGATCAGCGCCAGTGCTCTGTCGCGCGGCTCCACCAGCTGGATCCTAGTTAGAGTCACCGGCATGCCCGACGTCCTCATGTTCGCCGACACGTTTCGCTCGCCCGAGCTGCGCCACGAGGTGCCGCTCGGCATCCCGGATCCCTTCCTCTACGCGGAGCGAAACGGGGTCAAGCACATCCAGATCAGTTCGATGGAGGCGCAGCGACTCCGTGCACTCGGCCTCTTCGAGCTCCATCTCTCCGAGGAGTACGGCGTCGACGAGCTGATCGCATCTGGCCTCGCGTATCCGGAGATCCGCTCCGAGCTTGCGTCGCGCGCGGTGAAAGGCCTCGGAGTGACGAGCGCCGTCGTGCCGGAGACGTTCCCGCTGTGGCTTGCCGACCGGCTGCGGATGGAGGGCGTCGAGCTGACCGTCGACGCGAGCTTCTTCGACGCGAGGCGGCGCGTGAAGAGCGACGCGGAGCTCGCCGGGATGCGCCGTGCGCAGCGGGCCGCCGAAGCCGGCATGGACACCGCGCGCGACCTGCTGCGCCGCGCGACGCCGAATGGGACGGGCCTGTCGCTGGACGGCGAGCCGCTCACGGTGGAGCGTGTCAAATCCGAGATGTCGCAGACGTTCGCGGCTCACGGTGCGACTGCCGACGAGTTCATCGTCGCGCCCGGCGCGCAGGGCGCCGTCGGCCACGACATGGGCTCCGGCCCGATTCACGCCGGTGTCCCGATCGTCGTGGACATCTGGCCGCGCGACAACGAGTCGTTCATCTACTGCGACATGACGCGCACGTTCGTCGTGGGCGACGTGCCCGACGACGTGCGCGAGTGGCATCGCCTCTGCAAGGAGGCACTCGACCGCGCGATCTCGGAGATCAGGGCGGGCGCCGACGGCCGTGCGATCTTCGACGGGACCTGTGAGATCTTCGAGGCCGCAGGCGAGCCCACTCCACGGACGAAGGAGCAGGGAAAGCCACTCTCCGACGGTTTCTTCCACGGGCTGGGCCACGGCGTGGGCCTCGAGGTGCACGAGCAGCCCGGCATGGGGCTCGCATCGAAGCTGCCGTTCCTGGCGGGTGACGTCGTCACGGTCGAGCCCGGCTGCTACCGGGCGGGCTACGGCGGCGTTCGGCTGGAGGACCTCGTGCTCGTGACCGCCGACGGAGCGGAGAATCTGACCCGGTACCCCTACGACCTCGAACCGTGACGACGGAGAGAGACATCGACACGCTGTTCCTCGAGGAGCGGCGGTATCCGCCGTCCGCCGAGTTCGCGGCGCAGGCGAATGCGCAGCCGGGGATCTACGACGAGGACTTCGACGCGTTCTGGGAGCGTGAGGGACGCGAGCGGGTCGCATGGTTCGAGCCGTTCACGAAGCTGTACGAGTGGGAGTCGCCGTACGCGAAGTGGTATCTCGGCGGCACGCTCAACGTCGCGTGGAACTGCCTCGACAAGCACGTCGAGGCAGGACGAGGCGACGCGGTCGCCTACTACTGGGAGGGCGAGCCGGAGGGAGACCGCCGCGAGCTGACCTACGCCGGCCTGCTGAACGAGGTGACGAAGCTCGCGAACGCATTGAAGGAGCTCGGCGTCGGCAAGGGCACTCCGGTCGGGATCTACCTCGGCATGGTTCCGGAGGCGGCGGTTGCCATGCTGGCGTGCGCGCGGCTCGGCGCGCCCCACACCGTCGTCTTCGGCGGTTTCTCCGCCGACTCGCTCTCGGGGCGCCTGCAGGACATGAAATGCGAGGTCCTGATCACGCAGGACGAGGCCTGGCGCCGTGGGGCGACGGTGCCGCTCAAGCGCACCGCCGACGAGGCGGTCGACGCCTCGCCGACCGTCAAGAACGTGATCGTCCTGCGGCGCACCGGCAACGACGTGCCGATGGCCGAGGGCCGCGACCACTGGTGGCACGAGCTCGCAGTCGACGAGTCACCGTGCCCGGCTGAGCCGATGGATCCCGAGGACCTGCTCTATCTCCTCTACACGTCGGGCACGACTGCCAAGCCGAAGGGAATCGCGCACACGACCGCCGGGTATCTCGTCGGCGTCGCGACGACGCATCACTACATCTTCGACCTGAAGCGCGACACCGACGTGTACTGGTGCGCCGCCGACGTCGGCTGGGTGACGGGGCACAGCTACATCGTCTACGGGCCGCTCTGCAACGGCGCCACGTCGGTGATGTACGAGGGCACGCCGGACTTCCCCGACAAGGACCGCTGGTGGGACGTGGCCGAGCGTTACGGCGTGACCATCCTCTACACGGCTCCGACCGCGATCCGGTCGCACATGAAGTGGGGCCCGGAGCACGCGGCGAAGCACGACCTGTCGAGGCTGCGGCTGCTCGGGTCGGTCGGCGAGCCGATCAACCCGGAGGCGTGGGTCTGGTACCACGAGCACATCGGCGGTGAGCGCTGCCCGATCGTCGACACGTGGTGGCAGACCGAGACGGGGATGATCATGATCACGCCCCTGCCCGGGATCAGCACCACGAAGCCGGGCTCGGCGAGCCGGCCGTTCCCCGGTGTCGACGCCGCGATCTACAACGAGGCGGGCGAGGAGGTCGGCCCCGGCG
Source organism: uncultured Thermoleophilia bacterium (assembly GCA_963806025.1). Lineage (GTDB taxonomy): Bacteria > Actinomycetota > Thermoleophilia > Gaiellales > Gaiellaceae > PALSA-600. The sequence goes on along the minus strand of CAWDWI010000002.1, from coordinate 603,135 downwards.
GCGGCGGTTACCTGGTCTTGCGCAAGCCGTGGCCCGCGATGTTGCGCGGGCTCTATCAGGAGCACGACCGCTACGTCGATACCTACTGGTCGCGCTACTCCGGCGTCTACCTCGCAGGCGACGGCGCGCGGATCGACGAGGACGCCGACTTCTGGCTGCTCGGTCGCGTCGACGACGTGATGAACGTGTCGGGACATCGCATCTCGACGATCGAGGTCGAGTCGGCGCTGGTCGACCACCACGACGTCGCCGAAGCTGCCGTTGCGGCACGCAACGACGCGACCACGGGCCAGGCGATCGTCGCGTTCGTCACGCTCAAGACTGGAGTCGAGCCGTCGGTCGCCAAGCTCGACGAGCTGCGCGATCACGTCGCCAAGAAGATCGGGCCGATCGCGAAGCCCGCGAACATCGTCTTCACGCCGGAGCTGCCGAAGACCCGCAGCGGCAAGATCATGCGGCGCCTGCTCCGCGATGTCGCGGAGAATCGGCCGCTCGGCGACACCACGACGCTCGCCGACCCGACCGTCGTCGCGGAGCTCCAGGCGCGCGGCGCCGACGAGCAGGCGAAAGAGGACTGACGCTCACCGCTTTCGCCGCGGCCGTGATGCTCGCCGTGTCGCCGGGCCACACCGCGACCGTGCGCGTCCCCGTCGCGAACGTGTGGGAGGCGCCGAATGCCGGTCACCTGCCGCTCGACCCGCACGTCTGGCCGACGCCGGCGGTGACGGTTGCCGAACGGCGGGCGCTCGTCGGTCACATGCCGACGCAGGTTCTGTACGGCGAGACCGTGCTCGTGCTCGCGCGGCGCCCGGGCTGGACGAAGATCGCGGTCCCCGACCAGCCGAGCCCGCTCGACCCGCACGGCTATCCGGGCTGGGTGCGCGCGTGGCAGCTCGGCCCGGCGTTCGCCGCCCCGCTCGTCGTCACCGCACGGAGCGCGAGGCTCCCGAACGGCACCGAGGTCGGCTTCGGGACGGACGTTCCGCGCGGCGCCGTGCCCGCTGCCGCAACCCGGCCGTTGCCGCACACGCGCGCCGACCTCGTCCGGACGGCCGAGCAGTTCCTCGGTCTCCATTACCTGTGGGGCGGGCTCTCGGCCTGGGGCTACGACTGCTCAGGGCTGACCTGGGCCGTCTACCGGACGCACGGCATCACCATCCCTCGCGACGCCGATGCGCAATTCGCGGCGGGCACCCCCGTCTCGCTCGCCAAGCTGCAGCCGGGTGACCTTCTCTTCTATGAGCATCCCGTGGTCGGCCACGTCGCCATGTACATCGGCGGCGGGAAGATGATCGAAGCGCCGAACTCGGCCAGCGAGGTGCGGATCGTCCCCGTGCGGACGAGCGACTTCCGCGGCGCGCGCAGGTTCTTTGGTGTCTGACACCTAGGTGTCAGACACCGTTTCGAAGCTTGCTCTCGCCGGCGCGATCGCGATCCTGCTCTTCGCGACGATCGGCCAGCTCTCTCACGACCACCACGTCTCGCTCGGCGGCTACGCGGCCGACGCGCTGCCGCTGCTCGCCGGCTGGCTCCTGCTCGCGCGGGTGACCGGCCGGTTCGTGCCGACGTGGCTCGGCGGCATCACGATCGGCGTCGGCCTTCGCATGGTCGTGCTCGGCCACTACCGCTGGAACGAGCTCGCGTTCCTCGCCGTCGCACTCGTCTTCAACGGTGTGGTCGCGTGGCCGGTCTGGAAGCTGATCGACCGCTGAGCAGCCGCCCGAGCCTGGTCCGCACCGCGAACGAGGCTCGGGCGTGCCGAGCTAGAGGAGCGCTTCGAACTTCGACGCGTCGTCGAACGGCCCGATCACCGCCAGCCTCATGCCCTGACCGCCGATCACGTCCTGCGCGACCCGCAGCACGTCGTCGGCCGTGACCGCGTCGAGTCCCGCGAGCACCTCCGTCGGCTCGGCGGCCTTTCCTTCCAGCACTTCGCGGCGCAGCCCGAACGTGATCAGCCCGTTCGGGCTCTCGGTCTGCAGGACGAACCGCCCCTTGGCGAGCGAGCGGGCCTTTTCCAGCTCCTCGGCCGGCACGATCTCATCGGCGAGCTTGCGGAACTCGGTCGCGATCACCTCGACCGCCTCCTCCGCCCGCTTCAGGTCGACGCCGGCCTGGGAGAAGAGCGTGCCCGCATCGGTGAACGCGGCATTGAGCGCGTAGACGTAGTAGGCGAGGCCGCGCTGCTCGCGCACCTCGAGGAAGAGCCGCGACGACATGCCGGTGCCGAGCACGGTGCCGAGCAACTGCAGGGCGTAGCGATCCGGATGAGCGAGCGGATAGCTCGGGAAGCCGAGGCAGACGTTCGCCTGGTCGGAATCCTTGTGGTGGATGCGCACCTTCGGCTCGGACGACCGCTCGACCTGCGCCGGGGCGGGCATTCCGGACCCGTTTCCGGGCATGTCGCCGAGCAGCCCCTCGAGTGTCGGCAGCAGGTCGTCGCCGATCATCCCCGACACGCCGACCACCATGCGCTGCGGCGTGTACCAGTGACCGAGGTAGTCGAGGAAGGTCTTGCGCGTGGCTCCCTTGATCGTCTCTCTCGTCCCGAGTGTCTCCCACCCGAGCGGATTGGAGCCGAACAACAACTCCTCGTAGAGCGACGAGACGTAGTCGCGCGGCGTGTCGATGTACATGTTCATCTCTTCGATGATCACGCCCTTCTCGCGCTCGAGCTCCTCGCCGTCGAACTTCGAGTTGCGCAGCATGTCGACGAGCACGTCGAGCGCGACGTTGCGCTGCTCGCCCGCACAGCGGATGTAGTAGCCCGTGTATTCCTTCGACGTGAATGCGTTGAACTCGCCGCCGATCTTGTCGACCTCCATCGACAGGTCGCGCGCAGTGGGGCGCTTCTCGGTTCCTTTGAAGAACATGTGCTCGGCGAAATGCGCGATGCCGCGGTTGCCCTCGTCCTCGTAGCGCGAGCCCGCGGCCAGCATGATGTAGCAGGCGACCGACTGCGCGTGCGGGAGCGGCGCGGTCAGCACGCGCAGGCCGTTCGACAGGGTGTGGCGCTGGTACACGCTCATTCAGTGAGTCTCCTTCGTTGATTCGCGGTCAGCGGGACCGACGTGCCCGCCTCATAGTCGTAGCCGACCAGCACGCTTCTGGCGTCGGCTACCAATCGTTCGCCCGACCAGATCTGGTGCTCGAGCGAGAAGCTCTTCGTGCCCACGTGCGCGCAGCGGCTTCGCACCTCGACGTCCTCGCCGGAGCGCAGTTCCGCCCTGAAGTCGATCTCGACCCGGGCGAGGATGAACGGCTCCAGGTCGCCGAGGATCCCGATCCGGGCCTGCTCGAGGTAGGTCGAATAGACGGCGTTGTTGACATGGCCCATGGCATCGCAATCGCGGAACCGAACGTGTTCGCGCTGGATCCAGGGGTACGCGGCCACCGGCGCGATGGTATAGAGGCACGTATATGGCAGGTGAGACGAAGCGGGCGGTCTTCGCGCAGCCCGAGTGGCTGCGAGCCGTCCCCACTGATCGTGAGCTGCCGATCGACGCGCGGGTGGTCTTCACCGGCTGCGGAACGTCCTTCCACGCCGCGCAGACCGGCGGCTTCGCGGTTCAAGCGCTCGAGGCGGTGATGGTCCCGCCGATCGCAGACATCATGGTCTGTGTCTCGCACGAGGGCGAGACCGCGCTGACGATGGAGGCCGAGCGCTGGTTCGGCGGTGACGTCTGGCTCGTGACGGGCAACGCGTCTTCACCGCTCGCGCAGGCCGCGGACGAGGTGATCGTCTGCACGCCCGACGTCGAGCGGTCGTGGTGCCACACCGCGAGCTACACCTGTGCTGTCGCTGCGATCGCTGCGCTGAACGGCGAAGACATCGGCTGGCTCCCCGAGGCGGTCGAGGAGGCACTACGGCTCGAGGTGGCGGCGCCTGCGCAGGACAAGATCGTCGTCGCCGGGGCCGGCCGAGACTGGCCGACCGCCCAGGAGGCGGTCCTCAAGCTGCGCGAGGGCTCCCACGTCGCCGCCGAGGCGCACCACCTGGAGCAGTTGTTGCACGGGCACCTGGCGGCGATCGACGATACGACGCGCGCGTTCGTGCTCGAGGGTGAAGGGCAGATCGCCGACCGCGCGCATGACGCTGTCGCCGCGCTGGAGCTGCTCGGTTGTGAGACGACGCTCGTCCCGACGGTCCATCCGGTCGTCGACATCGTCCGGTTCCATCTCCTGACGCTGGCAGTCGCCGACGCCCGCGGGGTCGACCCGGATCCGATCCGGCGCGAGCCCGGGTCGCGGTGGGCCGAGGCGGCCGGCGCGGCTTACCCGTACTGAGAGCCCGAAGGAACCCGGACCGATGACGAACCTGGCGGATGCGGGCGTCCTCGAATCGATCGGGCTCCTCGCGCGGCGGGAAGCGTCGTCCCGCGAGCTCGTCGAGGCCTGCCTCGACCGGATCCGCGAGCGCGACGGTGAGCAGAGCCACGACGGCGACCCGGACTCCATCAACGCCTGGGTGCGGGTGTACCGAGACGACGCTCTCGCGGCTGCGGCCCGCGCCGACGCACGGCTCGCCGCGGGAAACGCGCCGGAGCTCTGCGGTGTTCCCGTCGGGCTCAAGGATCTCTACGCCGTTGCCGGCAAGCCACTAACGGCGTCGAGCCGTCTGCTCGACGAGGTGCCGGACGTGTCGTGCCCGGCCTGGCTGCGGCTCGAGTCGGCCGGGATGGTGCTGCTCGGTCACCTGCACACGCACGAGTTCGCGGCGGGCGGAACGACCGATCAGGTCGGCAACCCATGGGCGCTCGACCGCTCGGCCGGCGGGTCGAGCGGCGGCTCCGCGGCCGCGCTCGCGGCGCGGATGGTCCCGGCCGCGACCGGCACGGACACTGCGGGGTCGCTGCGCATCCCGTCGGCCGTCTGCGGGACATCGACGATCAAGCCGACGCGGGGAACGGTGCCGACGCGGGGGCTCGTGCCGCTCGCGCCGACCTTCGACCACGCCGGGCCGATGGCGCGAAGCCTCGCGGACTGCGAGCCGCTGCTCGGTGCGCTCCGCGGTGTCGCCGCGCCGCAGCAGCGGGCGCCGCTTCGCCGCGTTGCCGTCTCGCCCCGCTTCGGGCTCGTGGAGCTCGACCCCGACGTGGCCGAAGGGTTCGAGGCTGCGCTCGACGCGTGTCGTGAGCTCGGGACCGAGATCGTCGAGGTGCCGGCGCCCGCCGTCGAGCTCGAGCTCGGGCTCGTCTTCCTCGATCTCGTCTGTGCCGAGATGCTCGTCTACCACCACCGGTTCGACGACCGACGTGAGCTCTACCGCCCGTCGATTCGAGGCTTTCTCGACTACGCGGAGCGCGGCGCCCTGTCGGCGGCGGATTACATCGGCGCCCAGTCCCGGCGCACGGAAGCGACGTTCCGCTGGCTCGACTGGTTCGCCGAGCACCGGATCGATGCGCTGCTCGAACCGACGGTGCCGATCGTGGCGCGGCCGCGCGGGCACGGCTACGACGAGGCGTTCACGGACGCCGCCGAGATCTCGTTCACGCACTACTGGAACTGGACGGGGTTTCCCGTCGCAGCGCTGCCGTCGGGCGTGGGCCGTCGCAGCGGCCTGCCGGTGGGGGTCTCGCTGATCGGCCCTGCCGAATCCGACTGGGACGTTCTCGCCGCGGGCGTCGCGCTGCAGGCCCGTCTCGGCATCCCAGCAGCGCCCTGCTAGCTCGAGCGGGAGAGCTCCTCGAGCAGCCGGTCGACCTCGTCCGCGGTGTTGTAGTGGACGATCCCGATGCGCACGGCGCCGTCGGGCAGGCCGAGCCGCTTCATGATCTCGACCGCGTAGTAGTTGCCGTCCCAGACGGCGAAGCCCCGCTCGGCGAGCCGCGTCGCCGCCTCGCGCGGCGAGAGCGATTCGTGATTCACGGCGAATGTCGGGACGCGGCCCTCCATGCCCTGCGGGCCGTGGAGCCGCCAGCGGTCGGACAGGCCGTCGAGGAAGCGCTGTCCGAGTGAGTGCTCGTGGTCCTGGATGAACTCCCAGCCCACGTCGTCGAGGTACTCGAGCGCCGCCAAGAACCCTGCCAGCAGCTCGTGCGCGAGCGTCCCGGTCTCGAACCGCCCGGCGACCGGCTCGTCGGGCGCGGGCCGCACCTTGTAGGGGCGCCAGCTCTCCGCGAGCTCTCGGCGGATGTACGCCAGTCCGAGGTGCGGGCCGTAGAACTTGTAGGGCGAGCAGAGGAGCACGTCGACTCCGGCCGACGCGACGTCGATCGGGCCGTGCGGCCCGTAGTGCACCGCGTCGACCCAGGCAAGGGCGCCGGCGTCCTGAGCTAGGCGGGCGACCTCCGCGACGGGCGTGACCGTCCCGACGCCGTTGGAGGCCCAGGGGAACGCGACCACGCGCGTTCGCTCCGAGAGGAGCGACCCGAGGTGCCCCAGGTCGAGCCGGCATTCGTCGTCGACCTCGCAGAACTGCACGGTCAGCTTCCGGTCGCGCGCGAGCTCGAGCCACGGCGAGATGTTGCCGTCGTGATCGAGCTTCGTGCACACGATCTCGTCGCCTTCCCGCCAGTTGCGTGACGCGGTGCGCGAGAGAGCGAAGTTCAGCGTTGTCATATTCGCTCCGAACGCGACCTCGTCGATCGTCGCATTGAGGAAGCCGGCTCCCGCTGTTCGCGCCCGGTCGATCAGCTCGTCCGAGCGTCGCGACGTCTCGAACGCGCCGCCGAGGTTGGCGTTGGCGTCGCGCAGATATCCCGCGATTGCCTCGATCACGGAGTCGGGCACCTGCGTCCCGCCGGGGCCGTCGAAGAACGCGAGCGGCCGCTGAAGCGCGGAGAACCGCGCGCGAACCGCGTCGATCGTCGTCGGGACGGGCGCTTTCGCCGGCACAGCGGGGACGGTATCTGGGTCCGTCCGGTCCCGGTCCTAGGGTGGCGGGCATGAGGCTCAGAACACTCACCGAGGCCGAGTGCTACGCACGCATCTACGGCGGGCACGGCGACGAACGGGTGAGCTTCGTGCGGCTCCTGCCGCGGCGCGGCAAGCGCACCAGCGTGGCAGGAGAGCACCTGCGTGGAAGGTTCGAGGAGCGCCTCGACCTGCGCGGGCCCGAGGCGGAGGCGGCATGACACGGACCTGCAGAACGTGGAACGCCCGCCGGTTGCCGAAGCAGGTCTCGGCCGGCCGCCGTCCCGCGCCCCCGTTCCCGAGCTCGTGGGTGTGCACGGCCACCTGGACGCAGCGCGTGCCACGCTGTCGGCCGCGTGGCAAGAAAGGCTGACTCCTCCTCGACCCCGAGCTCCGTCCCGGACGTCCTCGCGCCGGGACTGGCATGCGTCTTCTGCGGGATCAACCCGGGGCGCGTCTCGGATGCCGCGGCGGCGCACTTCGCCAATCCTCGGAACGATTTCTGGCGGCTCCTCCGCGACGCGGGTTTCACGCCGCGGCTCTACGACCCGCAAGAGCAGTTCTCGCTGCTCGAGCTCGGCTACGGCCTTACGAACGCCGCCTACCGGACGACGCCGGGCTCGGGCGACCTCCGGCGCGACGATTTCGACGCGGACGCGTTCGACGACCGGATCGTGGCGGTCCGGCCGCGCGCGGTCGCATTCGTCGGCAAGGAGGCGTACCGCGGTCTCTATCGCGACCGCCCCGAGCTCGGTCCTCAGCTGCACTCGATCGGCCAGACAGGGTTGTACGTCCTGCCCTCGACATCGCCGGCGAACGCGGCCGTGCCCTATGAGGAGCGCCTGCACTGGTTCCACTCGTTGCGCGAATGGCTCGAGCCGGTGGAGCGCGATGCGGTGCGGGCGCTCGTCCTCGACCGCCAGGGCCGTGTGCTGCTCGTGCGATTCTGGGGCCCGGGCCGTGACAGGTCGTGGTGGGGCTCGCCGGGGGGCGGAATCGAGCCCGGGGAGAGCCACGAGCAGGCGCTGACCCGCGAGCTGCTCGAGGAGATCGGGCTTCAGGAGCTGGAGGTCGGCCCGCTCCTCTTCGAGCACGTCGGGCAGTTCCCCTGGGCGAAGCGGCTCTATCGGCAGCGAAACGTCACGTATCTCGTCCGTGTCGAGGAGCACGAGCCGAGGGCGACGGTCGACCTCTCGGCGGAAGGAGTGGCGGAGGTGCGTTGGTGGACGTTGGCCGAGCTCGCCGCTTCGCAGGAGCAGTTCGCCCCGCCCGACCTGCTCGAGCGCGTGCGTAACCTGGGCTCGTGACCGCGGTCCTCGTCACCGTCCACCTGCTCGCCGCCGGCATCTGGTTCGGCGGATCGACCGCGCTCGTCTTCGTGGGCGTGCCGGCGATCCGAACGCTCGAGGGCGAGCCGCGTGGCCGCGCGATGAAGGCGCTCGGGCTTCGCTGGCGACCCGTTGGCTACGGCGCACTGATCGTCGCCGCCTTGACCGGGGTCGTGCTCGCCTCTCGCGACTGGCAGCACAGCACGGCATTCCAGATCGTCCTCTGGACGAAGGTCACGCTGTTCGCCTGTCTGCTCGTGGTGTCGTATCTGCACAACTTCGTGCTCGGCCCGCGGCTTCAGGCAGAGATCCGCGACGGCCGGGAGCAGCGCACGCGACCGCGGCTCGTTCTCGTCGGCTGGGTCAGCTATTCGCTGACGATGGCGCTGCCGATCCTCGGCGTCGTGCTGGCGCGCCTCGTCGACTGAGGAGCGATGTACTGCGTCTGAGCCGGCTCAGACCCGGCTCAGAGGAAGCTCAGAGCCGGCTCAGAGGCAGCTCAGAGCAAGACGCCTGGAAGTGCGCCAACTTTGTGAAAAGAGTGTGGCGGCGGTCAGCTCTTCCAGCGGTTCGTGATCGGCGTGCGGCGGTCGCGGCCGAAGGCCTTCGGCCGCAGCTTCACGCCCGGCGGCGCCTGGCGGCGTTTGTATTCGGCACGGTCGATCATCCCGACGGCGCGGTCGACGACGTCCGCGTCGAAGCCGTCCTGCGAGAGCTCTTCGCGCGAGCGGTCGAGCTCGACGTAGGCCTCGAGCACACGATCCAGTGCGGGGTACGGCGGTAGCGAATCCTCGTCGAGCTGGTCGGCTCGGAGCTCGGCGCTCGGCGCTCGCTCGATGATCGAAGCGGGTATCAGCTCCCGGCCGGCGCGTTCGTTCAGCCATCGCGACAGACGGAAGACGTCCGTCTTGTAGACGTCCTTGATCAGCGCAAAGCCGCCTGCGAGGTCGCCGTAGAGCGTCGAGTAGCCGACCGAGAGCTCCGACTTGTTCCCGGTCGCGATCACGAGCCAGCCGAACTTGTTCGACAGCGCCATCAGGAGCGTGCCGCGGATGCGCGCCTGCAGGTTCTCCTCGGTGAGGTCGCTGTCGCGGCCGGCGAAGTGCTCGCGGAGCGCGGAGGTGAATGCGTCGACCGTCGGCTCGATCGCGATCTCGCGGAAGTCGATCCCCAGCGACTCGGCCAGTCGCTCGGCGTCACCGCGGGTCGCCGTCGACGAATAGCGCGACGGCATCGAGACGCCGTGAACGCGCTCGGCTCCGAGCGCCTCGACGCACAGCGCAGCGGTGAGGGCCGAGTCGATGCCGCCGGAGAGCCCGATCACGACGTCCCCGAACCCGTTCTTCTTCACGTAGTCGTGCAGGCCGAGCTCGAGCGCGAGCCGCATTTGCTCCAGGTCGTCGAGCTGGGGGACGATCCGCGCCGGCGCCGCGTCCTGATGTTCCCGCGGCGGCGCGAACTCGATCTCGGTCAGTTCGACCGCGACGCGCTCGCGTGCGAGAGCGCGGCGTCGCACGTCACGCAACCTGCGACCGACGGCCGCTGCGGGATCGACGTCGACGACGAGCAGCTCCTCTTCGAATCCGGCAGCGCGCGCGAGCACCGCGCCCTCGTCGTCGAGCACGACCGAGTGACCGTCGAAGATCAGTTCGTCCTGGCCGCCGACGGCATTGCAGAGCGCAACGAAGCAAGAGTTGTCGAGCGCCCGCACCCGCAGCATCTCCTCACGCTCGCGGTCCTTGCCGACGTGGAACGGCGATGCGGAGATGTTTGCGATCAGCTGTGCACCGGCGAGCGCGAGGTCGGTCGCCGGCGGCCCCGGCTGCCAGATGTCCTCGCAGATCGTGGGCCCGATGCGCACGTCGCCGAAGCGCAGCAGGAAGAGATCGTCGCCGGGCGCGAAATAGCGGTCCTCGTCGAAGACTCCGTAGTTCGGCAGGAAGCGCTTGCGGTAGATGCAGCGCACCTCACCGTCGGCCAGCACGAAGCAGGCGTTGTGGAGATCGGCGTCGAGGTACGGCGCGCCGACGAGCACCGTGATGTCGCGCGCCGCCTCCGCGATCTCGTCGACCGCCCGTCGCGCGGCGCGAATGAAACCAGGCCGGAGCAACAGGTCCTCCGGCGGGTAGCCGGTCACGACGAGCTCGGGGAAGAGCACCACGTCGGCCCGCGCGCCGCGCGCCTCACCGAGCCATTCGACGATGCGGGCCGCGTTGCCGTCGACGTCGCCGACGACGCTATTGATCTGGGCGAGTGCGAGTCTCATCGGTTTTCGCCTCTCGGTCGAAAACTCTACCACGACGCTCGCGGAGCGCGGCCCGCCGCCAGGCGAAATAGAGGGCGACGGCGCAGAGGAAGGCGGCGAAGCTGGCGAAGCCGACGAACGCAGAGTGCGTCTTGTTGCCGAGCACGCTGAGCGCTGCCGCCAGGACGAGCGCGGCGATCAGGTACACGCGCAGGGTCTTCGCGGGCATCAGGCGCCCAGTATGGCGGCCGCGCGGACACCACCGTCGACCGTGAACCAGAGCCCAGCGTCGTGCACGCGGAGCTCGACGATGTCGCCAAGGTCGAGCGGCTGCCGATACTCGAGCAGCGCACGGTGCGGCAGCCGCAGCCGTGCGGCCAGGTGCTCCTCGACGGGTGCCCAGTAGGCGGCGTTGTTGACGTGACCGAGGCGGTCGACGTCGGTCGCCCGCAGGCGCCACTCGAGCGCACCGGCTTCGTCCGGCGGGCCTGCAAGGTCGAGCCGAGTCGATGCCCGGCGGCCGGCCGCGGACTCCCCGTACACGGCCAGGAATCGCTCGCCGAGGCGCAGCGGCCGCAGGTCGGGCCCGAGGTGGATCCACGTCATTTCGGCATCGACGCGGCCGCCGCGGTCTCCGCACAGCGACGTGCACCGGAGTGCGGCCGCCGCGGCGGTGCCGCCGCACCACGTCGTCAGCTCGACCTCGGTGTCGTCGAGGAACGGCCGCACCACGTCGAGCACGGTCCTGCGCACGACCCAGATGTGCTCGTCCGGTGCCCAGCCCGCATCGAGGATGTCGTCGGCTGCAACGTCCTGCAGGAACCGTGCGGTCGCATCGAGCCGGAGCCGGCCGTGCGCATCGGTGTCGGAAAGCCGGACCGGCCGCCGCGCGCGGTAGCGCCGCGCCGTCACGGCAGCAGACGGCGCACGCGCTCCTCGACCGCGGAGGCCACCGCCGCCTGCGCTGCCTCGTCGAGGTGCTCGACGTCGTCGCCGATCTCGACGTAGGACGCCACTCCGTCGAGGTCGAGCAGCTCGCAGCCGAGCTCGCCGCACATCTCTGCGAAGTGCGGGCCGAGTCGATGGCCCGCGAACGGCGGCGGGCAGACGACGAGGATCTCGGGAGGCCCTCCGTCGACCCCGGACTCGGACGACCGCGCGGCCTTGACGAGCCGGCCCACCGAGCGCGCGACGTCGGACTCCGGCAGCCTGAATCGATCGCCGACGTCGTTCGTGCCGAGGAAGATGACGAGGAGGTCGACCGGAGCGTGCGAGTGCAGGCACGGCACGAGGTACGGCAGCCCGTTGCGCCCCTCGCCCACCGGGCTGTCCATGGTCGCAGTGCGGCCGTTCAGTCCTTCGGCGATCACCTCCCAACGATCGCCGAGCGCGCGCTGGAGCCGAACCGGCCAGCGGGCCTCGCGCGGGAACCGCCGGCCGTTGCTCCCCGGTACATAGCCCCACGTGTTGGAGTCGCCGAAGCAGAGCAGGGTGCGCATCAGCGTTGCAGGCGGATCGCGTTCAGGTCTCGTTCGCGCAGCTCGTCGATGCGCCCGAGCAGATCGTCGACGTCGTCGTGCTCGGCGTGGATGTAGCGGCCCGCGAGGTCGTCGTACTTGCCCGTCGCCAGTTTGCGCACGAGCTCGGGGGCGAGCTCGGGCGGCGTCCACGGCGCGTCTGCCGGGACATGGCTCTCGGTCATCGCCGTCCGGACGAGACCGGGACTGAAGACGAACACGGGGATCTCGAGCGCATTGTTCAGCGTCTCGGCATAGCGGCACACAGCCGCCTTGGACGCCGTGTAGGACGTGTTGCTCGCGCCCGGCAGATAGGCGGCGCCGCTGCCGGTGATCACGATGCGCGATACGCCCGCCGCGAGCGCTGCCTCGCAGCAGAGATGCACGCCGAGCACATTCACCTCGAACGTGTGCCACCAGTCGGCGTCGTTTCCGACCCCGGCGTTCGCGACGAGCAGATCGACGTGGCCCGTCGCCCCGAAGCCGCGCTCGACCGACTCGCGTGAAGCGACGTCCATCTCGACCGCGCGTCCTCCGGTCTCGGCCGCGACTGCGTCGATCTCCCCGCGAGAACGAGCGGTGACGACGACCGACCAGCCGTCTGCTGCGAGTGAGCGCGCGATGTTGGCGCCGATGCCGCGGCCGCCGCCGGTGATGAGTGCAACTCCTTCAGCCAATTGCTGCTCCGATCTGGTCGAGTGACTCGGGATTCTCGAGCGAGGAGAGGTCGCCCGGGTCGGCGCCGAGCGCGGTCGCCTTCACCGCTCGCCGCACGATCTTGGCGGAGCGTGTCTTCGGCAGTGCGTCGACGAAGAAGACCCGGTCCGGTTTGAACGCCTTGCCGAGCTCGGCCGCAACGTGGTCGGCGACGTCGGCCTCCGTCGCTTCGGCTCCGGGCAGCAGGCAGCAGAAGATCCAGGCCGTCTCGCCCTTGACCTCGTGCGGCACGCCGATCGCCGCGGCCTCGCGCACCGCGGGGTGGCCGACGGCGGCCGACTCGAGCTCGGCGGGGCCGATGCGCTTGCCGGCGATGTTCAGCGTGTCGTCGGAGCGCCCGTGCAGGAACCAGAAGCCGTCTGCGTCGACGGAGGCCCAGTCGCCGTGCACCCAGACGCCCGGGATTCGCGACCAGTACGTCTCGAGGTACTTCTCGGGGTCGCGCCAGAAGCCGCGCGTCATTCCCGGGAACGGCTTGCGGCACACGAGCTCGCCGACCTCGCCCGTCCCGACCAGCGAGTTCCCAGCGTCGTCGACGACGTCCATCGCCATCCCGAGCGCTGGCCCACCGACGGAGCAGGCCTTGATCGGGCCGACAGGGGTTGTCGAGAGGAAGCAGGCGCCGACCTCCGTGCCGCCGGAGCAGTTGATGATCGGCACGCGCGAACCGCCCACGGTGTCGGCCAGCCACCGGTACGGCCCGGGGTTCCAGGGCTCGCCCGTGGTGACGAACGTCCGCAGCGACGAGAGGTCGGCGGCCGGATCGCCGTGGGGGAGCAGCGCGCGAGCGAGCGTCGGCGAGAGCCCGAGTGAGGTGACCCCCTCGTCGGCCACGATGCGCCAGAGACGGTCCGGCGTGGGCCAGTCGGGGGCGCCCTCCGCGAAGACGACCGTGCCGCCGAGTGCGCCGACGCCGACCACGGTCCACGGGCCCATGATCCAGCCCATGTCGGTGGCGAAGTGCATGACGTCGCCCTCGTGGACGTCGGCCTGATAGGCGGCCTCGCGCGCGATCGAGACCAGGAAGCCGCCCTGCACGTGGACAACGCCCTTCGGCTTGCCCGTCGTCCCCGACGTGTACGTCAGCAGATAAGGGGCCTCCGAGTCGACCTCGAGCGGTGGCAGTTCGCCCGGCCGTCCGTCCAGCTGGAACGGCGCGAGCACGACCTGCGCCGACGAGTCGGATTCGCGAATCGCCTCCTCGAGGATCGAGAGCATCGGAACGGTGCGACCGCGGCGCGAGGACTCGCGTCGGGTGATCACGACCTTCGCCTCGCTCGCCTCGAGCCGCTGGGCGACCGCCGGCGCGGCGAACCCGGAGAAGACCGGCACCTGAACGGCGCCGAGGTGAGCGATCGCATGGGACGCGACCGCGACCTCCGGCGACATCGGCAGGAAGATTGCGACACGGTCTCCCGCGCCGACACCGAGTGCGGCGAGCTCCTCGGCGAGCCGCGTCACATCGCGTGACAGCTCGGCGAACGTGAGGGTGCTGCGCGACCCGTCCTCGCCGAGCCCGACCGCCGCGACGGCATCGGGACGCCGTTCCGCCCAGCGATGCACGCAGTTGCGCGCGATGTTGAGCTTGCCGCCGACGAACCAGGTCGTCCACTCCGGCCCGCGCGAGTCGTCGAGCACCCGATCCCAGGGCCGTGAGAACTCGAGCCCAAGGTCGTCCACGCAGAGCGGCCAGAACCACTCCGGATCGTCCTGCGAGCGCCGAACGAGCTCGTCGTAGCTTTCGACACCGGCCCGGCGCACGAGCCGCGTGGCGTTCGCGTGCTCGATCGTCGCCGCGTCGGGCGTCCAGACCACATCGCTCACGCGGGCAACCCTACTTGCGGCCCTCTGTTAGCGTCTGCTAACTTAGCGTGCGCTAACTTCAGGGAGGTGCCAGAGGAATGAAGCGTTTCGTGACGCCGGAGAACAAGAAGTGGTGGACGCTGGCGGCGGTGTCGGTCGGGCTGTTCATGATCATGCTCGACAACACGGTCGTGAACGTCGCGCTCCCGTCGATTCGCTCTTCGCTCGGCATGAGCATCGAAGGCCTCGAGTGGGTCGTCGCCGGCTACGCACTGACGTTCGCCGCGTTCATGCTCGTCGGCGGCAAGCTCGCGGACTTCCTGGGCAGACGGCTGATCTTCATGGTCGGCCTCGCCGTCTTCACCGGCGCTTCGCTCGCGTGCGGGCTCGCGCCGAGCGGCGGCTTTCTGATCGGCGCCCGCGTGGTGCAAGGCTTGGGCGGCGCGCTGATGAATCCGGCCACGCTCTCGATCATCACGGCCACCTTTGCGCCGCGGGAGCGCGGTCGCGCGATCGGCATCTGGGCAGGTGTCTCGGCCATGGCGCTCGCGATCGGTCCGCTCGTCGGAGGCCTCCTCACCGAGCACGTCAACTGGAACTGGATCTTCTTCATCAACGTCCCGATCGGCATTCTCGGCCTGTTCGCGACGCCGATCTTCATCGCGGAGTCACGCGACCAGTCGGCGCAGCAGCGGCTCGACCTTCCCGGCCTTGCAGCGTCGGCGATCGGTCTGTTCTCGCTGACGTACGGGTTCATCGAGGCGAGCAACTACGGCTGGACCTCACCGCGCATCGTCGGGGCGTTCGCGATCGCGGCGGTCGCGCTCGTGACGTTCGGGCTGCTCGAGCGGCACCAGCGGGCACCGATGCTCGATCTCTCGCTCTTCCGCAACCGCACGTTCAGCGGTGCGAACGCGGCGATGCTCTTCGTCGGGCTCGCGATGTTCGGCACCTTTTTCTTCGTCTCGCTGTACATGCAGAACGTGCTCGGGTACTCGCCGGTCGAGGCCGGCGCGAGCTTCCTGCCCATGACGATCCTCATCATCCTGATCGCGCCGCGCGCCGGTGCACTCACCGACCGTGTCGGCTCGCGCTGGCTCGTCGGCGGCGGGATGACGCTCCTCGCAGGGATGCTCTTCTACTACACGACGCTCGGAGCGAGCGAGAGCTTCTGGGCGCTCCTGCCCGGTCTGCTCCTCGGCGGCGTTGGCATGGGGATGACGATGACCCCCGTGACCGCGGCCGCGATGAGCGCCGTGCCGGTCGACAAGGCCGGGGTCGGCTCGGCCGTGCTCAACTCGGCGCGGCAGGTGGGCGGCTCGCTCGGGATCGCCGTGATGGGCTCGATCGTCGCGAGCGCCAGCAGCTACCTCGTCGGGTTCCACGACGCGCTGCGGGTCGGCTCCTTCCTGTGCCTCGTCGGCGCCGTTGTCGCCGTGACGGCGATCCGCAAGGTCGAGCACCCGACCGAACCGGCTCGTGAACGGGCGGCGATGGCCGAGGCCGCATGACGCAGATGAAGCAGCGCCTGACGGCGGAGGCCCGCCGGCAGGCGGTGCTCGACACCGCGGGCCGCGTCTTCTCCCGTTCGAGCTACCGCGGTGCGACCACCGCGGAGATCGCGCGCGAGGCAGGCATCTCGGAGCCGATCCTCTACCGCCACTTCGGCTCGAAGCGCGACCTGTACCTCGCATGCCTCGACGAGGCCTGGGCGAGCTTCCGCGCCGGCTCCGAGCGCGCGATCGCAGCGGATCCGTTGAAGTGCCTCGGTGCGGTCGCCGACACCTACATGTCGAAGGGGAAGAAGATCCGGCTGATCGACCTCTGGATCCAGGCGCTGACGGTCTCGGCCGAGGACAAGGTGATCGCCGCTGCTCTGCGGCGTCAGGTCCGTGAGGTGCACGACTTCTTCGCCGACCTGATCCGCGACGGCCAGGAGCGCGGCGCGCTGCATGCCGACCGGGATCCCGAAGCCGAGGCCTGGATCTTCGTCGCCGGAGGCCTCCTCGCGACGATGGACAGCCGCCTCGGCGGGCTCCTCGGCGACGATCTCCAGCGGGTGCGCGCCGAGCGCCACCGCTGGATGGCCGCCGACGCGAGCGTCTGAGCAATACCTCCCCGAACATGGAAAAGCCCCGGCTGCGGCAAGGGGGTGCTTTCCCCGATAGCCATGCGCGTCTGAGGCGGTGCGGGCAACCGCGCGTCCTAATCTGCGCGGAGAGCGAGCATGAGTGCCTCCTCGAGCGTAAATGCGCGTCCCTCCGCCTGAAGGGCTGCAAAGGCATCCTCGCCGAGGCTTGCCCGTAGAGCTGCCTTCGCCTCGTCGCGGACGCGGGCCTCGAGCGGGTCGAGGTCGGAGGCCGTTTCCTCGCACAGCGCGTCCGCGCGGCCGAGCAGGCGTGCGGCCCGAGCCGGGTCATCGCGTGCGTACGCCGTCCCGAGACTGGCGAATCCGTACATGAACCCCTCCACCTGCCCCAGTTCGCGCGCCGCACTGAGACCATCGCGCAGAAGCGAACGTGCGCCCCGCGGATCGTCGAGCAACAGCATCGTGAAGCCGAGATTCAACGATGCGCGGGCGATGAGGTCCTGGTTTCCCAACTCCCGGCCGGCAGCCAGGCTCTCTTGGAAGAGCTCGAGCGCCCGCCCGTACTCGCCGCGATTCAGCTCGACGTTGCCGATGTTGTTCACGCAGTGAGCTACCAGCCCCGAGTCGCCCAGCTCGCGCGCGACCCCCGCCGCCTCTGTGTGCAGCCGCACGTCCTCATCCGGGTCGTCGGTGACGATCCCTGCGATCAGCAGGCCGTCGAACCGCGCCCGCTTGGAGCCAATCTCCGCGGCGAGGGCGAGAAGCTCCTCCGACACGGCGCGACCCCGCTCGACGTCCCCCTGCCAGACCGCGAGCAGGCCCGCGCCCGGAAGCGCGTCGGCGCGTAGGCGGGGATCGTCGCATCCGGCGAGCGCCGGCTCGAGCCAGCGCCGGCCCTCGCTCCAGTAGCCCCGCGCGAACCAAAACTCGAAGGCCGTGGCGCCGAGCCGTAATGCAACGTCGGAGGGGCCGTGCTTGGAGCGCATTGCCAAGCACGGCTCGGATGTTGTCGTGCTCCACTTCGAACCGGTCGAACCAGACCGACGAGCTCCAGTCCCGCAGCTCCGGCTTCGCGAGCTCGCCGAGCTCGAGAAAGTACGCGGCGTACCGTCGCCGGAGATCCTCGGCGCCACCGGAATCTCCGAGCCGCTCGAGTGCGAGCTCGCGGATCGTCTCCAGCATCCAGAAGCGCTCGTCCGTATGGCGCAGCAGGCTCTTGTCGACAAGCGACTGCAGCGCGTCCAGGTCTGCGTCGCAGACGCTCTCGGCCGCTTCCACCGTGCAGCCGCCTGCGAACACAGAGAGCCCGGCGAAGAGCCGCTTCTCCTCTTCGGTGAGGAGTTCATAGCTCCACTCGATGGTGGCCCGCAGCGTCCGCTGGCGCGCGTCGGCGTCGCGGCCACCCCTCAGCAGATCGAGCCGCTGCGAGAGTCGTTCCAGGATCTGGCGCGGGCTGAGCACGCTCGTTCGCGCCGCGGCCAGCTCGACGGCCAGGGGCAGATCGTCCAGGCGGGCGCAGAGCTCTGCGATCTCCTCGCTCGGCTCCAGACGGGAGCGGGTACAGAAGAGCTCGACCGCCTCGGAGCCGGCCAACGGCGGCACCGGGTAGTCGACCTCGCCGCGGATCCGCAACAGCTCCCTGCTCGTCACCAAGAGGCGGAGATTCGGGCAAGACTCGACCAGCGAGCCGAGCACCGGCGCGGCTTCCACCACCTGCTCGAAGTTGTCCAGCAGCAGGAGCAGCTCACGTTCGCCAATATGCTCGGCCAGGCCGTCCTTGGCGCCCAGCGTCTGGGCGACGGTCTCGGCGACGAGGGCCGGGTCGCGCAGGGCGGCCAGACCGACCCAGAAGACGCCGTTCCGAAACTCCGGCACCAGCTCTGCCGCCGATTCGACTGCGAGTCGTGTCTTCCCCGAACCGCCCGGGCCGGACAACGTCACCAGTCGCGCACCGTCCTGCAGCAGCTCGACCACCTCTGCCACCTCCCGCTCGCGGCCCACAAACGACGACGCTGGCCGCGGCAAGTTCGTATTCGAAATCGTCTTCAGTGGTGGAAACCGCTCCTCACCCAGCTGGAAGATCCACACCGGCTCCGCGAAGTCCTTCAGCCGGTGCTCGCCGAGGTCGGCCAGATCGCCGTCAACGAGCGCCCGCGTTGCTGCGGACAGCACTACCTGTCCGCCGTGGCCCGAGGCAGCGATGCGAGCGGCCCGGTGCAGCTCGCGGCCGGCATAGCCTTCGCTCGTCAGCCGCAGCTCGCCGGTGTGCAGCCCCATCCGCACCTTTACCGCGCCGGACGCGAGCGCCTCCTGGCCCTGATCTGCGGCGGCCAGCGCCTTCCCCGGATCGGCAAAGACGTAGAGAAACGCGTCCCCCTGCGTGTCGACCTCCACGCCGCCATGCGCGGAGAACGCGACGCGCAGAACACGGCGGTGCTCCGCGAGCGCCCGCACGTAGGCTTCTTCGCCGAGCTCGTCGATCAGCCGCGTCGAGCCCTCGATGTCAGTGAAGAGCAATGTGACGGTGCCACCTGGTAGATCCGCACGCACGGGTCTGGATCATCCGCCGCCAGAATCCTCCGTCCAGCCTCCGGTGATCTAGGACGAGAAGGCCGACGCGTACTGAAACTCGTCCGGCGACGGACTCTGTGTACGCGGTCAGAGGCCGGGCCTGGAAGCCATCCCCCCAGTCCGGTTCCGGAGGTATCACGCCCAACTCCTTGGCCGGACGGAACCCGAAGCGGCTGTAGTACTCCGGTGCGCCGAGCAGAACGATCAACGGCACGTCCGCGGCGTCCGCAGCAGCGAGAAGCGCCTCCATCAGGGCGCTCCCGATGCCGGTGCCTTGATGATCCGGAAGGACGCCGATCGGCCCCACCGCAACCACTGGGTCAGTGGCGACCGTTGCCTGGCTCGCCGTAACGTGGCCGACCACACCGCCGTCGGTGAGTGCCGTGAACGAGAACTCGGGAATCGCGTCACCCGCCTCCCACAGCGCTTCGAACAGACCGACCTCGGGTGCGACGGAACCAGGGCGCTGCGGCCGCCGGAAACGCGGCCGCCGAAAAGCCTCGGCGTAAACCTGCCGAATCGCCTCGTAATCGTCGGTCTGCTGCTCCCTAACGATCACCGGATCATCCTCGCACCACAGGCAGTCTCTCGCGTGGGCCAGTGTTCGGGAGTGACGCCTGAGTCCGCGCCGGGTCTCAGGCCGACTCAGCGTGAGCGCGCCTGTAGCGCTCGTAGATCACGCGTGAGCCGAACGTCCTGGTCTCCACCAGGTCAAGCGGAACCTTTTCGGTGACCGCTGGAAGGAACGGCGTGCCGCCACCGACGACAACCGGATTGCGGAATATGCGCAGCTCGTCAACGAGGCCGAGGGCGATCGCTTCGGCGGCGATGTTGGCGCCCCCAATCTCAACGTCCTTCTCTGTCGCGGCGACCAGCTCCGCGGGGCAGCAAACCGGCCCCAGACATGGAAAAGCCCCGGCTGCGGCACCCGGGGCTCTTCCTTTGGTCAGGCGGGGCGCCGGCTGGGCGTCTCCGAATGGCAATGGCTCTGCGGCCCAGCCGTACCTTCGGGTTGTCGCCTCTGGCGCTCCCCCTGCACTTGGCCTGGCGTCCGGCCGTGGTGCAAGGTGGGCTTACCTTACGAGCCATGTCCGGCTCTGTCAAGTAGCTAGGTCAAGTGATTTCCAGAACCGCTTGTTGACAGGGAAAAGCTAGCAAAGATCCCCCTTTTGGGGGACTGTCCCCTTCAGGGGATTGCAATTCGGTCAAGCGTTCGGCATGCTGAGCCGCGTATGACTCCTCGCGCCGCACGAGTGAGCACGACGAGAGCGCCCCGGGCGCCGCGCATCGGCGAACGCCTGCGCCAGCTTCGTGTGGCCGCCGGGCTCACGCAGACCGGCCTCGCCGGCGACCGCTTCTCGAAGGAGTACATCTCCCAGATCGAGCGCGGCAAGACGCGCCCGACCTCGGAGACGGTCGAGTGGCTCGCGCTTCGGCTGGGGGTCGATGCGGGTTTCCTCGCAAGCGGCGTCTCGACCGACGACCGCGCGAAGGCCGAGGCGATTCTCGCCCGCGCCGAGTCGCTGCTCCAGGAGCACCAGCTCGACGACGCGATCGACGAGTACACGCGTGCCCTGCCGGCCGTGCTGGGAACCGGCGCGCCCGAGCTGCGCGTTCGCGCCTTGAACGGCGAAGCGATGGCGCGCGCCGAGAACGGCGACATCAAGAGCGGGCTCGCTCTGCTCGCGGAGTCGCGCGCACTCGTCGAGGGTGAAGGCTTTTCCGACATCGACCGTGCCGAGGTGCTCTACCGGCTGGGGGTCTGCCGGTACCTGCTGGCGAGCATCTCGACCGCGGTCGGGCTCTTCAACGAGGCACTCGCCCTCGTGGAACGCTCGGAGCTCCCGTCCGACCGGCTGCGCCTGAACATCTTCGCCTGGCGGTCGCGGTGCTACCGCCGCCAGCGCGACTACGAGGCCTCGCGCGAAGACGTCGAGCGCGCGCTCGAGCTGGCCGCCTCGCTCCAGGATGCGCGAGCGCTCGGCGCCGCGTATTTCCAGGCATCGCTGCTCGCAGAGCGCGACGGCCACTACGTGCTGGCGCGTACCTACGCGGAGCAGGCCAAGACCCAGTACGAAGAGCTTTCCGATCGCGCGAACGTCGGCCGGCTGATGAACAACCTCGGCGCCGTCGAGTTCCTGCTCGGCAAGCCGGAGGTTGCGGTCGACCACTTCAAGCAGGCCTTCGCGGTTGCGCTCGAGCTCGGCCGCGACGAGGAGGCGGCCAAGGCCGTCTCGTCGCTCGCACAGGTTCATCTCCGCACCGGCGACGTCAAGAAGGCCGAGGAACAGGCACGCCAGGCGCTCGACATCATCGCCGAGCGCGCCGACATGCTCGACGAGGTGGGGAACGCACGGCTCGTGCTCGGGCGCGCGTTGCTCGAGCAGGGTCGCCTCGACGAAGCGGAGGTCGCCTTCGCCGCGTCGGAGGATGCCTTCGCGAGATTGACATCGACCTCGCACCGCGCCGCCGCCTGGGTGGCGCAGGGAGATCTCGCAACCAAGCGTGGAGACGAACGGCGGGCCGCGGTGCTGTATCGCCGTGCCGCCGAGGCTCTCCAGGACTTCAGGTTCTAGTGATGGGAGGAGGTGTTCACTGTGGCAAACTTGTTCGCAACGCTTGTTCGGCGTCGCGCGGTTGTTTTGCTGGCGTCGGTTGTCGTTGCGGTCGTGCTCGGAAGGTTCGGGCACGTCGGCCTGTGGGACGGCCCAGCTTAGGTTTCTGACCAGGGCCCTTCGAGGCGCGCTCTCAAATGGGGAGCCGGCGCGCGCTCTACAACTCGAACGGGGCTAGGTCGTTGCCACCGATCTGTGCATCAGGACTCGCAGGTCGCGCACCACTTCTCTCGCACGAACAGCCGCTCCGTCGAGGACGCGTTTCTAGCCCACGCCCTCGGACGACCCGACGCGTTCGACGACCACCTGGGGGATCCGCGCGCGCGGTGAGAGGCGAAGGCACATCCGGACGATCTCCGCGCAGTCCTCGGGCTGAATCATCTCGTCGGCGGTGAGGCCGGACCACGCTGCCATCGCCGTATCGACGAAGCCGGGGCAGATCGCGATCGCGCGCACGCCGTCGCCGTCCAGTTCTGCGTTCTGCGATCGTGTCAGTGCGATTACGGCCGCCTTCGTGGCGCCGTACACGGTCAGGCCGGGGGTCGGCGTCGTGCCGGCGATCGACGCGAGGTTGACGATCCAGCCCCTCGTCTGCTTGAGCAGCGGTATCGCTTCACGGCTGACGAGGAGCAGCCCGCGCAGGTTGATGTTGAGCTGCAGATCGAGGTGCTTCGTCTGCAGCGACTCCACCGTGCCCGCGATCCCGATGCCGGCCGAGTTGACGAGCACGTCCATACCGCCGAAGCGCTCCCTGTGCTCTGAAACGACGCGAATGCAGTCGTCTTCCTTGCCCATGTCGGCCGTCACGGGATGCGCGCCGATCTCCGCGGCCGCGGCTTCGATCTTCGCCGCCGTGCGCGAGGCCAGAGTCAGGTCGAACCCCTCGTCGCGCAACATGCGCGCGATCGCCAGGCCGATGCCCGACGAGCCGCCCGTGACCAGAGCGCTTGACATCACTCGACCCTAAAGGACTTCCGGCAGCCTGCGCGAATCGAACGTCAGAACGTGTTCCTCTCCCCTGACGGCGGCGGCTCCCCAGCCGCCGTCGTCGCGTTACGGTGCAGGGGTGAAGCTCACCGACCTCGCGACCGCCGGAGGGTGCGCGGCAAAGTATTCGGCGTCGCGTCTCGAGGAGCTTCTGCGCGGCTTCGTCCCGGCCGAGGCCGAGAACCTGCTCGTCGGGCTCGATCCCGCCGACGACGCGGCGGTCTACAAGCTCGACGAGGAGCGGGCGCTCGTCTTCACGATCGACTTCTTCCCGCCGATCGTCGACGACCCGGACGACTTCGGCGCGATCGCCGCGACGAACGCCCTCAACGACGTGTTCGCGATGGGCGGTGCCCCGCTGCTCGCGCTCTCGGTCGCGGCTCTGCCCGAGGAACTGCCGACCGAGATCGTGCGCGCGATCTTCGACGGCGCAGACCGTCAGGTTCGGGCCGCAGGCGCGATTCTCGCCGGCGGCCACACGATTCGCGACAGCGAGCCGAAGTACGGCCTCGCCGTCGTCGGGACGGTCTCACTCGGGGGCATCTGGCCGAAGTCGGGCGCGCGGCCAGGTGACGCGCTCTACCTGACCAAGCCGCTCGGAACGGCCCTGGTGCTCGGCGGCGCGAAGCAGGGGCTCGGCGACATCGCCGGCGCCGTCCAGTGGATGCGAACACTCAACCGCGATGCGGCCGACGTCCTGCGCTCGTTCTCGCCGAATGCGGTCACCGACGTCACCGGGTTCGGTCTGGCGGGGCACGCGCACGAGATGGCGAGCCGCAGCGACGTGCGCATCCTGCTCTCGGCGGAGCGGCTGCCCGCACTCGAGGGGGCGCTCGACGCCGCGCGGGCCGGCATCTCGACGGCCGGCACGCGGAACAATCGCGAGTACGCGGAGCTCGAAGCCGGCGATGTGGCCCCCGAGCTCGTCGAACTGGCACATGACCCGCAGACCGCGGGCGGCCTGCTGATCTCGTTGCCGCGCGAGCAGGGCATGGCGCTCGAGGCGCAGTTTGCCCGGGCAGGGCTCTTCCTGGCCCGCGTCGGCGGTGTCGAGGCGGGCGCCGGCGTCGCTCTCGTCGCGTGAGGGCCCGGCCCGACGAGGTAGACGAGAGCTCGATCGCCGACGCCTTGCGAGAGGGCTGGGGCTTCGACGTGGCCGGTGCGACGTACGCAGCGGTGGGCGGCGGCAGTTATCACTGGGAGGTCGTGGACACCGACGGCGCGCAGGCGTTCGTCACCGTCGACGATCTCGGCCAGAAGGCATGGCTCGGGGAGACGCGCGACGAGGTGTTCGAGGAGCTGCGGTGTGCGTTCGACACATCGGCGGTCCTGTGGGAAGGCGGTCTGGATTTCGTGGTCGCTCCGATCCCGGGGCGGGACGGCGGAACCCTGCGGCGCCTCGATGCGCGCTACTCGATCGCACTGTTTCCGTTCGTCGACGGTGAGGCCGGGACGTTCGGCCAATACGACGACGAAGGCCGGCGGGCGGTGCTCGAGCTGATCGGGGAGCTTCATCTGGCGACTACTGCCGCCGGTTCCGGCGTGCGGATCGCCGGGCTCGGGGTGCCCGGCCGCCACCACGTGGAGTCGGCCCTCCGGCAACTCGACGAGCCGTGGACCGACGGTCCGCTCTCGGAGCCGACGCGCGCTGCCGTGCGAGACCACCGGGACGGGCTGATCGAGTTGCTCGCGCTCGCCGACCGGCTGTCCGCCGAAGCGCAGACCCGCGGGGGCAGGTGGGTCGTCACCCACGGCGAGCCTCATGCCGCCAACGTCATCCAGACGAGCGAGGGCAGAATGCTCGTGGACTGGGACACGGTGGCGATCGCGCCGCCCGAGCGTGATCTCTGGATGCTCGTCGACAGTGGCAATCCGGGCGACCTCTATGTCCGGGCCACGGGCAGGCGGATCAATGACGCGGCCCTCGATTTCTTCCGCCTTGCGTGGGACCTCGGCGACCTCGCCGAATACCTGAGTGTGCTTCGGTCGCCGCACCAGGAGAACGACGACACGCTGCGGCAATATCGGGCGGTGGTGAACTGCGGTGCCACCAGGGAGACCTGGTCGGCGCTGCTCGACCCGGATTAAGCGAGGTCGCGACGGCGGCGCACGACGCGTTTGCGCCGTTCGGCGAGCTCGGTCTCGAGCTCCTGCAGCGCCGAGAGCCGGCGGCGGACGAGGCTGAGTTGGGTCTCGATGTGCGGGAGCGCCTCGTCGAGAAGAGCGAGCTGTTCCTCGCGCGAATCGGTCTCGTGAAACCGGCGGCGAATCTCGGCGCGGACGTCTTCGGCCGCGATCATCGAGCGCAGCTCATCCAGAGACAGTCCGAGCAGGTCGCGGAGCCGCGTCAGTTCGCAGATGCGCTCGACGTCCGATTCGGTGTACACACGATGCTTGCCGAGCTCCCGCTCGGTGCGGGGAAGCAGGCCGAGCTCCTCGTAGTAGCGGATCGTGCGCGGGGTGACACCGCTGCGCTCCGCGATCTCGCCGATCCGGAGGGTCATGCGGCTCGCTCGAAGGCAGGTTCGGCGTACTCACGCACGTGCGCCGGCCGGAGCATCGAGATGCCTGCCCCCAGCAGCGAGATTCCGGCGAGCACCCACAACGCGAGGTGCAGATTCGCGATGAACGGCTGCAGCTGCTCAGGCGAGAGGCCGGATGCCAGGCCGGAGAAGATCTTGAACAGCACGTCCTTCGGCACCGCCTCGGTGACGATCGCCATCACGAAGGCGATCGAGATCACGGCGCCGGTGTTCTGCAGCATCACGCGCACGCCGGCCGCGATGCCGCGGCGGTGCACCGGCACCGAGCCCATCATGGCCGCCGTGTTGGGGCTGTTGAACATGCCGGAACCGATGCCGACGAGCGAGAGCCAGAACGCGCTCCACGCGTACGGGGTGTTCGCCTGGAGCGTTGTCATGCCGGCGAGCCCGATCGCAGAGAGGAGCATCCCGCCTGCGGCGAGCGCGCGCGAGCCGTGCCGGTCCGCGATCGCGCCGGCGATCGGGGAAGCGACGAGCATCCCGATCGCGAGCGGTGCGAGCTCGAGCCCGGCCATGATCGGCGACTGGCCCTGCGGGCCCTGGAAGTAGAAGACGAAGAGGAACATCAGCGCGAAGCGCGAGAGGCCGTTCAGGAACGCGGCCGCAGAGGCAGCCGCGAAGAGCCGGTCGCGGAAGAGGTCGAGGTCGAGCATCGGCGCGCGCGCGTGCCGTTCGATCACGACGAAGAGCGGCAAGAGGATCACTGCGGCGGCGAGCCCGGCGATCACCAACCAGTCGTCCCACCCGCTCAGTCCTCCCTTCGAAAGCGCGAGCACGAGACCGGTCAGCCCGACGACGAAGGTCGTCGTACCGAGCAGGTCGAGACCATGCTCTTTGCTGCGGCCGGATCGTTCTTCCAGCACGAGGGCGCCCCAGATGCAGCCGATGAGGCCGAGCGGGACGTTGAACCAGAAGACCCACGGCCAGTCGATCGCGACGAGCGCGCCGCCGAGCACCGGCCCGATCACGAGCCCGACCGCCGCGACCATCGTGTTCGTCCCCATCGCGAGCCCGAGCTCTCGCCGTGGGAATGCATCGGTGACGAGAGCCGCGGCGTTCGCGAACAGGAACGCGCCGCCGACGCCCTGCAGGACACGCCAAAGGATCAACTCGGTGCCGCTGCCCGCGAAGCCCGCGCCCAGCGAGGCGAGGGAGAAGACGAGGAAGCCGAGGACATATGCCGTCTTCCGCCCGAAGAGGTCCGAGAGCCGTCCCGCCGTGAGCACGAGCACGGTCGAGACGATCATGTACGCGAGGATCACCCAGACGAGCTGCAGCAGCGTCGTGTGGAGGCTGCGCTCGAGATCCGGCAGCGCGATGATCAGCGTTCCCGAGTTGACCGTGGCGAGCAGCATGCCGAGGCTCGTGCACGAGAGCACCCACCACTTGTAGTGAGGGGAATTGCGGCGGGTCGACAAGAATCTCATCTTTACGTCAACGTCAGATTAGCACGAACCAGGTGCCGCTACAGTTGCCCGCGAGATGGAAGCCGGCGCCCAGCCGCTCGCCCGCGCGCGCTCGCTCGCGCTTTCGCCCACTGCCTTTCGGCGGCTCGCGCTGGTCAACGCCGGGATGCTCGTCCTGATCGTCGCGACCGGCGCGACCGTGCGTCTGACCGGGTCCGGGCTCGGCTGCGAGCACTGGCCGGGCTGCGCGCAGCACCACTTCGAGCCGAAGAGCTACCACAGCTACATCGAGTTCTCGAACCGCGTGATCGCGTTCTTCACGATTCTGGTCACGCTCGCGACCTGGCTCCTTGCGCCGCGGCTGCGGTGGCTCGCCTTCATCATCTTCTTCGGAACGTTGTTGCAGGCGCCCCTCGGCGCGTTGACGGTGCACTTCCACCTCAACCCCTGGCTCGTCCTCTCACACTTCCTGCTCTCCATCGTCGTCCTCACCCTCGGCGTCGTGCTCGCGATCGAGACGCGCGCGCGCAGCCGAACGTCGCTTCCCGCATGGGTGCCGCGCGTCGGGCTGCTCGTCGGGCTCGCCGCGCTCGTCCTGATCGTCAGCGGCACGTTCGCAACCGCCTCCGGGCCGCACCCGGGGAGCGCGGTCGTCCGGCGGCTCTGGTCGTTCCAGCCCGCGGTCTACTGGCACGTCCGCGCGACCGCAGTCTTCGGCATCTCCTTTGCGCTGCTGCTCGTCTGGCTCGTTCGGGACCGAGCCCCTCAGGTGCGCGGCGCGCTCGTTCTGCTCGGTCTGCTCGCCGTTCAGATGGTGATCGGCGAGACCCAGTACAGAACGCATCTGCCGTGGTGGCTCGTGCTCATCCACGTGACGATGGCCGCGACGGTATGGGTCGCCGTCACCGCGTTCGTCTACAGCCTCTGGCGCCCGCGTAGGATGAGTGGATGACGGAGCTGCGGCTGAACTCGCGCCCCGACCTGGACCGCCCGGTCATGATTGCCGCCTTCCGCGGCTGGAACGACGGCGGCCAGGGCGCCTCGCTCGCCGGCGCCTACCTCGCTCGCGCCTGGGCCGGGGAGGAGTTCGCGTCGATCGACCCGGAGAACTTCTACGATTTCCAGGCGACGCGTCCGATGGTCTCGCTCGTCGACGGCTACACGCGCCGGATCGACTGGCCGGAGAACACGTTCATGCACGCTCCGCTGCCCGGCGCCGGACGCGACGCGATCATCCTCCTCGGCGTCGAGCCGAACCTGCGCTGGCGGACCTTCTCGGAGTTGATCACGGGCATGGCGAAGGACTTCAGGGTCGAGCTCGTGATCACGCTCGGATCGCTGCTCGCCGACGTGCCCCATACGCGCCCGTCGCCCGTCACCGGCAGCGCGACCGATCCCGACCTCATCGATCAGCTCGGTCTCCAGGCCTCGCGCTATGAAGGGCCGACCGGGATGGTGGGTGTTCTGCACGACGCGTGCGCGAGCGCCGGTCTGAAGTCGGCGAGCCTCTGGGCGGCTGTCCCACACTACGTCTCGTTGACGCCTTCGCCGCGTGCGGCCAAGGCGCTGGTCGACCGGTTGGGCGACCTGCTCGGCGCAGATGTCGACACCGCAGAGCTCGACGAGGCCGCGGATGCCTACGCGCAGCAGGTCAGCGAAGCGGTCGCGACCGACGAAGAGACCTCGGCGTACGTCCAGGATCTCGAGCGTCGGGTCGATGAGCTGGCCGACGAGGCCGATCTGCCGTCAGGCGACTCGATCGCTGCTGAGCTGACGCGCTTCCTGCGGGAGCGCGAGAACGATCAGGGCGACGACGACGTCGCCCGCGAGTATTAGCTCAGCTCAGCCGAACGTGAACGAGTACGCCTGGATGCCGGGCGTGAACCGCAGCTCCAGGAGCCCGGATTCGAGGGCCTGCGACGAGCGAACCGTGTAGAGCCGCTGTGCGTCGACGTGGATCGTGCCGGCCGGCTTGCCGTCGACGAGGGCGTGAACGGTGCCGTGGCCGCCCAGCACGATGTACACGTCGTGCGCCTGGTAGCGGAGCCGGAGGCGCGCGTTCTTGCCCGCAACGATCTGCTCCGCACCGACGCGCCAACGGCCGTCGTACGAGAGTGTGTTCTCGGGGATCGTCGAGGCGAACTGATACGTGTGGTCGACATTCGGGACCGGGCGCGTGCCGACGTAGTTCGACAGGCGTTCGTAGCCCAGGTAGCTCTCCGGTGTCAGCAGGCCCGTCGGCGTCACGTCCGCCAGCTGCCTTGCGTGCGCCCCGTTGTCCCCGAGCAGTCTTCTGATCAAAGCTTCGGTTTGCGGGTATTCGCCCTCACCGAAGTGCGTGTGGCGAACGTGCCCCTGCTTGTCGATCAGGTACTCGGCGGGCCAGTACTCGTTCGCGTAGTTGTCCCAGGTCTTGTAGTCATTGTCCTGCATGACCGGGTAGGGGATGCCGAGTCGTTTGACCGCCGCTCGCACGTTCGATGTCACGTGTTCGAAGGCGAACTCCGGGGTGTGCACGCCGATGATCACGAGCCCCTTCTTGTGATACGCGGCGTACCAGGCCTTGAGGTGCGGCAGCGTACGCAGGCAGTTGATGCACGAGTACGTCCAGAAGTCGACGAGCACGACCTTGCCGCGTAACGACGCGAGCGTCAGCGGCTTCGTGTTGATCCACGCACCGCCGGCATGCAGAGGTGGTGCGACGCCGTAGTTGGGCAGGCTGCCCGCCGGGGTCTTGCCGATCGCCGCGAGCGCCTGGCCGCCGCCGCGCACTTTGGACAGCTCGCGTTTCGCGGTGGAGTTGTCCTCGATCTTGTTCTGCAGGAACGAGGTGTAGCCGGGGGTGAGCGTCGCGAGGTTGTCGTCGAAGTGGAAGACGAGAGCGAACGCGACGGCGGCGATCAGTGCGCCCGAGATCATCCTCACCGCCTCGGCGTGCCGGCGCAGGCGGCCGGCAGCTTCCTGTCCACCGCGGGCGATGAGGAGCATCGGCAATGCTGCTCCGGCGGCGTACGCGAGGGTGAGCAAGACCGCGCGCAGCCCGACGGAGTCGTTGGCCGCGACGACGGTGACCGTTGCGAGCACGGGCCCGGCGCACGGCACGAACACGAGCCCGAGTGTGACGCCGAGGAAGAACCCGCCGCCGACTCCGCCCGGCCGGAACCGCGAGAAGACCGCGAGCGGTCGCTCGATCAGCTGGCCGACGCGTGGGATGAGGAGTGTGGCCGCCATCACGAAGAGGAGGACGATCGCCGCGTTTCGCAGGAAGTCGTCGGGGAGCCCGAGCTGGTCGAGGAGCCATGCGGCGAACAGGGTGAACACGGTGAAGCTGGCGACGAGCCCGGCGACGATGCGCAAAGGCTTGCGACCCGACGCGCCGGCCGCGAGCAGGATCGGCAGCACCGGGAGCACGCACGGCGAGACCGCGGTCACCACCCCCGCAAGAAAGCCGATGGCGAGCAGAATCAGCATCTGTTTGTCGACCCAGTCTGCAGGTGTTTCGTTACGGACCGGGGATCGGTTTCGGCCGTGCCTCGATCAGACGTGTTTGGGGTCAGACCCCGGACCGGTCCGAACCAGGCAGCGGTGGGGCCAGACGACGGACTGTTTCGAACCGAGCAGCGTCGGGGTCAGACCCCGGACGTGTCCGAACCAGGCAGCGTTGGGGTCAGACCCCGGACCGGTCCGAATTAGGCAGCGTCTTCGGTGGGCATGGCCTGTTCGGCCGGTGCCTGTGCCGCTGCCGGTGCCGGTGTCTGGGCGGGAGTGGACGCGGGGGTGGGGCCCGGCTGCGCTCCGTCCGGGGCCGGGCCGCTCTCCGCCGGTTTTCTGCGCCTGCGCCGCCGCTTCTTGGCGGGCGGCGGCTGGCCCTCGGTCGTTCCCTCCGCGGGCGGGCCGGTCGTCGCGGCCGTCTGGGTCGCGCCGCCCGCTGCCTCGGTGCCCGTCTTCTTCTTGCGCCGCCGCCGTCGGCGCGCACGCGACGGGCCGGTCTTCGGCTGGGGCAGATTCTCCGCGATCCAGCCGGCGACCTCCTGGATCGTCCCGAGCCGTTCGCGCGCCGCTTCCAGCAGCTGCGTCGAGCGCGGCGTGTAGCCCTCCGCCGAGGCGAGCAGCGCTGCGCCGACCTCACGGGGCATCTCGAGCGCGGCGTTGACGAGCTTCGCTGCGTTCTCCTCGTGCCTGTGGCCGCGGGAGTTCGCAAGCGCGCCCAGCAGGCGTTTCGCGTCCGGGTACTCCTGCGATGCCTTGCGGTCGAGTTGCTTGCGAACCGCCCGGGAGAGCTTCCACGTCCAACGCGCGAGGATCTGATCGGGTGCGTCCGCCTTCCCGTCGGCGATCGCGCGCAGCATCGTCCGAACGCCCGCGGCCCGGTCCTTCTCCCACGGTGGGGCCTGCGTGACGAGCGTGACGAGATCGTCGAAGTCGGCGCGCTCCACCTTCATCGACACACGGTCGGCAAGTGCGATCAGCCGTAGCCGCCGATTCGGGTTCTGCGCGGCGCACGTCGAGAGGAACTTCTCCATCGCACGCTTCGATGCACCGCGTGCGGTGAGTTTCTCGACGAACGCTGCGCGCTCGTCGAAGCGGAGCTGGCGTCCGGCGATCTCGCCCCAGAACTCCTGCTCGTCCTCGTCGAGGAACTTCGGATCGACACGCTGCCACTCGCGCGAGATCACCACCTTGCGCCGCAGGACGTCGGGCGTCACCGGAACGAGCCAGGACGCAGGAGTCAGCTTCCGCCTCGCCCGCCGCTGGGTGCGGCGCCGCGGAGCAGGCGTCACCCTCGCACCTTCGCGGTAGAAGTCCGCGTCGAGGAGCGAGTGCAGCGAAACAACGCGCTCGTTGTGTGTTGCTGCTTTCGGCGTGAAGTCGACGACGATCCCCGCTTCCTTGCGCGGATGGATGCGCATGATGCGGCCGATTCGCTGCTGATAGACGCGCTTCGAGGCTGTCGGGGCGAGATGCATGACGATCGTCGCCCGAGGTGAGTTCCAGCCTTCGGCGAGCAGCATTGCGTTGATCAGCACGTCGATCTCGGCGCGTTCATACGCCGCCAGGATCTCGGCGAGCTTGACCGGCGGTGTGCGGCCCGACACTGCCTCGGCCTTGATGCCTGCGGCGCGGAATGCCGTCGCGAGGTTGTAGGCGTGGTCGACCCCGGCGGCGTACACGATTCCCGGCGTATCACCGAACCGCTCGCGGTAGAGCGTCGCCGCGGCCATGTTCAGCGCCTCGTGGTCGAGGGCCTGGGCGAGCGCGCGCTCCTCGAAGTCGCCGCCGACGATCGGCACCTGGTTGATCGCTGCGACCGGCGGAACGCGCAGGCAGCGCAGCGGCGCGATCAGGCCGCGGCGCGCAGCGTCCGCGAGAGGCAGATCGTCGACCGACGCGGGGAACACGTCGGAGACCTGCTTGGCGATCAGCTCCTCGGTCGCGGTCATGCCGATGTAGATCGGGTCGCTGAGCGATCGGATCGCGGTCGATGTCTTCTCTCCGAGCGCGGTGTGTGCTTCGTCGCAGATGACGAGCTCGTACGCATCACGCGCGATCTCGTCGACGTGCCGCGCGAACCACGCGTAGGTCTGGATCGTGATCGGGTTGGACGGCCGCGGCGCGGTCTGCCCGGTGAGCACGGCGTCGTGGAAGCGCGAGCCGTAGCCGTGCTCGGTCAGCTCGCGGCGGAACTGATCGACGAGCAGACGGCGGTGGGTGAGGATCAGGACGCCCTCGGTACGCGCCGCCTCGACGAACCCGGATGCGGCGATCGTCTTGCCCGAGGCGGTGGGATGCCGGAAGCGGTAGCGGCGGATCGCGCCCGGGTCGGCCTCGACCGGCGGCTGCTCGACGTCCTCCTCGGGCTCGCTCTCGACCTCGACGTCGAGCTCGAGCTCGTCGTCGACCTCGTCCTCATCGTCCGGCTCGTCGTGACCGTTGCCGTTCTCGCCCTTCTGCGCGGCGGCGATCAGCTCCGTGAGCATTCCGGCGAGCGCGTCCACCTGATGGCGGCGGAGCTCGGTGCCGGATGCGAGATGCGGGGGCTTCTCGGACAGAACACGCTCGAGGCCGAGCAGGAGCGCGTAACGCACTTTCCACTCGGTTGACGGCGCCTCACGTCCTGCAGCCAGCTCCGCGAGCCCGTCGTCGAGCGCGCGGCGCCGTGCGGTCCCGGGCGCCAGGACGACGTCCGGGTCCTCATCGGGACGCAGGAAGGGCTCGCCGGCCCATGCCTCGGCTCGGAGAGCGTCGGCCCGGATGGCCAACGCGTCCCCCGATTCTCTCGGAGAGTGCGTAATGGTTTCTGCCAATGCCTGCGGCACATCTCACGTGCCGCCTCCTCAAAGGGTCGCGCCCGCGGGTTCAAGCCCCGTTTCGCGTAGCGCAGGCGCAGAATAGCCGATGCGCCGGATGCCCGTCGGCCGGTCGGGCCGAGCCTGAATACTGGAGGCATGGAGCCGGGAGCCTGGAACCGCCCGTCCCCGCGGTTGAGCCACGTTCGGCATGTCGAGGCGCTGGTCCCGACGGTGGGCGCTGCGGCCGCGATCGCCGTCCTCCTCGCCCTGAGGGAGGGGGCGCTCGCCGCGGTCATCGGTGTGGTCGGGGTGCTCGTCGCCGGCCTGGTGCTCGACATCCTTCTCCAGCGCCGGGTCGGCGCCTGGGGCTACCTCGAGCGGGAGGATGACCTGCTCGTGCGGCGCGGCCTGATGGTCCGCCGGCTCTCCGTCGTGCCGTATGGACGCATGCAGTTCGTCGACGTGACGGCTGGGCCGGTCGAGCGCTCGTTCGGGCTTGCGACAGTGCGTCTGCACACCGCAGCCGCCGCGAGCGACGCGCGTATCCCGGGGCTCGATGCTGCGGAAGCCGCACGCCTGCGCGACCAGCTCGCCGGGCTCGGCGAGGCCCGCGCGGCCGGGCTATGAGCACCTGGCATCGCCTGCATCCGCTCTCGCCGGCAGTGCGCGCCGGGCGGGCGCTGATCGCGATCGCGGTCATCTTCCTGCCGACCCTGGTCTCGGGCGGGACGAACAGCTGGGACGTTGCCTGGCATTTCATTGCGGTCGGGGCACTCGTCGTCCTCGGAGTCGTCTCCTGGCTCGTCACCCGTTGGCAGATCGACGGCCACGACCTGCGGATCGAGACCGGCCTGCTCCGCCGAAGCTCGCTGCGCTACCCGCTCTCGCAGGTCCAGGCGATCGACACCGTGCGGCCCGGTCTCGCGCGTGCGCTCGGGCTCGCCGAGCTGCGGCTGCGCATGGGTGGCACAGGCGGCGCGGCGCGCCTCGCCTATCTGCCGGTCGTGCAGGCAAACGCGCTGCGGGCCCGGCTCCTGGCGCTGTCCCAGGGCGCGCACGAGGAGACCCCCGAGCCGATCGACCACGAGCTCGTGCGGGTGCCGCCCGGCCGCGTTGCCGTATCGCTCCTGCTGAGCGGCCCCGCCGTCGTGCTCGTCGTCTACCTCGCGGCGCTCGCCGCCGCGAGCTCTGCCGGCAAGCATGGCCTCGTGGCGGTCACACTGCCGATCCTCATCGCCGACGCGATTGCGATCTGGCGCCGCTTCAACCGCTCATACCACGCGACCGTCGCAGAAGCGCCCGAAGGTCTGCGCGTTCGGTCGGGTCTCGTCGAGACGACGGCGGAGACGATTCCGCGAGGCAGAGTTCAGGCCGTCCTCCTGATCGAGCCGTTCCTGTGGCGTCCGTTCGGCTGGTGCCGGCTCGAGGTCGACGTTGCGGGTCGCGTTCGGGATCGCTCCGATGCCGAGCGGGGCAAGCGGCGGTTGCGCACGCTCCTGCCGGTGGGGACGCGGGCCGAGGCAGAGCGGCTGCTCGCGCTGCTCGTGCCCGGTGCGCCGGAGCCTGCCGGCAGGCCGCCGCGCCGTGCGCGGTGGAAATCGCCGCTCCGCTACCGGCAGCTGTCGTTCGGCTTCGACGAGCGCTACGCAGTGACGACAGGCGGGCGGCTTGCAAGAACAGCGTCGTGGGTGCCGCTGACGAAGGTTCAGAGCCTGCGCAGAGTCGAAGGCCCCACGCAGCGCCGGCTTCGCCTGGCGACCGTCTACCTCGACACGGCGGGCAAGAACTTCGGCGCCGCGTTTCGCGATCTCGACGAACGCGACTCCCAGACGACCCTCGCCCGTCTTACCGATCTCGCACGCATGGCACGGCGCGCGTGAGCCTCTTCTCCGGCACGGCGAAGTGGTACGTCCGCTACCGGGCCGGGTACCCGCAGGAGCTGATCGAACGCCTTGCGGCTGCGGCCGGGCTCGACGGCACCGGACGGCTGCTCGATCTCGGTACGGGCACGGGCCAGCTCGCCGTGGCGCTGGCGCCGTATGTTGCGGACGGTCGTAGCCGCCGACCCTGAGCCCGAGATGCTCGCCGAGCTTCCCGCCGGCATCGAGCGGCGGCTCGCGCGGGCGGAAGACCTCGACGAGTCGTGGGGCACGTTCAAGCTCGCGACGATCGGCCGTGCGTTTCACTGGATGGACGGCGCCGTTGTCATGAACCGGCTTGCGCAGGTGACGCGTCAGGTCGCGCTCGTCGGCGACAGGCTCGAGGAGGGCGACGCACACCTGACCCTGATGGCGGTCGCGCGTGAGTTCTTCGGCGAGCGGCCGAAGATGAAGCAACCGAGAGTGCTGTACGACCAGGCGCTCGCTGCGTCGGTCTTCTCCGACGTGGAGAAGCTGACCGTCGAGTACGAGCGCACCCGCACGGTCGAGGACCTGATCGGGTTCGCCTACTCGACCTCATTCGCGTCACCGGCGCGGGTCGCCGAGCGGCGCGACGAGTTCGAGCGTGAGCTGCGAGCGAGGCTGCAGCCGGTCTACCACGAGCGCGTGCGAGTCGACGCGTTTCTAGGCCGCCGCGTCGACCAGTGACTCGAGCCGGCCGACGAGCCAGGGCAGTTCGCTGCGCTCGGCCTCCAGCACGTCGCCGTGGAACTGGATCAGCACCGCGCCGTCGGACGAGAGGTGATCCCCCGCGCCCGCGATCAGGCGCCTGTAGTGGTCGAGCCCGTCGCCGCTCGAGTAGACGGCGGCCGCCGGCTCGCTGTCGAACCCCGGTGTGCCGGGCGCGAGGTACGGCAGGTTCGCCACGATCAAGTCGAGGTCGCGCGGCAGCCCATCGAGGAGGTCGCCTCGCACGAGATGCACGCGCGCGCCGAGCCGGTCGGCGTTGAGCGACGCGACGTCGAGCGCGCGAGCGCAGGTGTCGCTCGCCCAGACCTCGATCTGCGGCGCGCGCAGTGCGAGCGTGATCGCAACCACGCCCGACCCGGTGCCGACGTCCGCGATGCGCGCCGGCTCGCCGGCGATTCGCTCCGAGTGCCGCGTCGACCAGACTGCTCGCTCGTCGGGCGAGGCGAGAAGACCCGTCCGGGGTCGGTGACGAACGTCAATCCGTGGAAGCGTGTGTTCATCTCCTCTAGTACAACGTAGCCCGATGGACTGGATTCCCTTCTCGGAGGAGAAACAATCCCGCTATCAGGAGCCGCACGGCGACGCTGGACGAGCGCGGGCTCGTTCGTCAGGGGAATGCGGCCTACGCCGCCGCGCTCGCCCTGCTGATGGCGGGCGATCCGGCAGCCGAGCAGTGGTTTCGCCTTGCGGCCGCGCGCTGGCGCGAAAGCTGGGATGCCGGCGAGGCCAGCGATTCCTGGGGACGCCCGATCGGTGCGGTCAAGGCCTCGCTGCTCGCCGGCGACCCGAACGTCGCCGACTACGCCCGCTGGACGCTCGAGCTCGGCGCTGCGACTGCCGAGTCGCCCATCGGCCGCTACGCCGCCGACGCTCGCGCTGCTCGCACTGGGGCGCTGGGCCGACGCGCGTCTGGCCGGCGAGTCGCTGCGCGATCGCGACGACTTTCCGCGCGACGTCGCCGATGCGCTCGCGTTCATCGCAGCGCACGACGTGGTTGGGTACTGCGACGCGGTGGAGTCCGTCGTGGCGTCGTTCGAGACGCGCGAGCAGTTCCTCGAGGACGTTGCGGTCGCCGACACGGCGCTCGTCCTGGCGACGCTCGCGCGCCGCCGTCACATCGACGAGCCGCTCCCGGCATCGCCGATGCTGCCTCGCTGATCAGTCCGTATCGCCCTGCGCGATCGTCGGGTGGAACGCAACGGTGATCGTCTGCTGCGGATTCGACTCGTCCTCGAGCTCGGTCAACCTCTCGACCAGTTCGTTGAGCAGGCGGCGCACCGTCTCGACGTCCAGCTTCGTGTGCACCTGTGCGCTTCGGAACTCTCCGGCCTCCGCGTAGAGATCGAAGCCTCGCTGGAGCTCGCGAAGCTGGGCCGCCTGGACCTCGCTCGCGAGACCGGCGGCCCGAATCTCGGGGCCCGATCTTGAAGTGCTTTGCCACGGGCCGGTACGGCTTCTCTCGGCCGTCCGAGGCTGCGAGCTCGATCAGCCCTGCGCGGTGGAGCATGCGCACATGGAAGTGCAGGTGGCCGGGATCGACCGAGAGCTGCGCTGCGAGCTCACGGTTCGTCAAGGGGCGGCCCGCGTCGCCGAGCACCTGGAGGACCTTCAGACGCAGGGGATGACCGAGCGCTTTGAGCTGCTCCGGCCGCTCGATCTCCAGGACATCCTGAGGCGACGGTGAGGGGACCGGCGAGCTCATCGGGTCTCCAGCCTCGCCGCTGCGGGCGGGTCGAGGAAGACCTCCACCGGGACCGGTGCGAGCCGCGAGAGGCTCGCCGTCACGTCTCGGCTGATCTCGCCGCCGAAGGCCCGCGCAACGGCGTCGGCTTTTCCCTCTCCCGCGACGAGGAAGACGATGCGCTTCGCCGAGTGGATCGCCGGCAGGGTCAGCGTGACCCGGTCGACGAACGGCTCGAGCCCGGCCGGCCCCCAGGTGACGCGGCGGTCGTCGACCTCGACCTGCGGTGAGCCTCGGAACAGCGATGCCATGTGGCCGTCGCTCCCGAGCCCGAGCAGGAGCAGATCCAGGTCGACGCCGGCCAGGGCGACCTCGTATTCGTCGGCTGCAGCCGGCGGCTCAGACTCGCCGCGCATCCGGTGCACGGCACGCGGGGCCACCGCGAGCCGGTCGAGGAGCGTCTCCTTGCCGAGCCGGTAGTTCGATCGCTCGTCGTCGGGTGGAACGCACCGCTCGTCGCCCCACCAGACCGTGGTCCGGCTCCAGTCGGGCTGGAGGCCGGCGGCCTGTTCGTATGCGTCGCCGACCGACGCCCCGCCCGTCAGCACGATCGAACCGCCCTGGCCCGCCTGCTCCGCGATCAGTTCGCCGACCGACCGGATCGGATCGTCGACGACGTTGAGGTCAGGCGGCTGCGACATGAGGCAGAGGTATGAAACCACGGCTGAAGCCGGTCAGGAGATACACGCTCGCAAGCCCGGCCCATTCGCCGTACGGCTCCAGGAGCGCGTCGGCTTCCTCCGGCTCGGCCCACCGGCCCCACAGCGCCGAGGCGAGCTTCGCCAGGCCGAGGTCGCGCGCAAGCCCGTGCTCGTAGCGGCCGAGCCCTTCGATGCAGACGACTCCGACCGACCAGGGCCCGAGACCGCGCTCACGTCCGAGCCGTGCAGCGACGGCGGCCGACGGCTGTTGCTTCAGCCGCTCGAGATCGAAGGAGCGGCAGAGCCGGATCAAGCACGCGGCGCGACGGGCGCCGAGCCCGAGCCTGCCGAGCTGCGCGGGCGAAAATCGGGCGAGGTCGGCCGAGGTGGGCGGCGCATGCAGGCCGGCGTGCTCGGGCGTCGCCGCTCGGATGATCGTGCGCTCGATCTGCCGCGCGCGGCTTGCCTGGATCAGCTGTCCGGCCACCGCCCGCAGGAGCGCCTGGGCGACCGTCCCGGTTCGCATCGGTCTGAGACCGCGCACGCGGCGGAGCGTCTCGCCGAGCAGCGGGTCGTCGGCGAACCGGCGCAAGAACTCCGAATGGTCGGCATCGAGGCCGAGTGCGAAGCGGACGTGGTCGACGCCGGCATCGCTCTCGGCGACGACGACGATCGTCCCGTCGCCCCGCTGCGTCGCCTGCACGAGCTCGAGCCGGTCGTCGACCCGCACGGTCGCGCGGTAGATGCCGTCGGCGACGACGCGGGTCGCGTCCGATGCATGGCGGCCCGACGCGCGGAGTGAGTACGGGCCCAGTGGGCGGAGCTCGGCGCGGACGGACATCCGCCGAGTGTAGGCCGAGCTACGCTCAGCCGATGCTGCGCCGGGTCGCGTCGCGGGTGTCCATGCGGAGCCGCCGGCGGAAGCTCGATCTCCTGCTCGAGCTGTTCCAGCCGGGGCCGGAGACGACGGTGATCGACGTCGGCGTGACCGACGCCCCGTTCGGAGGCGGGTCGTCCGACAACTTCTTCGAGGCGCTCTATCCGTGGCCGGACCGGATCACGGCGGTGGGCCACACCGAGCTCGATCGGTTCACCGCGGCGTTCCCCGAGGTGCGCGCCGTGCGGGCCGACGGGCGGGACCTTCCGTTCTCGGACGGCGAGTTCGACCTGGGCTTCTCGAACGCGGTGGTCGAGCACATCGACGGCGGACGCGCCGGTCAACGGCGCTTCGTGCACGAGCTGTGCCGTGTGTCAGCCGCGGTCTTCGTGACGACGCCGAACCGTTGGTTCCCGCTCGAGGTGCACACGTTGCTGCCGTTCGTGCACTGGCTGCCGGCCGGCGCCCGGCAGCGCGTGATTCCGTTCGACGACGTGCTCGATCCGCTCGGCCCGAAGGAGCTCGCCTCGCTCTTTCCTTACAGCGTGCGGGTAATCAACACGGGCATGACGCTGATCGCCGTCGGTTCCGCGTGAAACGCTCCGTCGTCGCGCTGCAGGTCCTGATCGTCGGGCTCGCGCTGCACAACGTGGTGATGGCGCTCCTCTGGCGCGCCGGCGTGCGCGGAACCACGCTCACGCTCGTTTCGGCCTGGAAGGACGTGCTGCTCCTCGCGGCGCTCGTGCTCGTCGTGCGCGAGCGCCGACGTTTGCCCTTCGACGGCCGGCTCACCGACTGGCTCGCGCTCGCCTACGGTGCACTCGTCGTCGTCTACGGGCTGCTGCCGCAGTCGTGGCTCGGCGGCGGCGCAACGCACAGGGGGGTCCTCTACGCCGCGCGCCACGACCTGCTGCCCGTCGCCGCCTACTTCCTCGGCCGTGGGCTGCAGCTGACCGACCGTGAGCGCGCCCGGCTCTGCCACACCGTGCTCGCCACGGCCGCGTTCGTCGCCGCGTTCGGGTTGATCGACGTCTACGCGGTGCCGCTCTCGTTCTGGCGGCCGGCGGCAGGCTGGTTCCGCGACCAGCTCGGGCTCGTCTACTCGGCGGGGACATCCGGACTGCCGGAGAACTTCGTCTACAACGCGGGAAACGGCGTCGTGTTCCGGCGGCTGACCTCGACGTTCCTCTCGCCGCTCGCGACGTCCTACCTGCTCGTCGTCGCCCTGTTCTTCATCCCGATGCGGCGTCGCTGGGGGCCGCCGCTCGGCCTGCTGATCTTTGCGGCGCTCTTGTGGACGCACACGCGCTCGGCGCTTCTCGTGCTCGTCGCCGTGCTCGTACTGCGCGCGATCGTGCGCCGGCGCCCACGGCGCTGATCTGGGCGGCTGTGGTTGCAGTGGTCGCGCTGGTATTCGTCCAGGGCTACGACCATTTCGGGCCGCGCACGCACTTCACCGCGACCGAGCTGCGGGTGCAGGAGCAGATCGCCCACAGTCACCCGCAGGCGTCGAACGACGCGACGAGCGCCAACGAGTCGTCGACCAGCGAGCATCTTGCGTCGCTGCGCGACGGCGGGCGCACGGTCCTCCACCATCCCTGGGGGTTCGGCCTCGGCAACTCCGGTGTCACCGCCGCACGAACGCACGTCACCGTGAAGGCAGGCGAGTCGACCTATACCGAGCTCGGCGTCGAGACGGGGATCCTCGGCATGCTCGTCTTCATCGCGTGGTCGCTCGCGCTGCTGCGGTCGACGC
Organism: uncultured Thermoleophilia bacterium; assembly: GCA_963806025.1. Taxonomy (GTDB): domain Bacteria; phylum Actinomycetota; class Thermoleophilia; order Gaiellales; family Gaiellaceae; genus PALSA-600. Next base: position 562,524 of record CAWDWI010000002.1, on the reverse strand, counting down.
TGCGCCAGCGCGTGTGGGTCGGCGCAGCCTTCGCTGCCGTGCTCGTGCTCGGCTTGCAGACCGATGTGATCGGCGTGCCGTGGATCGCCGTCACGGTCTGGGCCTTCGCCGGCGACTCGGCGTAACCGCAACAACTTCGTGCCGGTCCCGAACGGACACTTGCGGCGCGTCCCGCCGTTCGTACCGTTGCTTGGGAGGGCGTCTCTCGCTCATCGAGACTCGGCCTGTTCGTCGGTGCGGCCGCCGTCGTCGTCACGGCGCTTCCGCGCTGCGCGGGCGGTGGCCCGGCGACGGCGGTCGTGCGTGCCAGCTGGGCGCGAGACTCCCGGCGTCCTCAACCCGGCGGTCACGCAGGCGACGATCCGCGCCACGATCTGCACGCGCGGCTGGACGCGCACCGTTCGACCACCGGTCTCCTACACCAATGCGCTCAAGGTGCGGCAGCTCGTGCAATACGGCCTGCGCGGGCCGCCCTCGGCCTTCCAGGAGGACCACCTGATCAGCCTCGAGCTCGGCGGCAATCCCACGGATCCGCGGAACCTGTGGCCGAGCCCTACCCGCGCGCGGCGGCGGTCGACCGGATCGAGAACGAGCTCAATGCCCGCGTCTGCGCCGGGTCGCTCACTCCTCGCCGAGGCGCAACGGCGGGAGTCGTCGCTCAAGCACGCCGCGGGTTGAGAGAACAGGCGCCAGGAGAGCGGAGCGGCGACGGGGACAGCGCGGCGGTCATGCGCGCGAGCAGGTCCAGGAGCTGCTCGCGGTCCGCGCCGGTGAGCGCCCCGACGGCCGGCTCGAAGGCGGCCGACGCGCGCCTTGCGCTCGTCGACCAGCCGGCGGCCGGCCGGTGTGAGCTCGATCCGCACGGCCCGGCGGTCGGCGGGATCGGTCTCGCGCGCGACGAGTCCGAGGTCGTCCAGGATGTCGACGGTGCGGCTCGCCGTTGGCGCGCTCGTCCCGATCCGCGCGGCCAGGTCGTTCAGCCGCAGCGGGCCGGCGTACTGCGATCTCGATCAGCGCGATCCGCTGGGTCGCGGTCATTGCCGGGCCGTCGTCGGCGCACCACGGGTCATGCGAGTCAGCTCGCGCAGCAGCTTCCCGAGCCGCTCGAGGATGACCGTCGTGTCCGCTGCGGCGCTCATGCCATCATAATAGTTGCATATCGCAATAGTTTCATTCTGTTGGTAGTATCGCCGGGGTGACGGACGCCGCCCCGCAGCCCCAGCCGCGCGTTCGCGCGATCTTCATCGCCCTGATGCTCGTGCTCCTGCTGGCCGCGCTCGACCAGACGATCGTGTCGACGGCGCTCCCGACGATCGTCGGCGACCTCGGCGGGATCTCCCACCTGTCCTGGGTGGTGACCGCGTACCTCCTGACCGCCACCGTCTCGGGCCCGCTCTACGGCAAGCTCGGAGACCTCCACGGCCGCAAGCGCGTGCTGCAGGCCGCGATCGTGATCTTCCTGATCGGGTCGGTGCTCTGCGGCCTCTCGCAGTCGATGGCGCAGCTGATCGCCTTCCGCGCCTTGCAAGGGCTCGGCGCCGGCGGACTGATGGTGGTCACGCTCGCGGTCGTCGGCGACATCATCCCGCCGCGCGAGCGCGGCAAGTACCAGGGCTACTTCGGCGCGGTGTTCGGCGTCGCGACCGTCATCGGCCCGCTGCTCGGCGGCTTCTTCGTCGACCACCTCTCGTGGCGCTGGATCTTCTACGTGAACCTGCCGGTCGGCGCGATCGCGCTGACGGTGATCGCCGTGACCTTCCACGCGCAGGAGGTCACGCGGCGGCACACGATGGACTACCTGGGCGCGGCGCTGCTCGCCGCGAGCCTCGGCGCCATCGTCCTCTTCACGAGCCTCGGCGGCACGACCTGGGGGTGGGGCTCGCAGGTGATCGGGCTGATCATCGCGAGCGTGATCCTCGTGCCCGCCTTTCTCTGGCAGGAGAGCCGCGCCGCCGAGCCGATCCTCCCGCTCGAGCTCTTCCGCAACCGCACGTTCGCCGTGACGAGCGCCGTCGGGTTCATCGTCGGGTTCGCGCTGTTCGGTGCGATCACCTACCTGCCGCTCTTTCTCCAGGTGACCAAGGGATCGAGCCCGACGCGCTCCGGGCTGCAGCTGACGCCGCTGATGGCCGGAGTGCTCGTGACGTCGATCGTGAGCGGGCAGCTGATCTCGAGAATGGGCCGCTACCGGTTCTTCCCGATCGCCGGCACGGCGATCATGGCCGTCGCCATGGTGCTGCTCGCGCAGCTGCATGCAGGCACGAGCACGTGGGTCGCCGCGATGTTCGCGTGCGTGCTCGGCCTCGGGCTCGGCATGGTCATGCAGGTGCTCGTGCTCGCGGTCCAGAACTCCGTCGACCCGTCGATGATGGGTGTGGCCACGAGCGGTTCGACGCTCTTCCGCCAGATCGGCGGCTCGATCGGCGTCGCGCTCTTCGGGACGATCTTCGCGAATCGCGTGCGCGTCGAGCTCGCCGCCCGGCTGCCGGCCGGAGCGCACATCCCGAAGACGATCAACCCGGCCGGCATCCGTCAGCTGCCACCGGCGGCGCACGCGGCCTTCGCCGGCGCGTTCGCGGCGGCACTGCACCCGGTCTTCCTCATGGCCGCCGGCGTCTCGGTGCTCGCGTTCGCCCTGACCTGGCTTCTGCGCGATGTGCCGCTCCGCACGAAAGCGAAGACGGGTGAGGCGATCCCTCGCGCCGGCCAGCACGCTCGAAGCCGCGTAACAACGCGGCCCCCTCGTGCCATCTCTCTTCATGACCGCGATCATGGAGGGGGACTGGATGAGAACAGATGCCGAGCTCATGCGCGCGCGCGCAAGGATGCGGTCGCATTCGGCGAGCTGTACGAGCGGTACGCGACGCGCATCTACGCGTTCAACCTCGCGCGCACGTCCGATCCGGATGCCGCGTTCGATCTCACCGCCGAGACCTTCGCGCAGGCCTGGCTGGCACGCCGTCGGTTTCGTGACGAGGCGAACGGCTCGGCCGGCCCGTGGTTCTTCGGGATCGCACGGCACCTCGTCGCGCAGTCGGTGCGGAGCAGGCGCATCGAGTCACGGGCCTGCGAGCGTCTCGGCGTGCGCGACCGCCTCGACGAGCCGCGTGCCGCCGTGGAACCGCACGAGACGTGGCTCGACGGCCTGGACGAGGCGTTTGCCGATCTGCCCGACGGCCAGCGCGCAGCCGTGGAACTGCGCGTGATCGAGGGCCTCGACTACGACGACGTCGCCGCAGGTCTCGGCACGACGCCCGCGGCAGCCCGCGTTCGCGTTGCGCGCGGTCTCGGCCAGCTCCGTCACCGACTCTTGGGAACCGAAAGGGAGGCAGTCTGATGACCGACTCGAACACACGCCTGGTCCGGCTCGGAGCTGCGCTCGAGCAGAGCGCGGCCGCCGATCTTCGCGCCGGTCGTCGTCCGCGGCGCCGGCGCTTCGCCGCAGTGGCCGTGGCGCTCGCGATCTTGATTCCGGGCGCCGCATTCGCCGCCGTCCATCTGATCTCGAACGACGAGGTTGCAGCGAGCATGCCGGCCGGCGCCCTCGTCCTCGAAGGCACTCATCCGACGTGCACCACCGTCAAGGACGGCGTCGAGTACCACTGCGTGCTCGCGAGCGCACCGGGACCAGGAGATCTCCGACTACAAGGGCACCGTCTACCAGCACCGTCGACAAGACCCAGCACGTGAACGGCGGCTGTCGTTCGCTGAACAGCGCGGGCACGGAGTGGGAGTGCTACATCGGTCAGGCGGCCGTCGACCAGCAGATCATCAGCAAGGGTTTCCTCGGTCAGGTCGAAACGGCACCGGGCGTCGGCTGAGCCGCGCGAACCTCTTAGGGATTCCACAGCGCGAGGTGGTTTTCTCTGAGCAGTGTTCTATCTGCGCTACGTCAGGAACGAGCTCGTGCGCCGTCGCGCGCGCACGATTCTCACCGCGCTCGGTCTCGGCCTCGGCGTAGCGCTCGTGATCGTGATCGCCGGTGTCTCCAGCGGGCTGGACAAGGCGCAGAAGAAGACGCTGAACCCGCTGGCCGGGATCGGCACCGATCTGACGGTCACCCTGACGCCTGCCCACAGGACACGGGCGGCGTTTCAGGGTGGTCGGCGCGGTGGCGGCGGCGGGAACCGTGATCTGATCCAGTCGAACCTCTCGGTCGTCACCGACCTGTCGAAGCTCGGCAAGCCCGGCACCCACTTCGTGCACGACTTCTTCCTGCCCGGGACGCAGCTCGACGTTCAAGCAGAGCGCGGCCGGCCAGATCTCCTCGATCGCGCGCGTCGCCCAGGTGACGCAGGGCCTGACGTTGCTCGCCGAGCACCAGGAGGGCGTCGTCCCGAAGATCGTCGCGACCCTGAAGACGCAGGCGAAGACGATCACGCAGACGCGGCGCGTGCGTCCGTCCGCGGCCGACTTCGCGAAGATGCAGGCCTGCCTGGCGAAGGCCGGGATCAACTTCGGGCCCGGCAGCGGGACGGTGGCGGCGGAGGCGGTTCGGCGGCGGCAACGGTGGCGGCGGCTTCGGCGGAAACTCGAACGGCGGCCAGTCGAGCGCCCGACGCGCTGCGCTCCAGAAATGCCTGCCGGCCTCGTTCCAGCGGTTCCGCTTCACCTCGCCGAGCCAAACGCTGCAAGCAGGTGCTGAACCCGCCGCAGACGAACATCAAGACCACCGCGTACACGATCGGCGGCGTCGACCAGACGCATCCGACGATGGGTGTCGTCACGACCGCTCAGGTGGTCAAGGGCAAGTACCTCTCGCCCGCCGGCGGCCGCCAGGCGCTCATCTCGCAGACCTACGCCGCGAAGCACGCGCTGAAGGTCGGCTCGACACTCGACCTGAACGGCACGAAGTTCCTCGTCGTCGGTCTCGTCAGCCCGCCGCTCGGCGGCCAGAGTGCCGACGTCTATCTGCCGCTTGCGCAGTTGCAGACGCTCGCGAACCAGAAGGGGATGGCGAACGTCGTGCTCGTCCGCGCGTCGAGCGGCAAGGACGTCTCGCAGGTGAAGCAGGAGATCCAGACCGGCGCTGCCGCAGGCCCAGGTCGCGAGCTCGAAGGACGTCGCCGACAAGATCACCGGCTCGCTCGTCGACGCGTCGAACCTGTCGCACGATCTCGGCTTCGTCGCTCTCGATCATCGCCGCCGTCGCCGCGTTCCTGCTCGCCGCGCTTGCTGACGATGTCCGTCCGGTGGGCAAGCGCGTTCGCGAGCTCGGCACGCTGAAGGCGCTCGGGTGGACGCAGCGCATGGTCGTCCGCCAGATCGCCGGCGAGTCGGTCGCGCAGGGGCTGATCGGCGGGATCTTCGGCATCGTCCTCGGCGTCATCGTGTGTCTCGCCATCGGCGCCTTCGGGCCGTCGCTCACCGCGAGCTCGACCACGGGCGGCAATCTTCTCGGCCTGGGCGCCGAGACGGCGCGCACGGCGAGCAGCTCGATCTCGCTGAGTGCGCCGGTCGGCGTTGCCATCCTCGCGATCGGGTTCGGACTTGCCCTCCTGGGCGGCCTGGTCGCGGGGATGGTCGGCGCACTCCGCGCCGCACGGCTGCGGCCGGCCGATGCCTTGAGGACGGTCGAGTAGTGGAGCCGCTCTACACCCTGCGCGGCGTCACCAAGTTCTTCCAGCGCGGCCCGACGACCGTGCGCGCGCTCGACGGGATCGACCTCGACATCGCAGCCGGCGAGTTCGTCGCCCTCGAAGGGCCGAGCGGTTCGGGCAAGACGACCCTGCTGCAGCTCCTCGGCGCCCTCGACCGGCCGAGCGGGGGCGACGTTCGGTTCGAGGGCGCCGACCTCGTCGGCCTGCCCGACCACGATCTCGCCGAGCTGCGCCTGCGCTCCTTCGGTTTCGTCTTCCAGCAGTTCAACCTCATCCCAACGCTGACCGCGGTCGAGAACGTCGAAGCGAAGCTCGTCCCGGCCGGCGGCGATCGCGCCCGCGCGCTGCAACTGCTCGACGAGGTGGGGCTCGCCGAGCGAGCCGATCACCTGCCCGCACATCTGTCGGGCGGCGAGCAGCAGCGGGTCGCGATCGCACGGGCGCTCTCGGTCGAGCCGCGTGTCGTGCTCGCCGACGAGCCGACCGGCAACCTCGACTCGGCCACCGGCGGGGAGATCATCGACCTGCTCGAGAATCTGGCGGCGGAGCACGGGTCGACGGTGATCGTCGCCACTCACGACGCGGACCTGGCGGCCCGTGCACCGCAGCGACTCGTCATGCGCGACGGCAAGCTCGTGGGCCGACCGGCACCGGCCGCCGCGTAGGCCGGTGCTATAACGGGCTGGTCGTGGCCAAGCCGGTCGAGCAGCTCGAGTCGGTCGTCATCCGCTTCGCGGGTGACTCCGGCGACGGAATGCAGTTGACGGGCGGGCGCTTCACCTCCGAGACGGCCCTCACGGGCAACGATCTCGCGACCTACCCGGACTTTCCCGCCGAGATTCGCGCGCCCGCGGGCTCGCTGCCCGGCGTGTCGGGCTTCCAGCTTCATTTCGCGGACCACGACATCCTGACGCCTGGCGATCGCCCGGACGTGCTCGTCGCGATGAACCCGGCCGCCCTCAAGACGAACCTGGCCGACCTGCCGAAGGGCGGCACGCTGATCGTCGACACCGACGCGTTCACAGACCGCAACCTGAAGAAGGCCGGGTACGCGTCGAACCCGATCGAGGACGGCTCCCTCGCCGACTACCAGGTGCACGCGGTGCAGTTGACCTCGATGACCGTCGGTGCGCTGAAGGAGATCGACGGCGTGACGGCGCGCGAGGCCGAGCGGGCGAAGAACATGTTCGCGCTCGGTCTGATGTCGTGGCTGTACGGCCGGCCCACCGAGTCGACGACGACGCTACATCGAGAAGAAGTTCGCGAAGCGGCCGGAGATCGCCGAGGCGAACCTGAAGGCGTTCAACACCGGCTACGCGTTCGGTGAGACCTCCGAGGCGTTCGCGGTGCAATACGAGGTGAAGCCTGCGAAGCTGCCGCCGGGCCGGTACCGCCAGATCACCGGCAACTCCGCGCTCTCGTGGGGCCTGCTCGCGGCGTCGAAGCTCTCGAAGCTGCCGCTCTTCCTCGGTGCGTATCCGATCACGCCGGCGTCGGCGATCCTCGAGGAGCTCGCGAGGCACAAGGCCTTCGGCGTGCGCACGTTCCAGGCCGAGGACGAGATCGCCGCGGTGGGCGCAGCGCTCGGGGCGTCGTTCGGCGGCGCGCTCGGCGTCACCACGCTCGGCCGGTCCAGGAGTCGTTCTGAAGTCGGAGACCGTCGGGCTCGCGGTCACGCTGGAGCTGCCGCTGCTGATCGTCGACGTGCAGCGGGCAGGCCCGTCGACCGGCATGCCGACCAAGCCGGAGCAGGGCGACCTCCTGATGGTCGCTGCACGGCCGGAACGGCGAGTCGCCGGTGCCCGTGCTCGCGTGCGCCACTCCGGGCGACTGTTTCTACGCCGCGATCGAGGCCGCCCGCGTCGCCGTGACGTACCGCACGCCGGTGTACCTGCTCAGCGACGCGTATCTGGCGAACGGCGCCGAGCCCTGGCTGGTGCCGGACATCTCGTCGCTGGCGCCGATCGACGTCGAGTTCGCCTCGGCGGACGGTGCGGAGTTCGAGCCGTACAAGCGCGATCCCGAGACGCTCGCGCGGCCGTGGGCGATCCCCGGCACGCCGGGCCTCGAGCATCGCATCGGCGGGCTGGAGAAGGCGAACATCACCGGCGCGATCTCCTACGACCCCGACAATCACGATCTGATGACGCAACTGCGCGCGCGCAGAAGGTGGCCGGGATCAAGGTGCCCGACCTCGAGGTCGACCATCAGGAGGGCGCCGACCTGCTCGTGCTCTCGTGGGGCGGCACGTACGGCCCGGTGCATGCGGGCGTGCGCCGCGTGCGCGCGGGCGGCGGAAAGGCCGCGCATGCGCATCTGCGCTGGCTCAACCCGTTCCCGGCGAACCTCGGCGACGTGCTCCTGAGCTACGACCGTGTGCTGATCCCGGAGATGAACCTGGGCCAGCTGCTGCAGCTGATCCGCGCGAAGTACCTGGTCGACGCGGTCGGCTACAACCGGGTCACCGGCAAGCCGTTCAAGGCCGGCGAGATCTGCGACGCGATCGAGGCACTGCTTTGAGTGAACTGAAGCTCACCGCGAAGGACTTCAAGTCGGACCAGGAGGTCCGCTGGTGCCCGGGCTGCGGCGACTACGCGATCCTCGCCGCGGTGCAGAGCTTCATGCCCGACCTCGGGCTCGAGCGCGAGAAGATCGTCTTCGTCTCGGGCATCGGCTGCGCCGCACGCTTCCCGTACTACATGCAGACGTACGGGATGCATTCGATCCACGGGCGCGCGCCGGCGATCGCGACGGGCCTCGCAGTGTCGCGTCCCGATCTCTCGGTGTGGGTCGTCTCGGGCGACGGCGACGCGCTCTCGATCGGAGGCAACCATCTCATCCATGCGCTGCGCCGCAACGTGAACATCAAGATCCTGATGCTGAACAACCAGATCTACGGCCTGACGAAGGGGCAGTACTCGCCGACGAGCGAGCAGGGGAAGGTGACGGGCTCGACGCCGATGGGCAGCGTCGACTATCCGTTCAACCCATTGAGCCTTGCGCTCGGCGCGGAGGCGACGTTCGTCGCGCGGGCGATGGACATCGACAAGCCCGGGCTGACCAACGTGCTGCGCAGGGCCGCTGCGCACAAGGGCGCCGCCTTCGTCGAGATCTACCAGAACTGCAACATCTACAACGACGGCGCGTTCGACTTCGTCCGCGAAGAGAAGGAGAACCGTCTGTACATCGAGCACGGCCAACCGGCGGGCGACACCGGCATCACGCACGACGAGACCGACTTCGCGACGGCGTTCGCGCTCTCACGCATCAACTACGCGCAGCACGGCGTCGTTCCGCTCGGCGTCTTCCGAGACGTCCCGCGCGACAGCTACGACGAGCTCGTCCAGGCGCAGCTCGACAACGCCAAGGGCGACGGCGATCTCCAGGCGCTCGTCGGCTCCGGCGATACCTGGGCGATCAGCTGATCACACGACGAGCGACTTGGAGGCCTGCCGCTCGCGCGGGATCCGCACGACCTTCCAGGCCAGCCCGAGCTTCTCGAGCCCGGTGATCACCCAGCCGCCCGGGTCGAGCGCGGCCTCGAAGCGTCGCATCCCGTGGAACGCGCTCGACGGGAACGCGTGGTGGTTGTTGTGCCACGACTCGCCGAACGAGATCAGGCTCATCAGCCAGACGTTGCGGCTGTGGTCCGGCGTCTTGAAGCGCCGGCGGCCCCAGAAGTGACAGACCGAGTTGATCGAGAAGGTGACGTGGTGGAGCAGGAAGATGCGGATCGCCCCGCCCCAGAGGAGCGCGGTCAGAGCGCCCTGCCAGGTGCCCGAGATCGCGTAGCCGATCGCGGCCGGCACGACCAGCGACAGGATGAGCCACATCCAGAAGAGCTTCGAGATCTGCTTCATGCCGCGCTCGGTGAGCATGTCCGGCACGTACTTCGTCAGCTCCGCGCGACCCTCGGCGACGAACAGCCAGCCGACGTGCGCGTGAAACAGATTCTTGGCGGCGGCGACGAAGCCGTTGCCGGCGCCCGTGTGCGGGCTGTGCGGGTCGCCTTCGACGTCCGAGAACTGGTGATGCTTGCGGTGGTCGGCGACCCACACGAGCACCGGCCCTTCGACCGCCATCGAACCGAGGATCGCGAATGTCCAGCGCATCCACTGCTTGGTCTGGAATGCGCGATGCGTGAACAGCCGGTGATACCCGACCGTGATCCCCACGCCCGTCAGCACGTAGCCCACTGCGAGCAGAGCGAGGTCGGTCCAGCTGACCCAGGTGTTCCACAGGAGGCCGATCGCGGCGACCAGTCCGACGAACGGGAGCACCACTCCCAGGAGGTTCGCGAACTTGTGCGCTCGTGTCATCTACCGGGACGGTAGCTTCTCTCGCCGTGGGCGGGGTCGTCTATCAGGTCTACATCCGTTCGTTTGCCGACTCGAGCGGCGACGGAATTGGCGACCTGCCAGGGATTGCGGCCCACCTCGACTACTTAACACAACTCGGCATCGACACCCTCTGGCTGAGCCCGGTGCACCCCTCGCCGAACGTCGACTGGGGCTACGACGTGGCCGACTACCGGGCACGTGCACGCCGACTACGGCACCCTCGACGACCTCGATGCGCTGATCGCCGCCGCAGGCGCGCGCGGCATCGACGTCTGGCTCGACCTCGTGCCCAACCACACCTCCGACCGGCACCCGTGGTTCACCGACCGGCCCGAGTACTACGTCTGGTCGGAGCAGGTCCCGAACGACTGGAAGTCGATCTTCACCGGCGAGGCCGCCTGGCAGTTCGACAGCACCCGGCGGCAGTACTACCTGCACCAGTTCGCGCCCGAGCAGCCCGACCTCGACTGGTGGAACGCCTCCGTCCGCAACGAGTTCGACGACATTCTCCGCTTCTGGTTCGACCGCGGCGTGAGCGGCTTCCGGATCGACGTCGCGCATGGGCTGATCAAGGACCAGCCGGCTCCGAAGCGGCGAGAAGTACATGCGCGACCGTCCCGAGGTGCACGAGATCTTCGCGCCGCTGGCAGGAGGTCGCCGGCGAGTACATCCCAAAGCCGACGCTGATGGGGGAGACCTACGTTCCGCTCGAGAGGCTCCCCGCCTACTACGCGCACCTCGACCTCGCGCAGAACTTTCCGTTCCTGAGCGCCGAGTTCGACCTCGACGAGCTGCGCCGGATCGTCGAGACGACGATCGCAGAGCTGCCGAAGGGCCGTGAAGCCGCTCTGGTTCGGGTCGAATCACGATCACTCGCGGATGGCGACTCGCTGGGCGGGCGGCGACGAGCGCAAGCACCTGGCAGCGCTGTTTCTCATCCTGACGCTCCCCGGACGCGCGATCCTCTACCAGGGAGACGAGCTCGGCCTCGAAGACGGCGTCGTCCCGGCCGACCGCATCCTCGACATTGCCGACGCCGCCGCGCGACCCGCGAGCGCACGCCGTTTCCGTGGACGCGCAGCGGCGCCGAATGGCAGACGCCGTGGCTCCCGCTCGCCGACACCTCGCGCAACGCCGAGGACAGCACGATCCTGCCGTACACGCGCGAGCTGATCGCAGCAGCGCAGGGAGCTCGGCGACGGCTACCGGAGGCTCCCGAGCGCCGGCGGTGTGTGGGCGTACGCACGTGGCGAGACGACCTGCGTGCTCAACATGACCGGCGACACCGCCGAGCACGACGGAGCGATACTCCAACCCTGGCAGGGGCTGATCCTGCCGCCGTCCTAGCGAAAGGATGCAGAGGTGAAGGATTTCAAGGAGTTTCTCCTTCGCGGCAACCTCGTGGACATGGCCGTCGGTGTCGTGATCGGCCTTGCCTTTGCCGCAGTCATCACAGCGCTCGTCGCGGACCTCGTCACGCCGCTGATCGCGGCGATCGGTGGCAACCCGGACTTCAGTTCTCTGAGCTTCACGATCAACAACAGCCGCTTCCTCTACGGCGCGTTCATCAACGCGCTGATCACGTTCATCGTGATCGCCGCGGTGATCTTCTTCTTGGTGGTGAAGCCCGTGAACGCGTTGATGGCAAGGCGGCGCGCCGAAGGGCCGATCGAGCCGGACGTTCGCTCCTGTCCCGAGTGCCTGAGTGAGATTCCGAAGGCCGCCAAGCGCTGCGCATTCTGCACCGCCGAAATCGCACCCGTCTGAACGTGGCGGAGGACCACTTCGGCGAGCGGATCGCCGCCCGGTACGACGACGACCCGGTCATGTTCGACCCTGCGGTCGTCGGCCCCACGGTCGACTTCCTCGCGCGTCTCGCCGGGAGTGGTGCGGCTCTGGAGCTCGGGATCGGCACCGGGCGAATCGCCTTGCCGCTCGCACAGCGCGATGTCCGTGTGCACGGCATCGATCTCTCGGAGGCGATGGTCGCGCGGCTCAAGGCGAAGCCGGGCGGCCAGGAGATCGCGGTCACGATCGGCGACTTCGCCTCGACCGTCGTCGAGGGGCGCCTTCTCGCTCGCGTACCTCGTCTTCAACACGATCATGAACCTGACGACGCAGGACGAACAGGTGGCGTGCTTCCAAAACGTCGCGGCGCACCTCGAGCCGGGTGGGTGCTTCGTGATCGAGGTGGCAGTCCCGGGGCTGCAGCGGCTTCCGCCCGGCGAGATCTTCCAGCCGTTCACCGTCACGGCGACGAGGCTCGGCTTCGACGAGTACGACATCGCCGAGCAGGGCCTCATCTCGCACCACTACTCGGTCGCCGACGGCTCGTTCACGGTCAACTCCGTGCCGTTCCGCTACGTGTGGCCTGCGGAGCTCGACCTGATGGCCCGGATCGCCGGTCTGACGCTGCGCGAGCGCTGGAGCGGCTGGCTGCGCGAGCCGTTCACGAGCGAGAGCACCACGCACGTGTCGGTCTGGGAGAAGCCCGCCTAGCCGAGTCTCGTCGAGCCGTCGTCGCCGATCGTCCAGTGGGGGTTGTGGGCGACCTCCCACGGGTGACCGTCCGGGTCGACGAACACACCCGAGTAGCCGCCCCAGAACGTCTCCGCCGCCGTCCCGGGCGATCCGGGCCCCCGCCGCGCGAGCGTCACCGAGGGCAGCATCCACCTCGCCGGGCGAGCGCACGTTCAGGGCGAGCGTGACCCCGCCCCAGCCGCCTGCGTCCGCGACGCCGCTGTCCTCGGCCAGGCGGTCGCGGCTCCAGAGCCCGACGATCATCCCGCCGGTCTGGAAGAAGACGACGTCGTCCGCGGGCTCGGCATGCGTCGCCCAGCCGAGCGCCTCGTAGAACGCACGTGCACGAGCGAGGTCGGCGACCCCGAGGGTGACGAGGCTGAGCCGCTGCTCCATCAGCGCGGCGGATGACCGAACTCGCGCATCAGCGCGTCGAACTGCTCCCAGCCGACCGACCACGTGCGCTTCGCCTTGCCCGGCTTCCAGTCCAGCGAGCCGCGGCTTGCTTTGAGCACGCCGAGCCGCTCGCCGTCCTGCTCCACGATCACCTTGATGTCGACGTTCCCGACCGGCAGCTCGTGGTCGATCTTCAAGCCGACTGAGTGTGCCATCGGCCGAGTTTATGCCTTGTCGGCGCTATGCAGCCTGCAGCTGGAGGCGGCGCATCAGAGCGAGCGACGCAGCATTGCCCGGCGCGACGTCGACCTACGCAGCCTGCAGCCGGAGGCGGCGCATGAGAGCGAGCGACGCAGCGTTGCCCGGGGCGATGTCCGCGCGGAACGACTCGATCCCCGCCGCGCGCGCGTCTGCGGCGAGCCGGTCGACCAGCAGCTTGCCGATGCCGCGGTGCTGCCAGTCGTCCGCGACCGCGAACGCCACCTCGGCGACCCTGCCGTCCCGCACGAGCCGCGCGACCCCCACGGGCTCGCCTGCGACGTAGGCGATCAGCACGTGATGGTTCGCGTCGACGCGGGTGAGGAGCTCGCGATCGGAGGGAAGGAGCACGTTCTTCGCGCCGCCGAAGCGGAGCCGGCGCGAGACCGGGCCGAGCCGGTCGAAGACCGCCTGGATCGCGTCGCCGTCACCGCGCCTGAGCGGCCGGATCGTGACGCCGTGAATGCATTCGGTCTGCATTCAGGCCATGCTGCCGACGGGCCATGGCCTGCCGCGTCGGCGTGACGGGCCATCTTTGCGAGATGGCCCGTCCGGGCCACTACGCTTCGACTGATGGAGCAGGAGATTCGCTACCTCGACTTCGAGGGGCGGCGCCTCGCCTACTCGACCTACGGCGAGGGGCAGCCGATCGTCGTCGGCCCGCGCTGGGTCTCCCACCTCGAGGAGGAATGGGCCGACGCCGACCAGAGGCCGTTCTACGCCGAGCTCGCCCGCACGCATCGCGTCGTGCGCTTCGACCGGATCGGCTGCGGGCTCTCGTCGCGCGAGCTCGACCCGCGACCGACCGTCGAGTCCGAAAGCCGCCAGCTCGAGGCGGTGATCGATGCCGTCGGCGGGAGCGCGATCGTGTTCGCGTCGTCCTGCTGCTGCCTCGCTGCCTCGCAGCTCGCCGTGCGTCGACCCGGCGCGACCGACAAGATCGTCTACTTCGGCGGCTACGCCACACGTAACGACATCCCCGAGGCGACGAAGGCATCGCTGATCGCGTTCATCGGCTCGAACTGGCGGCTCGGGGCGCAGATGCTCGCCGGCCTCTTCGACCCGCACGCGTCGGGTGACGCGATCGCGCACTACACGCAGATGCAGCGCGCTGCCGCGAGCGCAGAGGCGGCTTCGATCTTCCTCGAGCTCGACCTGAGCGCCGACCTGCGCGATCTGCTCCCGCGCGTCGCGGTGCCCGCACTGGTGCTGCATCGCCGCGGTGACCGCACCGTGCCGATCGGTCGGGGCCGCGAGCTCGCGTCGCTGCTTCCGAATGCGCGCTTCGTTCCGCTCACCGGCGACTCGCACCTGCCGTGGCGGGACGACCAGCGCGAGCTCTTCCGCGCGCTCGCGGGCTTCCTGTACAGCGAAGCTGCCCCGGAGCTCGACGGCCCGTCGCCGCTCACCTCCCGAGAGACGGAGGTGCTTCGGCTCGTCTCGACCGGCATGTCGAACCGGGAGATCGCCTCGACGCTCGTGCTCAGCGAGCACACGGTGCACCGCCACGTCGCGAACATCCTGCGCAAGCTGTCGCAGTCGACCCGGGCGAGCGCCGCGACGCACGCCCTGCGGGTCGGTCTCATCTGAGCCGAGGTGCGACGGCGGAGGCCGGCGGCGCCGCAGGGCCGTCGCCCCCCGCCTGTCGCACGCGGGACTATGAACTCATGGCGTAGGAGCTGCGGCGGGGGCGCGTATGAATTCGTCTCAGCGGCGGAAGGCCGCGATCCGGCGGCCGATCGTCTCGCCCCGGTCTTCCTGCAGGAAGTGGCCGGCGCCGGGCAGGGGTGGATCGAGCTCGGCGTTCGGCAGGAGCCCTGCCATCACCTCCGCGGCGCGGCGCGAGAAGATCGGATCGCTGTCGGAGAAGAGGACGAGCGCCGGGCGGTCGAACGAGCGCAGCTCCTCCCGCACCTCGAGCATTCGCGCCGCGTTCGGGTGCTCCGACGTGGTCGGCACGAGCTCCGGGAACTGCACGATCCCGACCCGCGCCTCCGGCACCGGGAACGGCGCGTCGTACGCGGAGATCACCTCGTCGGTCACCGGCTGCACGAGCGAGAGGCGGATCAGCTGCCCTGCCACGATCTCGGTGCCGACCCGCCGCATGAACGCCTGAAAACGCAGCCACTCCTCACTCGGCGCACGCGCGCCGATCCCCGTGTTCAGCACGACGAGGCGGGCGATCCGCTCCGGGCTCTCGACCGCGAAGCGGAAGCCGATCGGGCCGCCCCAATCCTGGACCACGAGCGTGATGTTCCGCAGGTCGAGAGCCGCCGCGAAACGCGAGATCGACTCGACGTGCCGGTCGTAGCTGTAGAAGCCCGGCTCGGTCGGCTTGTCCGAGCGGCCGAAGCCGAAGTAGTCGGGCGCGATGCAGCGCGCCGAGCCGACCAGCTCGGGAATGATCTTGCGGTAGAGAAACGCCCACGTCGGCTCCCCGTGCAGCAGGAGCACCGGGTCGCCGGCTCCCTCGTCGACGTAGTGCATGCGCAGGCCGTCCTGGTCGAGGTAGTGCGGCTCGTAGGCGTATCCGGGCAGATCGGCGAAGCGTTCATCCGGCGTGCGATACACGCTCATCGGTGCCAGCGTAATCCGCAATAACCACCGATGCGGGTTTTAGGAGGTTTGCGCAGCCTGCCGGGTGTGAGCGCTCTCGACCTCGCCCGGTGGCAGTTCGCCGTCACGACGCTCTATCACTTTCTCTTCGTCCCGGTCACGATCGGGCTCGTCTGGTTCGTCGCCGCGTTCCAGACGGCGTGGCACCGGACCCATGACGAGCGCTGGCTGCGGCTGACCCGTTTCTTCGGCAAGTTGTTCCTGATCAACTTCGCGCTCGGCGTCGTCACGGGCATCGTCCAGGAGTTTCAGTTCGGGATGAACTGGTCGGCGTATTCCAAGTACGTCGGCGACGTCTTCGGTGCGCCGCTCGCGATGGAAGGGCTCGCCGCGTTCTTCCTCGAGTCCACGTTTCTCGGTCTGTGGATCTTCGGCTGGGACCGCCTGAAGCCGAAAGTCCACCTCGCGACCATCTGGATCGTGGCGATCGGCTCGACCGCCTCGGCGTACTTCATCCTCGCTGCGAACGCATGGATGCAACACCCCGTCGGCTACCGGATCAATCCGGTCACGCATCGGGCGGAGATGACGTCGATCGCACAGATCCTCACCAACTCGACGCTGATCCGGGCGTTCGGTCACACGATTGCGGCTGCCGCGTTGACCGGTTCGATGCTCGTGCTCGGGGTCGCCGCGTGGCACCTGCGGAAGAAGTCCGACGTCGCTCTCTTCGGGGTCGTGCTGCGCGTCGGGCTCTGGACGAGCCTCGTCGCCGCGATCGCGACGTTGTTGCTCGGCCACGCGCAGGGACAGCTGATGACGAAGCAGCAGCCGATGAAGATGGCTGCGGCCGAGGCGCTCTACGAGACCAAGACCGGCGCGCCGTTCTCGCTCTTCGATCTAGGGCCGTGGCAGGCGCGGCCGTCGAAGTCCCTCGTCTCGATCGCGATCCCGCACGGCCTCTCGATCCTTGCCGACAACTCGTGGAACGGAAAGGTGCTCGGCATCAACGACATCGAAGCCGCGTATGTCGCGAAGTACGGGCCTGGTGACTATCGCCCGATCGTCGGCATCGACTACTGGAGCTTCCGGATCATGACCGGCCTCGGGACTCTGGCGCTGCTGATCGCCGCGATCGGGCTCTGGCTCGCCCGCGTGCCTGGCCGGATCGAGCGGTCGAAGCGCTATCTGCGGATCGCGGTCTGGGCGATCGCGCTCCCGCTGGCCGCCAACCTGGCGGGCTGGCTCTTCACCGAGATGGGCCGGCAGCCGTGGGTCGTCCAGGGCCTGCTCCTGACCAAGAACGCCGTCTCGCCGACCGTCGGCCCGTGGTCGGTCGGCCTCACGCTGGTCGGCTTCACCGCTCTCTACGGCGTCCTCGCCTTCGTCGAAGGACTGCTGATGATCCGCGCCGCACAGGCTGGGCCAGAACCGGAAGGCACATACCCCGACTCCGCGGACGGCACCCCGACGACCGTGCCGGCCCTGACCTACTGATGCTCGCTACCACCGCAACCCACGGCTACTGGAACCTGCAGTCCTTCTGGTTCCTCCTGATCGCGATCCTCTGGATCGGCTACTTCGTCCTCGAGGGCTTCGACTTCGGGGTCGGCATTCTGCAGCGTTTCATCGGCCACAACGAAGAGGAGCGTGGCACGCTCGTGCACACGATCGGCCCCGTCTGGGACGGGAACGAGGTATGGCTGATCGTGGCCGGTGGGGCGACCTTCGCTGCGTTCCCCGCGTGGTACGCGACACTCTTCTCGGCCTTCTACATTCCTCTGTTCGTCCTGCTCGTCGGTCTGATCGTCCGCGGGGTCGCGATCGAGTACCGCCACAAGCGCGAGGACGCGCGCTGGCGCCGCCGGTGGGACACGCTGCTGGCCGTCTCGAGCGCCGTGCCGGCGTTGCTCTGGGGCGTTGCGTTCGCGGACTTCGTCCGGGGCATACCGATCTCGAGCAACGGCACGTTCACCGGGAGCCTGCTCGACCTGCTCGTTCCGTACGCGCTCCTGGGCGGGCTCATGACGCTGGCGCTGTTCACGTTCCACGGAGCCCTGTTCCTCACCCTCCGGCTCGAGGGGCGGGCTCGAGCGCCGAGCGCGCCGCGCCGCGCTCACGTCAGGTCCGATCGCCGCCGTCCTCGTGCTCGTCTTCCTGGTCTGGACGTACGTCAACGCCGTGGACGCACACGAGAAGGGCATCGTTCCCGGGATCATCCCGATCGCAGCGATCGTGCTGCCGTTCGTCGCAGGCACCCTCGCCCGAGCCGGCCGCACCGCGTACGCGTTCACGGCGACCGCGCTCTCGATCGTGCTCGTCTTCGCCACGTTGTTCCTGAATCTCTACCCGCGCGTGCTCGTCTCCAGCACCAACAAGGCGTACAGTCTGACGATCTTCTCGACGAGCTCGACCCACTACACACTCACCGTGATGTCGATCGTCGCGGTCGTGCTGATGCCTGTCGTCCTCGTCTACCAGGCCTGGACGTACTGGGTGTTCCGCGCGCGCCTCACGGGTGAGACGGCGACGCCGCTCGAGGCGATCGCGCGTTCGCCCCTGGGCTCCGGCACCTCGACGTAGGCAATGCGCCCGCTCGACCCGAGGCTCGTGCGGGAGGTTCCCGCCGTGCGCCGGTACCTCGGGGCGTGCGGTGCCCTTGCGCTCCTGTCCGCCGCAGCGATCGTCGCGCAGGCGGCGCTGCTCGGCCGGATCGTCGCGGGTGCATTTCTCGGCCACGAGGGACTCGACACGCTCACCCGTCCGCTCATCGCGCTCGCCGCGGTCTCCGTCGCGCGCGGCCTCCTCGGGTGGGCGTTCGAGAGCGGTGGCGCGCTCACCGCCGCGACCACACTGGCGACGTTGCGCGAGCGGGTGCTCGCGCAACTCGTGCAGGCCCGCCCCGGTGGGCTCGGTCCGCTGCAGGCGGGAGAGGTCGCCGGCGCCGTGCTCGACGGCGCCGATTCGCTCGAACCGTACTTTGCTCGGTTCCTGCCGCAGCTCGCGCTCGCGACGGTCATCCCGCCCGTGCTCCTCGTCTGGATCGCGCTGCATGACCTCACCTCCGCGATCGTGCTCGCGTGCACGGTGCCTCTGATCCCGATCTTCGGGATCTTGATCGGCAAGGCGACCGGGCACGCGACGATGCGCCGCTGGCGGGCGCTCTCGCTCCTCTCGACCCACTTCGTTGACGTCGTGCGCGGCCTCCCGACCCTGCGCGCGTACCGGCGCGGCGCGGCGCAGACCGATTCGATCGCGACGTACACCGACGACTACCGGCGCGCCACGATGTCGACGCTCCGCATCGCCTTTCTATCCGCGTTCGCACTCGAGCTGGCGGCCTCGCTCGGCACCGCGGTCGTCGCCGTCGAGCTCGGCATCAGGCTCGTCCACGGCACCGTTGCACTCTCACCCGCGTTCGCGATCCTCGTGCTCGCCCCGGAGCTCTACGCGCCCTTGCGCACGGCGTCGGCTCAGTTCCATGCGAGCGCCGACGGGCTGACGGCGGCGGGCCGTCTGTTCGAGTTGATCGACCTCGAGGCTCCGGCAGCCGCGACCGCTGCAGCTCCCGAGCTCGGCGTCCTGCGGCTCGAACAGGTTGGCTTCTCCTATCCGGAACGCGGCCGTGTGCTGGACGGGGTCGACCTGGAGCTGCAGCCGGGCGAGCGGGTCGCGATCGTCGGGCCGAGCGGGGCCGGCAAGTCGACGCTGGTCGCGCTGCTCCTCCGCTTCGTCGAGACGGACGCGGGCCGCGCAACGGTCGACGGCGTCGACCTCGCGACCGTCAGTCCGGCTGCCTGGCGCCGGCAGCTCGCCTGGGTGCCCCAGCGGCCCCTGCTCGAGCCGGGAACCGTCGCCGAGGCGGTCCGGCTGGGCGACGCCTCGGCTGCCGACTCCGAGGTGGCAGCGGCCCTCGCGGCGGCAGGTCTCGCCGTTCGGCTCGACGCGCAGGTGCACGAGCTCTCGTCCGGCGAGCAGCGTCGCGTCGCGTTTGCGCGCGCGCTTCACCGCCGCGCGCCGCTCTTGCTGCTCGACGAGCCGACGGCGCACCTCGACGCGAGCTCGGCCGAGCGGATCGTCGACGTGCTCGCTTCACTGCCGCGCACGCGGGCCGTGATCGTCGCCACGCACGACCCTCGTGTACTGCGGGCGGCCGATCGCGTGCTCGAGTTGCGCGGCGGCCGGCTCTGCGCTCTCGAGCCGGCGGAGGCCGCGTGAAGCGCCGGTTCGCAGCAGCGATCGCGCTCTCGACTCTGACGCTTGCTGCCGGTGCAGCACTGCTCGCCACCTCGGGGTACCTGATCTCGCGCGCAGCGACGCGGCCGGACATCCTTTCGCTCACCGTCGTCATCGTGGGCGTCCGCTTTTTCGCGCTTGCACGCGCGGGGCTGCGCTATCTCGAGCGACTCGTCTCGCACGACGCATCGTTCCGCTACCTGTCGCAGGTACGCGTGCGGTTCTTCGCCCGGCTCGAGCCTCTGGTCCCGAATGACGTCGGCGGGGCGCGGACAGGCGACCTGCTCAGCCGCTTCGTCGCGGATGTCGACGCACTGCAGCACCTGCTCGTGCGGGTGATCGCGCCGCCGATCGCAGCGATCGTCGTCGGTCTGGGCGCCGTTGCCGTAGCGGTTGCGCTGGCACCGGCGGCCGGGCTTGCGCTCGCGGTCGTGCTGGCCTTCGGCTCGGTCGTGATCCCGCTGGTCGTCGTCGGTCTTGCGCGTGCAGCCTCGCGCCGTCGCCCCGCGGAACGCGCCGTCGTCGCGAGCGGTGTCGTCGAGCTGATCAATGCGTTGCCGGAGCTCGTCGCCTACGACGCGGCCGCCGATCGGCTGGCGCGGCTCGTCGCGGCGGACCGGAAGTTGAGGCGCTCTGCCCTGCGACAGGCGCTCACGGTCGGTGCCGGGGACGGCGCCGAGCTCGCGCTGGGTGGAGTCGCGGCGGCCGCGGTTCTCGCGGCTGCCGTCCCCGCGGTGCGCTCCGGTTCGCTCGACGGTGTCATGCTCGGCCTGCTCGCTCTGCTCACGCTCGCCGTCTTCGAGGGTGTCCGCGCACTGCCTCCGGCGGCCGAGCAGTTCGTCGCCACTCACGCCGCCAACGAGCGCCTGGTCGAGCTGACGGCGCGCGAACCGAGCGTCACCGATCCACCGGCCCCGCGTGCCCTCGAGGGCGCGCCGGTGGTCGAGCTCGAGGATGTTCACGTTCGCTATGGCCCGGACGAGCCGTGGGTGCTGCGGGGCGTCGACCTCACTCTGGCGCCGGGCCGTCGGATCGCATTGCTCGGTCCGAGCGGCGAGGGGAAGACGACGCTTGCGCATCTGCTCGTCCGGTTCAGGGATCCCGACGCCGGCCGCGTCACGCTGGCGGGCCACGACCTGCGCGAGTACACGCAGGACGACGTCCGCCGCACGGTCGTCCTCGCCGGGCAGGACGCGCATCTCTTCGCGACCACGATTCGCGAGAACGTTCGCCTGGCGCGGCCAGAGGCCGGCGAGGACGAGCTCGTGGCGGCACTGCGGCGTGCCCGCGTCTGGGACTGGGTCGAGGCGCTCCCCGACGGGCTCGACACGCCGGTCGGCGACGAGGGCGCCCTGGTCTCCGGCGGCGAACGCCAGCGGATCGCGCTCGCGCGAGCCTTCCTGTCGGGTGCACCGCTCCTCGTGCTCGACGAGCCGACTGCGCATCTCGACGACGAGACTGCCGGGCGGCTGCTCGACGACCTGCTCGACGAGGCGGGCGACGACGGTCTCCTGCTGATCACCCACTCGCCGCTGCGACTCGAGCGTTTCGACGCCGTCCTCGAGCTCGTGGACGGTCGCCTCGCCTGGCTCGCGCCGGGACCTTCGAGCACGATGCGCCCGGGCGGGCGTGTGGGGAGTGAGCGGCGCCGAGACGGATTGATGTCGACGATCGATGGACGCCATGGTGTTAGTCTCGAGCCACCCCCCTTTCGCCCTGGCCCTCGGGCCGAGCCCAACAGAAAGGAAGGAGCACATGAAACCCCGTGTGTTGGTTCTCATGGCAGGGGCAACCGCTGCGCTTGCGTTGCTCGTCTCGCTGAGCATCGCGTCCGCGGGAACGACGAGGCCGGCGAAGGTCGCTCCCCGGCAGCGATCGTGCCGCCGGCCGTCCCGAACGCAGCCTCGATCAAGCAGAAGTACGGCGGGCAGTCGATCACCTTCATCGGCGACAACGCCGTCGGATCGAGCCACACCCGTGACATCAGGCTCGCCGCGAAGTTCAAGGCGCAGACCGGCATCAACGTCAAGGTCGTCCCGCACCCGACGGCCTCGGACGCGGCCTACGCGCAGCTCGCGCGGGCGTTCTCGTCCCATTCGTCGTCGATCGACGTGGCGATGCTCGACGTCGTCTGGCCGGGCGCCTTCGCACCGTTCCTGGTCAATCTGAAGCCCGCGCTCGGCTCGCAGGCGAAGCTGCACGCGCAAGGCATCATCCAGAACGACACGGTCGACGGAAAGCTCGTCGCGATGCCGTGGTTCGGCGACTTCGGGATCCTCTACTACCGCACCGACCTGCTCAAGAAGTACGGATACTCGGCTCCTCCGAAGACGTGGACCGAGCTCGGGCAGATGGCGAAGAAGATCCAGGACGGCGAGCAGGCGACCAACCCGAACTTCTACGGGTTCGTCTGGCAGGGAAATGCCTACGAGGGCCTCACCTGCGACGCGCTCGAGTGGATCGCCTCGTCCGGCGGCGGCAACATCATCCGCAACAACGTCGTGACGATCAACAACAAGAAGGCCGCCGCGGCCCTCGACCTGGTCCGCAGCTGGGTCGGCACGATCGCTCCCCGCGGCGTCACCTCGTACCAGGAGGAGGACGCGAGGAACGCCTTCGACAACGGCAACGCGGCCTTCATGCGCAACTGGCCGTACGCCTACGCCGCCAGCAAGGGCACCGCGGTCGACGGGAAGTTCGCCGTCACCGTGCTCCCGCACGAGAACGGCGCTGTCTCCGTCGGCACCGTCGGCGGCTGGCAGGTCGCCGTCTCGAAGTACTCGAAGCACCAGCAGGCCTCGATCGAATGGGTTCGCTATCTGACGAGCCCGGTCAGTCGAGCGGTACGACGCGATCTTCAACACGAACGTCCCGACGATCCCGTCGGTCGCGAAGGACCCGGCGGTCGTCAAGGCCAACCCGTATCTGCTGCCGTCCATCGCGTCGGTCGCACGTGCAACGCGGCCCGCGAGCTTCCTGAAGTCGCACTACGCCCAGGGCTCGCAGATCATCTACCAGGGCGTCAACCGGATCGAGAACGGGACACCGGCAGCGTCGGTGCTGCCCGGGATGGCGTCCCAGCTGAAGGCCCTGCTGAAGTAGTCCGACTCCGAGAAAAGAAGCGCGCGGGAGGGCGGGCGAGCCCGTCCTCCCCGCGGACGTCACCCGCTGACCTCATGGACTCGCCCGAGATCTACGACGACATCGCCACCGCCGGCCGCCGGCCGCGCCGCCAGCGCCGGCGATCCGGGCGTCTGCAGCGCAAGCAGACGCGCCTCGCGTGGATCATGCTCGCGCCCGCGCTCATCGTGGTCGCGCTGGTGGCGCTGTACCCGCTCGGGGTGACGATCTTCCAGAGCTTCACGGACAAGCAGTTCCTGGCGCTCGAGCCGACGAAGTGGATCGGCCTGGAGAACTACAGGACACTGATCCACGACACGATCTTCCGCGACTCGGTCGTGACGACCGTGAAGTTCACCGTCATCACCGTCGGCTTCGAGTTCGTCCTCGGCATGATCATCGCGCTGGTCGTGAACTCCAACTTCAAGGGCCGCGGCGTGATGCGTGCCGTCATGCTCATCCCGTGGGCGATTCCTACCGTGGTCGCCGCCCAGATGTGGAAGTGGATGTACGACGACATCTTCGGCGTCATCAACGACCTCGGAGTTCGTCTCGCACATTCTCCATCACTCCGTCGCGTGGATCTCGCAGCCGAGCACGGCGCTCGCCAGCGTGTGCGCGGTGGACATCTGGAAGACGACGCCATTCGTCGCGCTCTTGCTGCTCGCGGGGCTTCAGGTCATCCCGAGCGACCTGTACGAGGCGGCGGACGTCGACGGTGCGAGCAAGCTCCTGCAGTTCTGGCGGATCACGCTGCCCCTCCTGCGTCCGGCGATCCTCGTCGCGCTCATCTTTCGCACGCTCGACGCGCTTCGGGTCTTCGACGTCTTCTACGTCTTCTTCGGCAATCGCGTCGACACGCAGACCATGGCGATCTACGACCAGAACACCATCGTGTCGGTCGGAAACGTCGGTTACGGCGCTGCGATCAGCGTCGCGATCTTCCTGATCATTGGTCTGTTCGTCGTCATCTACGTGACCTTCATCAGGGTGGAGGAGCAGTGACCTCCGTCGCGGAAGCTGGATCGAGGGCCGAGGCGCGCCCTCGCGTGCGGCGGCGCCGAGGCCGGCGGCTTGTGAAGCGCGTTCCCTTCCTTCTGTTGGTCGTGATCATCATCGTGTACATCGGGTTCCCGTTCTACTGGGCGGTGCGCTCGGCCTTCACTCCGGACTCCGAGCTCTTCAGGACGCCCGTGCAGTACTGGCCGCGCGATCCGACGTGGTCCAACTTCAGCGCTGTGCTCTCGAGCAGCGATTTTCAGCGTGCCATGATCAACTCGACGATCGTCGCCGGCTCGATCACGATCATCGCCCTCGCCCTCGGATCGCTGGCCGGATACGCCCTCGGGCGCTTTCGCTTCCGGGGCCGCTCGACGGCGCTCTACCTGATGCTGTCGATGACGATCTTTCCGCAGATCGCGATCCTCGGCGCCCTCTACACGATGATCAATCGTTTCCATCTCTACAACACGCTGTACGCCCTGATCTTCAGCGACATGGTCATCGTGTTGCCGCTGACCGTGTGGATCCTGACGACGTTCATGCGGGCGCTGCCAAAAGACCTCGAGGAGGCCGCCTACATCGACGGCGCGACGCCGCTCCAGGTCTTCTACAAGGTGATGCTGCCGCTCGTCGCTCCGGGCCTCGTAACTGCGGGCCTGCTCGCCTTCATCGCGGCCTGGCAGGAGTTCCTCTTCGCGCTCTCTTTCACGGAGACACCCGACAAGCACACGGTGACCGTCGCGATCACGACGTTCACCGGCAAGACAGGAAGCGCGTTCCAGATTCCGTGGGGCGAGATCATGGCGGCGACCGTTCTCGTCACCTTGCCGCTGATCTTGATCACGCTCGCGCTGCAGCGCCGCATCCTCGCCGGCTTGACAGCCGGCGCCGTCAAGGGCTGACGGTTGCAGCCGGCGGCGTTTTCCGCCCCCGGCTAGATCCGCGCGCGGGTCTCCGGATCGAAGAAGTACAGGCGGCTCGTATCGACGGCGAGCTCCATCGGCTGCCGCTCGACGATTCGCGTCCTCGGGCTCACACGGGCCACGAGGCGCGTCGTGCCTTCGGCCTCGTCCGTGCCTGCGCCGAAATGCACCTCGGCATCGGCGGCCTGCCCCTCGGCCGCGCTCGAGACGACTCCGACCGCCGAGGTCGCGAAGTGGACGAGCACCTCTGCGCCCAGAGGCTCCGTCAGAAGGGCCACGCTCTTGATCCGCCGGTCGGCGGGCGCATCCGGCTGCAAGGCGACGTCCTCCAAGTCCTCGGGCCGGATGCCGA
The DNA here is from genome assembly GCA_963806025.1 of uncultured Thermoleophilia bacterium. Lineage (GTDB taxonomy): Bacteria > Actinomycetota > Thermoleophilia > Gaiellales > Gaiellaceae > PALSA-600. The sequence goes on along the minus strand of CAWDWI010000002.1, from coordinate 537,221 downwards.
GGATCAACGTCCGGTTCACGTAGTCGGCGAGCCCGGAGCGGTTCCTCACGCTGACCTCGTCGACGGTGAGTCGGTGATTCCCAAAAGTCACGACGAGGCCGCCGTCTTGGCGCTGCAGCTCGGCTTCGAGCAGGTTCATCGCGGGGCTGCCGATGAAGCCGCCGACGAACAGGTTCACGGGCCGGTCGTAGAGCGTCTGCGGGTCGGCGACCTGCTGCAGCGCGCCCTTCCGCATCACTGCAACGCGGTCACCCATCGTCATCGCCTCGACCTGGTCGTGCGTCACGTAGATCGTGGTCACGTTGAGGTCGGACTGCAGCTTGGCGATCTCCGCGCGCGTCTGGACGCGCAGCTTTGCGTCGAGGTTCGAGAGTGGCTCGTCCATCAGGAACGCGTGCCGGCTCGCGCACGATCGCGCGGCCCATCGCCACTCGCTGGCGCTGGCCGCCGGAGAGCGCTCGCGGCTTGCGCTTCAGCAGGTCCTGGAGCCCGAGCAGCGACGCCGCCCGTTGCACGCGCGCGTCGATCTCCGACTTGGGCATCTTCTTCAGCCGCAGGCCGAACGCGATGTTCTCGTAGACCGACAGGTGCGGGTAGAGCGCGTAGCTCTGGAACACCATCGCGATGTCGCGGTCGCGGGACGGGACGTAATTCACGACCCGCTCGTCCGATCTTCAGCGTCCCGTCGGAGATCTCCTCGAGGCCCGCGACCATGCGGAGCGCCGTCGTCTTGCCGCACCCGGACGGCCCGACGAGGACCATGAACTCCCCGTCCGCGATCTCCAGGCTGACGTCGTTGACAGCCCGAGTCCCGTCGGGATAGATCTTGCTGACCCGGTCGAAAGCAACCTGCGCCATCCTCCGTAGGACGATTTGTCCATTTGGAGAACGGCCGAAACTTGGTGCGGGCTTACGCCGCGAGCCGCTCTGGCTCGGGCTCCGCTCGAAGGCGGGCCGGAGCAGGCGCTCGCGGCAGCTTCACCGCGGCCGCTCCGAGCGCCGTCATGGCGATCGCGCTCGCCCCGCCGACGTAGAACGCCAGCTCGGTGCCGCCGCGATCGCACATGAAGCCGACGAGCAGTGCACCGAACGGAGCGAGGCCGTTCCAGGCGTAGTAGTAGAGCCCGAGCACGCGGCCACGGATGTAGTCGGGGCTCGCCAGCTGGATCGCCGTGTTCGAATTGGCGGAGTAGCTCGTGAAGAAAATGCCACAGACGAAGAGCACCACACCGGCGAGGGCGATCGAGTGGAGGGGAGCGAGCACCAGTTCGCACAGGCCGAAGCCCGCCGCGCCGATGAACATCACGCGCCAGCGGGTCGTCGCCATCATCGCCGCCGAAAGCGCACCGACGAGCGCGCCTGCGCCGAAGCACGCCGAGATGATCCCGAACGTGCGCGGCCCCGCATCCAGTGTGTTCTTGGCGAGCAAGGGAAGGACGATGTTGAAGTTGAAGCAGAAGGCCGAGAACACGGCCATCATCGAGATGATCACGAGCACCGTTCGATTGCGACGCGCATAGCTGAACCCCTCGCGTGTGCCGCGCCAGAAGGTCGGGTGCCGGCGGTCGAGCAGCGGGAACAGCTCGGACTTGCGCATCGCGAGCAGGCCCACCAGCACCGCGACGAAGCTGGCGGTGTTGATCGCGAACGCCCAGCCGGCGCCCCAGGTGGCGATGACGACGCCCGCCAGCGCAGGCCCGAAGATCCGCGCGATGTTGAACAGGCTCGAGTTGAGCGCGATCGCGTTCGGCAGCTCGTCGCGCCCGACCATCTGGAAGGTCAGGTTCTGTCGCGACGGCGCATCGAAGACGAGCGCGGTGCCTGTGAGTACGGCGATCGCGTAGACCTCCCACAGCTGCAGCTGACCGAGCAGTGCGATCGTGGCGAGCACGGCGGAGAAGAACATCTGGACGGATTGGGTCGCGAGCACCACCCGGCGGTTGTCGAGCCGGTCGGTCACCACCCCCGCGAAGAGGCCGAGCAGGGTGAACGGCCCGAAGCGGCAGATCGCGAGCAGACCGACGGCGAGCCCGCGCGAATGAGGTGCGAGCTGCACGACCACCCACGCGAGGGCGATGTTCTGCATCCACGTCCCAGCGACCGACGTGAGCTGGCCGGCGAAGAAGAGGCGATAGTTGCGGTGTCGTCGCAGCGAGGCAAACGTGCGACGAGAAGCAATGCGAAGCAGGGCCACCTACTCGTCGCCCAGCAACTTCTCCAGCGCGTCGATTGACCCTTCGATGCTCTCCCGCTCCTCGGGCTCGAGGCGCTCGAGGCGCTCGACGAGCCAGGCGGTTCGTTTCTTGCGCACCGACTTCAACACCTTCTCGCCCTCGGGCGTCAGGGAGAGGCCGATGCGGCGGCGGTCGGAGGCGCGGGTGCGCTCGATCAACTGCGCCGCCTCGAGGCGAACGAGATGGCCGGACATTCCGGGTGCCGAGACGCGCTCGCGCTCGGCGAGCTCGCTCGCCGTGATGCCGGGGGTGTGCTGGATCGCAGAGAGGAGCGAGACCTGCCCGCCTGTGACGCCGAGCGAGTGAATCTCCCGGCGGAGCTCTCGTGCGAGCCGGAGCAAGACCGGCCGGAGCCTGCCGGCAATTGTCATCGGGTCGTTAATCACGCGAATCATTAACTTCGTTAACTATCATAGCTAAAACTGCCAGGTGCCGTCGGCAACCAGCCGCACGCGCCGGCCCTGCTGGGTCACCCCGAAGGCGTTGAGCGCATCCGTCCCGACCATCACGTCGATGTGCGTCCTCGACCGGTTCACGCCGAAGCGCTTCTGGCCGATCGGCACCGTGCGGGTCTTCGCGAAGCCCGAGCCGAACGCGATGTGGGCCGCCGCGTTCTCATCCAGGAGCTCGTTGTAGTAGATCCGGCCCGTCTGGCCGATCCGCGATGACGCATCGACGAGGGCGATCTCGCCGAGCCGGTCGGCGTTCGGTGCGGCGGCGAGATAGCGCGCGAGCCAGTCGCGGTCGGCCTCGCGCTTGGCCTTCAACCGCACGAGCCTGCCGCCGCGGAACTCGCCGGCGAGCCCCTCGATCATCCGGCCGCCGAAGCTGCGGGGGCGCGAGCAGCGAAACGTCCCTTCGGTGGCAGTCGCGTCGGGCGAGATGAAGCACTCCTCGGTCGGGACGTTCATCGCGATCCTGCGGCCCCAGTGATCCTCCTCGCCGCCGCCGCGCCAGATCGAGAACGGCGCGATCTTCACGCGCAGGTCGGTTCCTTCGTCGACGACCAGCACCTCCTTCAGGTCGAGCTTGGTCAGACGGGCGGCGCGCCTGCGGAGGGCGGTGAGGTGCTGCGTCCAGCCCTTGTGGCCCGCGGGGTCGCCGGGCCCGAGCCGGCAGAACCAGAGGAGCTCTCGCGCGAGCCTCCGCGTAGCTGTCGCGGCCTCGACGCCGGGGAAGACGCGCGCAGCCCAGGCGTCGGTCGGCCACGCGCAAATCGTGCCGCGCAGCCGGCCCTCACGCCGAATCCGTGCGAAGTGCGGGTTGCGGCGGCCGTTGTCGGCTGCGACACGCTCGGGAGCGAGGTCGGCCACGACGTCGAGCTCGTATTCGCCGAGCACCTGCACGATCGCGACGTTCTCCTCGCCGAGCGCTCGCGACTGTGTCCTCCGCCACGGCGTCTGGTGACCGAGAGCTGCCTGCGCGGCGTGCTGGATCTTGGCTGCATAGACGCGGTTGTCCTCATACGCCACGTCGACGGCAAGCGCGCCCGCCCGGTAGGCGGCCTCGGCGAGGGCGACTGCAAGCTCGCGATGGCCGAGACTGACCATCTCGAGGAGGGTGTCGTCGCGCCGAAACGCGATGCAGCCGCGGACGATCAACTCCGCGTAGCGCCGGAGCTCGTCCGGCTTCATCGGTCCTGCCCGCATCCGGGGAGACGCTAATCGCTACGGTCAGGCAATGCCGAATCCCCTGGACTCCCTGAAGGCGCTCGGGGACCAGCTGCGCGCCCAGATCGGGGAGGAGCTCGACCTCGATGTCCTGCGCCGCCAGGAGCCGGCGCGCCCGCTGGAGGAACTGCTTGCCGAGCTCGAGTCGCTGCCCGGCCTCGAGTCGGTGAAGGAGCAGGTGCGGGCGCTCGTCGCCTTCCTGCGCGTCCAGGCGCGGCGCAAGGAGGCGGGTCTATCCGAGACCGCGACGATGCAGCACCTCGTCTTCCTCGGCAATCCGGGCACCGGCAAGACGACCGTCGCGCGGCTGCTCGCCCAGATGTATCGCTCGATGGGCCTGCTGAAGCGGGGTCAGCTCGTCGAGGTCGATCGGGCCGGGCTCGTCGGGCAGTACGTCGGTCTCACCGCGGTGAAGACCGAGCGCGTCGTGCGCAAGGCGCTCGACGGGGTGTTGTTCGTCGACGAGGCGTATGCGCTCGCGCGGGAAGGCGAGCGGCTCGATTTCGGCGACGAGGCGATCGAGACTCTGCTGAAGCGGATGGAGGACAACCGCCACCGCCTGGTCGTGATCGTCGCCGGCTACCCGCGGCTCATGCGCCGGTTCCTCGAGTCGAACCCGGGTCTGCGCTCGCGCTTCTCGCGTGAGATCGACTTCCCGGACTATTCGACAGACGAGCTCGTCGCAATCTTCAGCCGCTTTGCGGCCGACGCCGAGTACACGCTCGGCGAGGGAACGACGGAGGCGCTGCGGTCGATCTTCGGCGGGGCGGAGCGCGACGAGCGGTTCGGCAACGCGCGCTTCGCGCGCACCCTGTTTGAGCAGTCGCTGAACGCGCAGGCACTCCGGCTCGGAGAGGGCAACGTCGAGCAGCTGGGCTATGCGGAACTCATGTGCCTGACGCCGGAGGATCTCGTTGCGGGCGCCCGCGCGCTCGGCGAGGAGCCCGTCGCCCCGCGCGGTGGCTGGTTCGGCAGGAGGCGCTAGAACTGCAGCTGCTGAGCGTCTGGGACTACGAACGGCTCGCCGCGGAGCGGCTGGATCCGGGCGCTCACGGGTACTACGCCGGGGGCTCGGGGGACGAGCTCACACTGCGCGACAACGTCGCCGCGTTCCAGCGCTGGCAGCTTCGACCTCGCGTGCTGGTCGACGTCGCAGGCTGCACGACCGAGACGACGGTGCTCGGACACAGGCTCTCGATGCCACTCGCGATCGCGCCCGTCGCCTTCCAGCGTGTCGCTCACCCGGACGGCGAAGTGGGAATGGCCCGCGCGGCGCAAGCGGCCGGCACGGCGGTGTGTCTCTCGACGATGACCACGTCGACGTTCGAAGAGGTCGCGCAGACGGGCGCACAGCGCTGGTTCCAGCTCTATGTGTTCCGCGACGAGCAGATGACCGCCGACCTTGTTGCGCGTGCGCGCAATGCGGGCTTCACGGCGCTCCTGCTCACCGTCGACACGCCGGTGCTCGCACGGCGCGAGCGCGACCACCGCACCGGCTTCACGATCCCGCCGGAGATCGTGGTCGCGTCGCTCGGGCACGGTGGTGTCACGCCGGCGGAGGCCTTTGCACAGGTCTCTTCGTCGGTCTCGTGGCGCGACATCGAGCGCCTTGCGTCCGAGTCGGGCCTGCCGGTCGTCGTCAAGGGCGTGCTGACCGCCGAGGACGCGCGCCTCGCCTGCGAGCACGGGGCGGCAGGAATCGTCGTCTCGAACCACGGCGGGCGGCAACTGGACAGCGTGTCGGCGACCATCGACGTGCTGCCGGAAGTGGCGGACGCGGTCGACGGCCGCATCGAGGTGTTGCTCGACGGCGGCGTCCGCCGGGGCACGGATGTGGTGAAGGCGCTCGCGCTCGGCGCTCGCGCCGTCCTTGCCGGACGCGCGCCGCTCTGGGGCCTGGCCGTCGACGGCGAGGCGGGAGCCCGCGCCGTGCTCGACCTGCTCCGCGACGAGATCCTCGTCGCGCTGAAACTGGTGGGCTGCAGTTCGCCCGCGGACGTCACGCGCGACCGCGTGCAACCGCGGGCCTCCCGTTTACCCTGACCTACATGAGGTGGCTCGTCGCACTGACCGTTGTCGCTGCGGCAGCGTTCGCGCTCGGAGCCGCGCACGGCCGCGCAGACGCTCCCGCCGCTTGCGGGCTGCCGTCAAAGGGCCCGTTGTGGGTCGACTACGCGGGCCACAACGCACCGATCGTCCCCAAGCCCGGCCTGATTCTCGCGCTGTCGTCAGGCACCGTCCTGCCGGCGCAGTTCCGTGCAGCCGGTGCAGCAACGATCTTCTTCGATCTGCATCTGAACGACCGGGTGGGGACGCCGAGCGCCCCGGCCGATCCAGCGACGATCGCCGCGAAGGCGCAGAAGGAGTTCGACTTTGCGGTGGCGGTGACCGGTTGCCGTGCGCCGCTGATCGCGGAGAACGAGCTCTTCGGCGCACAGACGCCGACGCCCTGGACCGACACGACCGCCCAGTACCGCGCCAACGTGCTCGCACTCCTCGCCGCGCTGAACGCCCTCGGCGCGACCACGGCGATCACGATCGCGAACCCGCCGTACCTCGACGGCGACGCTGCGGCCTGGTGGCGCGACGCCGCCCGCGAGTCGATCCTCGTTCGGCAGGTCTTCTTCACCTCCCCGCGGCCGAAGGGTCTCTACGCGCTCGGCCCCGAGCGCGCAAGCCGCTCGATGAGGCAGGGCATGCGCGGGCTCGTCGCTCACTTCGGGCGGATCGGGATCCCTGCAAGCCGCGTCGCGCTCGAGCTCCAGTTCCAGTCGGCTCCCGGCGAGGGCGGACGGCAGGGGCTGGAGCCCACCGCGGCGTGGCTCGAGTTCGTCAAGCTCGAGGCGCTCGCGGCGAAACAGGTGGCGCGCGAGCTGCCGCTGCAGGGGATCTGGTCCTGGGGCTGGCCGTCCTTCTCGGCCGCGGGCAACGATCCCGACAAGCCGGCGGCCGCCTGCGTCTACCTCTGGGCGCGCGACCCGCGACTCTGCGACGGGCCTGCGCTCGCCGGGCCCGGCTTCGACGCGTCGCGCACCGAGGGCGAGCTCGTCCTGCCGGCGGGTGTGCGCTGCACGCTCGGGCCCGCACGCATTCTGAAGAGCGAGGTCGGTCGCACCTCAGCGCTGACCGGCGACCTGCAGTCGGCGGCAACCGCCCTCCTCCAGCGGGCCGTCCTCCGGAGCGAGGAGCCGGTCGACCCGCAGACGGCTCTTGCCGCCGAGCGGGCGATCGTGCGAGACCGCTTCGGCCGAAGTCCCGCGCGCTACCGGGCGGCGCTCGCCGCAGCGCGGCTGACGGTCGCAGACGCACGGTCGATCATCGCCGACCGCCTCGCTCGAGACCGCGTCGAGGAGCGGTTCAGGCCGGAGCCGGCCACGTCGTCGCAGGTCACGGCCTTCCTCGCCACCTATGCGGCGACGCGCGTCAGGCTCGTCTCGGTCGCGCCGGAGGCACCCTGGCTCGGCGATGCCTCACGCGGGTTCGCCGTCGAGACGATCGCTCCCGACGAGGTGTTCACCCTGCCGCAGACGCGGAGCTCGCTGATCGACACCGCCGACGGCCGGTTTGCCGTCCGGCCGCTCGGCCCGCCGTTGCCGCTGCTCGGACTACCGCCTGCCGACGCCCAGGCGGTTGCCCGCAGCGTGCTCGGGCGGTTTGCCCGGGACGACGTCTACGAGCGCTGGTTGAACCGCGAGGAGGGCGAGCTCCTCACGAAGGCCGTCTGCGCGCGCGATGCGCTTCCCGCGAAGGGCGACGTCGACCTGACGGCCTGGGCGCCGTTTCTCGGTGACTGAGGTCCGGTAGCGTTCCGGCATGCGCTCGCCGTCGTTGCGAGGCAGGCTCCCCGCCGGCAGCGGCCTGTTGTTGATCCCTGCCGCCTCGCTCGTCGTTCATCAGCTGCGTTACTGGTTCGCCTACGGCTCGCGCGCGAACGCAGAGCTGACAGCTCAGGGGCACTCGTACCTCTACTCGCTGACGCCGTGGTTCGTCTTCGCGCTCGGCATCGGTCTCGCGCTCTTCCTGCGCCGCGCCGCACTGGCGTTGCGCACCGGTGATGCGGGCGTGTTCTCGCGCCGTTCAGCGCTCATGGTCTGGCTGCTCGCCTGGGCAGGTCTGGTCGGGATCTACGCGCTGCAGGAGCTGTTGGAGGAGCTGCTTGCATCGGGGCATCCGGGCGGCTTCGCCGGGGTGTTCGGCCACGGTGGCTTCTGGGCGGTCCCGGTGGCCGCCGCCGTCGCCGGGGTCGTCACCCTCTGCCTCCGGGTCGCTCGTGCCGTGCTGCGTGTTGCGGCGGAGACGCGACTGCGTCTCTGGCCTCGCTCGCTCTCCGTTGCTGCTCTCGCAGGACACTCGCTCGTCGCTCCGGCTCCGCTCGCCCGCGCCTACGCGGGTCGTGCGCCTCCGCTCGCTCCGGCGTCTCGTTAATCGAGTCGCAGGCCGTCGGCCTGTGGAGCGCAGAGGGCTCGAGCACTCGGGCTCCAACTCGATCTGATCACACCTCGTGAACGAAGGAGCGATCGACGTGAAGAAAATCCCCTATCTGGCTGCCGCTCTCGCCGCGCTCGTTCTGCCGACGGCGGCGTTCGCACACGCACGGGTGAGTCCGCCCGTCTCGCTTGCAAAACAGCTTCAGCTCTACAGCCTCACGGTGCCGACGGAGAAGGAGAACGTCACGACCACGAAGATCGTCCTCACGGTGCCCGCCGGGTTCTCGATCGACTCGTTCGTGCCGAGCCCCGGCTGGCATCGCGTGCTGGCGCAGACCGGTTCGGGAGAGAGCGCCGTGATCCAGAAGGTGACGTGGTCGGGAGGCGACGTCCCGACTGAGGACGACTCGCTCTTCCAGTTCCTCGCCGAGCCGTCGTCGAGTGGGAAGTACACCTTCCAGGTCCAGCAGACCTACTCGGACGGCTCGATCGTCAACTGGTCGGGCTCGGAGTCGTCCGACGCTCCGGCTCCCACGATCGAGGCGAAGGCGTCGCTCGGCGGCGGCGGCACTCCGGTGGCGACGATCATCGCGATCGTCCTCGGGGCGCTCGGCGTCATCCTGGCCGTGGCGGCGCTGCTCGCACGCGGCGGCGGGAAACGGGAACTCGCGTGACGCAGCGGGGGCGTGGCGTTGTCGTCGCGACGCTCGTCGCGTTGGCTCTGATCCTGCCCGGGGTGGCGTCTGCGCACGCCTACCTGGTCAAGACAGTGCCCACGCCGAGCGCGAACCTCAATGCTCCGCCCCCGGCCGTCGCCCTGACCTTCGACGAGGCGGTCGAGCCGCGCTTCGCGATCATCTCGGTCACGAACGCCGCCGGCCGCCAGGAGACGACGGCCCCGGTCAGCCGCTCGCCGGCAAATCCCGACACACTCGTGGTGCCGTTGCGCCCGCACCTCCCCGAGGGGTGGTACCTCGTCTACTGGCGCGCGATCTCGGTCGACGGACATCCCGTTCAGGGCGCATACACGTTTGCGATCGGTCCGAATGCAGGTCCCCAGCCGCAGTTTCCCGTGCCGTCGGTCGCGGAGACCGCGACCACGCCCAAGCTGCTCGTCGCGCGCTGGCTGCTCTTCCTGAGCGTGATGATCGCGATCGGCCTCTTCGTGCTGCGGATCGCGATCGCCCGGCCGCTTCTGCGGCGCGTCGCGGGGACGAGCCTGCGGGCCGTGTCGATCGCCATGGTGGCGTTCTCGGTGCTCGGGCTGCTCGCGATTCCGGTCTATCTCGACATCGCGACCTCGATCGACTCGTTGCGGTCGGACCTGGCGGTGGGAACGCTCGTTCCGCTCTTCCGGGTGACCGCGTTCGGGCGCGGCTACGTCGACATGGAGATCTGCTTTGCACTCTTCTGCGTCGCCTCGTGGATCGCCGTCTGGGTCGACCGCCCACAACGGGAACACCGGTCGATCGCCGAGTTGGCAGCGACCTCGGGCGCCCTCGTCGCCGCGGCGGCCGTGCTCGTCTTCCCCGGCACGTCGGGGCACGCGGGCCAGACCTCGCCGCGCGGCCTCTCACTGCTGCTCGACTGGCTTCACCTCGTCTCCGGTTCGATCTGGCTCGGTGGGCTCATCGGCCTGCTGCTCGTCTGGGCCACGCTTCCCCGGGTGAGCCGGGTCGCCGGCCTCAGCGTCACGGTCCCGCGCTTCTCGAACGTCGCGTTCGTCTCGGTGCTCGTGCTGATCGCCTCGGGCACCGGCGCGACCATCATCCACATGCCGACCGTCGCCTCCCTCTGGCAGACGTCGTACGGCAAGACCATCCTCGTCAAGATCGGCCTGCTCCTGACGGCGATGGTCCTCGCCGCATTCAACCTTCTGCGCACGAAGCCCCACCTCGACGCGGCGCGTGATCGGCCGGAGCTCGGGCCGCCTGCGGCGAAGATGCTGGGCCGGCTGGTCACCGGAGAGGCGGTGATCGTCGCGTGCGCCGTCTTCGCGGGGGCACTCCTCTCGAGCCTCGCGCCGCCCGCGAAGGCGCTGGCGGAAGTGGGGTCGGCGGTTGCCCACGTCGGCCCCGGCAAGGTCATTCAGGTGGTCCAGAAGAACGGCTATACGATCAAGATCCTCGTCTCCCCGAACCGGGCCGCGGTTCCGAACAGCTTTGCGCTCCAACTCACCAGGGGAACGACGCCCGTTCGCGGTGCCGAGGTGACGCTCCAGTTCGCGATGCTCGACATGGAGATGGCAAACCAGGTCTTCGCCCTCGCCGAGACGCGCCCCGGCATCTACTCGCGGCCGGCACCGGCGCTCGTGATGGTCGGCCACTGGGGCCTCACCTACACGATCACCCCCAAGGGCGGCCAGCCCTTCTCCGTCCTCGTCGTCGACCACGCAACCGGATGAACCAGACCTCCGACACGACCCGCAACATCCAGATCAGGTTCTTCGCAGCGCTGGTCGCTCTCGGCGCGGGCGTCGCCGCCGCGATCATCGCGATCCTTGTCATCCACACGGTCTTCGGCTGATGTTCGGTAAGCGACTGCTCGCGCCGCTACTGACGTTCGTCACTCTCGTGGTTCCGGCGTCTGCCTCCGCACACCCGAAGTCGGCGACCGTCGCGCTCGACTACCGGCTCATCCTCGACCACGCGACGCGTGCGCTCCCGAACGTCTCGGTGAGGATCCTGGACGGCGATCGCTCGTTGCGGGTCCGTGTCCGGCACGGCCGGCTGGTTGTGCTCGGCGACCTCGGCGAGCAGATGCTGCGCATCGACACGACCGGCACCCGGGTCAACGAGGCGTCCGTGACGGCTCAGGCGGCCCGGCTCACCAAGGCCGGAACGGGCTGGCGCCGCATCGGCGGCTCGACGTTCACATGGCATGACCATCGTCTTGCGCCACCGCCGTACGACGGCGGGCGCGCTGGAACGGTCGCGCGGTTCGCGATCCCGGCCATGTTGAACGGGGAGCACGTCACGCTGGGCGGCGCGTTCGTGCGCTACCGCCGACCGTCGCCCTGGGCCTGGCTTGCCGGTGTCGGGCTCATCGTCGCAGCCGCCGTGGCTGCGACACGGCTCCTGCCGAGGCTGCGGCCGCAGTTCGCGCTCGCGCTCGGAATCCTCGCGGGGCTCGCGGCGTTGACGGCGTTCGTCACATTCGGGATCGCCGATGCACCGAACGGCCAGGCGGCCTGGGCGCAGATCGGGCTCGGGCTCGCGTTGGCCGGGGCCGTCGCGATTGCGCTCATCCGGCTGGACGGCGAGCGCCGCATCGTCCTGGCGGGCCTGGTCGGCGCCGCGGCTGCCGCCGCGAGCCTCGGCTCGCTCGGAGTTTTCCGCCACGGCGTGGTCGTCTCGGTCCTCCCCGGAGCGGCGAGTCGCACCGTGTGCGCGCTCGCGGTCGCGGCCGGGATCGCGTCCGCTGCAGCGGCGTTCGTGGGCCACCAGGGTGCGTCGTGATCGCGTCGCCCCCGCCCGTCTACCCGTGGCCGATCGGCGTCGGCCCGCGTTACCACCCGACGGCACACAACCCGGCGGTGAGCGCCGGCCGGTCGCTCGGTGTCCTGCGCTGCTCGAGGGGCGGCGCGACCTTCGCCGTGCACATCGAGCTCTTCGCCCACCGTCGCGTCGTGATCGTCCCGCCCGGCATCGGCGCCGGCCCGCGTGGCTGCAGCTATCCACTGCACACGACCGCGCCGACCGGGGTCGTGCACGTCTCGCGGCACGGCCTGACCCTCGGCGATCTGTTCCGGGTCTGGGGCCGACGCCTCGGGCCGTCGTCGCTGCTGTCGTTCCGCGAGCGCGTCTCGGTGTTCGTCGCAGGCCGCCGCTGGTCCGGCGATCCAGGATCCGTTCCCTTGACGAAGCACGCGCAGATCGTGCTCGAGGTCGGCGGCTACGTCGCGCCTCATCCCAGCTATCTCTTCCCGAAAGGAGACGGATGACCCGGCGCCTGCTGCTCGGATCGCTCGCGCTCGTGTTGCTCACGGCCGGTTGCGGTGGCTCGTCGAAGTCGGGTGTTCCGACGATCGGTGCAGCGCGTGTCTACGCACTGACCGACTTCCAGCCCTCGGCTCCAGTTGCTCCCGGTAAACCGACGCGGGTCTCGTTCAAGATCACCGAACCGAACGGAACGACCTTGACGAAGTTCAAGCGCGGTCCCGGTCCGCATACGGGTGTGCACCTGATCATCGTGCGCAAGGACCTCGCGACGATCATTCACCGGCATCCGCCGATCGCGCCCGACGGGACGATCAGCGAGACCGTGGTCTTTACGAAACCGGGGCCGTATCGCGTCGTCGTCGACGTCTACCCGCGGACGGGGCCGCAGCCCAACTTCCAGCTCCAGGGGTCGTTGCGCGTCGCGGGGGCCTACCATCCGCAGAAGCTCCCGCCGTTCGCATCGACCGACGTGGTGGACGGTTATCGGATCACGATTCACGGACGGCCGACGCTGCACGCCATCCAGGCCGGCGCGCTGAACGTCACGGTCACCGGTCCAGACGGAAAGCCGCAGACGTTCACGCCGTGGTACGGAGCCCTCGCTCACGCGATCTTCTTCCGTGAGGGGACCCTCGACTACTTCCACACGCATGTCTGCGCGCCGGGCGCGTCCGGCTGCACGAGTGTCTTCGGCGGCGCCAAGGTCACGGGCAGCTCGTCGACGCCCGGGAAGCTGACCGTCGGGGTGCTCGTGCCGGTGGCCGGCACGTGGCGGCTCTTCCTGCAGACGAAGGTGAACGGGCGCGTCCTGACGGCGCCGTTCACGCTGGCGGTCAAACCGTGAAAGTGGCCAGGCGCGTGTCGCTCCTCGCGCTGGTCGCCGCGCTCGTCGCGGTCCCGCTCGCGCGCGCGGACGGTGACCCCGCCAGCGACTACCTGCTCACCCGCTCGACCTTCGTGCCACCCGACCTCGGCATCTCCACCGCCGACGCGGCGCGGCTCTCGGCGACGGTTGCGGCCGCCCGGTCACGCGGCTATCCGATCCACGTGGCGTTGATCGGAAGCGCGTACGACCTCGGATCCGTGGTCTCGCTCGACCGCAAGCCGAAGCAGTACGCCCGTTTCCTCGGAACGGAGCTGACGTTCGTCTACCACGGCCGCCTCCTCGTCGTGATGCCGAACGGCTTCGGCGTGTCGCGCGCCGGCAAGCCGCTGCCGGCCGCTCAACGCGTCGTCGACCGCTTGGCGGCGCCCGGCACGGGTGGGCCCCAGCTCGTCCAGGCCGGCATCGACGGCGTGCGGGCACTTGCGGCGGCATCCGGCGTGCACGTTCCGCCGCCGCGGCTCGCCTCGCAAGGCAGCGGCGGGACGAGCACGCTTCAGTGGGGCCTCGCCGGCGGTGGCGTCGCGGTGCTCCTGCTCCTGGGTGTCGCGGCGCTCTTCGTCGTCCGCCGGCGTCGGGTGAGGTGACTCCCAGCCGACCCTCGTGAAATGATCGCCGGTGGCTCCATCTGGCTCTCGATTCTGAAGGGACGTGCAATGGATTTCTCCAAGCTCACCCTCGGCTCGAAGATCGTCGCCGGCGCTGGGATCCTCTTGCTGGTCGACTCGTTCTTGCATTGGCAGGAGGTGAACTTCGGCCCGATCTCCGCCGGGGTCACGATGTGGCACGGCTGGGGAGTGCTGATCGGCCTGACGCTGCTTGCGATCCTTGCCTGGGAGGCAGCCCAGCTGACCGAGACCAAGATCGCCGTCGGCCCACTCAGCCCGACGATGGTGACCATGCTCCTTGCTGCGCTGCTCGTCCTCTTCACGCTGATCAAGGTGCTGTCGAACGACTATGTCGCGACCTGGGCGTGGGTCGGGCTCGTCCTCTCGATCGTGGTCGGCGTAGGTGCCTGGATGAACATGCAGGAGGCAGGCGAGTCGCTCGGCGACCTGAAGTCGTCCTTCACGCCGGCCGGTTCCAGCACGCCTGCGCCTGCGACGGAGGCTGCACCGGCCGCAGCGGCCGACCCGCCTTCGGCGCCCGAGACGCCGGCTCCGCCGGCGGAGACCAACGCGGGTCAGGTCGACACGACGACCTGACCGCACGCAGGCCGCGGGTGAAATGCCGCTAAATCCTCCCCGTCCGGGGGCTGGACGCGGGCGGAGGCGTCGCGCAGACTGGGGCTGGCATTCCGCCGGCGAAATCCGAAGTTGTGGGGGAGAGATTCTTGAGCAATAGCCGCATCACCGTCCTTGCCATTGGAGCTGCGCTCGTTCTCGCCTTCGGCGCGGGCATCGGCTCCGCCGCCGGCAACGGCGCCTCCTCCGGCTCCGCGAACCCCACGGTGAAACGCGACCACGGCCGCGGCCATTGGTATGAGCGCGCCTGCGATGCGGCCCGTCCCGGGGTGGCGAGCTGCGAGGCCCAGGTGGTTGCCGCAGCCGACGGGACACCGCTTGCGACCGGAACGCCCCCGGCGGCCGCGTTCGGCCCAGCGCAGTTCCACTCGGCCTACAACCTGCCGACGACGGCGCCGAACGCACAGACGGTTGCGATCATCGACGCGTTCGACGACCCCAACATCGAGTCGGATCTCGCCAACTACAGCTCCTACTACGGCCTGCCTCCCTGTACCACGGCGAACGGCTGTTTCAAGAAGGTGAACCAGACCGGCGGCACGCTCGCCCCGATCAAGGACCCGGGCTGGTCGCTCGAGATCGCCCTCGACGTCGAGACGGCGCATGCCATCTGTCAGAACTGCAAGATCCTCCTCGTCGAGGCCACCTCGGCGACGACCGCGAACCTCTACGCGGCCGAGAACGAGGCGGTCAAGCTCGGCGCGACCGCGATCTCGAACTCGTGGCTGACGAGCGAGTACTCGGGCGAGACCGTCGACGATGTCAACTTCAACCATCCTGGCGTCGCCATCACGGCATCGTCGGGCGACAACGGCTACGGCGTCGGCTACCCGGCAGCGTCGCGCTACGTGACGGCCGTCGGCGGCACGACGCTGGCGCTCGGCTCGGGCGGTTCGTACGGCGGCGAGTCCGCCTGGTCGGGCAGTGGTTCGGGCTGTTCCGCCTACGAGCCCAAGCCTGCCTGGCAGACGGACACCGGCTGTTCGCGCCGGTCCGTCGCCGACGTGTCGGCCGACGCCGACCCGAACACCGGCGCGGCGGTCTACGACACCGTCTCCTACTTCGGTCAGACGGGCTGGTTCCAGGTCGGCGGCACGAGCCTCTCCTCGCCGCTCGTGGCCTCGGTGTACGCGCTGACGGGCAGCTACGGCGGCCCGTCCGCCCCGTACGGGAATGCCGGGTTCCTCCACGATGTCACCACGCGGCTCCAACGGCAGCTGCTCGCCGGCGTACCTCTGCACCGGGGTCGCCGGCTACGACGGGCCGACCGGCCTCGGCTCGCCGAACGGCATTGGCGCCTTCTCCGGCGGCTCAGCCCCGGCACCCGACTTCTCGCTGAGCGCGTCGCCGGGGTCTCAGACGGTGACGGCGGGCGGCGGGACGACGTATTCGGTCTCCGTCGCTCCGAGCGGCGGCTTCGCGGGCTCGGTCGCCCTGAGCGCGAGCGGCCTGCCGGCCGGCGTGACGGCGAGCTTCAGTCCGGCGTCGACCACCACGACCTCGACGCTGACGATCACGACGTCGGCGGCGGTCGCCCCGGCCGGCTACGCGTTCACGATCACCGGTATGAGCGGGCTCCTGACTCATTCGACCACGGCGAACCTCGTCGTCCAGGCCGCGTCTCCGACCGGTGACTTCTCGCTCAGCGCCACACCGGCATCTCGGACGGTGACCGCGGGTAGCGGGACCACCTATTCGGTCTCGGTCGCCGCGAGCGGCGGCTTCGCGGGCTCGGTCGCCCTGAGCGCGAGCGGCCTGCCGGCAGGCGTGACAGCGAGTTTCAGTCCGGCGTCGACCACCTCGACCTCGACCCTGACGATCACCACGTCGGCCGTCGTCGCCCCGGCCAGCTATCCGTTCACGATCACGGGCAAGAACGGCAGCCTCACTCACTCGACCGGGGCGACTCTTGTCGTCCAGGCCGCTTCTCCGACCGGCGACTTCTCGCTCAGCGCGTCGCCCGCATCCCAGCAGGCCCCGCCGGGCTTCAAGAGCACTTCCTACACGATCACAGTCGTCCGCGGGAACGGGTTCACCGGGTCGGTCACGCTGAAGGTGGGCGCACTGCCGGCCTCCTTCAGAGTCGTCTTCGCACCGAACCCGGCGACGACCACGGCCAGGATGACCCTGACCGGGCAGGGCGGCGGGTCGACAGCGAGCACGATCACGATCACGGGCACGAGCGGGAGCGTCTCCCACTCGACGAGCGTCATACTGATTCACTGAGCCCGCTCCTTGCCCGAGTGGTTTGACTCGCCCGGCCGGAGGGTAGAGCCGCTAAAGTCCCCCGCTTCGACTGCCGATCAACCGGCTGTCACCCAGAACCCCCCGTAGGGCGCCCGACGGGCGGCACACTCGCCCGCCGTGCTCCACCTAGATGCATCACGCCGCAGCCACAGCCCTCCGCAAGGCCGCCGCCAAGGCGCCGCTGCGGACCTCGCGCCGCGTCGCTGCTCTTCGTCTTCATCGCCGTGCTCGGGGTGGCCGTCGGGCTCTCGGGCGGCTCCACGAAGCCGGTCGCTGCGGCCGTCCAGACAGGCGACTGCACGCCCGCCTCGTCCTGGCCCGCGAACAACGGCAGCCTGGATTCCCAGGTCATGTCGCTGATCAACCAGCATCGCGCCTCGCTCGGGCTCGGCCAGCTCGTCACCTCGCCGACGCTCACGGCCTCCGCTGTCTGGAAGGCGCGCCAGATGGCCCAGTACGGGGTCTTCTCGCACGACGACGTCTCCCCGCCCGTCACCCGCACGGCGGCCGACCGCATCTCGACCTGTGGCTATCACGCTTCGTGGGGAGAGAACATCGCCGAGGGCTTCCCGGATGCCGCATCCGTGGTGACGGCGTGGCTGAACTCGGCGGGGCACAAGGCGAACATCGAGAATCCGTCCTTCGTCGCCACCGGCCTCGGCGCCGCGCAGGCGGCGAACGGCGCCATCTACTGGGTGCAGGATTTCGGCTTCGTGGCCGACGGTGGGTCGCCGCCGCCCACGACGACCTCGGCACCGCCGACGACGACCCGCGTCACGACCACGGCGCCTCCGCCGACGACCACCGCGAGGACGACCACCACGACGAGGACGACCACCACCTCGAGGACGACGACCACGGCGAAGACGACGACCACCGCGCCGACCACCACCGCGCCGAATCCGAAGAAGGTTGCGCCGACAGGCGCTCTCGCTCTCACCTCGTTCAAGGTCTCGATGAACGGATCACGGCGGCTCGTCCTCACGACGAAGGTCGTCAACTCGGGCAAGCCGGTTCGCTCTGCGAGCGTCAAGTGCGCTGCGGTGCTCGGCAGGCGGCACCTGCGCGTCATGGTGAACGCGTTTCGGTCCGGCCGGGCGCACTGCGCCTGGCGGCTGCCGAGCCGCGTGAGCGCGGGCGCGTTCGCGAACGGCTGGGTCAGCGTGCGGGACGGTGCGTCCCGCGGCCTTCAGGCGTTTGCCGTGAAGGTGCGCTGACCCGGACTATTTCTTCTTGACCGTCGGCTTCTTGGCCGTCGGCTTCTTCACGATCGGCGGCGGTGCCTCGACCGAGACGAACCACGCGGTGACGCCCTTGACCCCGGCACCGTCCTTCGCGTTGATCGTCGCCTTCACCTTCAGGCGCTTGACGGCCTTGAGGAGCGCCATGCCCGGCTTCGTCAGCGTGATCACGACGGTGCCCGTCTTTCCGGTATGCAGGCTGAACTTGCCGTTGCCCACACGGACGTTCGTGAGTGTCGGCTTCTTCGAGCCCTTCTTCGCCTTCCCCTGGACCCGGACGTCGAACGTGACGGTGCCGGCGCAGAGCCGGATCACGACGTCGGGGCAGCTGATCCGGTAGGTCGCCTGGCCCTTGGCGTTCGCGCGGCTCTGGCCGGTCAGCATCTGGACGAGGACCAGATGATCGGTGGGCTTGTGCGGCACCGGGATCGGGACCGGGTTCTTCTGTTTCGGTGAGGTGCCACCCGAGATCGGCGGGGGCGTGATCCGGGCGTTGTCGTTCAGGATCGTGAGCGTCGCCGTCGAGTTGGCGAGCGTCGCGCCGACCGGGTTGCTGAGGACGACCTGGAACGACTTGTTCGGCTCGACGCCCGAGTAGGGGGTGATCGGGATCGTGATCGTCTGGGTCGACTGGCCCGGCGAGAAGGTCAGCGTGCCGCTCTTGGCCGTGTAGTCGGTGCCGGCGAAGGCGCCCTTCGACCCGGTGCCGTCGGCGGTCGCGTACTGGACCGTGACGGGAGCCGCTCCCGTCGGTGTCAGCGTCACGATCACCGGGATCGAGCCCTGCTTCTCGGGTGCGGACGCATCCGCGATCGAGAGCACCGAGGCCGTCGAGCCCACCGGCAGCACCGTCACCGTCGCCGTCGGAGCGCCGACGAAGCCCGCGCTCGAATCGGGCGAGGTGAATGCGATCGTGAACGTCCCCTGTGCCGTTCGCGCCGGGTTGGAGTTCACCTGGACCGAGAACGTCTGGGGGCCGTACACATCGGCCGCCCAGGTCAGGTCGCCGCTGCCGGTCGTGTAGTCGGCCGGCTGGGCGGCGGTACCGTCGGCGGTCTGCCAGTGGATGTGCACGTCCGTCGGCGTCGTCTGCGCGGCCGGGGCGTTCAGCGTCACCGTCACCGGCACGCTGGTCGAGCCGCTCGCGGGCTCGACGACCGGCACGGGGTTCGTGATCTGGAGTGTCGGCACCGTTGAGCTGGCGCTGCCGTTGCTCACGATCGTGCACGGCGCGACTGCGGTGCCGAGCCTCGCGCCCTGCGGGCTCGAGAGCTGGACGTCGAAGATGCGCGACCCGGCGGGTGCGAGCGAATGCGTGGGGATCTTCAGATCGAACTCGCGCACCGCCGCTCCGGGCGGGATCGTGATCGTGCCGGTCCCGCCGTCGAAGTCACCGGGAATCGTGTTGACCCCGACGGTCGTGTACGTCACCGTCGCGGGGACCGATGCGGCCTGCACGCGGATCGGGAAGACCGCGAGGCTCCCACCGCTGACCTTGCCGCCGGAGCACGACGAGATGCCCATCTGCGGCGCCGTGTCGGCGTCGTTGATCGTCCCGGTCGACGAGGCGCTCCCCGAGATGGCCGCCCCTTGCGGGCTCGACAGGGTCATCGTGAACGTCTTGCCGGCCCCGGCGAGATAAATGCCGTCGTCCTTCCCGGTGACGGTCACGGTCTTGGCAGTGTCGCCCGGCGCGAACGTCAGTGTGCCGCTCGCCGCCTGACTCACGGTGTAGTTCGTGCCGAGCACCGCGCTCCCGTCGGCGACTGCATAGTGGACGGAGATCGCATGCTGCTGGGGTGCCGCAGCGTTGAGCGTCGCGGCGAACTGGATCGAGCCGCCCTGCTCGCTGATCGCCGCGGGGTTGATCGGGGAGAGCGTGATCGTCCAGTCGTTGTCGATGATCGTTCCCGTGCCAGGCGTGCCGCTGACCGTCGAGCCGTTCGTCGCGTTCGTTCCCGTGAGCGTGACCGTGAACGTCCTGTCGTCCTCGGGCGTGCCGTTGTCGACGGTCGCAACGGGAACCTGCATCGAGGTCGCGCCCTGGTTGACGTGGAACGAGCCGCTGACGCCGCCGTTGCTCGCCGTGTACGAGACGTTGAACGCGACGCCTGCGGCCGGTGAGATCGACACCGGGAAGGTCGCAGGGCTGCCTTCGACGACTGCGGCGTTCGCGTTGCCGATCGAGACGACCGACGACGGCGGGTCGATGTTGTCGAGCGTGCCGGTGGCAGGCGTCGCATCGACGGTGGTGCCGTCGGTCAGGTCGGTGCCCGTCAGCGTGACGGTGAATGTCCGCTGTGAGGGGGTCGGGGTGCCGTCGTCGACGGTTGCGACGTCGAAGGTCGTCGATGACTGCCCTGCAGGGAGGGTGAAGGAGCCGCTCACGCCGCCGGCCGATGCGCTGTACGTCACGTGTGCGTCGACGGAGGCAGGAACGTCGATCGACGCCGTGAAGGTTGCCGGGCTTCCCTCGTTGACCTCGGGCGAGCCGCTGACGGTGATGACCCCGTTATCCGCGGCCTGAGCACCGGCGCGGTGCGCGCCCTGGCCCGCCATGGCGAACAGGATCGCGAAGATCACGAGAGCACCGACGGCGAAGCGAACGGCGAGCCGAAGCTTTCCCATCATCGAACCGAACCCCCTAGTTGGAACGCGTCGACTGCTGCCTCTCCCCGAGGCCGGCAGGGCCGTATATTGCACCTTTTCCGCCCAGACTGCTGGCTAGTCTTTACGGAACGAGCGTCTGCGGGACTTGTGGGACGACCTGTCTGGGTGGTAAGAAGCAGGGTGCAGAAGTAGCGTGCACGTGGCGAGGCGCAGGGCACGGATGCAGTAGGGGGAGGTGGGAGTGACCGGGAGAGGGGACGTGGGAGTGTTTTCGCTGCGCTTGACGCGGCTGCGCGTCGTCGTGCTCGTCGCCTGCCTGTCTGCCTTTGCGGTCACGTTCGCGCAGCCCGCCGCTGCCGACAGCGGCTCGGGATCGACGACGACCGCGGCCTCCGATCCCTCGACGAGCTCCAGTTCCGGCACGGCCGATCCGACCGCGACGGATTCTTCGTCGACAGCCACCGGTTCGGCTGCGACCACCACTGATCCGACCGCTCCGGCCGCAACAGACGCGACCGCCTCCGATCCGGCGGCGACGACCCCGGACACGTCCGGGACCGACCCCGCGACGACGACGGATCCGTCTGCCGGCTCGGCTCCGGCCACGAGCGATCCCACCGCGTCGACGCCGGCTGCGAGCGACCCGGGCACGACCGTCCCGGCAACGCCTGCCCCGCCGGTCGTCACCGACCCGACAGCGAGTGCTCCGCCATCGACGCCGGCCGCGCCGGCCGCCACCTCGACCCCGGCGGCGACGACCGCGACCACGCAGAGCATCACCGTGACCGTCCCGGCCGATCAGTCTGCCGCGCCGGCGACTCCTGCTCCAGCAACCGAATACGACTCCTACGGCCCCGACGCCGGTGGCCGAGACGCTGGTCGTGCCGAACGCGACGAAGCGGCCGCTGGTCGTCCACCACCGGAAGGTTTCGGGGCCACCTGAGTTCGTGCGCCTCGTGCACGACGTTGGCACTGTCGCTTCAAGGCACACCCTGCACCGACGCAGCTCGTGCTCGGCACGCACATCGTGCTCGGCACGCGCGCCTCGGTCGCGACGACCTCCGGCGACTACGTGACGGTCGTGTCACCGACCGATGCTGGAGCAGGGGCGGGTGCAACGAGCACCGGGTCGACTCCTGCACCGAAGTCGCCTTCGCTGCCGCCAACTCCGCCGGACAAGCCGGCCGTCTTCGGCAGCGTCGGTAGCGCCGTCGGCGGTGCCGGCGGAATCAGCCTGTTCGCCGCAGCGCTCGTCGCGCTGCTGGCATTCATCTTCCCGTCACGAGCAACCTCTCGCGTCGCCACGGCGAACGCGGTGCCGCGCGCGTACCGGCACCGGCTCTCGCTCGAACGCCCCGGATAGTCCGTCTCCTGTTTCAGCACGAACGTCTGGGCCTCGGAGCTTCGAGGCCAGCTGAACTGTTGACGGAATTCAGGAGAGGGAGAGTAGAAGATGAGGGGAGAATTCAACAAGGCGGCGACCGCTGTGGTGGTCGACTCGAGCCCGCTGCGGTTGCAGTTGTACAAGCCGCTGCTTGCGCAGTGGCAGGTCGACGTGGTTGCGGTTTCGCCGACGGCTGAGCGTGCGGCTGATCTCGCGGAGGTCTCCGGGTGTCAGTTGCTGGTCGTCGATGCCGGGGAGAGCCCGGACAGCCGGACGCTGTATCGGCTGCTTCGGCGTGCGCACAAGCGTTGTCCGGAACTGATCTCGGTGGTACTGGTCGAGGATGCCGAGCAGGTCGTCGTCGAGTCGGCGCTTGCTGCGGGTGCTTGTGCGACCGTCGACCGTTCGACGGACATGCGCCAGGCGGCGCGTCTGGTCGCGGAGGCCTTCTCGGCCTACCGGGCAATGTCTGCGCGGGAGGGCGCGGGCATGCCGGCTCGGACGCGGTTGACCCGGCGCGAGATCGAGATCCTCCGGCTGGTCGCCGAGGGACGGTCGAACCGTGAGGTCGGACAGCTGCTCTGGGTGACCGACCAGACGGTGAAGTTCCATCTCGCCAACGCCTACCGCAAGCTCGGCGTGCGCAACCGGTTCGAGGCCAGCCAGTGGGCAGTCACCCGCGGCCTCGTCAAGGCCGGGCACGTCTCGATGGGAGGCCAGCGGCTTCGGCCGGCGGGGTCGAGGGGATGAGGGGAGACGTCGGTCGGTGCCGCCGCGACGATGCTCGTAGCGGCGCCGACCGACCGTACTTCGGCGCGACCCTAGGAAGGCTTGAAGCTGCCGGTGGCGGTCAGCTCGTACGCCTTCACGTTCGTCGTCGTGCACCGGATGGTGACGGGATAGCTGCCCGCAGCGAGTGTGGCTGCGAGGCTCCGTACGTTTCGCTCGGCAGGCAGGTCGACGTAGAGATTGCCGGCAGCGCGGAAGCTCATGGAACAGTTGACCGCCGCACGGCCCGAGAGCTGGAGCTCGAGCGGCCCGCCGGCGAGGTTGAGCCGAATGCGCGCGCTCTTGCGAACGACGCCCGTCGTGACGAACACCTCGCGGGGAACGGGGGGCGGCGGCGGCACGAAGACCGGTGGATTCGCCGGCGCGAGCCCGAGATAGTGCGCTGCGGCCCACGCGTCGATCCGCCCACCGGCGATCCCCGCGACTGGATGAGCGGTCGCGCGGAGCGCATCGGTGATCTGGTTCACGGTCAGGCTCGGGTCGAGCGACATGAGGAGGCCCGCGATGCCCGAGACGACGGGCGGCGCGAACGAGGAGCCGCACGCCCAGGCAGGCCCCGCACCCGCGTCGAGCACCTCGCCGCAGCCGGGCGCGGCGAGCGAGACCCAGGAGCCGCGCGTCGCCCAGTCATAGAGGTCGTCGTTCTGGTCCGTGCCCGCGACAGCGAGGACGCCTGGATAGCCGCCCGGGTAGGTGGGGGAGGTGTCTCCGCCGTTCCCGGCCGAGCCGACGACGAGGACACCGTGGTCGACGGCGTACTCGACGGCACCGAGCTCGTCGGTGTCGAAGGCATTGCTCGCGAGGCTGACGTTGATGATTCGCGCGCCGTGGTCGACGGACCAGCGGATGCCGGCAGCGACCGCCGGAGCAAGGGCCCCGGTGCGGCCCGCGGCGACGCGCACGGGCATGATCGAGCACTTCCAGCAGTAGCCGGCCATGCCTATCCCGTTGTCGCCGGTTGCTCCGATCACGCTCGAGACCCACGTTCCGTGGCCGAAGTCGTCCGCGGTGTTGGTGTCGTTGCCGACGATGTCCCAGCCGGGGAGCACCTGCGTCAGGTCGGGCACCGGCGTCGATCCGCCGGGAGCTTTGAAGAGCGGCTGCGAGAGGCCCGTGTCGACGACGGCGATCACGATGGCCGGGTTGCCGGTGGTCAGCTGCCACAGATCCGAGGCGCGGGTCAGCCGCTGGCCCCATTCGTAGCTCCAGACCGGATCGTTCGGCTCGGTCACGTCGCCCGAGCCTGCCGAGGCCGTTCCGAACGCCGCCAGAGCCCCGAGCAGGCAGAGGAGAACCACCGCAAGGACGCGCCGCATGTCCGGCAATGTACTGGCGCATCGCGGGCCTCGATAGACCAGAGATCGGTGCTTCGCCCGCCGGCCCGGCAGCGTCGGCTCCGGACCGCCTCCGGAATGGGCGCGGGGAGGGTTTTTCCCTGGAAACCCTACCCGTTCGCGACCTTGTCCCAGGGGCCTGGGAAGTTTATAAAGGTGGATGCGCCCGCGTTGATCTCCGCCGTGGGCGTGTTGCAGACGAAAGGGGGTGGCCTCAAAGAACGCTGAGGCTGAAGTAGTCGTCAAGCACGTGTTTTTGAATTTCGAGCAATGAACGACGAAGTAAGGGGGAAAGGGAGAGATGCGTTTTCGCTTGGGTGTGACCTTCGTCACGCTGCTCGCGGCGATGACCGCCCTGTTTGTCTGGGCGGGCATGGCTGCGGGTGCGACGAAGACCACCTATATCCAGACCGCGGATCCAACTGATCCGCAGAACACGAACATTCCGTACTTGGCCTGGGCCGGAGAGACGGTCAGGGTCACCAAGTGCCTCAACTTCGACGGGTTCCAGGAGAGCGATCTCCAGGGCCTGAACTTCTCGTTGAGTGGCACGCTCAACATCTCCGGCTGGAGTGGGGACGACGTGGCACCGAACGCGCCGTTCTTCCTGCAGTCCAACAGCCAGGGCCTCACGGTCACTGGCCAGTGGATCAGGAACCGGGGCCTTTGCTGGTCCGGCCTCGTCACGTCGGAGAAGGCGGGTCTTGCGACCCTCAAGCTCGCGGTGAACGATCCGAACCTCGAGCGGTGGTTCGAAGGCTCGAAGAGTGACGGTGGGCATGGCGTGCTGTTCGAGCACGACTTCATCGTCATCTGGATGCAGTCGCAGGCTCCGGTCATCACCGAAGTGCCGACCCCGGGCGATCCCGCCGGCGACGGTACCTTCAAGCCGGTTCTGCAGTCCGACGGCTCGTACGCCTTCGAGCCCGGCCTGGTCAAGGCCGAGGTCAAGGGCACGTTCCCGCTCGGCCGCAACTGGGCCAGCCTACGGCCATCCCGACGGTGACGCTGCCGGACGACTGGCAGTGGCTCCAGGATCACTTCGCAATCGATGCCTCGCCGCTCGGGAGCCAGTCCCCCGGCGCTGCGGGCTCGCTCTACGGCTTCAACCGCTGGGACATCCACGACGATGACCTGGCGACCGAAGGCCACACTGCCAGCAGCTTCTGCACGTCGGACGTCGATCCGGCGCTGGCGATCGATGCTGTTGACAACTGCAACGGCTCGTGGGGCTCCGGAGACTGGGCCGACTTTGGTCCGTTCTCGAACATCTTCGGTGGCACCAACGGCTGGGCTGTCGGTCCGTTCGACCCGATTCGCGCCGACTCGACTCTGCTGTCCGACGGCAAGGTCGATTCGTCCGACGCTCCGATGCCGGCGCTTCGCGTCGACGTTACGCTCGGTGCGGCCAGCACGGCTGGCACGCTGTCGGCCGTCGACAAGTCCGACATCTACATCCGTGACTCGTCCAAGGATCCGGGCGACAACCACAACCTGTACGCCCCGTTCTACAAGGCGTACATCCCGGCGGCCTGGAACGGTAGTTCCACCTCCGGTGTCTTCGGTGCATCGTTCGCGAACAACTATGCGAGCTTCCTGACGCAGGGCTTCGACCTGCCGAGCAGCGTTGCTGCTCCGGCCAGCGTCGACAGCAACCTGTTCAGCCATGCACCGCTGTACAACTACTGGGACGCGTTCCCGTTGGTCACGCAGTCCGGCTACAACGGCTGCTACGACGTCAGCGGCGAGCCGTTCCCGCTGCCGACGGGCAACCTCAGCCAGGCCGTCTACACGGACGAGCACGGCGAGGCCTACGTGCAGTTCAACCCGGATGCAGGCAACGTCCTGACTCCGGACTCGAACGGTCGCTGTGACATCTACACCGGCAGCCTTGTCGGCAATGCGACGATCACGGCAACCTCGGTGTACCCGGACCAGGTTCCGACCTGGGACAACAGCAACAAGATCTCGAACACGCTGGCCAAGACGGTCGACTTCGTCCCGAGCAAGATCCTTGCTTGTGTGCCGAAGGGGACCAACGAGGCCTTCTGCGTCGAGACGGTCAAGGACCTCGAGGGCAATCCCGTTGAGGGTGCGCCGGTCGAGTTCAGCGCCCAGGCAGGTCCAGGGTGCGAGCCCGACGCTTGGGGCAGACGCGACGGCTGGTGTTCCGCCGTACGACACGACCGGCCAGGGCGGTCCTTCCGCCAACTCCGGTCCGATCTTCGCCGGCGGGTTCATCGACCTGACCACGAACGCGAAGGGGCAAGCGGGCATCTACGTCCACTCGTCCACCAACCAGTGCATCGACGTCTCGGTCGAGAACACCGGCACCAGGAACGGCGGCGCGGGCATCTTCCGTGACGTCGACTTCAACCCGACTTCGGGCGCAGCTTGCTCGAACGGTGGCACGGACAACTCGGGCGGCGGTGGCACCACCAGCACCTCCGGCACCACCACCAGCGGCTCCACTGCTGGTGGCGGCCAGGTTGTCCTCGCGTCCCCGGTGGCCCTGACGGCGCCGGCACCGACCGTGGCACCTGTCTCGGTTGCCAAGACCACGAAGGTCGTCAAGGCGATGAGCCTCGTTTCGGCGAGCGTCATCAAGACCCGCACTGGTCGGTACCTGTCGGTGCGTGTGAACGGCTCGGCGAAGACCGCCAAGCTCCGGATCACGCTGATCAGCCAGAACGGCAAGAGCCACATCGTTCTTCGCACCGTGAAGACGAACCACGTGGTTCGCGTCGCCAACCTCAAGCTCGCCCCGACGGTCAAGTCGGTGCGGGTGGGGCTCGCGTAACGGGCTCGCCCGAAACGCGAAGGAAGTAAGGCAATGAGGCGAGGGGCCCGCTCAGCGGGCCCCTCGCCTTTCGTCGTCCGGCAGCCGGAGCGCTCCGGCAGGAACCGGCTCCAACTGGGCGAAGGTCGAGCGATGAAGCTTCGGGCGATCGCAGCCGCAGGCGTCGTCCTCCTGCTGGCGGCCTGTGGGAGTGGAGCGAAAGGCCCGAACAACGAGCAGCTCGCCTCGCAGGTGCTCGACAAGCTCGGCGCCAAGTCGACGACGCTCGTGTGCTGGACGCAGGACGGCTACCTCGCCGGGGCGTTCCACCACTCCTACAACCGCACCTGTGGCGCGAAGCAGGGCTCGAGCTCGATCTACATCGCGCTGGACACGAAGAAGGGCACCTGGTGCGTGATCACGCCGCGCTACGCGAAGCTGCCGCTCTGCCCGGGCTTCGGGTAGAGCGGGCGGGACTCGTGCCTAGCCGACGGTTTCGCGCGAGACGATCTTGCCGGCCTTGTTGTAGCCGACGACCGTCTTGACCCAGCCGGCGCAGGTGCTCGGCGCGGGGCAGCCGAAGATGTAGCCGTGGTCGGTGGTGAGGGGCACCGTCTTGCGCTTCGAGCCCCCGGTGAGGACGAGCCGGGTCACGTTGTTCGCGGCAACGCCGCCGATCAGGCCCTTGATCACCGAGAACGACTCGCGTCCGGTCTGGAAGAGGATCGCCTGCGGCATGCAACGCGCGGAGTACCACTTGCCCTGGACCAGCACCGAGCAGACCTGCTTGTTCTTCATCAGCGTGACGTAGACCAGGAACTGGTTCTTCTTGGAGTCGACCGCGGTTGCGACGCGGCGCGAGTTCACCACGTTCGGCGTCAACGTCTTGGCGGCCGCCGGAAGGTTGTCGTAGGCGTGATGAGGCCGGGCGAACGCCTTCAGGGTCTGGGGCGGGCCTGCAGCGGTCGCCGCGGTGGCGGCGACGAGCGCGAAAACTGAAACGACCCCAAGCCGACGAACCATTACGCCGCGGAGTGTAGCGAGATTTCGGCTCGCGTCCGGCCTACAGGCCGAACTGGTTGACGAGCTGGAGCGCGTCCACGCGCCCGCTGCCGACCGCGCCGGGAAGGGGCTTGGCCGACCGTTCGAGAGCGGCTTCGAGGTCGGCCTCCGAAGGGGCTCCGGCTTCGTAGCCGAGGCCGGCGAGGCCTGCGACGAGCGGCGCCGCCGCGGACGTGCCGCAGAAGGCTGCGAAGCCTCCGCCGAGTGCGGTCGTCATCGTGCAGCCTGGCGCGGCAAGTGTGACCCAGGTGCCGTGGGTCGACCACGGGTAGAGCTGATCCGACTCGTCCGTCGCGGCCACCGAGACGACGTACGGGTAGGAGGCGGGGTAGGTCGGGTCACCGTTTCCGGCGTTCCCCGCGGCCGCGATGACCAGCACGCCCTTGTCGTGGGCATAGGCGATCGCCGAGGCCACGTCGGCGTCCGGCCCGCTCAGGACGATGCTCATGTTGATCACGTTCGCGCCGTGGTCGGCCGCCCAGCGGATGCCGTCGGCGATGCTCGATGCGGTGCCGCTGCCGTTCGCGTCGAGCACCTTGATCGGCATGATCAGGCAGGTCCAGCAGACACCGGCGACGCCTTCGCCGTTGTTTCCGCGTGCGGCGATCACCCCGGCCACCATCGTCCCGTGGCCGTACTGGTCGGCAGTGCTTCCGGAGGAGTCGGCGAAATCTGCGCCGGGCACCAGGGCGCCCTGCAGGTCGGGTTGTGTGGGATCGACGCCGCTGTCGACGACAGCGACGACGACCTGCCGGGATGCACCGGTCATGAGCGCCCAGGCTGCGGGCGCCTCGACCTGGCGGAGGCCCCACTGCTGCGTCCAACCGGGGTCGTTGGGAAGGATCGTCGGTGCTGCCGCCGGCTTCGTCACGGTGACCGCCGGCGCTGACGGCGGCACACGGCGCGACCGCTCCGGGTGGGCTCCGACACGGCGCAGAAGCGGCAGGATGCGTTGCAGCGACTGGCGCGTCAGGTGCCGTCTCGGGTGGAGCGCACGCGGCTTCGCGTGCGAGATCCTCGTCGCCTGGGCGGATGGCCGGACCGTGGTCTGCCAGGCTTTCGCACTGGGCACTCGCATGGTCGAGGCTGCGACCACGGCGAGGCAGACGATCGCTCCAACGGCGGCACTGCGGCTCACCTTGGGTCTATCGGCAACCTCGCCCCGCGCCTTGAGCGCTTTGTTGACTCGAGTTCTAGCGGGTGATCTTCAGCCGGCCGGCCGCTGTCGCCCCGCGGATCCGCAGCGAGACGGCGTACGAGCCGGCACGCCTCGGATTGACGAGGCCGGCTGCCTTTGCGAACCGCACAGTGATGCGGGCCGGGCCGATCGAATCGCACATCACGCCTTGCGGCGGCGGCATCGTCACCTGGACGACGTGGCCGGAGGTTCGAACCGAAGCCGGGTGGGCGCCGTTGACGAACACGGCGCCCGGTGCGATTGGCGTGCGAGCACCCATCGCTGCCGGCAAGCCAACCGTCAGCTGGCCGACATGGCCGCACTGCAGCTCGAACGTCGCCTGTAGCGTGAGCGCCGCCGGTTGCGCTGTTCCACTCGGCAGCGCATTCGCGACCAGCGGGGCCGGCGGCGCGAACGCGGCCGCGAGTGCTGCGAGGGCTGGAACGACGCCCGTCACGGGAGCAGCCTAGCGCGTTCGCTGCTCATCGACGGAGTCCGCTAGACCCCCTTCTCGATCGTGATCTTGCCGTCGTCGGCGGCCTTGATCAGCAGCTCGTAGTCGCGCTCGTTCTGGTTCGCGTACGACTCGGCGAAGAGAGCGATCGCACGGTCGAACGTGTCGCTCCCGCCGAGGTAGCTCGCGATCGCGATCGCGTCTCCCGAGCGGGCGTGCGCGCGCGCGAGCTCCGCGCCACAGGCGGTCGCATACATGCGCATCATCGTCGGCTCCATCAACTCGACCAGGGCCGAGCCCTTCGCGTCCCAGAGCTGGCGCACGTAGAAGTCGCGCTTCACGCCGTCGATGCCCTCCGCGCTGATGAAGCCGAGCATGATGTCGCTGGCCGCCTGGGTCAGGCGCTGCCCCTCGACGACACGCTGGCCGTGGTTTGCGAACTCGCTCTTGCCGAGGAACGGCTCGAGCACCGACGCTTCTGCTTCCTTGAACTGGAGGAAGAGCGGGTCGTTGTCGTCCCGGCCGAGCATCAGCATGATGAACGCGCGCGTGCCGACGCTGCCGACGCCCACGACCTTGCGGGCCGCGTGGCCGTAGCGGTAGCGCTCGAGCAGCCGGCGGCGGTCGCCCGCGAGCGTCCGCCGGTACGAGCGAATGACACCGTGGAGGAACGCGTCGAACTCGTCCGTCCGCTCGCCCAGGATGTCCTCGATCGGCGTCACGACCGGCGGGTCGCCGACGATCCGAGCCTCGCCGTCGACGATCTCGGTCAGCTTCGCGAACGCCTTCAGGCTGTCCTTCGTCTTCGTCTTGGCGAGGTTCTTGTCCGCACGCTTCTGTTCCTTCGCGGTGGCGAAGTTGGAGAGCTCGGCGAGCAGATCGTCGACGTCGATGCGTGAGTACCAGAGGTCGAGGGTGCGCATCCCGGCGTACTTGCTCATCGCCTCCCGGTACGAGCGTCCGACGGCAAGATTGACCATCTCTCGCTGCTTGTCGTCGAAGCCGCGATCGCGACCCGCGACAGCGAAGCTCGCGGCGAGTCGCTTGACGTCCCACTCGAAGG
The DNA here is from genome assembly GCA_963806025.1 of uncultured Thermoleophilia bacterium. GTDB lineage: Bacteria > Actinomycetota > Thermoleophilia > Gaiellales > Gaiellaceae > PALSA-600. The sequence continues at coordinate 506,682 of CAWDWI010000002.1, read as the reverse complement.
GGCCAGGATGCGTCTCGTCGAAGTCGTTGATGCTGAAGACGAGCCTGCGGTCGGGGGCCGCGAACGCCCCGAAGTTGGACAGATGCGCATCGCCGCAGAGCTGAACCGTCAGGTTCGTCCTCGGAGCGCCCGCGAGGTCGGATGCCATCAGATAGGCCGCCCCACGGTAGAAGGTGAACGGCGAGACGAGCATCCGGCCGTAGCGGATGGGCACGAGCTCCGGCACCCGGGTCTGCGCCTGTTGCTCCAGGAGCTCCAGGGGGCTCGTCCGGTCCTTCTGCGGCTCCCACGCCGCGTGTGCGGACCGGGGGACCTCGGCCCGAGCGGCTTTGCCCTTCGCCGTGCGCTCCGACTCGCTCGGATGCTCGACCTTCCGTGGCTTGCTCGCCCGCCCGTCGCTGGTACCTGCTGTGACCTCGGTGCTCATTGCTCCTCCTAGCCTCGCGATGGGCTGATCACAGCAGGAGCGGAGAAGGAGGGCATCACCTTGATCGGATGATCATCCCGACCGGTTTGCCGGTCGATCAGGCCGATTTCGAACAGATGTGGCACAAAACCAGGGCCGCATATGTCCGCCGCCCAGCCCCACCCGAACGCAACCGACTGTCTCTGGAAACTCGTTCTCACGAAGCTCTCGGAGCACCCGCTCATGCGCGAGCTCTGGCCGCGCGATCGACCCCGGCTCGACGAGACACTGTTGGAGCTCTTCCTGCTGGGCGAGCGCCCGTCGGTCTCCGAGGTACGTGGGTTTCTCGCGGAGATCGGAGCGAGCCCAGTCCTGGCGCGAGAGGCTCGGGTGCGTTGGAGGAGGCGGCTCGAGAACCCGGGCTGGCGCCCGCGCGAGCTCATCCGGTCTGGACCAGGTTGGGCCACTCCGTTCTATCTTCCCGACCTCGTCGTTCATGAGCACGCGTTGCGGGACATTTCCGATCGCCTCGGCCAGGCCGTTGCCGTGGCTGCGCGCGACTACATGCAACGCAGCGCAAGTGACCCCTCCTCGGTCGGAACCAGCGTCGAGGGGACAGTGTTCGGGCTGACGGCCGCCGCTGTTCGATTGTGGTCGCTCTCCCAGGACTCGGTCGATGACCTTCCGTGGCCGAGCATCTTGTCGCGCTCCCTGACGCCCCACGACACCCTCTCCGGGCACTGGACGAACAGTGGACGAGCCCGGGAGCAGGAGCGGCTCGACCGGTGGGCCGCCGAGGGCGGCGCGAGTGTGTGAACGGGAGCGGCGGGATCGAACCCGCCTTTAGGTCCGACCGCCGTCGCCCGGTCGAATCAGACCGGACTCGTAGGCGAAGACGACGGCCTGCACGCGGTCGCGTACGCCAAGCTTGGCGAGGACGCGTGCGACGTGCGACTTCACCGTCGAGGGCTCGACGACGAGCTCGCGGGCGATCTCGGCGTTGGTCAGGCCGCGCGCGACGTACTGGAGGACCTCCTGCTCGCGGGCGGTCAGGTCGCCGAGCCTCGTGTCCGTCACGGGTTGGGCGAACTGCTCGATCAGCCTGCGCGTACTCGCCGGAGCGATCAGTGCGTCGCCGCTGTGCACCGTCCGCACCGCGCCGATCAGTTGATCGCGCGGAACGGTCTTGAGGAGAAAGCCGGAGGCGCCGGCGCGGAACGCGTCGATGACGTACTCGTCGAGGTCGAATGTCGTCAGCATCAGGACGCGCGTCCCGGGAAGCCGGTCGAGCAGCTGCCGGGTCGCTTCGATGCCGTCGAGCTCCGGCATGCGGATGTCCATCAGGACGAGGTCCGGCTTGGTCCGCAAGGCCTCGTCGACCGCCTCGCTCCCGTTGCCCGCCTCGGCCACCACGTCGATGTCGTCCTCGGCGTTGAGGATCAGGCGGAAGCCGTCGCGGACGAGCGTCTGATCGTCGGCGAGCAGGACGGAGATCACTGCGCGCCGCTGATCGGTAGCCGCGCTCGGACGGTCCAGCCGATCTCGTCGCGCTCCGTGGTCAAGGCGCCGCCCCAGAGGGCGACGCGCTCGCGCATGCCGACGAGTCCGTGGCCGCTCCCGCTGCCGTTTCCGTTGGCGGCCGTCTGTCCGTCGTCCTGGACCTCGATCTCGATTGCCGAGCTGTCGTAGCGCACGGTCACGCACGCCCGGGCGCCGTTCGCGTGCTTCAGGCTGTTCGTGAGCGCTTCCTGCACGATTCGGTAGGCGGAGAGATCGATGCCTGCCGGCAACGCGACCGGAGGTCCCTCGATCTTCAGCTCCACATCGAGCCCTGCTTCACGCACCTGCATCACGAGCGCCTCGAGGCCGTCGAGCCCCGGCTGGGGGGCGAGCGCGAGCCCGTCGTCGGCTCTGCGGAGGACCCCGAGCAAGCTCCTCATCTCGTCCACGGTCTGGCGGCCGGTCGCTTCGATCGCCCCGAGCGCCTTCGTCACCTCGGGCTGGTCGCCCTCGAGGACTCGGGCGGCGGCGCCGGCCTGGACGACGATCATCGAGATGTTGTGGGCGATCACGTCGTGCAGTTCGCGCGCGATCCGTCCACGCTCGACTGCCACTGCCGCCTGCGCCTGCACCTCGCGCTGCTCCTCGAGCACCCGGTTCAGCTGTTCGAGCTCCGCGGCCCGCGAGCGCCACGATCGGATGATCCGCCCGACCACCCAGGCGGCGAACGTCCACACGATGATGGGAAGGGTGTTGCCCAGCTTCTCCTCACCGGCGGCCACGGAGATGATGCCGCCGAGTGCGCTGACGAGCAGGGTTCCGGTGACGTTGATGGTCGAGATCCGGCGGTCGGCGTTGGCCCCGAGCGAGTAGTAGGCGACGACGAGCGCGACGAACGGCTCGAACCCGGCCTGTCGCGGAGCGACCAGAGCAGCGCCGACAGCACCGGAGACCAGGACGATCCAGAGAGTGGGCGCAGGATGCGAGCGGCGCCAGAGCAGCGGCACGGAGACGCCGACGGCCACCGCGATCTCGAGCGGCCTCCAACCCGACCACCCGTTCCCCACGCCGCCGCGGAGGAGGTCGATCAGCGCGCCGACCAGCAGAACGCCGGCGAGCGCGTAGTCGCCGACGCGCTGCAAACGAGGATCGCGAGAGAGCTCGAGTATCCGCGCCACCATTGGCCCGACGGTAGCGGGTGATGAGTCCGATCGCATCGGCCGCGAGGCGGAAGCGGACTTCCCCCGAGCGGCGGCCCTCGGTTCGCTCCGGCGGCCGATGACCGGGAGTGCGGCGCTTCCTAATCTCCGGGCAATTCGAACCGGAGGTGCTCAATGAGCGATCGTCCCATCCCTCGTCTCGCCGCACTCAGCGGCCTCTTGGCCGTCGTCCTCGTCTTTGTCGGGAGCGGCATCAGCGGCAGCAGCCCTGACCTCGGCGCATCCCGCGCGACTGTGGCCGCCTGGGTTGCCAGGCAACACGCAACGGTCGGTAGCTACGCGGGCGGGCTGCTCGAGCTCGCGGGGATCCTGGCCATGATCGTGTTCGCCGCGACGCTTTGGGCGGTCCTTCGGCGCGCGGAGGGTGGCGACGGTGTCCTCGCCGCCACGGCGTTCGGCGCCGGCCTCGCCTCGGCGACCCTCAAGCTCGCTTCCGCCCCGCCGTTGTTCGCGGCCGTCTGGCGCTCGCATCATGGCTCCGATCCCCTGCTCGCAACCGCGCTCGTCGACATGAACAACGTCGCCTTCGTCCTCACCTGGACGGTCGACGCAGTCATGCTCGGCGCTGCGGCGATCGTCATCCTCCGGAGCAGGGCGCTCCCGCGCTGGCTGGGCTGGTTGGGCGCTGTCGCCGCGGCGGTCTCTTTGCTGTCGGTGCCCGTCGCCGACCGCGTGCCGCCTGTCGGCATCCTTCTCACGTTCGTCTGGATCGTCTCGCTCAGCGTTGTCCTCTTCCGCCGGCCCGCACTCGGGCTCGTGTCGCCGTTGCAAGCGGCGGCCGCACGGGGCTAGTTCACCGAGGGGCTCAGACGCGAGTGGCCCACGCGAGGGTGGGCCACTCGTTGCTGAGCCCGGTTTACCGTTTAACGGGCAGGCCGGAAGTAGCGGTCGAGCTCCCAGTCGGCCACGTTGTTGCCGAGCTTCTCTCCCTGGTTGACCGAGTTGCGGAAGTGGAAGCCGAGCCAGACGCGGGCGTCTACGACCTGCTTCTGCATGTCGTCGACGGTGCCGAACTGCTGGCTCGTGGTGAGCAGCGAGCTTCCGCCCTGGCCGCCCATCATGGTGACGTCGAGGTGTTTGGTGTGCAGTGCCGCCGCGAGAGCGTCGCTGAAGGCCGCGGTGAAGCAGCCGTGCTGGGACGGGTATTCGGGGTGGCCCGGCACGCCGAGCAGCGCCTGCCATGTTGGGTCGGCGGTGGTGTCGGGGTTGCCGTCCTTGTCGGCGTTGCGGATCGCCGTGATCGGGCGCCAGAACTGGTAGTAGAACTTGGAGTCGAAGCACGCGATCCCGGCGTCGGTGGTGACGATCTCGCCCATCGCGAGCAGGTGCGCGGCGTCGACGAGATCCATCCCGTGCTGGGCGACGACGCTCTGCATCGCGAGGTTGTACTGGTTGATGTTGTTCCCGACCCAGAAGAACGCGATCGCGGTCTGCTCCGGGGTGCGAACCGAGCTGTTCACAGCGCCGTACGCCTCGGTCTCGTTCAGATCCTTCGCGTACTGCGTGCTCGTCAGCGCGGGCGGCGGCTGCGCCCGGAACTGCGAGGGCCGCTCCAGCAGGAACGGACGGAACGTGGCGAGCCACGGCGTCTGCACCGCCTGGTTCGGTTGCAGCTGCCACTGGCCGGGCAGGATCGGCCCGATCTGCCCGTAGCTCGGTGTCGCCGCGTCGAGGCCGTCGCCGGTGCGGAGGGCGATGATGTCGTTCGCTGCCGCCTCGCCCAGCGCCACGCCGTCGGAGACGTCGCCCGTGAGCGTTGGGAGATAGGCGTTGTACTCGCCGTCGACGGCGGACTGCTGGTCGTGCAGGTAGTTGTCGAGGATCGTCTTCGTCGCCGCCGCCACTGCCGCCTGCACCGACGCGTTCGGGACGACCGTGAACGTGAAGTCGTGGTACGGCTGATAGCGGCCCTCCAGCTTCGTCACCGCGTCGTACACCGCGGCCTGCACGTACGACATGTAGACCATCCCGTCGGTCTGCACCTTCGTCGGCGTCGATGCACGCACCGCGTTCACTGCGTACGTGTTCCAGGTCAGCACCGCATCCGGTGGCACCGGCGCGGCCTTCCGGGTCGTCGCCGACGCGACTGACAGCGACGTGGTCGCGGCCACTGCCACTGCAAGCATGCCCACGAGCGTGAGCAAGATCGTGAGTTGAATCGTCTTCCTCTTCATTTCTCCTCCTTAACGGTTACCGAGCCGCCGACTGTCTTCGCCGGACTTTCGTCTGCCGCATTGATCCCGTTGAACGCCACCGCGGCGCGCTCGGCGGCCTCTTGCACTGCGCCGGCCGAGGTGGCCTGGTACAGGTAGAAACACGCATCGCTCTCGGGAACGAAGATGGAGCGCAGGAAGCGCACCGAGATGCCCTCGGCCTGCATCTGCTCGCTCGCCTGCCTGGCGTGTCTGGTCAGCTGCGCGAGCTGACCCCAACCGTCGGCGGGGCGTGAGAGCTCGAGGGTGTAGTACGCGAGCGTTTCCATGCCGATGACGCTAGGCCCCCGCGGGTCTCCCATTCAATTGTGGGAACCCACAGAGATTCGAGCGACGGCAGAGCTGCGTCAGCGCCGGTTATGCGTTTCCGGGCCGGTCGAGCCGGCCGGCGAGCTCGGTGCGTGAGCGCACCTCGAGCTTGGCGTACACCTTGGTGAGAGTCGCCTCCACTGTGCGCAGGCTGACGAACAGGCGCGTGGCGACCTCCTTGTTGGCAAGGCCACCGGCGACGAGCTCCGCGATCTCACGCTCGCGCGTCGTCAACGTGTGCGCGTCAGCCGGCCGCCGGCCGGGAAGTCGGGCGAGGTCGGCTGCGGTCCTCTCCGCCCAGCCGCCGGCACCGAGCGCATCGAAGCGCTCCAGCGCATCGACGAGCACGGCTCGGGCCGCGCCCCAGTTACGCGCGCTGCGCTCGATGCGAGCGCTGAGCTGGAGCGTGCGGGCGTGCTCGAACGGCTCGGGAAGCTCGATGTGTGCCTCCAGCGCCGCTTCGATCGCGATCCGGGCGCCGGCGTGGTCGCCGCGGGCGGAGGCGACGAGCGCGATGCAGCGCCTCGCCATCGCCTGGCACCAAGGGCGCTCTCCGACCGGAGAGGCGAGGAGGGTCTCGGCCACCGCGAGGGCGTCGTCGAGGCGTCCGACCGCCACGAGCGATTCACCCAGCACCTGGGCAACGGGGAAGATCGAGAGGTCGCCCAGGCCGCGCTCGAGCATCAACGACCACGCCGGCTGGAGCGCCTCGACTGCACTCCCGGGGTCGTCCTCGGCGAGCGCCACCAGGCCGAGCACCGACCGGTTGTTGACCGTGTGCCAGAAGTCGCCGGTGGCCTCGGCTGCGGCGAGCGCCTCCGTTGCACGCGCCCGGGCACTTTCGTGATGTCCCAGGAGGGCCTCGACCATCGCGAGCGCATACGACACGCCGGTGACGATCTGCGCGTCGGCCGCCTGGCGCGAGTGCTCGCCGGCGAGTCGCGCATTGGCAAGAGCCGCCGACCACCGTCCAGCGCGCAGCTGGGTCTCGGCAAGGTGACATCGGGCGATCACCTCCACGGCCTCGAGGCCGCGCTGCTCGGCCATCTCGATCTCCTCCCGATACAGCTCCTCCGCTTCGGCGAACTCGGTGGCATAGATGCACACCTCGGCGAGCGACATGCGCGGCGAGTAGGCGACGGACGAGCCGATTGACCCGTCCCAGAGCTCGAGACCGCGACGCGCCGAGTCGGCCGTGTCTCGACCGAGCAGGCATCCGAAGAGTCCGACGTAACCGAGCGCCATGGCTTGGACGGCGGTCGCGCCCGCGAGCTCGGCGAGCTCGATCGCTGTATGAAGATGGTCAAGCGACTGCTCGAGGCGACCCATGCCGGCGTGGATCTCCGCCATCTCGACGTGGAGCTGTGCGCTCGTCGCGTTGTCGTCCGTTGCGTCCTCGAGCGCCAGCGCAAGCGCGCCCAGTCCCTCTTCATACGACATTCCCGAACCGACCGTGCAGGACTCGAGAGTCCACCTGGCGCGTGCTCGAGCGACGCCCGGTGGAAGCCGCACGACCAGGCTCTGGGCGAGCGTCGCGGCCGCCTCGACGTCCCCGGACATCTGGAGCTCCTCCGCGGCCCGGACCTCCCGCAGCTGCACCGGCTCGCCGGTCGGATCGAGGGAGAGCTCCGCAGCTCGGACCAGGAACTCGGCAGCAGCGGCATGGTCACCGAGGCCTGCCGCCGCCTCGGCAGCATCGTCCAGGCTCTGCGCCGCGGCCTCGTCCAGGTTGACGGCCGAGCGCGAGACATGATGGCCGCGCTCCACGGCGTCCAAGCTCGCCGCGGCAAGCCGCGCATGGATCCGGCGACGCTCGTCCGGCAACAGCAGCTCGTACGCAGCCGCACCGAGCAACGGATGCGCGAACGACAGGCGCTCGCCGTCGGCCTCGAGGATTCCCGACGCAAGCGCCGACCTGAGCTCCGACCGCCGGACTCCAGCGCGGAGCAGCAGATCCGCGGACGGGCGCAGCGCCGCCGCGGCGACCGTGAGCGCCGCGCGAGTCTCCGAATCCAACGTCCGTAGCCGTTGCTCCAGGGCTAACGGCAGCGTCGGGGAACGGCCACCCGCTGTCGCCGAGTCGGCCTGGCGCGCGAGCTCGAGCGCGAACATCGGATTACCGCCGGACGCACGCCGAAGCGCCTCCAGACGCGGCCGCGGCAGCTGCTCTCCCAGACGCCGCGCCAGCAGCGCACCCAGCTCGGTCGCCGACAGCGCGCCCACCTCGACCCGGCGCACGTCGTCCCAGTCGACCAGCCCGAAAGGCAGCTCCGCGCGGCTCCCACCCGTCCGCATCGCGACCAGCAAGCGAACCGGCAGCGAGCCCATCCGCCGCAGCGCGAACGTGAGCGCGGCGACGGTCGGACGATCCAACCACTGGACGTCGTCCACAACTATCAAGAGGTTCCCGGGTGCGGCCTCGAACCGAAGCAGTTCCAGCACCGCACGCGAAAGGGCATGCGAGTCGACCACGGCGCCGGAGCCCCCTCGAACCAGCGCCGCCTCGATTGCATCCCGCTGTGCACCCGGTAGCTCCGTCAGGACGTCCCTCCTGACGGTCGCCAACAGATCGGCGAGACCGACATACGGAAGCTCGGCCTCACCCGCAGCCGGCCGGGCCGCGAACACGCGTAAACCGGCCGCGGTGGCCCGTCCAAGGGCCGCACGAACGATCGTCGTCTTGCCCATCCCCGCCTCGCCCTCGAGCACGAGCGCAGCGGGCCCTCCCTCCGGCTCGTCGATGAACGCGTCGACCAGCGCGAGGTCGTCCTGCCTGCCGATGATCTCGAACCCCATCCGTCTCGCCAGATCGTGACAAGAGGCGGTTACGGAGGCAACCTCTGACGGACGCGAGTCGAGGGGTTTCTGGAAAGCCTCGACGCGATCACGGGCCATCCACACCCCATCGAGAACACACGTCGAGCAGCAGCCAAAAGAAAAAGCCCCCGTTTCCAGGGGCTTCGGGACGGGAGCGACGGGACTCGAACCCGCGACCTCCGGCGTGACAGGCCGGCGTTCTAACCAACTGAACTACGCCCCCGGTTCGGGCGCCAGTGTAGCGTCAGCCGGGCGCACAAGCTTCCCAGGATCGACCGGAGGGGCGACGAACCTGGCCCGGTGGCCCGCGCCGACTGGATTGCGCTCGCGATCGTCGCTCTCTCGGCACTCGCCGGCCTCAAGCGCGGCCTGATCGCCACCGCGCTCTCGCTCGGCGGACTCGTCGTCGGCGCGGTGATCGGCGCCCGGCTCGCGCCGCACTTCCTGCACAACGGCGCCGATTCTCCGTATACACCCCTCGCGGCGCTCGCCGGTGCGCTCGTGGGGGCGGCCCTGCTCCAGAGCGTGGCGTCCGTTGCGGGCTCGGTCGCACGCGGGAGCCTGTCGGTGATCCCGCCGCTGCGACTGCTCGACTCGATCGGTGGCTTGCTGGCCGGCGGTGCGATCGGGCTCGTCCTCGTCTGGGTCGCGGGCGCCGTTCTGCTGCAGCTGCCCGACCAGGCGAAGGTGCGAGACGAGGTCCGCGGTTCACTGATCCTCCAGCGGTTGAACACGATCGCGCCGCCGCGAGACGTTCTGCGGGCGTTCGCGCGCGTCGACCCGTTCCCGTCGATAGCAGGACCGGCGCCGCCGAAGACGCCGCCCGACACCCGGGCGCTCTCATCGGCTGCGGTGCGAGCCGTTCGTCCGAGCGTCGTTCGCATCACCGCCACCGCGTGCGGGCTCGGCGTGGAGGGCTCGGGTTGGGTTGCGCGGCCGCAGCTCGTCGTGACGGCGGCACACGTGATCGAAGGCGCGACGGACATCGAGGCGGGCGGCCGGCCCGCACGAGCCCTGATCGTCGACCGCAAGCAGGACGTCGCGGTGCTGAAAGTCGCCGGCCTGCGTGCAGCGCCGCTCCCGATCGTCGATGCGCACTCGGGCGACTCCGTGGCGATCCTCGGGTATCCGGAAAACGGTCCGTTCGACGCCAGGCCGGGACGCGTGGGCACGACCGCCGACGTGCTGATGAGCGGCTCGCTGCGCGAGGTGACCGCGATCAGCGGCCTCGTCCGCCACGGCAACTCGGGCGGTCCTGCCGTGAACGAGGCCGGCCAGGTCGAGGCGACCGTCTTCGCTGCGCGGATCGGCGCACGCGCCGGTTACGGCGTCCCGGCCGCCCCGGTGCGCTCGGCGCTCGGGCGGGCGAAGCAGCCTGTCTCGACGGGTCGGTGCTAGATCGTCTCGAGGAGATCGAGCACGCCGAGCGGGCGGCGGAACGGCGCGACGACGTACACCCCGGCGGCGAGCTCACGTGCTCCTGCGACGAGCTCGCGGACGAGGGACGCTCCCACGTCGGCGGCATCTGTTCCGGCCCTGCGGTAGCGCTCCTGCACGTGGTCGGGGATCACGATCCCGGGCGTCTCGTTGTGCACGCGGACCGCGAGCTCGAGTGACCGGATCGGCCACACCCCGACCAGCAGTGGCACCGGACAGCCGCCGATCCGGTCCAGAAACGACTCCAGATACGAGAGGTCGAAGACGACCTGGGTCATGGCCCAGCGTGCGCCTGCAGCGAGCTTGCGCGCGAACCGCTCGGCCTCGAGCTCCAGATCGTCGGCGGTCGGGTTGACGGCGACACCGGGGAAGAACGACGTGGGGCCGTCGATCGCGCGGCCATGGAAGTCGGTGCCCTCGTTCAGACGCGTGATCAGCTCGACCAGTCCGATCGCGTCGACGTCGTAGACCGCACCGCTGCCCGGATAGTCGCCCGTCTCGGGCGCGTCACCGGTGACAGCGAGGATGTTCCGCACGCCCTCCGCGTGCGCGCCGAGGAGCATCGATTCCAGGCCGGTCAGGGTCGAGTCGCGCGGCGTCAGATGCGGAATCACCTCGATCCCGGCGACGCGCTGGATGGCGACCGAGGCCATCAGCCCGCTCATCCGGGCCCGCGCCCGCGGGTTGTCGTTGACGTCGACGAACTGGGCGAGCCCGGACTCCCTGATGCGTCGAGCGGCATCGATCAGCCCGTCGGCGTTCCCGCCGAGCGGCGGGTCGAGTTGCACCGAGACCACGAACTCGCGTGCCTCGAGCCGTCGTGCCAGTTCGGTCGGCGGCTCTCCCGGGTGTGGCAGGACTTCGTGCCGTTGCTCATGCGCCCGCGGCGCCGCCCGGGACGCCCGGTTCTCGTCGACCGCCGCGCGGATCGCCGCGATCTGCGCGGGCGTCGTGCCGCAGCAACCTCCGATCAACTGCGCGCCGAGGCTCCGCGCGCGGGCGGCGAACTCCGCGAAGTACTCCGGCGTTGCATGCGGGAACGCGACCCGGGCGCCCGTGAACGTGGCCAGCCCCACGTTCGGCAGCGCTGCGAGAACGGCGCCGTGGCCGGCCATCTCGGCGAGCGCGTTGAGCGCTGCGGCCGGTCCGCGGCCGTGGTTCGCTCCGAACGCAGCGAGATCGAGCCCGCGCAGACGTTCACCTGCTTCGCGCGCCGAGACCCCTGCCAGCGTCACCGCGTCGCTGTCGAAGCTCATCAGCGCGACGAGCGGGAGCTTCGTCACCGAGCGGACTGCCCCGACGGCGAGCTCCAGCTCACCCAGGTTGAAGAAGGTCTCGAGCATGATCACGTCGGCCCCGCGCCCCGCGAGGATGCGCGCCTGCTCGGCGAACGCTTCTTCATCTGCGAGCTCTCCGGTCGGGCCCATCGAGCCGGCGATGAACACCTCACGGCCGGTGATCTCCCGAGCGTCCCGGGCGAGCTTCACGCCGGCCGAGTTGATCCGCTCGAAGTCGTCCGCGAGGAAGTGCTGGGCGAGCTTGTGCCTGTTCGCGCCGAAGGTGTTCGTCTCGATCAAATCGGCGCCGGCGTTGATGAAGCTGACGTGCACCGCCACGACAGCATCCGGGGCGCGCAGGTTGGCTTCCTCCGGGCAGCGCAAGCCCGGGACGGCGGCAGAGAGCACGACTCCCATGCCGCCGTCGGCGACGACCGGCGGCCCGGTCCGGAGGCGTTCGGCGAGGCTCCCGGTCATCGGTTCGGAGCGTAGTCAAGTGACGCGGTCAACTACGAAAGGGGTGATGGATCAATCGGTTGTGGTGGTTCACAGTGCAGGAGACACACCTGCTTGGGGCCCGTTGCGGCGGGGCCTCGGCAGGAAGGCAATTCGGATCGAGAGACGGCGTCAGCGGCGACGCCGTCTCTCTCCGTTTGTGGCCCCGATTCGGCCGCTACCGGAGCTTCAGCCGGCCCACGTAGATGACCCAGCCCTTGGCCGACCTGACGTTGATCGTCATGCCGCCCGCGTGGGTCGCGCGCCAGGCGATCTCCCGTCCCCGTGTCGTCGCCGGCTCGCGCACGCCGGCGACCGCGACGCTCACGCGGGTGGGGACGAACCTCAACTCGACGTGCACGGTGCCGCCGCGCGAGACGGTCGCGGTGCGGGTCGAGGCGGCGATCGGCGCGCCGCAGTGTGCGCCCCAGCACCACGACGAGATCGCGAGCGGCACCCGGTTTGCTCCCACGCTGACGTACGCGGCGGGCGGGCGCGCAACGCCGAGCAGCAGTGCGACCAGGGTGACCACGCCGGGAGGTTAGCCCGGGCGCAGGAGGAGTTTGCGGTCTGGTGACAAATTCGTTCCTCTTTGGTTCATTCCTGATGTAGCATCAGCGCGGTCAGAGGGTGAGCCGGCAAGGAAGAGGGATGAAGATCCGGCTCCAGGTGTGTTGGTAGGTTCCCCCGTCAACCCACGCTATAGCCGGAGGTCGTGCTCTCGTGCTCACTGTCGACATTGCTCCTCCCGACGTCGAAGAACTCCAGAAACTGGTCGCGACGGGTCAGGAGAAAGGGTTCCTCACCTATGACGAGATCGTCAAGGGCATCGAGGAAGTCGAGCTCACCAAGGAGCAGGTCGAAGACTTCACCACCTACCTGATCGACCACGGGGTCGAGCTCGTCGAGGGCGAAGAGCACAAGCGCTTGCCGCACGAACAGCCGCTCGTCGAGGAAGAGGTCAAGAGCGCGCCGAAGCTCGATCTGACCGTCGAGCCGTCTCTCGATTCGCTGCGCCTCTACCTGCGCGAGATCGGGAAGGTCCCGCTGCTGACCGCCGACCAGGAGGTCTACCTCGCCAAGCGGATCGAGCGCGGCGACATGGGCGCGAAGACGCAGATGATCGAGGCCAACCTCCGCCTCGTCGTCTCGATCGCGAAGGGATATCTCGGCCGCGGCTTGAGCTTCCTCGACCTGATTCAGGAAGGCTCGCTCGGCCTGATCCGCGCGGTGGAGAAGTTCGACTACCGCAAGGGCTACAAGTTCTCCACGTACGCGACCTGGTGGATCCGCCAGGCGGTCACCCGCGCGATCGCCGACAAGGCGCGCACGATCCGCATCCCGGTTCACATGGTCGAGAAGCTCAACAAGGTCGTGCACATCGAGCGCCAGCTCGTGCAGCGTCTCGGCCGCGAGCCGAAGCCGGAGGAGATCGCCGAGGAGCTCGAGATGACGACCGAGGAGGTGCGCGAGATCCTGCGCATGGCACAGCATCCGGTCTCGCTCGAGAAGCCGATCGGCGAGGAGGAGGACTCCGAGCTCGGCGACTTCGTCGAGGACGAGAACACGGAGACGCCGGACGAGGCCGCCTCGTTGACACTGCGTCGTTCGGACATCGAGACCGCTCTCGCTTCTCTGCCCGAACGCGAGCGGCAGGTGATCGAGCTTCGCTTCGGCCTCACCGGCGGCCAGCCCTGCACACTCGAAGAGGTCGGCAAGGCATTCGGTGTGACGCGCGAGCGCATCCGGCAGATCGAGAACAACACCTTGAAGAAGCTCGAGAGCCTTCCCGAGGCGCAAGCACTCCGCGACTGCGTCTAGGCACTACGGGCGCAGCGAGTTGATCGCTACTGGTCGACGCGCGCCGCCGGCACGAACAGCCGGCAGTGCGGGCACTTGAACCCGCGATACCGTTCTGCTGAGCCGTCGATCAGGCTTGCGCTGAACGTCTTCTTGCAGTGTGGACAGACGATCTCTTCGTGCTCCTCCGGCGGGGCGTCCTCGTGCATCGTCAGGAAAGCGACACGGACTCGATGCGCACCTCGTCGCGCGGCCGGTCGCCGGGACCTGTGTCGACCTGTTCGATTGTGCTCACCACGTCCATGCCCGAGGTGACGCGGCCGAACACCGTGTGCTTGCCGTCGAGCCAGGGGCAGGCGTCCGCCGTGACGATGAAGAACTGCGAGCCGTTCGTGTTCGGGCCTGCGTTGGCCATCGCGAGGGCGCCCTTTTCGACCTTGTGGTCGTTGAACTCGTCCTCGAACTGATACCCGGGGCCACCTGAGCCGGTGCCCGTCGGGTCTCCGCCCTGAATCATGAAATCGCTGATCACCCGGTGGAAGATCACGCCGTCGTAGAAGCCGTCCTGCGCGAGCTTCTTGAAGTTCTCGACGGTCTTCGGCGCGTCCTCGTCGAACAGCTCGATGTCGATGGCGCCGTGGTTTGTCTGGAGCGTGGCGTTGGTCATACGGACACCCTAACCACGGCGTAGATTCAGGCGGTGGAGATCCGACGCTGCGGGGCCCTGCTCGCGGTGCTCGTGCTGATCGGGTGCGGGAGCAGTCAGCAGCGGCCCCTTCCCGGCGAGTGGCCGACAGGCGCGGCGGTGGTGATCAAGCAGCTGCGCGGCGACGTGCTCGCGGTGGCCGGCGCAGATCGCGTTCCGGCCGCCCGTCACGCGTTGGCCGACGAGTCCGAGCTCTACGGACTGCTCGTTGCGTTCAGCGACGTCGCAGGCTGCCGGCACATGGTTTCGTCGCTCGGGACCAGACCGAACCGGTTCGCGCTCGCGAACCGGCTGCTCGCCCGCGCCTGTCGGCCACTTCAGCGTGCCGCCACGCTGTTCACGCGAGCCGCGACGCGGACCGATCCGCAAGCGCTGGTCGCTGCGGTCAGCCGGGCCGATGCTGCGCTCGCGCTGCTCGACCGAGCCAGGCTCGCGCTCGGTCGCGTTCCAGCCGGGGGCTAGCGCTGCTTGATCGCGCCCAGCGCATAGCCGCCCTCGAGCATCGCCGGAGCCCGCTGAGTAAGCGAGTCCCAGGTCGGCACGTCCCAGCCGAACGAGTCGGCCAGGCGGACGATCATGTTGAAGAGCGCGCAGACCGTGGCCGCGTCGCGCAGCGCCTGATCGGAGACCCCCGCTGCGCGGACCGCGTCTGCGTCGGCGGCGCTCAGTTCGTCGGGCCGCAGGGTCAGCCGCTCGAGGAAGACGAGTGTGGCGGCAAGCTCGGGACGGACGGGCGCCGTGCGCCAGTCGTCGACGACTGCCTGCCAGACCTTCTCACCGAGCGCGTACGACGCAACTGCGCCGTGGGAGCCCGTTCAGAACGGGCACTGGTTCAGTAACGATGTGAACCCGGCGAACAATTCTCGCTCGCCGGCGCTCCAGTCGGACGGCCCGCGCATCACGCGATCGAGCTCGGTCGAGAATGGCAGCCCGAAGAGCTCAGGGCGGTAGACGAGCGTCTTCACGACGCCGAGTGGCTCGCGTCCGCTCCGTTCGCGGACCTCCGCGAGGAACGCTGCCTCGTCGGGAGCGTGGCCGTGGTCGACAACGTCGAGTCTCACCCGATCGTCTCCATCGCGATGTCGAGCCTGCGCAGTCCCTGGGCGATCGCGGCGCCGACGGTCTGCTCGAAGATCTCGTCCTCGCTCAGGCCGGCGGCCTTCAGCGCCTCGACATCGGCGTCGGTGACCGTGAACGCCCGTTCGCGTACCTTGGTCAGATACTCGTCCATCGCCGCGGGAGCCGGGGGTGTGGCGGCGACGACTGCTCGCAGTTGGTCGATCGGCTCGCTCACGGCGAACAGCGTACCCGTCTAGATGGGCGAGGCCACCAGTGCGGGGTTACGTGCCTCGAGGACATAGCCGCGACCGTCGAGCCAGAACATGATGCCGCCGAGCGCACGCGAGGCGACCCACTCTTCGACCGTGCGTAGCAACGCGGCGAGGTCGTTGTAGCGGGCCGGTGAGAGGTAGACGCTGACGGACGTGATGTTCGATTCCCGGTAGGCGTGGCATGCCCATGAGCTGTCGAGCTGCGAGACGAGCTCGCGCGCTCGCGTCAACGACGGGACGTCGAAGACGACGACATCTGTGAGTTCCGCGTTCTGCATGTCACCAGGTTCGCTTGAACCGAACCGGATCGCCTGACGCAGATATGTCATTCGCGTAGTCGCGCTACGAGTGCGCGGCGTTCGCGTCCGGTGCGGCGCCCGAGCCGTATCGGTGCCGGCCCAACCAGTAGCCGGCGAGACCGACCGGGAGCGGCAGCCAGTACGAGACGAGCCGGTACGCGAGGGTCGCCGCCGCCGCGTCGCCCGCACCGACGCCCGCGAGGATCAACAGCCCTGTCAACCCGGCCTCGACGAAGCCGAGGCCGCCGGGCGTCAGTGGGATCAACGCGAGCAGCGCGGCGGCTGCGTACGCGAGCAGGACGAGCGTCGGCTCGGCGTGCACGTCGAGCCCTTGCAGCACGCAGAGGAGTGCGAGGTAGTCGAAGCCCCACTTCCCGAGCGCTGCCAAGCCGGCGACGAACGGGTGCTCGGCCACTGCTCTGCGGATGCCGTCGCGCTGGATCAAGAGGCGCGCCGGGAGATCCTCGAGGCGCTCGCGCTTGCCGACCCAACCGGCGGCCGCCCGTGCCCCGCGTCCGAGGGCGAGCAGCGGAGCGTCCCAGGCGACGGCCGCGATGATCGCCACCCCGAGCAGTGCGAAGGCGATCCCCCCGATGTAGGCGACCTTCCGCAGGCCCTCGGGCGCCGCGGCGTCGCCGATTCCGGCGAGCAGCGCCACCACCGGGAGCGCAAAGACGGCTGCGGTCGTGGCCGTCGCGCTCGCCGTCAGACCGGACACCACCCGCTCACCGGGCACTCCCGCGCGCACGAGCATGCCGTACTGCAGAGCGCCCGAGGCCGCCCCGCCGCCAGGGATGATGCTCCCGGCCGCGTTCGCAGCGAGCTGTGAGGTCCCGACGGCGAACCAGCTGCGCGTTCCGACCGCGATCCGTTGCAACGTCCACAGCGCGACGAACGCCATCGCCTCGAAGAACACCGCCAATCCGAGCCAGGCCGGCTTGATCCCCCGCAGCTGCGGCCAGGACGAGAAGACGTCGAGAACCTGTGGAAGCAGGAGATAGAGCGATCCTGCTGCGACGAGCAGCAGGATCACCCTGGTCACGATCTGCCGCGTCACCCCGGCGCTAGCCGGTGAGCGAGGAGCACGAGGAGGCCTGCGAGAAGGCGTCCCCGAGCTCGCCCTTCGGATCCAGCCCCTTGAGCTGGTCGAAGGCCGTTTTGATCTGGTTCTGCGCCGTCACGAGTGTCGCACTGGCCGTGGAGATGCCGGTGAGCAGGCTGGACTCGCTCGCCGACTTGACGGCGGTCGCGTCGGCATCGAGCTGCGACGAGAGGGTGTCCAACGTCGCCTTCGCCTGCTTGCCCGAGTCTGTGTCAGGCTTTCCCAGGCCCTTGGTCGTGGAGACGAATGTGTCCGTCGCCGTCTTGGCCTTGTCGGCCGCGTCCTGCAGGCCGGCCTTCGAGAGGTTGCCCGTCAGAGACTTCGCGGCAGCGGTGAGCGACGCTTGATACGTCGACACTGCACTGCAGAGGCCGTTCGCCCAGTCGACGGTGCTCGACGTGGTTGTCGTGCCCGCGCTCTTGTTCGAGCCGCAGCCGGCGGCGAAGAGCGTCAGGGCAACCGCGGCGGCGGTGCCGAGGAGGCGCGCGCTCCGTGCTCCGCTCACGACGGTGCCACCCCGACGGGTGGGGGCGGTGGCGGCAGCGGCTCGGCCACCGCCCTGGGCGGGAACTCGACGAGCGTCTGGCGACGAAGCGCGACAACGCCGACCGCGAGCAGCGCGCCGAGGACGAGGATCCCGAGCGGCGTGCGCAGGGCGTGCGTTCCACCCCAGAGGACGAGCAGGAGGTAGGCGAACGCAACCACCGCCCAGGCGATCCCCTGCTTCTCGTTCAGCACCGGAGCGATGTGGCTGCGCGCGCGGGTCGCGAGGCGCGTCGGACCTGCGAGGACGGCGCCGAGGATGCCGAACACGCCGTAGAGAATGACCGCCCAGCCGAGGTCGCGGAGCTCCGAGGTGTAGATCTCCCACACCCGGTGTGCGGGATGCCGGTACTGACTGGTGGTCAGCGCGTTGACGGCGTAGTTGCCGCCGAAGCGGCGCACGACGAGGACGAGCAGCCCCATCAGGACGAACGCCCAGCCGATGTTTCGGAGCGTCGTGCGTCGTTCGCCGACGGCGAGGTACAACGCGGCCGCGAACATCAGGAGGACCAGGATGAACACCCACACGCTGATGCCCCGTATGGCCTTGACGGCCTTCTGGACGAGCCCGAGCTGATCCGAGCGCATGACCGTGATCACGCCCGTATTCGGCGGGATCTGCGCCACAGCGGCTGCCGGCAGCCCCAGTTGCGGCCCGATGCTCGTCAGCAGGGCGCCGAGGTCGATCGTCACTTTTCCGTTGCCGGTGTCGACCCCGTCACGCGTCTTGTTCTCGAGCACGGCGATCAACCGCTGGTGCGTCAGCGCAGTCGAGTCGATCCAGAGCTTCTGCACGCGTGGCCGCGTCAGCAGCAGCTTCACCCCGTCCGTCGCCGGCTGGCGAAGAGCCGCGGCGGCAGGCACTGCGAGCGGCTTCAGGCCGGGTGGGAGCCGCTTCGCGATTGCGGCGGGGACGTCGACGTTGTCGTAGAGGCTGTTGACCAGATAGCCGGAGAGGGCGGTCTGGACGCTCGGATCCTGAATCAGCTGCGTGCTCGCCTTGTTCCAGGTGCCGTTGTCGAACATCTGGCGGTTGATCCAGGTCGCGAGGATGACGAGCAGGCCGAGCAGCGAGGCGATCGTGATCAGCGCCCAGACGGCGGTGCGCCTGCCGCGGCTCAACGAGGCTGTCGGAGCCGGAGGGGGTGGTTCGGACATGGAGCCATCAAATGGGGCGGCGATCGAGACGGCATCGTCCGAATCGGACGAAAGCCTCCGGCGGGGCGCTCGAGCGACATTTGTGTCAGATCAGTAGATTCCCTCATGTTCCTTGCTCCCTCAACCTGAGAGGGTGAAGGGCAGTTCGTCCTGGGCTGAAAGGAGTCGATGGCGCTTTCCGGCCGAGCCGGCGCAAAGACGGTCCTCGTGGAGGCGGACGACGCCGCGCTCCCGTTCGGGGTCGTCGCGGCGAAGATCCGGCCGCCCCTGCTGAGGCCGGGCGCCGTCTCGAGAACAGCACTCGTGAACCGGCTGCGTGCCGGCCGGTCGGCGCGCGCAGTCTCGGTGGTCGCGCCCGGTGGGTACGGCAAGACGACACTGCTCGCGCAATGGGCTGCGCGCGACGATCGCCCTTTCGCGTGGGTCTCGCTCGACCGGCGTGACAACGACCCGGTCGTGCTCCTACGGCACGTCGCCGCGGCGATCGACGAGATCGTCCCCGTCGACCCACGGCTGCTCGACGCGCTCGGCGCTCCCAATGACTCCATCTGGACATCTGTTCTCCCACGGGTCGCCGCGCTCGTCGCCGCAGCGGACGAGTGTGTGCTCGTGCTCGACGACACACACGAGGTTCAGTCGGAGGACTCGGCGGAGGTGCTTGCAATCCTCGCCGAACATGTTCCCGACGGCTCGGCGCTCGTTCTGGCGAGCCGCGTCGAGTCCAAGCTCGTCACGAGGCTGCGCAGCACGTCGACTCTGCTCGAGATCGGCGCCTCCGACCTTGCGCTCACGCGGCGCGAGGCCGAGCTCCTGCTGCGCAGCACCGGTGCGCGCCTTTCGGACGAGGCCTTCGCCGAGTTGATCGAGCGAACGGAGGGCTGGGCCGGGGCTCTGTATCTGGCGAGCCTTTCGCTGAAGCGTCCCGTCTCGGGGGCCGACGACCGGTACCTGGCGGACTACTTCCACTCGGAGTATCTGGGTGCGCTCGACCCCGAGCGGCTCAGGTTCCTGCGACGCACGTCGGTGCTGGGAAAGATGTCGGGTGCCCTCTGCGACGTGATGCTCGACCGGAACGAGTCGTTCGAGGAGCTCGAGTCGCTCAAGCGCGCGAATCTCTTCCTCGTTCCACTCGACGACGACGGCATCTGGTATCGCTACCACCATCTCTTCCGAGATCTGTTGCGTCGCGAGCTCCTGGAGACCGAGCCCGAGCTCGCGAAAGAGTTGGGCGGTCGTGCCGCCGATTGGCTCGAGCAGCACGCTGACGCGGAGTCGGCGCTCGAACTTGCGCTCGACGTCGGAGACATGGAGCGGGCTGCACGCATCTTCACCGAGATCGCTCTCACGACCTACTGCACCGGTCGCGCCGCGACCGTCGAGCTCTGGCTCGGACGGTTCGACGCCGACGCGGTGGCCCTGAATCCGGCGATCGCCGTCCTCGCAGCCCGGGTGCACGCCCTCGGCGGCCCTTCGGAGGAGGCCGACCGCTGGCTCGACCTTGCGGAGCTTCACGGCGCCGACGTCCCGGAGGTTGCGGCGCAGGTGGCGGTCATGCGCGCGTCCTTCTGCCGCGACGGGGTCGGGACGATGCTCTCGGACGCCGGCTCGGCGGTCGAATCCCTGCCGGACACGAGCGACTGGAGGAGCCTCGCCCTGCTCGTCTACGCCGTCGCGCACACCTTGCTCGGCGACAACGAGCGCGCCAACGAGCTCTTCGGAGACGCGATCACGCACGCAAGACGAGTGGGCTTCAGCGAGACCCAGGTTCTGGCGACCGGGGAGCGCATGCTGCTCTCGGAGGAGGCACACAATCTCGCCGACTCCGACAAACAGGCGGACGAGCTCACCCGTCTGCTCGCGAGCGGACTGCTCGATACGTCGGTGCCGACGGCCATGGCCTTCGCAGCGTCTGCTCGTTCGCAGCTTCGCCACGGCAACTGGGACAACGCCCGGGCGATGCTCAACCACGCTTTGAAGCTCACGCCGTTTCTGACCGATGCGGTCCCGTGGCTCGCCGTGCAGACACGCCTGGAGCTCGCGCGAACCTTCGTCGCTCTGCGCGACATCACGCTGGCCAGGGCGTTGCTGGTCGAGATCGACGCGATCTTCGACCGCCGGCCCGACCTCGGTGTGCTCGTCGAGCAGACCGAGCAGCTGCGGCAGGCGCTCGATGCGCTGCCGACGCTCGAGTCGGGGAAGGGCTCGAACCTCACCGCGGCAGAGATGCGGCTGATGCCGTTCCTGCCGACGCATCTCTCGTTCCGCGAGATCGGTGACCGGCTCCACCTGTCTCGCAACACGATCAAGACTCAGGCGATCTCGGTCTACCGCAAGCTCGGCGTCTCGACGCGCGGTGACGCGATCGACGAAGCGGTGCGGCTGGGGCTCGTCTCGGAGGCCGGGCCGGCCAGAGAGATCGTCCGCACGATCTAGACGTGCAGCGGAGTCGGTGGCGGTAGGGGAGGCTCCGCTTCCGGCGACGTGATCTCGAGCTCCGTCCGTGCGGCGCTCAGCTCGCGCATGATGTGCACCGCGGCCGACGTCAGCGGCGCCGCGAGCACGAGGCCGATCATCCCGACGAGACAACCGGCCGCGATCGTCACGACCAACACGACGAGTGGGTGCAGGTCGAGTGCCGACCCCATGGCAAACGGTTGCACGATGTTCTGGAGCAGTCCGTTCGCCAGGATCACGATGACGAGCATGATCAGCGCCGTCGATGTCCCCTGTGCGCCGAGTGCAATCACGACGGCGAACGCCCCGGATACGAACGCGCCGACGAACGGAACGTACGCAGTGACGAACGTCACGACACCGATCGTGCCGGCGAGCGGCACATCGAGTATGAGCGCGCCGATCGTGATCACCGCAGCGTTGAAGCCGGCGACGATGGTCACGCCGCGGAAGTAGCCGCGCAGTGACCGGATGACCCCTCCGGTGATCGTCTGTCCGACCACGCGCGGCACCCCGAGATGACCGTCGAGCCACCTGCGCATCGAGGGCCCGTCCTTGAGCAGGAAGAACGTGCTGAGCAACGCAAGGGAGAGCCCGAAGACGAACGATGTCAAGCCCTGGAGGCCGTGCAGCGTTCCTTTCACCAGGGTTGCGATCGCCTTCGGCACGTCGGTGCTGACGCTCGCAGATGCGCCCGCCGCTCCTGACTGGTTGATCCCGGCGCTCTTGAGCCAGCTCTGGCCGTGAGCGGCAGCAGCGCTTGCCTCCTTCGAGATCTCGTCACCCTGGGAGGTGATGCCGCCGATGACCAGCACGACGATCACCCCGGCGATCGCGGCCACCGCCAGGAGTACGAGCGCTGCGCCTGCCACCCGCGGGACGCGATGACCCTGAAGGCGACTGACCGCGGGCACGCAGACCGTCGCAATGATGCTGGCGGCAACAAGAGGCCCGACGATCGTGAAGGCCGCCGCGAGCAGCCAGACGACTGACGCGACGAGCGCCAGGCAGCCGATCAGGAACCACGAGGTGAGCCCGAGGTCGCGCAGCCAGGCAGGAGCCGAGAATGAGACTGTCGTCGGGCCCGGCGGTCCTGTGTCCTCAGTTGCCATCAGCCGAGCAAATCGGCAGAGCAGTTCATGATCATCCCCCCGATGGGGTGAAGCGTCGGCCGACAGGACGGAGGACGATCACGTCGGATGGTCTCGGCCGATCGGTATCCGATCGAATGCGTCGTCGCGTAAGTTGACGAACGCGAACCTGATCGCCGTCGCATATGACACCTCTGAACTGGCGGAGTCGGCGCTCGGAGCCGTTCGCGAGCTCGGCGACGAGCACGCGCTCGTTCTGCGCGATGCAGCGATCGTGATCAAGCACGACGACGGCCGTGTCGAGCTCCAGCAGATCCACGGCCTCGCGACCGGCGAAGGCATGGTGAGCGGCGGGTCGATCGGTCTCCTCCTCGGGCTTGCCCTCGCGGTGCCGGTCGCGGGCGCACTTGTCGGCCTCGCGGGCGGCGCCGGGCTCGCGGCGCTCGATCGGGGGATCTCGGACGACCACATGCGCAAGCTCGGCGCGACGATCGCGAGCGGTCACGCTGTGCTGTTCGCGCTCGTCGAGAAGGTCGACTGGGGCAAGCTCGCCGACGGAGTTGCGCTCGGCGGCGGCGAGCTCGTCGTCTCGGAGGTCGACGACGACGTTCTGGCCCTGCTCGGCGCTCCGCCGCCGGCAGTCCCCTAGAGGCGTCACGTCACCAAGGTCGTCTCGCCGGGCTTCAGGAGCCGAACCTCCACGCCGGGGGCGCGCTCGTGTACGAGACGAAGGAACGTCTCGGGCGGCTCCCGGAGAAACGCTCTGCCCGACATGCCGAGCGGATACAGCGACCCCCAGTGGATCGGTATGACGATGCGCGGCCTCAGCATGCGCACGGCCTCGGCCGCACGCTCCGGGTCGAGATGGCCCTCGCCGAGGGTCGGGCCCCAGCCCCAGATCGGCACCAGGGCGACGTCGAGGGGATCTGCGAGCCCTGCGAGCTCGGGGAAGAGATCCGTGTCGCCGGCGAAGTAGACGGTCGCGCTCCCGCGAACGAGGAACCCGACCGCCGAGCCGGGCCGGCCGTGCACGGCCGGCGTCGCCTCGACGGTGAGCCGGCCGATCGTCCGAGCTTCTCCCGCTGCGATCGAATCGACCGTCCCACGGAACCCGCGGCGTCGGAGTGACCTGACCGCCCCCTGCGCTGCCAGCACCGGCACGCCTCGGCCGAGTCGGCGGAGAGACAGGACGTCGAGGTGGTCGCGGTGGGCGTGCGACAGGAGCACGGCATCGATCGGCCCGAGCTCGTCGCTCCTAGGCGGCGGCTGCACCGTGCGTAGGTGGGCGATGCGCTTGCGCAGGATCGGATCGGTCAGGAGGCGCGCGTCGTCGAGCTCGAGCAGCACCGTTGCGTGGCCGACCCAGGTGATCCGCATTCGCGTGGAGATCGGCGCTCAGGCGCCCTCTTGTGCCTTTGCCGCAGCCTTCGCGTCCTTCTTCGCCTCGTGCGCCGCTTTCCGCTTGGCCTGCTCTTCCTTGGCCTGGCTGTATGACTTCTCGACCAGGAGCTTGCCTCCGGTCCAGCCGAAGGCCCACACCATCAGGATGATCGCGAGTATCAGGTTCCAGGCCGTCGTGACGAGCTGTTGCGCGAGCGAGTAGGCGGTGGCGTTGGTGGGGCTCGTGACGCCCTTGAGAGACGCGACGTTGAACGCCTGCGTGACTCCCGCGCCGCCCGGGGTGACGGATGTCATGTTGGCGATCGAGTTGCCGGCGAGGATCTTCATCAGCGTGTCGAAGGTGACGGGGATCGCGTACGCCGAGAGGAAGACGGCCATCACGCAGAGGCTCGCGATCCATGAAATCGCCTCGGGCGTCACGACACGCAGGAAGTACGCGCGGGGATGGGTCAGGATCTGGCCGCCCTCCTTCGCCTGATCCCACCACTCGAGGACGCGCGGCCAGAACATGCGGATCAGCAGCGCGATCAGGAACCCGCCGGCGATCAGGATCACGATCACCGCCCACGGGTGATCCTTGATGAAGCCGAACTGGAGGTCGAACGAGCCGCCGACGGTCAGGAATAGGTAGATGTACGGGACCGCGCCGATCACGACGAAGAAGATCTTCTGCACCCCGTACACGGCGAGGAGGCCGGCGAACGTCGCTCCCGGGATGATCAGCGTCAGCATGATCAGCATGACCAGGGTGCCCAGGTTGGCGGGCAGGATCGAGTTGAGCCCCACGGAGATCGCGTAGGCGGCGAAGATCTGGAGCCAGCGCACGCGGCCGGGGTAGGCATACCGCAGGATCGAGTAGTACGCGAACGCGGCCGCGGCCGTCTGGACCGTCTTGAGGCTGACTGCGGCCAGCAGGTCGCGGGCCGAAATGCTCGTGATCGTGTCCCACAGCTGCTCGAACCACCCCTTGATGTTCCAGCCGAGGATGTCCGCGGCAGCCGCGATCACCGCGATCACGAGGACCATGACGAGCCAGCGCAGCCAGTGGGCGTGCTTCGGCTCGGTTGGGGCGATCGTCGCTGTCGCGCTCGTCATGCGAGCACCTCGTCTCGGCTCGGCGAGGGCCCGGTCGGGTCGGCGGGATCGTGGTCGTTCAGCAGGCGGCGCCAGCTCATGAGCACATCATGGACTCTCGCCGCCCCGACGATCGGCTCGTCGGTAAGCGGCAAGCGGTCCGGGAAGAGGAGGAAGGGGCGCGTCTGGGGGCCGCCGATGCCCCCATGGAAGGAGATCAGTTCCTCGAAGGCGCAACCCGTGTCGAGATCCGGGTCGTAGAAGCTGCCGACCATGATGTCGGCGACGTGGGTGAACCCGTCGGTCCGGAGCAGATGCTGGGGCGCGTTCGGCGAGAACGGCAAGAGCGGATCCACGCCTTCGACCCGGCCCTCGTCGAGGTAGTTCGCGCCGTCCGCGCCGAGGGCGACCGCACCGCGCTGCTCGGAGTGGACGAGCAGCCAGCCGATGTGCGGATGCGCGCGCAGGGCCGGCAGCAGGCGAGGATGCAACGCGTCGATCTCCTCCAGAGTGAGACGCTGCCGCTTCTCCATCAGGTAGACGAGGCCGAGGTTGCCGGACCCGAGCACGATCACGTCCTTGTCGGAGACGTCGTTCTTGGCGCGCTTCTTCGGCTTCTGACCGCTTGCCTCGGACAGTGCGTGCCCGACCATCGAGCTCTGCTCGTCGCCGCCGCCGATCTCGGTGACATTGCCGTGCTCGAGGTTTCGCTCGACGAGCTCCTGGAGGCCGTAGCCGTTGCGTTGCTTGAACGTTGCGCCCTGTGTCTGCCCGTGGTCCGAGAGGACGACGAGCTCGTATGGACGTGCGGCGTAGCGGCGCGCCCGCTCGATGCGGCCGAACTGCTCGTCGAGCTTGCGGAGCGCCTCCATCGTGTCTGCGCGCTCGAGGCCGGAGTGGTGCGCGACCTCGTCGTAGCTCGAGAACGTGGCGTAGACCGCAGGCCGGCCTTTCATCATGTCCGTCAGCACGCCGTAGACGATCAGATCACGTACGACCACGCACATCGTCGCGCGCAACAGGGGGTAGATGCCGCCGCGCTCGCCACGCGGCCGGATGTCGCGGCGTCTCGCCCGTAGCGAGGCCGTGATCTCCAGGAGCACTTCCCAGCCGAACAGCACGAGCGCGCGCATGACGTTGAAGCCGTTCGCGAGAAAGGCGCGATAGCCCGGATTCGACCGCTTCTCGGCGTCGAGACGGCTCACCGTGAGGATCATGTGGTCGGCCTCCCCCGACAGCAGGTTGCCCCGGCTTGCACCGCCGTCTGTGAGCAGTCCGCGGCCCGACGCGAGCCGCCGTTCGATCTCCGCACAGTCTTCAGGCCCCGAGCAGGCCCGCAGGATCGCCGTCTCCTTTTCGACCCACCGAAACGCGGGCACGTCCTCGTTCGACCCGAGCAGGATCCCGGCCTGGGAGGCTCCGGTCTGCGACGAGAGATCGGTCTCCCACTCTGCGAGGCGATAACCGCCCTCCACCAGCCAGCGGGCCATCGTCGGCGCGCTGCCGTCGCGCATCGCGTGCCGAAGCACCGGCAGCGCCAGCCCGTCGATCTCCAGGAACACGATCCCGGGGGCACTCGTGACCGTCCGGTCGCCGGAGCGGCGTGCGATCCGCTGGATGACGCGGAACGCGTACGTGTCGTCGTCGTTGGTTCCGAAGAGCACGTCGAGCATGACGCCCACGGCCGAGGCTACGAGTGCGACCCCGAGCGCGGACCAGAACGAGTCCATGGTGAAGCCGCCGTTGGTGAGGGCATCCGCGGCCAACAGCATCAGAGCGTCGAGCACGAGCACGAGCACGAAGCCCAGGAGCAGCGTCAGCGGGAGCCGCAGAGCTGCGACGAGCGGCGGCAGGAGCGCGTTCAGGATCGCGATCACGAGAGCGGCGGCGAGTGCCCCCCAGAAGTCCGTGACGTCTGCGCCGGGGACGACCCAGGCGCCGAGCACCAGGGCGAAGGTGACGACGAACCAGGCCATCACGAGCCTCGCCGGCTTGAGGCGGGGCCGTTCGGGGGCCCAGCTGGGCCTCGAGCCAAAGCCGGGCGACACGTTCATCAGGTCGGTCTCAGCCACCGCCTCATCGAATCAAAGTCAGGGGGCGGATGCGGCCGCAGGGCCGCCGCGGGCCTTCACCGGGGCGAGCCACGCCGAGGCGACGTAGGCGACGACCACCGCGACGATGACGATCGGCATCATCGCGATCGCGTCGGATTCGAGGATCACGCTTGCGAGCAGCACGGAGGTGAACGGCAGCCCGAGCATCGCGACGCTCATCGCGCCGATGCCCATCCCGACCCCCGCGATCATCGGCAGGCCCGGCGCGTGTGACAAGGCGATGCCGCCCGCAGCGCCGAGGAAGAGAGACGGAAAGACCGGGCCGCCGCGGAAGCAGCTGAGAGAGAGCCCATAGGCAATCCCTTTGCATGCGAGCAGCAGCAGGAGCGCCCCGACCGACCAGCCTGCAGCGGACTCGATGAGCTGTGGGAGCTGGTCCTGGCCGGAGAAGAGCACCTCCGACGAGCTTCTGCCCGTCACCTCGGTGAAGATCATCGCAAGCCCGCCGACCCCCAACCCGACCACCGGCGTCAGCGCGACCGACCGCTGCTCGACGACAGGTTGGAGGAACAGGCCGAGGCGTCGGATGGCAGCCCCGAGGACGGCGGCGGCGACACCGATCGCGACCGCCCAGAGGAACTCGGGGCCGTCGGGGCGTCCGAAGGACGGAATGTCTGGGACCGCCAGTCCGAACGTCCCGAAGCCGGTCCAGGAGTCCAGGCCGACGAAGATGAGCGCCCCCACCCCGGCGCCCAGGAGACCCGGGACGAGAACGACGCCCAGCATCGGGCCGCCGAGCCCGGCGGCCTCCATCAGGAGGAACGCTCCGACGAGGGGCGAGCCGAGGAGCGTGCTGATCGCCGCGAAGCTTCCTGCCGCCCCGATCACGGCAACCGCCTGCGCCGGCGCGTCCTTCTTGAGCAGGTGAATTGCGAGGACGCCGAGCCCGCTGCCGATCGCGATCAGCGGCGCCTCAGGCCCGAGCACGACCCCGAAGCAGAGGGTCGCCAGTGAGGCGATCACGATGCCGGGCAGGTCGATCGGCGCCACGGGCCCGCCCGTCTTGAACCCTTCTGCCGGCTTGTGGCCGGCGGTGCCTGGCAGGTGGCGAATCGTCAGGGCGACCAGCACACCTGCGAGCGCGAGCCACGGGAGCGGCCACCAGGCGGGCTCGTGTCCGAACCCGAGCTCGCCCGGAAGAGTCCCGAAGATGTACTTCTGCGCCTCGGAGACCGCCTTGAGGAAGAAGTAGGCGACGACCGCGACCCCGACGCCGACGACTCCGCCGAACGCGAGCAGAACCAGGTAGCTGCGGCTGCGGAGCAGCTCCACCGGGTCGGGAGGAGTGGGAGGAGCGGCTTGATTTGGTTCGGAACTGCTCATCACGCTCTCGATCCCCCGACGGCACGACCGAACATGTCCAGTCGGGGAACGTCGCACCGAATCGGCCGCGCCGACTCACCCGATTGGGATGACCGGACGGAGATCGTCGGAAGGTGGCCGGTTCATCCGGATTGGATGAAAAGGCCCTTCGGTCGGTGGTTCAGCCTGTGCGGCGTGACAGGTTCCTCTCTGAAGCCGCCGGCCGGGGCCGAGCTGAAGCCCGGTGCGACGCGGCGGGCGTTCCTGGAACTGGAGTTTCCGGGGGCGATCGAGTTCGACGATCCCTCCCATGAGTGGAGGCGGCTGTTCTCGGAGCTCCTGGGGACGTTCTTCCTGGTCCTGGTCGGCGCCGGCGGAGCCGTGGTGGCTGCGAAGTCGGGCGGGGCGATCGCCCGGAGCGCAGCGGTGACCGGCCCGGGCCTGATGGTGATGGGGATCATCCTGTTCATGGGCGCCGTCTCGGGCGCACATTTGAACCCGGCCGTCTCGATCGCGTTCGCGACGCGCGGCGATTTCCCCTGGCGGCGGGTCCCCGGCTACATCATCGTGCAGTTGATCGGGGCAACCGGGGCGTGTCTCTTCCTCTGGGCGGTGCTCGGCAAGGTCGGCGGCCTCGGCTCGACGGAGCCCGGAGCGGGGATCCATGCTTGGCAGGCGATGCTGATCGAGTTCATCCTGACGGTCGGCCTCGTGAGCGTCATTCTCGGCACGGCATCCTCGGCGCAGAACATCGGCGCGCTGTCAGCGGTGGCGGTCGGCGGGTACATCATCCTGGCCGGGCTGTGGTCGAGCCCGATCAGCGGGGCTTCGATGAATCCGGCGCGCTCGTTCGGGCCGGACATGGCGAACTGGGATTTCACGAACTACTGGGTGTACATCGTCGGTCCGATCGCAGGCGCGTTGACGGCGTGTGGGATCGCCTGGGTCCTGCGTGGCCCGGGCGGCGACATCGGTGGGCTCGCGGCGGCGCGCGGCCGTGACGAGCGTGTCCAGGCTGCGCTCGACACGAAGACCGACGACCGAACCTAAGCGCGCCCTAAGACAGCGAGCTCGGAATTGACCCGGATGGGCTACTACGGTGGTCGCCCACCGGGGCAACACTGGATGCATGCTCATTCAGCTCGATCCCAGTGTCGTGAAGAAGGCGCAACGCGGAGATGAAAAGGCGTTCTCGGTCATCGTCCGCACCTACCACCTACCGATCTTCAACTACGTGTTGCGGTCGGTCGGCGACCGGGAGCTCGCCGAAGACCTGACCCAGGAAGTGTTCCTCCGCGTCTGGAAGGCTCTGCCGCGTTACGCATTCCGGGCCAAGCTGACGACGTGGATCTTCCAGGTGGCGAAGAACGTCGTCCTCGACGACATCCGCTCCCGGAAGAACCGCCTGCAGCCGGTCGAGCTCGTCCCCGAGCTGTCGCCTGCCCTCCCGGAGCCGCCGGTCGAGCAGGCCGAGACCATCCGGGCGCTCTGGGTTGCGATCGAGGAGCTGAATGTCGACCTGAAGACGGCCCTGCTTCTCCGTGATGTCGTGGGCATGTCGTACAACGAGATCGCCGCCGCGCTCGACATCCCTCTGGCCACGGTCAAGTGGCGGATCTACAGCGCGCGCAACGACGTCCAGGCCGCCCTGGCGGCGGCGGGCATCACGCTCGACCCGGCCGCCGAGCCGGTCGCCGACACGGCCTGAGAACCGAGCCGGAGCACGCTGTCGTCGGGCTCAGGCAGGCTTTGTCAGCTCTGCCTCGATTGCACGATCGACGTTTCCGTGGATCCTGTCCGCGCCGAGGGCTTCCGTCAGACCGTCAGCGTCCAGGACCGAGCGAACCTGTGGCTTGAGCCGCGCCAGGCGGAGCGCGATGTCGTCCGTCCGCGCAACCTCCAAGAGCTCGGCGAGCTTCGCCGCCCCCTGAGAGTCGACGAAGTCGACGCCCTCGAAGTCGAGAACGAGCGCGTCGAGCCGCGGCTCGCTGTCACGGATGACCGCACGGACACGATCGTCGAGCGCCTCGGCGGTGGCGAAGAACAGCCCGCTGTCGAGGCGCAGCACGGCGATACCGGGAAACGTCTCGTCGCCGGGGTACTCGTCGAGCTCGCGGAACGCCTGCGTGCCCGGCTCGCGGCCCAGCAGCGGCATCTTCGGTGACGTCGCGACGTAGATCAGCCAGACCAGGGAAAGTGCGATCCCGATCGTGACGCCCGCGAGAACGCCGGCCGAGAGCACGCCGACAATCGCCGCGACTGCGATCCAGAAGTCGATCCGCGCAACCCGGCGCAACCGCCGGAGCTCGGGGACGTCGATCATCCCGAACACGACCGCGTCGATGATCACCGCAGCGAGGACCGCCTTCGGAAGTGCGGAGAAGAGCGGGGCGAGGACGATCAGCGTCAGGAGCACGAGGCCGCCTGTGATCAGCGAGGCAACCGGGGTCCTGGCTCCGGCCGACTCGTTCAGCGAGCTCGCGGAGAGGCTCGTCGAGACCGGCATGCCCTGGAAGAGCCCGGCCCCGGCGTTCGCCATTCCCTGAGCCACCGACTCCTGGTTGACGTCGATGCGGTACCGATGCCGCATCGCAAACGCCCTCGCGTCGCCGGCCGTCTGCGAGAAACCGATGAGCAGCAGCGCGACCGACGCGATGCCGATCGTCGCGAGGTGGGTCCGGACGAGGTCCCAATCGGGGAGCGCCGGGCTGGGGAGCCCGCGGGGAACGTGCCCGACGAGCGCCACGCCGTGGGCGCCGAGGTCGAACAGCCCAGATGCGAGGAGCCCGCCGACCACGAGCACGAGCGCGCCGGGGACCGACGGCGCCGCGAACCGCAGCCCGAGAATCACGCCGAGGGAGACGAGGCCGACTGCCAGCGTCGTCCAGTGGATCTCGTCGAGGCCCTGGAACCACGTCCAGAGCTCGCGCCACGCGCTGTCGCCGCTCGACGACGTCCCTGTCAGCTTGGAAAGCTCGCCGATCGTCACGTCGATCGCGGCGCCTGCGAGGAATCCGGTGATCACCGCTTTCGACAGGAACCGCGCGATCCAGCCCAGGCGGAACAGAGCGAGCAGCAGGAACAGGCCGCCCGTCACCAATGTGATCGCCGCCACGAGTTGAGCAGCGTCCTGTCCCCCGACCCTGGTCGCCAGGACGGCGCCGCCGGCCACCGCCGCGAGCGAGGAGCTCGGGCCTGTCGAGATCTGCCTGGATGTGCAGAAGAGCGCGTAGATGATCGCACCGGCCGCCGCCGCGTACAGCCCGTTCTCGAGCGGCACGCCCGCGATGCCCGCGTAGCCGAGGTTCTTCGGAACCACGAGGGCCGTGACGGCGATCCCCGCCATCAGGTCGCCCCGCAGCCAGCTGCGGTCGTACCGAGGGAGCCACTCCGTGATCGGCAGGAGGCGCCGAACGCTGCGGGTCGACCGTTCGGGGGTGATCAGCTCACGTCCCAGGACGCGTTCGTTGCTTCGCGGTACGCGGTCACGGCCGCATCGATCGTGGGGAAGAAGTGCTCCGGGTTGATGGTGCGGGTGAGGTCGTAGCGCTCGATCTTGTCGCGGACGGGGTCCTTCATCTCCGCGAAGACGAGTGAGACACCGACCGCGTTGAGCTCGTGGTCGAGCTCCTCCAGCATGTCGCCTGCCGTGGTGTCGACGTCTGTGATCGGTTCGGCTGCCACGACGATCCAGGCCGGTTTCGGATCGGCCGAGGCGAGCTTGCGGATCTGATCGCGGAAGGTTCTTGCGTTGGCGAAGAAGAGAGGCGCGTCGAAACGGAACAGCACGAGCCCGGGAAGCACCACAGCGTCGGGATGTCCCGCGAGGTCGTGGTAGCCGGGCAGTCCCTTTACGCGGCCGAGCACCGCCTGATACGGCCACCACGCGTGCCGGAACACGCTGACGATCGAAAGCGCCACGGCGACGGCGATGCCGGCCAGCACGCCCAGCAGGACCACTCCGAGGAAGGCCGCGATCAAGACGAAGAAGTCCTCGCGGCGCTGGTGAAACAGGCGGACCGTCCCGGGGACGTCGGCAAGTGAGAGCGAGGCGACGATCACGACCGCTGCGAGTGTGGGCTGAGGCAGGTTCTTCAGCAGCCCGGGCACGAGCACGAGCATCAGCACGATCGCGAGCGCGCCGACGAGCCCGGTCACCTGGGTCTTCGCGCCGGACTGTTCGGCGACCGCCGTCCGTGATCCACTCGTGCTGACGGGGAAGCCCTGGAAGAAGCCGGCGGCGATGTTCGCCGCCCCGATCCCGATCATCTCCTGACTGCCGTCGAACTCCTGTCCGGTTCGCGTTGCAAACGCCGACGCAGTCGCGATGGTGTCGGCCAGCGTGACGATGACGATCCCGAGTGCCCCACCGATCAGGAGCCCCAGGTCCGAGAGATGGACACTTGGAACCGTGAGGGGCGGAAACCCTTGCGGCAGCGTGCCGACGAGCTTCACTCCGTGGTCGTCGAGCTGAAACAGGCGAGCCGCGACGATCGACACCACGACGGCCACGAGAACTCCCGGCAATTTTGGCAGAACGCGCTGGAGCACAAGGATCAGCGCAATCCCGACGAGACCGATCACGAGGGCCGCGGTGACCGTCTCACCATCCCTGACACCGTTGATGAAGCCTTTTGTCTCGTCGATGAACCCGCTCGCGTCGATCGAGAACCCGAACAGCTTCGGAAGCTGGCCGATCAGGATCGTGACGGCGAGGCCGTTCATGTAACCGATCATGGTCGGCTTCGACAGCAGATCGGCAA
Source organism: uncultured Thermoleophilia bacterium (assembly GCA_963806025.1). GTDB lineage: Bacteria > Actinomycetota > Thermoleophilia > Gaiellales > Gaiellaceae > PALSA-600. Next base: position 473,870 of record CAWDWI010000002.1, on the reverse strand, counting down.
CGAATCCGAGCTTGAGGACGCCACCGAGCACGGTGATCCCGCCGACGAGCAGAGCGAGCATCGACGCGAGGGCGATCGCACGGTCGGGATCGCCGTTGGCTCCCACGAGCGGCAGGAGCGTCGCCGCGATCATCGGGCCGAGCGACGAGTCCGGGCCGAGCACGAGGATTCGAGACGGCCCGAAGATCGCATATCCGGTCAAGCAGAGAATCGACGTGTACAGGCCGGTGATCGGCGGCAGTCCGGCGAGCTCGGCGTACGCCATCCCCTGGGGAACGAGGAGCGCGACGAGGACGAGCCCCGCGACGAGATCCTTCCTCAGCCACGCGGGCTGGTAGGCGGAAAGAGTTCGCACTCCTGGAAGAGCCGTCAACATTTGCCTCTCGACCGTGTCAGGCCGGGAACGTCCCGGCGTCGTCCAGTTCAGATGAAGAGTGGAACGGCCTCTCCCTTCGGCAGAGAGGCGGAGCGAGGCCCGCTCAACCCAGGGCCACGCCTTCGATGGAGCTGGCCGGCGTCGGGTCGGGAAGCCGTCTCATCCGGAAGGCGTTGAGCAGGCCGAGGAGGCTGGCGATCAGCGGGACGAGGAGCGCCACCTGCAGCGACCGGTCGCGCGCCTCCTTGTTGATTCGGAGAACCTCGGCCTGGACGTCCGCAGGCTCGTCCGCGAGGACCGGGGCGAGCTGGGTATTGCTCATCACCTCGGCGTCGTGTTCCAGCGTCTTCGAGATCTGCTGCTGCTGTGCGGGCGGGATCACCGCGCTGTCATTGACGAGGTTGGTGAAGTCGAAGGCGAGAAACGCGAGCATGATGCCGCCGGCCATCGCGAGCCCGAACGAGAGCCCGAACGATCCGGCGGCCGAGTTGACCCCCGCGGCCTCGCTGACGCGCTCCTCCTCGATCGGAGACAGCGTGTAGTTGTTCAGCTGCGACACGAGCAGACCGAGGCCTGATCCGACGATCACCAGCGGGATGACCAGCGCCCAGCCCGAATGCGTGCGCGGCACGATCGGGATGATCGAGGCCATCCCGATCGTGCTCAGCGCGAACCCGGTCAAGACGATGTTGCTCGGCCGGCGATTGCCGGCTTTTCGCCCGGCCAGGAGGGCGACGCCGAACATGCTGAGCGACAGCGGGGCGAGTGACAGCCCCGCCTCCATGGCGTTGTATTCGAGCGTCATCTGCAGGAAGAGCGGGAGCGCGATCATCGCGCCGCCAAGGGTGATCTGCTGCAACATCTGCTGCGAGATCCCGATCGTGAAGTGCGGGAAGCGGAACAGGCCCGGATCGAGCAGCGTCACCTTTCCCTCGCGCTTGCGACGCACGAGCCAGTAGGCGAGCAGCGCGAGCGCAACCGCTCCGATCGCCATCAGCAGGCCGACGGATTCGCCTCCCTCCTGCCAGACGAGGATCCCGAGCACGAGGCCGCCCATCCCGAACACGGAGAGGATCGCACCGACCACGTCCACCTGGCGGGGCCCCGTGTAGGGCACGTCGTGGACGAGCTTGATCTGGGACAACACGATCGCGATGACGACGACCTCGAGGAGAAAACCGACGCGCCAGGACAGATAGGTGGTGACGAAGCCGCCGAGGAGCGGCCCCACGGCGGCGGCGATCGCGGCCGCCGCGCCGACCAGTGCGTAGGCCCGGGTGCGCGCAGCACCTTCGAAGTTCCCGTGGATGAGGGACTGCATCGCAGGCAGCAGCAGCGATGCACCGAGGCCGCCGATGATCGCCCAGAAGACGATGATCGCCGTCAGGTTCTGCGCGAGCGTCATCGCCAGCGCGCCGACCGCATAGGCCAGCAGCCCCAGGACGTAGGCTCGTTTGCGCCCGATCAGGTCGCCGATCTTGCTGCTGATCAGAATGAACGCGGCGGAGACGAGCGCCTCCAGCGCAATCGCCGACTGGACGCCGCTCACGGTCGTGTTCAGGTCGGCGACGACCGCCGAGATCGACACGTTCATCAGCGACGTGTCCACCACCAGCACGAACATCGCCATCGCCAGGAGCAAGGCGAGCTTCGGATTGCCGGCGTCCTGCTCTGCGGCGAGGCCGCCGGCGGCGACCTCGCTCATGCGTGACCCACGGCTCTGCCCTTGCGCGGGTCAACAGCCGGGGCGGTGGAGATCGCGATCAGGTGGTTCAGGCGAGCGCCTTCTGCTTCAGGGAATCGAGCTCTAGCTGTGTGATCGCGCCACTGTGGAGCACCTTGCGCCTCCTCGTCGAGTTCGGCCAGGGGTAAGTCGTATAGCAACGGAACCCAAAGTGAAAGTCCGTTCGGCGGCCTGGACGGCCGCCCGGCGGGGGCCGCCGCTCGCGCCTCATCCAGTCCGGATGATTCGCCACTCGCGGCCCCGGCTCAGAATCGAGGCCGGTGACCTCGGATCTCAATCAGATCGGTGGCAACGTGGAGGCTGCGCTGGAGTCGATCAGCGTGCCGAGCTACGTCGTCGATCCCACGGGAGTCATCCGTTGGCTGAACCCCGCCGCTCGGCGGCTGGTCGGCGACGTTCGGGGGCGGCAGTTCACCTCGGTCGTCGCGCCCGAAGAGTCCCGCCGGTCTCGGGAGACCTTTGCCCGGCACATCGCCGGCCCACCGAAGCCGCATGACACCCAGGTCGTGGTGATCGGTGCGAACGGCGAGCGCATCGGCGTCGAGTTGAGCAGCGTGCCGCTGGTCGAGGGCGATCGAGTGGTGGGCGTCTTCGGTCAGGTCGCAGACATCGACGACACACCGCCACGGCCCGCTCACCCCCATCTGACCCCGCGCCAGGCCGAGGTGCTCCGCCTGCTCGAGCACGGCCGGCGGACGCACGACATCGCCAGCGAGCTGAATCTGAGCGTCGAGACCGTCCGCAACCACATTCGCCACATCCTCCGCGCGCTCGGCGTGCATTCCCGGCTCGAGGCCGTCGCTCTCGCGCACCGCGAGCACCTCCTGTCGAGCTGAGAGGCTCAGGCCGCGCCGGTGGGCGGCGCGCCGCCAACCGGCTGGGAGCTGATGTTGCCTCGTCCGTCGACCGTCACCACGACCTGCTCGTCGCCGCGACGCAGGACGGCCGTCGTGTCGGTCTGGCTCACCGGGGCGTAGCCCTGTGCGACCCAGGCGGCAACCGCCTCCCCGAGGGCGCGTCTTCGCGCGTCCGCCGGTAGGTCCTTGTGCCGGCTCGCGAGCCACCCGATCAGGCCGATCAGGATCACGATCGCGATCCCGATCACGACGAGCGCCCAGGTCTTCGTCTCGCTGGAGGTCTCCGTGGTCGAGGTCGAAGTTGGCGGATTGATCACAACCGTCCCCGGGCCGATGGTCGTCTGCGTGTTCGTGACCGTCACCTCGACGGTGGTCTGAGGGACCGTCGGCTCCTCGGTCGTCGTCGTGGCGGCGCTCAGCGTCACGGTGAGCGCGCCGGTGCTGTCGGCGGCACTGCCGCTACTGCCGCCGAATGCCGCGATCACACCGACGCAGAAGAGTGTCGCCAACGCGCCCCAGAACGTCAGCCTGGTCCTCATCACACGGCCGCCTGACTTGCGCTCGTGCGGCGAGGACGCCGAACCCCCCGAACGGAGACCGGTGCCAGCGAACGACCGAACGTGTCGATGAAGAGCGAGCACGGACCCCCGGTGGACGGAAGCGTCCCGTTGAGCACCTCGACCCGGTAGGTCAGTTGGTCGCCGTTCAGCCGCGGTTCGTGCAGAACGACCACCACGTCGGCGAGTGCTTCGGCGGGCTCCTCCAGGAACGAAAGCACCGCGTGGGGCGGTTCGACGACGAAGTTCGTCGTGTCGTCGTCCCAGAGCTCGAGGAAACGCTTGGACGGCAGATGCCCGGCCTCGCGTCGCGGGCGGTCCGAGAAATACACCGTTGCCTCCGCGAGCCCGGTCAGCGTGATCTCGCCGGCGTCGGAGCTGAACGCCGAGCTGCTCTGGACGAACAGCGCGTCGACGCGCCCCGCTTCCTGGCGCGGATTGGCCGTCATTCCGCTCCCGGTGTGAGCGCGAGCCGCCGCGAGGCGCCGTGGCAATGCTTCCACTTGCGACCGCTCCCGCAGGTGCACGGATCGTTGCGGCCGCGGTGCGCGTCTTCGGCTGCGTAGAGCTGGACGATCTCGGACGGGGCCCGGTTCTGGCTCAACAGGTCGCCCATGATCCGCATCGGGCCGTCGACGTGATGGAAGAAGTCCTTGAAGCCGGCGCAGAGGAAGTTCAGTCCAGGGTCACCGGACGGTGTCTGGATGAAGCGGTCCTTCGGACAGCCGCCGTGGCAGGCGAACCGAACGTCGCAGTCGAGGCAGTACTGCGGCAGCGTTTCGCGCTTGTCGAGCCCGAACTGCACCTGTTGTTGCGACGAGACGAGCTTGAGCATGTGCTCTTCCTTGATGTTGCCGAGGCGGAACCGAGGTTCCACGAAGTGGTCACAAGAGTAGAGGTCGCCGGTGTGCTCGAGCGCGAGCGCGGCGCCGCAGGTCTCGGAATGCACGCACAGCCCGGGGGGCTCCCCGACCCAGTTCGCGAGTGCGACGTCGAACATCTGCACGTAGACCTCGCCGACGTCGCGCCGTACCCATTCCTCGAACACGTCGACGAGAAAGCGGCCGTACTGCTTCGCCGTGACCGTGCGGTTGGTGACGTACGACCCTTCCTGCACGTAGAGCGGGCGGTCGCGCCACGATGTTCTCGGCGCTCCGTCCTGAGTCTCCTTGGTCGCGCGCTCGATGATCGGGATGAACTGGATGAATCTGGCCTCGCACTCGTCGCGCAGGAAGCGATAGATCTCTCCGCCGCGGTCACCGTTCATCGCGTGCACCGTCGTGAGGACGTTCCAGTCCACCTCGGCCGCACGCAGGTGGTCGAGGCCGCGCATGACCTCGTCGAACGACCCTTTGCCTCCCTTGTTCACGCGATAGGCGTCGTGGATCTCGCGCGGCCCGTCGATCGAGATGCCGACGAGCACCTCGTTCTCCTTGAAGAACTCGCACCACTCAGCATCGAGGAGCGTGCCGTTCGTCTGAATCGTGATCACCGCGCGCTGGCCTGGGCCCAGATGTTCCCTCGTCAACTCGACGGAGCGGCGGAAGAAGTCGAGGCCCATCAGCGTCGGCTCGCCACCCTGCCAGGCGATCATCACCTCTGGGGCCCCCGCATGCGCCTCGATCAGCTGCCGGAGATAGGTCTCGAGCAGGTCGTCGGCCATGCGGAACCTCGACCCCGGGTAGAGCATCTCCTTGGAGAGGAAGAAGCAGTAGGAGCAGTCGAGATTGCAGACGGCCCCGGTCGGCTTCGCAAGGAGATGGAACGCTGATGGAGAGGCGACTGCCATCGTGGGACCCGAGCTTCGCCCTCCGGGGTCGGCCTGGCATCATCCCAACCGGATGACCGACGAGCCGACCGATGCTCTCCGTCGCACGCGCCTGGCCAACGAGCGCACCTATCTTGCGTGGTGGCGCAGCGCGTTGACCGCGCTCGCGGTCGGCATCGGGACAGGCCGCATCGCCCCCGGCCTGACCGGTGGCGCCGTCTGGCCGTATCGCGTCCTCGGAGCGGCCTTCTGCCTGCTCGGGGTCGCGTTCGCGTGCTGTGCCTTTGCCCGCCATCGCAATGTCGAGCGGGCACTCGCCTCCGGCGGCTACGCGCCGATGGACGACCGTGTCGCGGTCCTGCTCGCAGCCGCGACCGTGGTGCTCGGGATCGCCACGGTCGCTCTCGTTGTCGCAGGCGGCTGACAGTCGAGGGCGGGGCGGGCGCCGTTCCCACGGCTGCCTGCCCCGCTGCCTCGCCAATCACGCTCCTTGCTTGCTCGCTAGCTCGCGGCCGGCGCGGTGGCCGGGGCACCGTGGAGCTCGTTCTGCAGCGCGTCCTCGGCGTCCTTCGACAGCGACGACTTGAGGACGGTGCCTCCGAACTTGCTGAGCGCCTCGACCGCCTTGTCCGGTGTCACCTTCTCGACGACGAGAAACAGCGCGGACGTGCCGGGCTTCATCGCTTCGCGGACCTGGTCGATGAACGCCTGGTCGATGCTGTCCTTCTTGAGCTTGCCCATCAACGCACCGAAGCCGGCGCCGATGGCCATCCCGAGGAACGGGACGAAGAAGAGGATGCCGAACAGCACGCCCCAGAACATTCCCCAGGAGGTCCCGCCGGCCACCGAGTGGTGGTTCGTCGTCACCTTGAAGTCGCCGTTCTTGTCCCGCACGATCGATGCGATCGCGTCGGTCTGGATGATCAGGTCGTTCGCAAGCTTCTCTGCCTCGATCTGAGCCGCCGCTGCCGTCGTCTCGTCGGGGTAGGCGATGGCGATGAGATCCGCCATGTTTGTCCTCCTTCGGTATTTCCACATCTGCCGGCCGGCCCACGCACCCCGGTCGGCTGCGGAGAGGTGTTTCGCTCGAGGATTGAGGCTGACCGGCCGGTTTGCGTAGTCCCGTTGGGGTGAAATCGGCGGGGCGGTCATCCCAACCGGACGATGTGCCCGAGGACGGTTCCGTGTTTGCTGGAGGCATGGCACAACCAAGCCACGCCGAGGGCGGATACGACGACCAGTCGGCGAGGGGGCTGGGCTGGGCGATGTTCGCAGCCGTCCTCTTGTTCCTCGCAGGCACCTGGAACGTCATTCAGGGAGTCCTGGGCGCCTCGAAGTCGCACGTGTACACGACGAGCGCCCACTACGTCTTCAGCGACCTCCGCACGTGGGGCTGGATCGTTCTGGCCCTGGGCGTCATCCAGCTCTGTGCCGGTGCGGGGCTGCTGAGCGGCAGCTCCTGGGCGGTCTGGTTTGCGATCGCCGTCGCCGGCGTCAACGCGATCGGCCAGCTGATGTTCATCCCGGCCTACCCGGTCTGGGCCCTCGCGATGTTCGCGCTCGACATTCTCATCATCTACGGGCTTGTGCTCTACCACGGGACGGTCCAGGCTCTACGAAGCTGACGTCCTCCGACAGGTCCAGGATGGGGCGGGAGGCCCCGCATGCAGACGCTCGCACAGCACCCGACGCTTTTCGCGGCGCTCGCCATCGGCGCAGGTCTGATGATGGCGCAGCTCGGATTGTCGAAAGGGCTGCTCGCGCCGAGGCGAGTCCGGCGGCCGTGCCCGTCCTGTGGGCGCATCCGGCACGCAGCGGTCTGCGAGTGGTGCGGGCACACCTCGCACCGCCGCAAATGAGCTTCAGCCGCGCACGATTCCGAGGATGCCGAGGATGAGCAGCACCGCGGCGATCAAGCCGACCGCGCACGGCAGGATCACGCCGGCGTAGCGTTCCATGGCTCGACGTGTGAGCTCCAGCACTGCCTCGGCGCGCGGGCCTGCGACCGCGCGCACACCGATGATCACGAGCAGCGGCAGGATGAATGCAACGTTGAAGAGCGCGACGAGCTCGAGTTGGCCGGCGAGGTTGGCAGTCGATCCGACGATCGCGGCGAGTGCTGCGAAGTAGGGGAATGCAGTCGGCAGTTCGGCCAGGATGATCCCCGCCCCGAGGCCGGCGGCCCCCAAGGCCCCGCCTGGAGGCTCGCGCGACATGCCTCCGGCCACGCGGCGGCGATGGATCCAGAGAGTCCAGGCGACGGCCGCCAGGACGACACCGGCGCCGATCTCGAGCAGATGTTTCGCCAGCGGTCCGACATGCGGGATCAGATCGATCAGTGCCTGCCCCGGCCCCGCGACCACGAGCAGCCCGGCCGCCAGCGACGGGACGAACACGCCGAGTGTGAACAGGGAGACGAGCACGACCCCGCGCCGTTTCACGGCGAGCACGAGGGCCGGAGCGATCGTGGACGGATTCAGCCCGTCGACGAGCGCAATACCGAGCACGAGGAGCGCGAGTGCCTTCACCGGCCCGCACCGTGCCTGCGGTCGGTTAGGCGGCGTTCATCCGGTTTGGGTGAACTGGCGAGTGGCGCGGCCGGTTAGAACGACCCTGTGAGCAGCGACAGCCCGGAAAAAGAGGCGCAAGGCCCCGTGGTCGTCGGGTACGACGGCCGCGAAGAGTCCGAGCGGGCCCTCGAGTACGCGCTCGAAGAGGCCGCGTCGCGCGAGGCCTCGGTGGTCGTAGTGATCGTCGCACCGATGCCGTACGAGTGGGTCGACCCGTACGGGCCCGGGGTGCCCGGCATGGTCGGCCCGATCACGCCGATCCCCGAGGAAGGGCCGCCCGAGATCCAGCCGCTCCTCGAGCATGCTCGCAAGCGGCTCGAGGAGACCGGCAGCGAGGGCGACGTGGTGTGGGGGCTGGGCGATCCCGTCTCCGAGATCCTGCGAGTCGCCGATGAGCGCACGGCGGGTGCGATCGTCGTCGGGACGCACCATCACTCGGCGCTCGGCCGGCTGTTCGGCACGGATACCGCAGCCGACCTCGTCAAAGAGGCGCACTGCGATGTCCTCGTCGCCCGCTGACCTGTCCGGTCACAGGGATCTGAACGGGAACGGGCGGCTCGACCCGTACGAGGATCCGGCCCAACCGCTGGAGATCCGCGTTGCCGATCTTCTGTCGCAGATGACCCTCGAGGAGAAGGCGGGACTGATGTTCCACCCGCCGATTCTCATGAACACGGATGGGACGCTGCTCGATGGTGGCGACGAGTTTGTCCGCGGGAACACGAAGGAGCTCGTGGTCGGTCGCGGGCTCAACCACTTCAACATCTACTTCGCGCCGGAGCCGCGCTTGCAGGCCGAGTGGCAGAACCGGATGCAACGGCTCGCCGAATCGACCCGGCTCGGCATCCCGGTGACGATCGCATCGGATCCTCGGCACAGCTTCGCCGAGAGCGTCGGCGCAAGCTGGTCGGCGGGCGGCTTCTCGCACTGGCCCGAGCCAATCGGCTTCGGTGCCCTGCGGGACGAGGCGGCCATGCGCGAGTTCGGCGACATAGCGCGGCGCGAGTACCGGGCTGTCGGCATCCACGTCGCGCTGCACCCGATGGCCGATCTGGCCACCGAGCCGCGGTGGGCGCGGAGCATGCACACCTTCGGCGAGGACGCGGAGCTCGCCGGACGCCTCCTGGCCGCGTACATCCGCGGTTTCCAGGGCGACCAGCTCGGGCCCGAATCCGTCGCGTGCATGACCAAGCACTTCCCCGGCGGCGGGCCGCAGCGCGACGGGGAGGATCCGCATTTCCCCTACGGCAAGGATCAGGTCTATCCCGGCAACGGGTTCGAGTACCACCTGCGCGTCTTCGAAGCGGCGTTCGAGGCCGGGACGGCGCAGATCATGCCGTACTACGGGCGCCCGGTCGGAACACCGTACGAAGAAGTCGGCTTCGGCTACAACCGCGACGTGATCACGGGTCTCCTGCGGGGGCGCTACGGCTTCGACGGCGTGGTCTGCACCGATTGGGGCCTCATCACCGACGCGCCGATGCCGGACGGCTCGGTCTTCGAGGCGAAGTGCTGGGGCGTGGAGGAGCTGAGCGCCGAGGATCGGCTCGAGAAGATCATCGCCGCAGGCTGCGACCAGCTCGGCGGAGAGGCGCTGCCCGAGCTGCTGGTGGAGCTCGTGCGCGGCGGCCGCATCTCGGAGGCGCGAATCGACGAATCTGTTCGCCGGCTGCTGCGCGACAAGTTCCGGCTCGGCCTCTTCGACGACCCGTATGTCGACCCCGAGGAGGCGGAGCAACTCTGCGGGTGCCCCGAGTTTCGTGCCGCCGGCAATCGCCTGCAGCGGCGGTCGGCGGTGCTCGTGGCGAATGACGGCACGCTGCCGCTCGCGGGCCGTCCGCGACTCTTCCTCGACGGCGTCTCCGCCGAGAGCGCAGCGGCTCACGGCGACGTCGTGGACCGTCCGGAGGACGCCGACGTCGCGATCGTTCGACGCAACGCACCGTTCGAGCCTCGCACGTCGAGCTTCATCGAAAGTGTCTTCCACGCCGGCGACCTCGACTTCAAGGAGCCGGAGCTCGGGGAGCTGCTCGCGCTCGCGAGACGGACGCCGACGGTGCTCGTGCTGCACCTCGAGCGTCCGGCCGTCATCCCCGAGCTCGTCGAGGAATGCGCGGCGATCCTGGCCGTGTTCGGATCGGCCGACGAGGCGGTGCTCGACGTCCTGTTCGGCCGCTCGGCGCCGGAAGGGCGCCTGCCGTTCGAGCTGCCGTCGTCGATGGCCGCAGTTCGGGCGCAGAAGCCGGACCTCCCCGGGGACTCGAGCGATCCGCTCTTTCGGTTCGGGCACGGCCTCTCGTACGGCTGACGGTCACAGCGACTCCTCAGGAGTCTCCCATGGCGATCGAAACGGCCGCTGGTGTTCTGGAGCCGTCAAACACCAGACCGAAGGAGCCGAGATGTCCCTGAACGCCATGATCCTGTTGAACGTCCTGCTCGACGTCGCCGTCGTTTCCGGCCTCACCGCCGTGCTCGTCCGGCCGCTCGTGCTCGAGCGCAGAGAACAAAGGGTCGCACCGGTCGCGCAGCCGCAGGAGCTTCGGCGTGCCGCATGACTCACAGCCGATCCACAGGCGCCCGCGCTCGCTCCACAGGAGAATCACAGACTCACGGGTCAACGTGACGGCATGACACAGACACCGAACAAGACGCTCGGCCGGATTCTCGTCGTCGACGACGAGCCGTCGATCACCGACGCGGTCTCGACGGCGCTGCGCTACGAGGGCTATGAGGTGGAGGAAGCTGCGAACGGCCGAGACGCCCTCGCCGCAGTGACGCGCGAGGAGCCCGCTCTGGTCGTCCTCGACTGGATGCTGCCCGACATCTCCGGCGTGGAGGTCGGGCGGCGCCTGCGCGAGCGCGGATTCAAGACGGCGATTCTCTTCCTGACCGCGAAGGACGCGGTCGAGGACAAGGTGGAAGCATTGCGTGCCGGCGGGGACGACTATGTCACCAAGCCGTTCTCGCTCGCCGAGATCGTGGCGCGAGTGCAGGCGGTGCTGCGCCGGACGAACGGCGACCTGCCGGGCGACGTTCTGCACTTCGCCGATGTGACGCTCGACGAGAACCGACACGAGGTCTTTCGCGGTGGCACGCCGATCGAACTGACTGCTACTGAGTTCAACCTGCTCCGCTTCTTCATGCTCAATCCGCGGCGCGTGCTCTCGAAGTCGCAGATCCTGCAGAACGTCTGGCACTACGACTTCGGCGGCAGCCGCAACGTCGTCGAGACGTACGTCAGCTACCTCCGCCGCAAGCTCGACACGGCCGGCCCGCCGCTCATTCGGACGGTGCGTCAGGTCGGCTACATGCTCGAGGCGGAGCAGGAGTAGGTGGCTCAGCGGCTCTCGCTGCGCGCGCGGCTCATCCTCGGGGTCGTCGCCCTGGCCGGCGTCGGGCTCGTCACCGCAGACGTCGTCACCTACACCTCGCTCCACAGCTTTCTCATCTCACGCACCGACGACCTTCTCGACACGGCGCACACGTCCGCCGAGAGTGCGCTCCACGGGCCGGGCGGTCCCGGGGGAAGGCGGCCGCAGCCGTCGTCGGAGCACGGTCCGGACATCGGACAGCTCAAGGCCAGAGTGCCTGGGCTGTTCGTTCAGGTCCGACGCGCGAACGGGACGATCGTCGCGACCGGGGCCGCACCGCAGTTCCCGGGAACGAAGAAGGCGCCGCCTCCGCGACTACCGAAGACGATCGCGATCACGTCGCATCGCGGCGCGGACCGGGTCAGTTACTTCACGGCTCACGCCGCCTCCGGAGACGGCCGCTACCGCGTCCGCGCCTCGATCGATCCGGACAGCAACGGCTACATCCTGATCGTCGCCACGTCTCTGAGCAGCGTCGACAGCACACTGCACCGGCTCCTCTTCGTCGAGTTGCTCGTGACCCTGGCCGTGCTCGGCGGAGTTGCGGTGCTCGGGCTGTGGGTGATCCGGGTCGGCCTGCGGCCGCTCACCGAGATCGGGGCCACGGCGGCAACGATCGCCGCCGGCGATCTCTCGCAGCGCGTCGCCCGCGACGACGACCGCACGGAGGTGGGACGGCTCGGCCGGGCGCTGAACGCGATGCTCGCCCAGATCGAGTCGGCCTTCAACGCACAGGAGGCATCCGAGCGGAAGCTCCGCCGTTTCGTCGCGGACGCCTCGCATGAGCTGCGCACCCCGCTCGCCGCGGTTCGAGCCTACGCCGAGCTGTTCTCGCGCGGGGCCGCCCGGCGGCCGGCCGACCTCGAACGGTCGATGGCCGGGATCAGCCGGGAGTCCGAACGCATGAGCCTCCTCGTCGAGGATCTCCTGTTGCTCGCCCGGCTCGACGAGGGCAGGCCGCTCGCGCGCGATCCGGTCGAGCTGGACGAGGTGGTGGCCGAGTCCGTCGAGACTGCCCGGATGCTCGAGCCGGAGCGCTCGATCGCCTGCCGGCTCGACCGCGCGACGGTGATCGGAGATCGAGACCGTCTGCGCCAGGTGGTGGACAACCTGCTCTCCAACGTTCGCGCACATGCAGACGCAAATGCCGCTGTCGAGGTCGGCCTGGTCCGGGGGGACGACGTCGTACGGCTCACCGTGAAGGACAATGGCCGCGGGCTGACCGACGAGCAGGCCGCGCACGTGTTCGAGCGGTTCTACCGAGTCGACTCCTCACGTGCACGAACGGCCGGCGGTGCCGGCCTCGGCCTCTCGATCGTGGCAGCGGTGACCGACGCCCACGGCGGGCGGGCGACCGCAGCCGCCGTGCCCGGTGGAGGCGCGGCGTTCACGATCGAGCTGCCGCTTGCTGCGAGCTTCCTGGACGACGATCCTGGCTAGGCCTCCGGCGATGTCCGAGTGGGTGCGACCGAGGTTGCGCACTGCGCAATTCGCCGCCGTGCTCTTCGCCGTCGTGCTGCTGACCGGATGTGGCTCGAGCGGCGAGACGTCACGAACCACGAGCTCCGAGCAGGGCCTCATCGCGATCGGTGCGGGACTACGCGGTCCGGCGGGCCTGCACGCGACGGTCTACGCGAACGGTTTGAAACTGATGTCCGCGTTCGCGTTCGATGCACGAGGTCGCCTGTGGGTCACGACGTCGGGGGCGGACACGCATGCGACCGACGGCCTCTACGTCGTCTCGCGCGCCGGCTCGCGCCCGGTTCGAATCACCGGGAGGTTCCGCGGGCCGCTCGGCCTGGTGTGGATCCGCGGCAGGCTGTACGTCGCTTCCCTCGGGCGCGTTCAGGTCCTGTCGGGCCTGACGGGCGATCACTTCGCAGCGCGGCGGACGATCCTCGTCGGGCCGCCGGGCGGCGGTGAGAACAACAACCTCGTCGAGTCGCCGACCGGGAAGCTCGTCATGGGCGTATCGGCCTCGTGCGACCATTGCGTCCCGGCGAGCAAGTGGTCGGGCTCGATCGTCGAGTTCGGCACGAACGGTGGGGGACTGCGTCTGGTCGCCCGTCGTCTCCGCGCTCCGTTCGGGCTGGCGTTCTACCCAGGGACGAACCACCTCCTCGCGACGCTCAACCAGCGGGACGACCTGGGCGCGAAGACACCGGGCGACTGGCTGGCGCTCGTCCGCGACGGCGACGATTTCGGCTTCCCGGGGTGCTACGGCCAGGTCGCAGCCGGGTGCAGCGGTGTCCCGGCTCCGCTCGCGGTGCTCGACCCGCACGCTGCCGCAGGCGGTGTTGCGATCGTGCGGCTCCAGCTCGGCCCGGCACTCGGCCCGGCCGCCCTGGTCGCGGAATGGTCGCTGGGCAAGGTTCTGCGTGTGCCGCTCGCGGCCGGCGGTGAGCGCGCAAGAGGCGGGGCGGTCCCGTTCCTCACCGGACTGAAGAGCCCGCTGCCGCTCGCGGTCGCCGCGGATGGAGCGCTGCTCGTCGGCGACTGGACGACCGGGAGGATCTACCGGATCACACGCTCGTCCGGGTGAGGTCCTCCGACGAGCCGGAGATCTCCCGCAGGTCTGCCGTCGACGGCACGAAGTAGTACGCCCCGGTGAGCGGCTGCGTGTACCGGGTGAGGGCGTCGCGGACGCCGTCGGTCAGCCCCAGCATGCTCTCGAGCATCGCGGCGAGCGGCCGCTGTTCGCGGCAGCACCCGACGAACATCGTGCCGTGGTCGGCAACGGTGCCGTACGGCGTGTTGCGGCGGAAGATCTTGCCGAAGCTGTCTTGATCAGTCCGCGCGACGTGCGACTCGGAAGGCCGGTCGTCGAGCTCGATGCTCTCCTCCTTCGTTCTCCCGATCGCCTGTTCCTGGCTCGCGACGGGAAGTGACTCCCACGCGGTCACATCGTGGCTCCACTTCTGCAGCAGAAGGATCGTGCCGCCGGCAGCGGGGCTGCCATCCTCGATGAGGGCGACCCCCGGTGCGTCGATCAGCGTCGGGTTCTCGGTGCCGTCGATGAAGCCTGTGAGATCGCGGTCGTGCCGGTAGGACCAGCTCGAAGTCTCGCTCGCCATGGAGCCGATCGCAGCGAGCGTCGCGATCGCCGCCCGGGCAACGTCGAAGACGACCTCGTAGGCGCTCCCCGAGAGCCAGAGCACGGCATCGTGTTGCGTCGCCGGCATCCTGTAGCCGTCAGGCCCGACGAGGTCGCTGTTGAACCCCTCGATCCCGGTCGGCGGTGCGCCGGCGCACACGTCGCGCCAGAGCTCGGGCCGGAAGCCGACCACGAGATTGACCCCGCCCATCGTCGTCCGCGGTTCGCGCAACGAGGCGATGCCGCGGACGAAGTCGGCAGCTGCCTGCGGCTCGCGGACATCGAACTCGAGGTAGGCGGTCGAGGCGGTTCCGAGCGCGAAGATCCCGGGCTGCGGAGTGCTCATCCCGTGCGCTCGTCGGGTGTCACCTGCCGCATTCTAGGGTCACCCGGCCGGTCTCAGAGCTGAGCATCTCCGACCGACAGCACGACGGCGCCGTCGGCGCCTCCGGAGCGCAAGCGCGCGAGCGCGTCGTTGGCGGCGCTCAACGGGAAGGCCTCGATCTCGGTGCGCACCGGGATCCGGGGCGCGACGTTCAGAAACTCCTCTCCGTCGGCGCGTGTGAGGTTCGCGACCGAGCGGACGACCCGCTCCTCCCAGAGGAGGTCGTACGAGAAGGCGGGTATCTCGCTCATGTGGATTCCCGCGCAGACCACGCTGCCTCCCTTGGCGACGGCGGCGAGAGCGGTGGGGACGAGCTCACCGGCGGGCGCGAAGATGATCGCCGCGTCCAACGCCTCCGGTGGCTCCTCCCCGGAGGCGCCCGCCCATTCGGCGCCGAGCGAGCGGGCGAACGCGCGCGTCGCTTCGTCGTCTGGCCGCGTGAACGCGAAGACACGCCGCCCCTCGGCGCGGGCGACCTGGCAGACGATGTGGGCCGCCGCCCCGAAGCCGTAGAGGCCGACCCGCTCCGCGTCGCCCGTGAACCGCAGTGCGCGGTAGCCGATCAGGCCCGCGCAGAGAAGCGGTGCCGCCTGGAGGTCGGGGTAGCCCTCCGGGATCGGGAAGCAGTAGCGCTCGTCGGCCAGCGCCGCCTCGGCGTAGCCGCCGTCGATCGTGTAGCCGGTGAAGCGCGCGGTGTCGCAGAGGTTCTCGCGGCCCGAGAGGCAGTAGCGACAGCGGCCGCACGTCCAGCCGAGCCACGGGACCCCGACGCGCTGCCCGACGTCGAAGCGGTCGACGTCGCTCCCGAGCTCGCTGACCGTGCCGACGATCTGATGGCCGAGCACGAGTGGCAGCTTCGGCTCGGCGAGCTCGCCGTCGACGATGTGCAGGTCGGTGCGGCAGACGCCGCAAGCGTGTACCTGCAGCTGCACTTGCCCCTGCCCGGGGCGCGGTTCCGGCAGCTCGACCTCGTGCAGCGCTGTCCCGACCCTGCTGAGCTGCATCGCGCGCATTCGGCTCGAGCTAGGAGTGGTGCTCTCTTTCGCGCAGCTCGGCCTGGTAGCGCTCTGCCTCTTCGAACTCCTCCTCGGTGCGGCGGCGGTCGGCGTCCGTCTCGTTGGCCGGATGCTCTCCGGCGGTGGCGGATCGCCGCACCGCGAGGAACGCGATCACGAGCAGAGGAATCGCCACCGCCGCAAGGATGATGACCGGGAGCACGCCGCCAGCCTACGTCCTGGCCGCCGATGCTGCACGCCGATGGCGAGCTCAGTCGGTCGGCACGTGGGCCGGCTCGTTCCTCGGTGAGCGCCGCCGCGGCCGTTCGCCCGGTGGCTCGATGGTGATGTCGGGCAACGCGCGGTCGAGCCAGTGCGGAATCCACCACGAGCGTTCGCGTAGCAGCGTCAGGAGCGCCGGCACGAGGGTCATCCGCATCAGCAGTGCGTCCGTGAGGATCGCGACGCCGAGCAGCAGACCGAACTCCTTGGACACCCGGTCCGGGGAGAGCAGGAACGAGAAGAACACCGACGACATGATCAGCGCCGCCGCGACGATCACGCGACCGACGCCGGCGATCCCGTCCTTCACCGCTTGAACCGTTTCGGTCCCGTGCACGTGCTCCTCGCGGATCCGGCTCATCAGGAACACCTCGTAGTCCATCGAGAGACCGAACAGGATCGCGAAGGCGATCGGTGGGACGAAGCTCTCGATCGGCCCCGTGCGGTCGAGTCCGATCAGACTCAGGCCGACCCCTTTCTGGACGACGAGCGTGAGGACGCCGAAGCCGACGAGCGCAGACATGAGCGTCGTCAGCGCTGCCTTGAACGCGATCACGGCCGAGCGGAATGCCATCGCGAGCACGAGGAACGTGATGCCGATGATGTAGAGCAGGAATACCGGCACGCGGGAGAAGATCTGGTGGCCGATGTCGGTGAATGCTGCGTTCGTGCCCGACACGTAGGCATGGGCGGTCGACCCGGCGAGTGTCGCGGGGATCACGGTATGGCGAAGCAACGCGACGAGGTCGTCGGTCTTCGAGTCCTGAGGCGCGTACCTGCCGTTGCTGTTGATGATCGCGACCGATGCCTTGGCCGCGGTCTTCGCGTTGTAGATCGGCTTGTTGACCGACTTGATCCCCGGCACCTGCTTCAGTGCCGTCTCGATCTTGGTCGCAGCGGCGTGGTCCGACTGAAGGTCGACGACGATCGGGATCGGCTCCGTGAACCCAGGCCCGAATCCCGTTGTCAGCAGGTCATAGGCCTTGCGCGTCGTCTGGTCCTTCGGGGCGGTTCCCGCGTCGGCAAGTCCGAGGCGCGCAACGAGCACGGGTGAGGCGAGGAGGAGCAGGACGACGATCACGACGGGCAGCACCACCTTGGCGTTCCGCGACACGAAGCGCCCCCAGGCGGCAATGGGTGTCCGCTGCTGACCTTCGCGGGATTCGTCGACCGGCTTCATGCCGAGCCGGCCGCGGTCGATCTTCGGGCCGAGGAGCGACAGGACCGCGGGGAGGAGGGAGTTCGCGAGCAGCACGGCCGTCAGGACACCGAGGGCGCTGCCGATCCCGAGCTTCGTGATGAAGTCGAGCCCGATCAGAGCAAGCCCCGTGATCGAGATGGCAACGGTTGCGCCGGCGAAGAGCACCGCGCGGCCGGCCGTCGCGCCGGCGGCGGCCGCTGCCTCCTGCGGCGTCAGGCCGTCGTGCAGGAACTGCCGGAACCGGGTGACGATCAGGAGCGTGTAGTCGATCCCGACCCCGAGCCCGATCATCGGCACGAGGATCTCGGTGACCGTGTTGAAGTGCGTCAGGCGCGCAGCGAGGAACAGGATCAGGAAGGCGCCGACCACCGCGACGATCGCGAAGAGCAAGGGGATCGCCGTGGGGACGAGGGCGCGGAAGAGGACGAGCAGGATCACGAAGGCTGCGAGCAGCCCGATCAGATCGCTGATGCCCTGCGTCGGCGGCGCGCTCTCGGCCTCACCGGTGAACTCGACCTGCATGCCTGCCGGATTGCCGATCGCGCGCAGCTGGTTCTCGACCGCCACGATCCCGGACCTGGGCAGCTGGAACGAGTTGCGGTCGTACTGCACGTCGAAGAACGCGATCCGGCCGTTGCTCGACAGCTGGCTCGTCTCGGTCAACGGGCTCGTGATCTTCTGCAGGTCCTTGGTGTTCTCCGCCAGGGACCGCTGCGAAGCCTTGCCTGCGGCGAGCATCCTGGTGATGACCGCCCTTCCGCCCGGCGAATCGAGCCGCCGGTTGGGTGACGAGAGCACGACGCGCAGTGCGGCGCCCTTCTCACCCCCGAACTTGGCCGTGATCAGGTCGGTCGCCTTCTGGGTGTCCGAGCCGGGGATCTTGAAGTCGTTGATCAGCTTCCCGTGGAAGGCCGCGTTCAGCCCGATCAGCACCACGAAGATCCCGACCCACGTCGAGACGACGCGCCAGGGGTGGCGCGCACAATGGCCCGCCCAGCGCGCGAGCGCGCCCTGGTTCGCTATCCGCTCTTCTTCCGCGCGCCGCACTTCGTCCGGCGCCCCCCGACTGTCTTCCCCGGCCATCGGCCCTCCTCGTCAGCCAGCACGGCGACCTCCAGCAGCATGCCCGAAACCGCCGGGCCTGCGCGAGGGGTAGTGATCAGGGCGCCGGGGCGGGCGCGGCTGCCCGCAGCGATTCGAGTGAGGCGCGGATGTCCTTGGTCAGAATGGTGTACATCGTGGGCTCGATGATCTCGAGCGCTGCCGAGAAGGCCGCTTCCGCCTCGCGGGTTCGGCCCTGCGCCGCCCGCACGAGCCCTGCAGCGTGGAGCAGCGAGGCCTGCGTCCAGACGTCCTCGCGCCCGACCCGGCTCTGCGCTGCCGTGACGATGCGGTCGGCCTCGTCCGCCTTTCCCTGCTTGACGAGGACCTCCGCGAGGCGGCGCTCGGCCTCGACCAGGTAGCCCTGTTCGTGCGTCGAGCGCAGACAGCTGACGGCGTCCCGGAACGTCTTCTCCGCCAGGGCGACGTCGCCGCGCTGTTCGTAGACCGCGCCGAGGTTGGAGAGGGTCCAGCCGTAGCGGCCGGCGGCCCCGGTCTCGCGGAACATCTCGAGCGCCTCGAGCAGGTACTTCTCGGCCTCATCGGATTCGGTCTCGCCGAAGCGGCGCCCGCGCACCGCGAGCGCGAACGCCATCGCCTCGCGGCTCCCGCTCGACTCTGCCAGCGCCTCCGCCCGTTCCAGCAGCTCGAGCGATCCGTTCACGTCGGCCTGGACGCCGGCGATGCTGGCGAGCTGAGTGAGCGCCAGGCTCTCGAGCTCGGGTCGGCCGGCCTGGTGCGCGAGCTCCAGCATCGCGTCGGCGTGCCGCGTGGCGCCCTCGGCGTCTCCGCGCCACCAGAAGATCGTTGCGATGAGCGCGTTGGCGTCGTAGAGACCGACCGCTTCGTCCACCGGCAGGATCGCGAGGGCCTCGTCGGCGAGGTCGTGAGCACGGGTCACGTTGCTCTCGGCGTTCAGTGCCAGGTCGGCGAGCAGGACGAGCGAGCGTCCCTCGAAGTCGGGGAGGCCGGCCGCGCGGGCGTCTGCCAGCGCGACTTCGGCTTCCGCGCGGACGGTCGGGACATCTGAGAGCCGCCACGCCGCGTGTGCGGCCAGATACCGCCGTCCCGGGCTCGGCTCGAGCTCGACGGCACGCAGGAGCGTTCGGCGGGCGGAGACGAACGCGCCGCGTTGCAGCGCGCGGCGGCCGGCTTGCTCGAGGGCCGCCGCCGCCTCGTGCGCGAGTTGCCCGGGGACGGAGCCGCCGAGCTCGTCGAGCAGTTGAACTGCCTGGTCGAGGTGGTACGCGCGGATCCCGGCCAGCTCGTCGCGCGCGCGTTCGTCCACCCAGTCCGCGAACGCACGATGCTCCTCCGCGCGCTGCGCCTTGCTCATCCCGCCGTAGGCCACGTCGCGGATCAGCACGTGCTTGAAGCGAAACGCCCGGTCGCCGGAAATGGTCGAGAGCTCCTCGGGGACGACGAACTCGCGGTCGAGCAGTCCGGCCAGGAGCGGCTCGACGTCGAGGTCCGGCAGGAGCCGGTCGAGCGCGCCGCTCCAGAACACGCGGCCGATGAGCGCCGCGGTCTGAAGCACCCGCTTCTCGCCCGCCTCCAGCCGGTCGATTCGGGCCGCGATCAGCGCCTGCACGCTTTCGGGGATGCGGTCGAGCCCCTCGTCTTCCCGCAGCATGCGGGCGATCTCCTCGATGAACAGCGGGTTGCCTTCGGCGCGCTCGAGCACCAGCGCCCGCTGCGACGGCGGCACGTCGGCCCGTGCGAGCAGGGCGTCGGTGAGCTCGCCGCTCTCCCGTGAGTCGAGCGGGGAGAGCTCGATCGCGCTCGCACGCCGGATGCCTCCGCCCCAGGTGGGGCGCGTGTCGAGCAGGTCCGGCCGCGTGACGGCGACGATGAGGACCGGAACGTTCCGGAGCGAGCGTGCGAGATGTTCGATCAGATCGAGGAGCGGTTCCTCCGCCCAGTGCACGTCCTCGAAGACGAGGACGAGCGGCTGCAGGTCGGCGAGTTGCTCCGCCCAGCGCAGCGCGGCCCAGGTCAGCTCGGCCGACGTGCGCTCGCCCTCGGCGGCGCCGAGGACGCCCAGCGCCACGGCCAGCAGATCGGCGACAGCCTCGCTCTCGCAGGAGAGACGCAGCTTCTCGAAGGCGTCGTTCGCCGGGTCGTCGTCCGTGATCCCGGCACTCGCCTTGATCATCGAGGCGAGTGCCCAGTAGGTCACACCTTCCCCGTACGGCAGCGTACGGCCCGACAGCGTCGTCACACGCTCCAGCGAATCGGTGAACTCCGTGACGAGGCGCGTCTTGCCGAGGCCGAGCTCGCCGAAGACCGTGACGAGCTGCACGGCGCAGTCCCGCACCGTCCGCTGGAACGTGTTCTCGAGCAGCTCCAACTCGGACTCGCGGCCGACGAGCGGAGAGGCGGGAAGGCGTGCCGGATCGTGCACGTGGAGCGCGCGCCACGTCCAGAGGGGCTCGTGGCGGCCCTTGATCTCGAGGGGGCCCGCGCTCTCGACCTCGACGGCGCCCGCCGCGAGCCGTCTCGCACCTTGCCCGAGCAGAACCTGTCCGGGCTCCGCCGCCTGCTGCAGCCGCACCGCGAGGTTGACGGCCTCGCCGGTCGCGAAGGTCGAATCGGCGTCCTCGACGACCACCTCGCCCGACTCGACACCGATCCGGACCCCGAGCCCGAGCGCCTCGACCTGCGGCACGATCTCGAGCGCCGCGCGGAGCGCCCGCTCGGCGTCGTCCTCATGCGTCACCGGCACGCCGAACGCCGCCATCACGGCATCGCCCGCGAACTTCTCGACCGTGCCGCCGTGCTTCGCGATCGTCCCGGAGACCTGCTCGAAGTAGCGGTTCACGCGCTGCCGCACGACCTCCGGATCGGCTACCCGCGACGAGCGCGGACGAGCCGACGAGGTCGACGAAGACCACCGTTGCAACCTTGCGCTCCACGAATCGACTTTACCGCCAGCCCCGGGGCCGGCCGCGCTTCGAGGCTACGATCGCCCGGTGGCGGCCGGCGACGTCCACTCGGCCTTCGCGGAAGCGGCGGCGAAGGACGGGATCGATCTCGGCAGTGCGTCGTTCGACTGGTTGTGCGAACAGGGCCACGTCGGCCTCGAGCGCGTTGCCAAGTCGCGGCGGGACCCCGCCCTCGTGCGCCCCGTGACCGAGGCGCTCGAGGTGCTCGACCGCATCTTTGCTCGGCTCAAGGGAGATCTCTCGGTACTGCACGCCGCCCGCGAGAACCTCCTGCTGCCGCTGGATCTTGTGCACCGGCCGACCGGGACGGTGATCGAGGTCGACGACGCGGCGCACTTCACGTCGTTCCGGCTCGCCGCGCTCGAGCTGTATCCGGACGAGGCCG
Organism: uncultured Thermoleophilia bacterium; assembly: GCA_963806025.1. Lineage (GTDB taxonomy): Bacteria > Actinomycetota > Thermoleophilia > Gaiellales > Gaiellaceae > PALSA-600. The sequence goes on along the minus strand of CAWDWI010000002.1, from coordinate 452,239 downwards.
CGGTCGGCTTCGACCTCGCCCAGTACAAGGAGCTGTGCCGGGCCTGTTCCGCGACGAGCGATGTGCTCGCCCGCGGGCTCGCGGCGAAGGGGTTCGGCTTCGGAGGAGTCCAGCGGGAGCGCGCCTACCACGACGCACTGCGGGATCTCGCGACGCCGGCGATGGGCCACCCGCCGGTCGTCCGGATCGCCGCCGTGGACGGCGACGGAGCTGCCGCCTACCGCCGGTGCGCGTCGTCACTCCTGGCGCTTCGGAGCTCCCGGGCCTGACGCCTCGTACCCGTCGATCACGGAGACGTTGACCGTCGAGCAGCGCCCACAGCGAATGCGTACCTTCTTGGTCATCTGCACCGGGTGCATCGAGACGGCGAGCACGTTGCCGCACTCGACGCACACGTAGTCGTCGGGGCCGTTGCCGCGGAAGACCGGCCGGTCGACGTCGTCCTGCACGGCGGTGCCTCCGTCGGGGGGTACCTCGCCCTCCCTGACCCGCCGCATCGCGATCGTTGTCATCGAACCGGCGATTCGATCAGATCGCGCCGAGCTTGCCGGCGAAATCTGCGATCAGAGCGTCGAGCACGCCCACGACGACGCCTTCTCCCATGGAGGCCGCCTTGCCGGTGATCTGCGCGTTCGTGTGGATCGCCCCGCCCCCCTCGACGAGCGTGAAGACGACCGTGGCGTTCGCGTAGCCCTGGCCGCCGGCCTCGCGCGACTTGACGCTCATCACCGCTCGATGCTCGGCGCTGTCCTGCTCGACGATCTCGACGGTGCCGGTGAAGGTCATCGACATCGCGCCCATCTTGATCTTGATCTCGGCCTTGACCGAACCGGGCGCCGTCTCCTCGAGGACGCTGCCTCCCTCGACGCACGGCACGACCCGTGTGAGGTCGAGGATCGCGGCGAAGCTCTCGTCGATCGGCTTGGCGGTGGTGAACGAATGCTCGAGCTCGACGGCCATCGCGCGAGAGAGATTAGCGCAGCAGTCGAGTAGGCTTCGGTCAAGTGCCCCTCGCTGCCGGTACGTACACCTTCGGCCCCGAGAACGCCACGCTCTCGGTCAGGACCGGCCGCTCCGGAGCGGCGGCCAAAGCAGGGCACGACCTGTTGCTGCAGGTCACCGCCTGGGAGGCGATGCTCGAGGTCGCAGACGGCGGGGCGGAGGCGAACCTCGAGCTCGACGCGGACTCGACGTCCTTGCGTGTGCTCGAAGGCACGGGCGGCATGCAGGCGCTCGGTGACGACGACAAGGCGAACATCGAGCAGACGATCAACGACGAGGTCCTCCGACGGATGACGATCGGCTTCCGCTCGACCGCGGTCGAGATCACCGGCGGAGACGTCCTCCGGGTGCAGGGGGAGCTGACGCTTGCCGCGGCCACTCGACCGGTGGCCTTCGACGTGACGGCAGGTGCGGACGGCTCGCTGAGCGCGGCGATCAAGATCAAGCAGACCGAATGGGGCATCAAGCCCTACTCGGCGCTGTTCGGCGCGCTGAAGGTCGCGGACGAGGTCGAGATCGACGTGTCCGCGGCCGCCGCAGGCTGATCAGTCGCGGTAGACGGTCTGCGCGTCGAGGCCGCCTTCGACGCCGGGCGGTAGCGCCCCGGTGCCGTGCGCGTAGAGGGCGATCTCCTCGATCGTCTTCGCCTGGGTCGGATCTGCCGAGTCGGCACCGACCCAAGCTCCGTTCGACCACTGCAGTGTCTCCGGCGCCGCGTCGAGCGCCATGCCGGCCAGCAGCTGCGCCTTCGCAAGGATCTTCCCGCTCGCGCTCACGACGGCCGCCGCCGTGCCATCGGACGGAGCGGTGTTGTAGCCGTGGCCGACGCCGAAGCGGTTCGTGTCTGCGGGCACGACCTTGACGTCGAGCGCCGGCACTCCGAGCTGGTCTGCGACGAGCTGCGCATAACGGCCCTCGTTTCCGTCGGGCTCCGTCGTCAGGCTGAGCACCATCTTCCCGGTGGGGTGCACGCGCAGAAAGACTGCGCGGTAGGCCTCGTCAGCCATCGCTCTCGTCTCCTTCAGGTTGGCGGCTTGTGGTGCGTGCGAGCCTCTCACGCTCCTGGTGCGCGGTCAGCGCGTTGTGCTCATCGAGGTCGCAGAAGGACGGCTGCGGACCTCCGAGCTGGTGAGGCGGAACCGCCGGGCGATCGCACCCGGGGTAGATGCAGAGCTTCGGCGGGTCGCTCACTCGGTCGCCCAGCCGGGAGTGACGTTGCCTCTGCTCGGACCGTGGCCGCTCGGCATCCCGACGGAGCTGCCCGCGGCGGGCGTGGCACTCGGCCAGGGCTCCTCCACAGGCTCGGCCGCCGGCGCCCGGTCTGGCGCGTCCCACACCTCGGCGCCGATCGCCTCCGCGACCTCGGCGAGGGCCTGGAAGCTGTGGCCGCTGACCAGCGCGTCGCAGTAGGGAAGCGCGGCGAGCATGCCGCCCGACTGGACGGAGAAGGAGTCGGCGCTGACGCGCGGATTGACCCAGACGATCCGGTGCGCGAGCCGCGACAGGCGGGCCATCTCGCGGCCGACGAGCACGGGGTCACCGCGCTCCCAGCCGTCGGAGAGGATCACGATCACGGCGCCCCGCGCCATTCCCCGGCGCCCGTGGCGATCGTTGAATGCTCGTAGGGCATCACCGATGCGGGTTCCGCTCGACCAGTCCGGCGCTGCCGCTGCGGCGCGCTGAATCGCCCGGTCCGGGTTGCGAGACCCGAGCGCGCGCGTCACGCGCGTCAGCCGCGTCGCGAACACGAACGCCTCGGCATTCGGTCCGGTTCTTGCGGCGCACGTCAGGAACTGGAGGTAGGCGCGCGCGTATGGCTCCATCGAGCCGGAGATGTCGCACAGCAAGACCAGCCTGCGCGGTAGCACCCGCCGCCGGCGGCGCGCGAGGCGAACCGGATCGCCGGCCGTGCGCAAGCTGGTGCGGAGCGTGCGCCGCAGGTCGACGCGCTCGCCGTGGCGGCGTCGCTCGTGCCGTCGCGTCCGCCGCAACGGCGTGCTGAGCTCGAGGCGCGACATCAGCCGGTAGAGCTGCGCCAGCTCGTAGGGCTCGAGCGCGTCGAAGCTCTTTTGTCTCAACAGCTCCTCGTTGCTTGCTCTCGCGACGAGCACATCGAGCTCGGCGTCGCCGGTCTCGTCCGCGTCGCCGCCGGCGGGGGACGGCATGCTGCTCTTTCGGTCGCCGTGCGCCGGCAGCGGAACTTCCGGTTCGTCGTGCGCAGCGGCGGCGGCCGGCGCCGGCTCTGGCACGAACTCGTCGCCATTCTCGGTGCGATTGCCGAAGATCGAGAAGAACACCGAGTCGAACGTCGGTACCTGGGCCTCGTCGGAGACGAGCACGGCGCGCGTGGTCCAGTAGAGCCGGCGTCGGCTGACCGGCCGAACGAGCGCGAGCCCGCGCGCGAGATCGGCCGAACGCCCGGGGGCTGTCGGCACGCCTCGGTCGTGGAGCCTGCGGCTGAGGGCGCCGACGAGCTGTGGGAGGTCGAGCTCGATCGTCTCGACACCGAACGCGGTGCCGCCGTCAGTCACCGGTTCGCACGAACTGCTCGAGGCCGGCCGCGCGAATCACCTCCTGATCCTCGTCGTATTTCAGCACCGAGCCGAGTGTGCGGTCGGCGGCCGAGGCGTCGAGCTCGTCGATTCCGAGCAGGCTCAGCGCTGCGAGCCAGTCGATCGCCTCGGCGATCCCGGGCGGCTTCTGCACATCGCTGCCGCGCATGCGTGAGACCGCGTTTGCGACCTGCACGGCCAGTGTCTCCGATGCGCCCTTCACCCGGCGCCGTACGATCTCCACCTCTCGTTGAGGCGTCGGGTACGAGATCCGGTGATAGAGACAGCGGCGCTTCACGGCGTCGTGCAGGTCGCGCGTCCGGTTGGAGGTCAAGACGATGACCGGCGGATGCGTGGCGCGGATCGTCCCGATCTCCGGAATGGTCACGCTCGCGTCCGCGAGCAGCTCGAGCAGAAACGCCTCGAAGTCGTCGTCGGCCCGGTCGATCTCGTCGATGAGCAGGACCGCGGGCCGGGGCCCAGGATGCTCGAGCGCCCGCAGGAGCGGACGGCGGATCAGATAGTCGGGGCCGAACAGCTCCTCTTCGGCCAGACCGGTGCCGCTCGATTCAGCGAGGCGGATCGCGAGCAGCTGGCGCGGGTAGTTCCACTCGTAGAGCGCCTCGGCAGCATCGATGCCCTCGTAGCACTGCAGCCGGATCAGCGGTGTGTCGAGCACGAGTGCGAGCGCTTTGGCCGCCTCGGTCTTGCCCACCCCCGCTTCGCCCTCGAGCAGCAAGGGCTGCGGCAGGCGCAGGCTGAGGAACATCGACGTCGCGAGCCCCTCGTCGACGAGGTAGTCGACCTCTGCCAGGCGCCGCGCGAGCGTCTCGATGTCGGGCGCCAGCCGGCGCAGTTCGCCGGCTGCCTCGCTCGTGTCCTCCGGCGGATTCATCTCCTCAGGCGGCCCGATGTTGTGCCTCGAACTTGGCCTTGCAGCCGTCGCAGCAGAAGTAGACGGTCTTGCCCTCGTGCTCGATCGACGGCGTGGCGGAAATCGCCGCGACCGTCATACCGCAGATCGGGTCGACTGCGAGCTCGCGCGCGGGAGCGGCGACCGCGATCCGCGTGTTCCCCGGCGCCGGTACGTGCTCTCCGCGGCGGGTCGACACGACGGAGGCGAGGATCGAGAGCGCGATCTCCGCCGGGGTGCGCGCGCCGATGTCGATCCCGGCAGGAACGTCGATCCGTTGGAGGTGCTCGTCCGGAACGCCGTCGGCGCGTAGGTCCGCGAGCACGCCGGCGCCGCGTTTGTGGCTCGCCACCAGTCCGACGTACGGCACACCGGCCTCGAGCGCGCGCCGCAATGTGTGCAGCTCGTCGCGCCCGTGTGCGGCGACGACGATCGCAAGGTCGCCGGCCGCGGGCTCGGTGTCGCTGCCCGAGACGGCGACGACGTCGAGCCCGAGCTCGCCGCCCAGCGCGACCACGGCAGCGGCGATCGGCGTGTCGCCGACGACAAGGACGCGCGGCGCGGGGAGCACAGGCTCGAGGAAGATCTCGATCGCGCCGCCGGAGAGGCACGGGTTCTGGGCCGTGACCGCGCCCTCCTCCACCGCGACCTCCTGCCCGGTGCCGGGGTCCTCGCCGATTGGCCCGTCGGGGACGATTCGCAAGAGCACAGCCTCCTCGGTCTCGATCGCCTTCAATGCATACACGAGGACGCTCTGCTGGGCGCAGACGCCGCCCACGAACCCCTCGATCGTGCCGTCTCCCAGCACGAGAGCAACGTCGCCCGCCTTGACGCTCGTCGGGCGCTGGGCCCGGACGACCGTCGCGGTCACGAACGCGGCGCCCTCTGCGGCGAGCTCCTCTGCCCGCCGCGCCACAGCGGGGCTCATCATTGCGGTGGCTCGGGCCGTCCCTGCATCGCCGCCCAGACCCGCGCCGGGGTGCAGGGCATGTCGAGGTGGTCGACGCCGTGGGTGGCATGGAGGGCGTCGATGACCGCGTTCACGATCGCGGGCGGCGAGCCGACGTTCGGCGACTCGCCGACGCCCTTTGCGCCGAGGGGATGGTGCGGACACGGGGTGACCGTCTCGCCGAGCTCGAAGTCGGGGCATTCGAGTGCGGTCGGGATCAGGTAGTCCATGAACGACGAATTGAGGCAGTTGCCCTCCTCGTCGAACGTGATGACCTCCATGAGCGCGATCCCCACTCCTTCCGCGAGCCCGCCGTGGATCTGGCCGTCGACGATCATCGGATTGATTCGCACACCGCAGTCGTCGACGGCGATGAAGCGCCGGACGGTCACCTGGCCCGTGTCGGAGTCGATGTCGACCACGGCGATGTAGGCGCCGTAGGGATAGGTGAGGTTCGGCGGGTCGTAGATCACCTGAGCGTCCAGCCCGCCCTCCATCCCCGTGGGCATCTCCTCACCGCTGTAGGCGCGCGCGGCGATCTCCTCGATCAGCACGCCCTTCTCCGGGTCGCCCTTCACGAACCAGCGGCCCTTCTCCCAGGCGAGATCCTCCGGCCTCGCCTCGAGCATCGTCGAGGCGATCAGGCGCGCCTTGTCGCGCACCTTGCGCGAGACCACTGCAACCGCTGCGCCGGAGACCGGTGTGGACCGGCTGCCGTACGTTCCGAGCCCGTACGGCGAGCGGTCCGTGTCGCCGTGGCGGACCTCGACGTCCTCGGGCGGGATGCCGAGCTCCTCGGCGACGATCTGCGCGAAGGTCGTCTCGTGACCCTGGCCCTGAGTCTGGGCGCTGATGCTGACGACCGCCTTCCCCGAGGGGTGCACGCGCAGGTCGGCTCCGTCGTTCATCGCGAGGCCGAGGATGTCCATGTGCTTGCGCGGCCCGGCGCCGACGCCCTCGGTGAAGAACGACACGCCGATCCCCATCAGTTCGCCGCGGGCGCGTTTCTCGGCCTGCTCGCGGCGCAGGTCTTCATAGCCGGCGATGTCCATCGCGACCCGCATCGTCTCCGCGTAGTTGCCCGAGTCGTAGGTCCAGCCGGTCGTCGTCTCGTACGGGAACTGCTCGGGTGCGATGAAGCTGCGCATGCGCAGCTCGATCGGGTCGACCTCGAGCTCGAGGGCGAGTGCGTCGACCATCCGTTCGACGAGGTAGACGGCTTCCGTGATCCGGAACGAGCAGCGATACGCCACGCCGCCCGGCGCTTTGTTCGTGTAGACCGCCTTGACCTGGACGTGCGCGGCCTCCAGGTCGTAGGAGCCGCAGACGATGTGGAAGAACCCGGCCGGGAACTTCGTCGGCTGCGCGGTGCTGTCGAACGCGCCGTGGTCGGCGATCACGTCGACCCGCAGGCCGGTGATCTTGCCGCCCTTCGAGCACATCTCCGCGTGCATCACGTAGTCGCGGGCGAACCCCGTCGACATGAGGTTCTCCGAGCGGTTCTCGACCCACTTGATCGGCACACCCGCGACGATCGAGCCTGCGATCGCGCAGACATAGCCCGGATAGACCGGGACCTTGTTGCCGAAGCCACCGCCGATGTCCTGGCACTGGATGCGGATCATGTGCTCGGCCAGCCCCGCGACGTGTGCGTAGACGGTCCGGTGCGCATGCGGCGCCTGGTTGCCGTTGTAGATGTCGAGCTGGCCGGTCTCGGGGTTGAAGTCGGCGATGATGCCGCACGTCTCGAGCGGTGCGGGGTGACAGCGCGGATAGATGATGTCGCGGACGACGACGGTGTCGGCCTCGTCGAAGGCACGGTCGGTCGCGGTCTGGTCCCCGGCCTCCCAGGTCGGGCTCGCGAGGTTGTCTCGCTGGCCGGCCTTGTCGTCGCGGATCAAGGGCGCGTCCGGGTCGAGCGCCTTGCGGGCGTTCACGACCGCCGGGAGCGGCTCGTACTCGACGTCGATCAGCGCCAGGGCATCGTTCGCCGAGTATTCGTCGGTCGCGATCACGAACGCGACCTCCTGGCCCTGGAAGCGCACCTTGTCGCCCGCGAGCACGGCTTGCGTGTCGTAGGAGATCGTCGGCATCCATGCGAGGCCCAGCGTCTCGAGGTCCTTGGCGGTGACGACCGCGGCGACGTTCGGGTGCGCAAGTGCGCGCGAGGTGTCGATCGAGACGATCCGCGCGTGCGCGTACGGGCTGCGCAGCAGCGCGCCGTGGAGCATCCCCGGCAGGCGAATGTCATCGAGGTAGGTGCCTTTGCCACGGATGAAGCGGGCGTCCTCCTTGCGCTTCAGCCGCCCGAAGCCGATCGGCCGCTCGGTCTTGGCGCTCGGAAGGTTCTCGACGACGGTCATGGTGTCACTCCCTGTCTGGTCGTTCGTTCGTGCTCCGCGGCCCACTGGATTGCCGCCACGATGTTCTTGTACCCGGTGCAGCGGCAGATGGCGCCCGAGATCGCCGTTCGAATCTCGTGCTCGGTCGGGCTCGGGTTCTCGTCGAGGAGGGCACGCGCCGTCATCAGCATCCCGGGTGTGCAGAAACCGCACTGCAGGGCGTGCGTCTCGTGGAACCCCTGCTGGACCGGGTCGAGCACACCGTCGACCTCGAGCGACTCCACGGTTCGGACGTCGTGCCCGTCGGCCATCGCCGCGAGCACCGTGCAGGACTTGACGGGCACGCCGTCGAGCTGAACGACGCATGCGCCGCAGTTCGACGTGTCGCAGCCCCAGTGTGTCCCGGTCAGACCTGGTGTGTCCCGGATGAAATGGACGAGCAGCAGACGCGGCTCGACCTCTCTGGAGACCCGCTCACCGTTGATGCTGATGGAGACGTTCATTCAGGCCTCCTGACCTTGGGCGCGGGCGGCGGCGCGATTGAGGGCACGTGCGGTGACGATGCCGGCCAGATGGCGTTTGTAGTCGATCGGACCGCGGCCGTCCGCTGTCGGGGAGCAGTCTGTTGCGGCGATCTCTCCTGCCTGGGTGTAGAGGTCGTCGGAGGGCACCTGGCCGCGCAGCAGTTCTTCGGCCCGTGAGAGATGAATGGTCGTCAGCCCGACGGCACTCAGGGCGATGCCGGCGTCCGCGATTCGGCCTCCCTCGATCCAAACCGCGGCCGACGCCGCGGCGATCGCCCAGTCGCCTGCACGCCGTTCGACCTTCTCGTGGGCGCTGCCGCCGCCGGTGCGGAGCGGGACGCGGATCTCGGTGAGGAGCTCGGCTTCGCCGACGGCGGTCGTGTACGGGCCGACGTGGAACTCGTCCATGCCGACCACGCGTTCGCCGGCTGCCCCTCGAATCACCGCCCGCGCCTTGACGGCCGTGCAGACGGACGAGAGGTCCTCCGCGGCGTCCGCTTGACAGAGCGAGCCGCCGATCGTTCCGCGGTTTCTCACAACCGGGTCGGCGATCACCGTCTCGGCGTCGCGGAACACCGGAAAGTGCTCGGCGAGCAGCTCCGACTTCAGCAGGTCGACGTGGCGCGTCAGCGCGCCGATTCTGAGCTCGCTCCCGTCGAGCCGGATGTAGGAGAGCTCGTGCAGGTCGTTGATGTCGATCAGATGCGAGGGGTTCGCCAGACGAAGCTTCATCATCGGCAGCAGGCTGTGCCCGCCTGCGATCACGCGCGCTTCCGGGCCGAGCCGCTGCAGCGATGCGATCACGCCGTCGACACTGGTCGCGCGTTCATAGTCGAATGGCGCAGGGGTCTGCACGTCGTGCTCCTTTCAGCTCAGGACCGGCTGGGGAGCCGCTTGCGCGGGGCTCCGATGTCATCGCGCTGCTCGTACTGAACGGGTGCGTCGGTGCCGATCACGGGCGAGCGCGGGAGCTTCTCCGGGCTCGACTGGCGGAGCTCGGGATAGAGCAGGCGCGCCGCGAGGCTGCCACCCTCGATGTTGCGCAGCACCGGCCCGTTGGGGCTCGCGGCGGCAATCGGAGCTTCCCGCCCGAGGCGGGCCAGGGTGAGCGTGCCCCTCGTATAGACCTCGCCGATCCGGGGAGCCGAGTGCGACGAGCTGCCGGGAATGTTCCTGAACCCTGCCGCCGCCGAGCCCGGATACAGCCCGTCGACGAGCCCGACCGCATCGGTGAGCCCGGCCTTCTTCACGAGCAGCCCTTCGAGCAGATCGACGCCGGCGTCGAGTTGCTCGTTGATCGCGCTGCACGATCTCGTTGACCGGCGCGCTCTTCTCCACGATGCCGGTCACACCGGCGATCGCCTCGTCCAGGCCGGCCGTGATCTTGCGCAGAGCCACGATGGTCGAGACCAGGTAGTAGACGAGCGCAAGCACGATCAGGACGACGGCGACGATCATCACGGCTCCCGCTGCGGGCATCGTCTCTCCTTACTCGGCGTCGTCGAGGATGATGTCGAGCGAGCCGCCGTAGTTCGCGACCCCCGCGACCGTCTGTGCGACCTGATCCTTCGTCGTCACGAGCAGCGCCGCGGCGTCGAGGTCCTTCGATCCGGCTGCGGCAACCGTCGCGATCTGGCGGACGCTCGGCACGATGCTCCTGGCGGCCTTCAGCACGCCGTGCAGCAGGTACACGACGACGGGGAACAGGACGACGAGCAGGATCACGTCGCCGATCCACCAGAGTGTCATTGCGGTCTCCGTTCGGCGACGATCGCTGCCTTGCGGGCGATCCCCGGCAGAGCGCCGAGGATGATGTCGAACTGGGCGTTGATGGCGGTGACAGCCGGTTCGAGCGGACGCAGATGCTCCGACTCGACGCCCTGGAGCGCGCCGCCGAGTGTCGCAAGGTTCCTGGAGATCGACTCGAGGCGTAGCCGGACGACGATCAGCGCGGAGGCGAGCACCACGACGACGACGACGGCCAGGACGACGCTCAGGAGGACCAGGAAGTGGGTCTGATTCATGCCGCGTCCCCGAAGCCGTCGGTGAGCGCGTTCATGTAGCCGTCCTGGACGACCGCCTCGTCGACGATCAGGGCCAGGACCGGCGCTGTGGCCGCGAGCTGCGGGATGTTCGCCGTGTTCGCGGCGACCGCGCCGGCGGTCTCGAGCAGCCCGCTCACCGACCTGTCGATGCTGACGACGGCCTGGATCAGCAGCGCGAGCAGCGCCGCGACGACGAGTGCGGCGACGAGGCCGATCGTGAGCGCGATCCACCAGTAGTTGTCGGCCGAGATCGCTGCAACGATCACTTTCCGACCGCCACCTTCCGCAGCGCGCGGGCTGCGTGAAGGATCCGGACGCCTGAGTCGTTGATCTGCCCGATCCCGGCAAGCTCCGTCGTCTGTTGGCGAACCACCTCGACGGCCTGCTCGGCGGTCCTGGCCTGACGGGCGATCCGCATTGCGAGCAGCACGATCACGATCACGATCGCTGCCGCCACCGCAATCACGACGACACCCAACGCGATCCCGACCTGCCAACCGGTGGAGGACGCAATCACCAACCGCATACTACGAGTTGAAGATACTGCGCGGTTTCCGGCGCTGTCCAGCCTCCCGAGCTGGGCGGGACCGCCGTTACTTGTGGAAGAACTGTGCGAGCGCGCCGGTCTGGAACGGCATCGAGCTCACGTTGAGGCTGCCGGAGAACGGGTAGCTGAGGTCGACGAGCACGACAAGAGAGAGCGCGATCACGAGTGCGATCGAGCACGCGCCGATCGCGTGGAACCAGAAGCTGCGCGACCCGACCAGCAACACGTAGCCGAGGATGATGAATGCGCCGAGGAGGATGAGCGTCAGGACGAGGGACGGCAACCCTCCGCTGGCGGACTCGAGCCGCCCCCGGCGCGCGATCAACGCGGTGTTGAGCTGTTTCACCGAGTCGTTGTAGAAAGCGGTTGCCTGGGGAGTGGTCGGTTTGGCGGCCTCGAGTGCGGCGTACACGACGTTCACGTCGTTCCAGGCCTGAGCGCTGTCATGACCGTTGCGCAGCCTGGGCCACTCGTCGTCGACGACGGCACGGACATACGTTCCGATTGCGGCACGCACCCGGGCGCCGTCGGCCGGCGCCAGCGCGTGGCTGTCATGCGTGATCGCGGCCAGCGAGTCCGCTTCCTGTCCGACGTTGTCCTGGGCGCCGCCGAAGTTCTGGTACTCGATCACGATCACGAATGCGAGCAGCAGGCCCAGAAGCGAGGCGACGACGCCGAGCATCTGGGACGAGACCTCGGCGTCGAACCCCTCGCGGGTCGAGGGCACGAAGCGCCGGATCAGCCAGACGCCGATCAGCACCACGCAGAGCGTCCCGACGACCGTGCCCACGACGAGCTCGGCGACCGATGCATGGTTGATCACCGTGCGGAACACGACACGAAGCTTCGCCGCGTCGCTCGGCGTCCCTTGTTCTTCGGTTCCCGCTCCCGCTACGTCAGCACGTGCGCGGCTCTCAGACCGCGATCCTCGCCAGCACCGCGTCGACGCGTTCGAAGCCCGCCTTGGCACCCTCTTCGACGCCGTACTGCATGGTGGTGTCTCGCTGCTCGGCCGTCTCGAAGAGCATCGTCTGGGTCAGCTTCGTCTGCTCGCCGAGATCCTCGAACTCGAGCGTCTGCAGGTGATTCTGGAAGGTCTGCACGAGGCGCGCGGGCGGGTCGACCTCGCGGAACTCGCCCTCGACGACGCCGAAGGCGGTCCGGAACCGGTAGGCGCCGCCGGCGCGAACATCCATCTCCTCGACGACCGTGCCGTCCCCCCACCATTCGGGGATCAGGCCCGGATCCGTCCAGACGGAGTAGACGTGTGCGCGGGGTGCGTCGAAGATCCGCTCGACACGGATCTCGAGCTCGCTCGGTGTGGTGACGGTGGTGGTGCTCATCATGCTCCTTTCGTGCGTTGGACAACCTGTGCGAAGCGGTCGAGACGCTGCAGCCACGTACTGATGCCCTCGAAGGCGTAGGGCACGAGCGTGCATGTGCGCGCGCGGCCGACCTTCTCGGTCGTGACGAGGTTCGCCTCTTCGAGCAGACGGATGTGCTTCTTCATCCCGGTCAGCGACATGCCGAACGGCGCAGCAAGCTCGCTGATCGTGGCGCTTCCGCCACCGAGCCGCTCGAGCACGGCACGGCGGGTCGGGTCGGCGAGGGCGGCGAACGCGCGGTCGACGGTTGTCTGATACTGAACCATTGAGTTCAGTATTGCAGATCAGTCGCGGCCGCGCAAGCGGCGCCCGGTCGACGCTCTACGGAAACGTGACCTGGACGATCGGCTTCCGCCCGGGCCAGCCGATCGCGATCCGCAGCGACGTGTCGTCCCAGGTGACGTCGGTGACGACCACGGCCACGACGGCGACGATCGCGATCGTGCGAAGGCGAGCCATGCCGACATCCTTCCTGATCGGCCCGCTCGAGGATGCGGTGTCATATTGCAGTTGTCACTGCAGTAGAACGCCGCATCCGGGAGGTCGGAGATGAGCAGCGCCCAGACGGACAATCAGACCGAGGCTGAACGTCCCGCCGCGGGAACAGTCGACCTGAAGCTCGAGGTGGTCGTGATCCCGGTCTCGGATGTCGATCGTGCGAAGGAGTTCTACGACAGCCTCGGTTGGCGGCTCGACGCCGACTTCGCCTTCGACGACGGCGTCCGGATCGTCCAGTTCACCCCGCGGGGGTCCGGGTGCTCGATCCAGTTCGGCGCAAGGCTCACATCTGCCTCGCCCGGGTCGGCCGAGGGCCTGTATCTGATCGTGTCCGACATCGAGGCTGCGCGACAGCAGCTGATCGAACGCGGTGTCGAGGTCGGGGACGTCTTCCACGAAGGAGCGGTCGGCGCGAGGTTCCAGCCGGGAGAGAGCGGACGACTCACCGGGCCGGCGCCTGATCACGGCACGTACGGCTCGTTCGCGACCTTCGTCGATCCTGACGGCAACCGCTGGCTCCTTCAGGAGATCACCGCGAGGCTTCCGGGCCGGGTCGACCCGGCCGTCACATCGTTCGGCTCGGCGAATGACCTGGCCTCGGCGCTCCGTCGTGCGGCCGCCGCCCACGGCGAGCATGAGAAACGCCACGGCGGCGAGTTCGACGAGAACTGGCCCGACTGGTACGCCGCCTACATGGTGGCCGAGCAAGCAGGAAAGGAGCTGCCGGAATGAGCGACTACGACGTCATCGTGATCGGTGGCGGCTCGCCCGGCGAGCACTGCGCCGGGGCACTCGCCGAGGGCGGTCTTCGCGTGGCGCTCGTCGAGCGCGAGCTGGTCGGCGGTGAGTGCTCGTACTGGGCCTGCATCCCGTCGAAGACGCTTCTGCGCCCCGGGGAGGCGGCGCACGCCGCGAACGACGCCGCCGCGACTGCGACGATCGACGTCGAGGCCGCGCTCGCGTGGCGCGACTTCATGGTCTCGAACTACTCCGACGCCGGGCAGGAGCGCTGGCTCGCCGACCACGGGATCGACCTGATTCGCGGGCGCGGTGCGCTGGCCGGCACCGGCGCCGTCGAGGTCGACGGCCGCCGCTACACCGCGGAGCACGTCGTCCTGGCAAACGGCGCCGACCCGTTCGTGCCGCCGGTGCCGGGGCTGCGCGAGCTCGACGGCGTCTGGACGAACCGAGAGGCGACGGGCATGAAGGCGGTCCCGCGGCGGCTGCTCGTGCTGGGCGGCGGGCCGGTCGGCGTCGAGCTGGCACAGGCCGTCCGACGTTTCGGCGGTGAGGTCGCCCTCGTCGAGGGCGGGCCGCACGTGCTGCCCCGCGAGCCGGCGCCGCTCGGTGATGCGCTCGGCGAGGTGCTGCACCGCGACGGGGTCGAGATCCACGTGAATGCGACAGCGACGGCCGCGCGTCGCGACGGCGACGAATACGTGCTCGTGCTCGACGAGGGGGACGAGTTGCGAGGCGACCACTTGCTGGTCGCAACCGGACGGCGCCCGCGCGTCGAGGGAGTCGGCCTGGAGACGGTCGGCATCGTGCCGGATGCACACGGCGTTCCGGTCGACGCCCAGCTTCGGGCCGGCGATCGGCTCTGGGCGGTCGGCGACATCACCGGGATCTGGCAGCTGACGCACGTCGGCAAGTACCAGGGCGAGATCGTCGCCGCGAACATCCTCGGTGAGCGCCGCGAGGCGAGCTACGACGCTGTTCCGCGCGTTGTCTACACCGATCCGGCGGCGGCGTCGGTCGGGGCGAGCGACGCGACGTTCAGCGCGACCGTCCCGCTGCGGGAGATCGCGAAGACCGAGACGTACACGCGTGCGTACGCCGAGAGCATCGGCTTCCTGACCCTGCTGAGCGACGGCACGCAGCTCGTCGGCGCCTACGCGCTGGGGCCCGAGGCGGGGGAGTGGCTGCAGCAGGCCACTCTCGCGATCCGCGCCCGGGTGCCGCTCGACACCCTTCGCGACACGATCCAACCGTTCCCGACGTTCTCGGAGATCTACGTGGACGCGCTGCACGCGCTTCAAACAGCCGTCCGTGCGCCGGAGAGGCTCGGCCATGCGTCCTGACATCGCCCAGGGAGCTGCCTTTCCCGACTACGAGCTCCCCGACCACACCGGCAGGGTGTGGCGGCTGAGCGAGATCCAGGGTGACGACCCGCTCATCCTCACGCTCGCGCGAGGTCACTACTGCCCGAAAGAGCACCAGCAGCATCTGCTGCTTGCGGCGTTCTCGTCGCAGATCAACGTCGCGTACACGAAGATCGCGACGATCTCGACCGACGATCGGCACACGACTCAGGAGTTCCGCAGCTCCGTCGGAGCGCAGTGGCCTTTCCTCTCCGATCCGGAGCGCACGGTCCAGCGGGACCTTGACATCCAGGAGTACACCGATCCCGACAACGACCCGATGATCCCGCACACTCTCGTGCTCAAGCCGGGGCTCGTGGTCTACAGCATCTACAACGGTTACTGGTTCTGGGGCCGGCCCTCGGTCGAGGACCTGCGCCGCGACCTGCGCGAGGTGACACGCGAGATCCGTCCCGACTGGGACCTGAGCGCGCCGGGACTTCGCGAAGCGTGGGACGCGGGAGACCTGTCACGGTTCCACGGCTGGAACAGGGAACGCCGGACTGCCGAAAAATCAGCGTGAGGGTTGCCTCCGGGTGAAGGTCTCGATTAACCCGCAGAAACACGCATGTTCGTGCTATAACCCGCAGTGTGCTGACGGCTGAACGTCGACAGGCGATCCTCGCGCGGGTCGAGCGTGACGGCAGGGTCGTCGCTTCGGAGCTGGTGGCCAACCTCGGCGTGTCGGAGGACACCGTCCGCCGCGACCTGCGGGATCTCGCGGAGCAAGGCCTGCTGCATCGAGTTCACGGTGGCGCCCTGGCCTCCGCGCCGGCGACCGGTTCGTTCACGCAGCGCCTCGAGGTGTCACACGAGGAGAAGGCTGCGCTCGCCGAGGCGGCGCTGCCGTTGCTCGTTGGCGCGCGGGTGATCGTCCTCGACGGCGGCACGACGACCTTGGAGCTCGCCCGTCGTCTTCCCTTGCTCTACGACGGCACCGTCGTCACCAACGCGCCGCCGGTTGCTTCGGCGCTGGCGAGTCACCCGAAGGCCCAGGTCATGCTCGTCGGCGGCCGGCTGCTGAAGGACGAGCAGGTCGCGGTCGGGGCGGCCGCGGTTGAGGCGTTCCACACGGTGCGGGCGGACATCTGCGTGCTCGGCATCTGTTCGCTGCATCCCGACGTCGGCGTCACCACGCCAGACGACGAAGAGGCATATGTGAAGCGCGCCATGGTGGCCTCCGCCGGTGAGGTGATCGCGCTTGCGACTGCCGACAAGCTCCGCAACGCGAGCCCATGGGTGGTCGCGCAACTCGCGGACATCGACCACCTGGTCACCGACGGTAGCGGTGAGCTGACACGCCCCTATACGAGCGCCGGCATCGACGTCGTGGCCGTATGACACCGCGCCTGGCTACGTTCACGGTCTTCGCGATCAACGGTGCGATGATGGGAACCTGGGTCGCACACATCCCGTGGCTCCAGGACCACCTCGGGATCTCGAAGGCGACGCTCGGGTTGTGCCTGCTCTGCATGGCGTTGGGCGCGCTCGTCTCGATGCCGCTGACCGGCCAGATCCTCCAGGGCCGCTCGAGCGCCTTGGTGACTCGCGCCGCCACGCTGATCTTCTGCTTGATGTTGCCTCTGCCGCTGCTGGCGACGAGCCCGATCGCGCTCGCCGCAATCCTGTTCGTCTTCGGGGCGAGTGGCGGGGCGATGGACGTCGCGATGAACGCGCACGGCGTCGCCGTCGAACGCGAGCTGGGCAGGCCGATCATGTCCTCGCTGCACGGTGGCTGGAGCGTGGGCGGGTTCCTCTCGGCGGGCCTGGTCGCGATCGCCGCCGCAGCGGGAGTCGACCCACGGCTGGAGAGCCTGCTCGTCGGGATTGCGCTCTGGGTGACCGCCCTGTTCATCACCAAGCGGCTCGGGACCGTGTCGACCCATTCCGAGGCGCGGAGCGGGTTCGCACGGCCGTCGCGCGCCGTTCTCCTGATCGGCGGACTGTGCTTCCTGGCGATGATGACGGAGGGAGCGATCGGCGACTGGAGCGGGATCTACCTCCGTCACAACGCCGGCGCGAGCGCCGCGGCGGCAGCGACGGCATTCACCGGCTTCTCACTCGGGATGGCCGTCGCGCGCCTCGGCGGCGATCTGCTGAATGAGCGGCTCGGCGCCGCGACGCTGATGCGCGGCGGCATGGCGCTGGTGGCGGTCGCGCTCGGGGGCGTGCTGCTGATCGGGGAGACGGTGCCCGCCGTGATCGGCTTCGCCGTCTGCGGTCTCGGCATCGCGAACGCCGTGCCGCTGCTCTTCAGTGCGGCGGGCCGGCTCGATCCGCCCGGTCCATCACTGGCCGCCACCTTCACGATCGGCTACACGGGGTTCATCGTTGGTCCGCCGCTCATCGGTCTTCTCGCCGATCGGTTCGGGCTGCCAACGACGCTCGCGCTGCTCGTGATCGCGGCGCTCGCTGTGGCTGCGTTGGGCGGCCGCGCCGCGGCGAACAAGCCGGCGCTGAGCTCTCCCGACGGCGATCGGCCGACAGTCGTCCCGGAACTGGACGCTGCGATCCACTGACAGGTCACCGACAAATCTGGCGATCTCGAAAGGGCTGCGGCGTGAGGCCAGGGGAAGACTCTTATCTCAGACCGTCGCTCGTCTAGCCTGTTGACGGTTTCCGGCCCCGGCGCTAATTTGTTGCTCGCCCTACTCCCTCGCTGCTGTTTGCTGGCGGGGTAGTGGCCACAGACACGGGGGGAGTGCCGAACAGGTGCTCCCCTTGGTGTTCCTGAGTGGACTGCGTCGGCCGACCGGTTCGAGGACCTCACACGACGCGCAGGTTCGAAAGCCACCGTGACAAGGGGGAGTTGCGCAAGGCCGATGGCCTCGCGCAACTCCCCGAGCTCGCTTGACGGGTTAGCCGGGCTGCCGGAGCCCGTCGACGTCGGAGTAGACGTCCGCGACGAGCGTTCCGGGTGAGCCGACGGTTCCGGAGGGTGTGAGGTCGATCACGCAGGACGTCGCCCCTGTCGGAAGGATGAGGCCTGAGTTGTTCGAGTTCG
Source organism: uncultured Thermoleophilia bacterium (assembly GCA_963806025.1). Lineage (GTDB taxonomy): Bacteria > Actinomycetota > Thermoleophilia > Gaiellales > Gaiellaceae > PALSA-600. The sequence goes on along the minus strand of CAWDWI010000002.1, from coordinate 434,337 downwards.
AGTAGTCGGTAGGACTCGTCGACAGCTGGGTGTGATCGGTGCTGTCCCGTGGGTCGACCTTGCAGGACGGCATCGTGACCAGGGCGCCCGTGAAGGGGAACGCGTCGGTGTAGACGAGGTGGGTGTACTGGAGCGTCCCGTCCGGGTTCAGGGCGTTGGGGAAGTTGATGTGCTCGAGCAGGGCCACTTTTGCGCCCTGGGAGTCGCCGGTCCAGACGCTGACGAACGGGGCGCCGTTCTGGGTGCCCGAGTCGACGACGAACCCGGTGTTCGCCTTCGTGCCGCTGGTGGTGCAGGTCGAGGGCGGCAGGTTGACGTTGTAGGTTCCGGGGTTCGGGGTCGGGACGGATCCGTCAGGGTTGCAGGTGACCGCGGCGACGTTGCCGAAGTCTTTGCCGGTGATCGTGTCGCTGATTGTCTGCGGTGTGAACTGCAGGCCTTTCAGCAGCTCGTTCGGTGCTCCCGAAGCTCCGTTCCCGTTCTGGTTCGGGCCGCAGATGGTGTTGGTCGAGGGCAGGGGCACGTCCTGAGCCCAGGTGTGCCCCTGAGGGGGCGCGGTCGGTGTCTCGCACAGCGTGTAGTTCGTGGAGGTGGAGAACGGCAGGGTGAACTTGTACGAGCCGTCGGCCGTGGACAGCATCGAGACCGGCTTCGATCCGCCGTACAGCGTGATCGTCCAGCCCGAGAGCAACGAGTTGTCGTCGTTTGCCTGGTTCTGGTTCACGTCGTTGTAGACCGTGCCCGCAACCGACCCGAGCGGCTCGAACCCGAAGTCCTGCTTGCTTTGGCCGCTCACGGCGAGCTTTGCGATCGTGTAGCCGAGCGACGCCGGCGCGGCGCAGGCAGGACCCGAGGCCGGAACCGTCTGGAGGTAGCCGTTGGCGTCCGCTGTTGGGGCGGCGATGCACACCTTGTAGGCGGCCCCGACGGGCTCCTTCGGGAACGTGTAAGTGCCGTCGGAGGCGGTTGTCGTCGTCCCGAGCGACGTACCGGAGCCGTTGAACAGCGTCACCGTCACACCGCCCGCGGAGGGGTCGACGGCGTCGTCATTGGTGCCGCTCCCGTTTGCGTCGATGAACGCCGTCCCGGAGATCGGGGCGAAGGTGTTGTAACAGAAGCTCATGTCGTCGAGACCGTCGAGCGTCTTCGGGCTGCCGTCCGAGTTCGTCTTGAGGGCGCTCGCGTGGAGGTAACCGTCGCCGCTGACCGATCCACCGGCCGCGCCCGCATAGTTGTAACGGGTCGTGTCTCTCTCGTTGTCACCGTCGACGCCGACATCGACGACTGACGCACCGGTCGACGTGAAGCTGAAATAGGTGCCGTTCGCGTACGCAGGCCACTTGGCGGTCCCGCTGCCGGAGGGATAGCCGGAGTTCGACGGGTTCACGCTCAGCGTGAAGGTCGCCCCGGTCGCGGGATCGGTGTACTTCTTGCTCGTCCCGTCCTTGATCCGGAACGCGTAGCTCGGCGCACCGCCCGAGGGATAGAAGAGCTTGCCGCAGTCGTTCGGCGTGTCGTTCGCGAAGTAGTCCGTCGCAGGAACCCCGCTCACCGACGGCGGAGGAACCTTGCTGCCCGCACTCGATCCGAACGCAGGCACGACGACGAGCCACAGGACGGCCACGAGCGCTCCTACGAGCACAAGACCTTGGACAATTCTCGTGCGCTTCATCCCCGGGTTCCCCTCTTTCAGTTCGCAGTGGCATCGAAATCGAGCACGGCGAACACCCGCCCAGGGGCGTGCCGCAGAGTCGGAGCGTACATCCGTTCCCAGCCCTTGCCAACCCCGGCAACGCCAGGCCAAGCGATTCGAGCCCTACCAGACCGAACCACCCAGCTCGCTCGCGAGCCTGCCGGCGCGGGTTCGGCTGCCACGATGATCCTGCTGTTGGGCCGGCTAGATGACGGGCCTCCAAGGTCGGCCGACCCTGCGCGCGAGTGCGCCGCCTGTGGGTATGCGTTTCAAGGGTGAAACTCGGGCCGGATTCGCGTGAATCACCGGAACTGGGGTTGACAGTCGCCGAGCCGGACCACATGACGAGAGTGACGTGGGCGGCCACATCGAGAAATCGAGCTGATCGTGCTGGGCGGAGAGAGGTGTTGCCGCTGGGTCCGCCGTGGTCCCGAGTGGCCCTGTTGCCGCACGCCCGCGTCGAGGCGCGGTTGCTCCGAGTCGGGGCAGTTGCTCGTCGAGACGCTGATCGCGATCACGATCCTGGTGATCCTCTCGACGGCCGGCATCGCCGTGCTCGCGAGCGGGGTCCTGTCGCAGAGCCTTTCTCGGCAGCGCACGATCGCGGAGCAGCTCGCGCTGCAGGACATGGAGGCGATCCGGCAGCTGGGGTACACGAACGTCGGCACGCTGACCGGCAACCCGCACGGCACCCTCGCCGCGAGTCAAGCGATCTCGTCGACCGTCGGCCTCAACGGCACCTTGAAACGGCAGATCACCTGGGTCGACGATCCTGCGCCTGGCACGCCCTATGTCACCCATGCCGACTACAAGCGGGTCACGATCACGATCACGCGCAGCGACGGCAAGGTGCTGACCACGCAGACCAGCTACTTCTCGCCCTTCGACGCGAGCGACTATGGCGGTCCGAACGTCGGTTCCCTCCAGATCACCGTTCAGGACATGGCGTCGACCGCCGTCGTCCCTGGGGTGACCGTCACGATCGCGGGCGGCCCGAGTGGGACGGCGAGTGACACGACCGACGCCACCGGCGTTGCCTCGTTCCCCGCGCTGCAGCCCAATCCGTCCAGCGGATCGACCAAGTGCTACGAGGTCACCGTCACGCCCCCGCCCGGCTACACGGTCTACTCGAAAGACGCGCCAAGCTCGTGCGGGAGCTCACCTGCGGACGCGGTGATCACCGCGGCGCAGACGACATCGACCACGATCCGCATCTACAAACCGGCGTTCGTGACCTTCAACGTCACGCGGTGGAAGCAGCCGTACACCGCTGCGACGACCACCGTCAACCTGGCCGCCTCGATCGGCGGCTCGGCGGTCACTGCCGGTCCGTACACGGTCCCGACGACGGGAACCCTGACCACGGCCGCGACGCTCGCGCCGAGTTCCGCCTGGACCGTCAGCGCATCGTCCGGCGCGCTCGTCGCACCGTCGCAGACCGTCCCGATTCCGGACCCGGCGAGTTATCCCACGACGTCGAGCGCCACGGTCGCGATCGCGTTCCCCGACACGACGATCACCGTGAAGAAGAAGAACTCGGCGGGTGCCTGCACGACGATGGCCGGTGTCATCGTCTCCATCTCCGGTGGCCCCGACGGCATCGTCGGCCTGACGGGCACCACGAACGCGTCCGGCGCAGCCCCGTTCGACCTGACGCCGGGCCCGAGCTACACGGTGACAAGCACCACCGCTCCCGTCGGCACAACGGCGACCCCGACCGTGACCGTCTTGCCGTCGCCGACCGTCACCGCCATCACCGTCACGGTGCTCGGGGTCGGCGCCACCGGGACCTGCCCGTGAAGCGCACACTCGAGAGAATCGCCAACGACCGGCGTGGCTTCACCCTGGTCGAGATGCTCGTGGGTATGGCGATCCTCGGCATCGTGCTCGCGTCGATGGCCGCGCTCCTGTCTGCGATCTACAACACCGGCACACAGACCGTTGAGGCAGGAACGCTCCAGGACGAAGCCCGGGCGGCCGTCGACACCCTCGTCACCGATCTGCGCCAGGGCTACACCGGTGATCCGAGCGTGCCTGTGATCGCGAGCTTCTCGGGCACATCGATCACCTTCTACTCACCCGATCGGCAGCAGCCCTTCCACCTGCGGAAGATCGCCTACCAGATGTCCGGCAGCACGCTGCAGCGGGCGTCGGTGACCAGCACCGACACGGACGGAGCACCGTGGCTCGGCCTCACCACGCTCGGCGGCTACACGAACGTCGCATCGTCCATCGTCGCCAACCCCGGCGGGACGCCCCTCTTCAGCTATGTGAAGAGCGACGGCGTCACGACCGCGACTGCAGCCAAGGACATCGACCGCGTGATCGTGACCGTCACCGTGAAACAACCTGGCTCGCGCAACCAGGCTTCGACCTACCAGTCCAGCGCCGACATCAGGGCTTTCGTCCAGTCATGACCACACCAAGACCCAATGTCGCCGACGAGCAGGGGATCGCGCTCGTGCTCGTGATCATCATCGGGCTCGTCCTCACGACGGTGTCGGCGGTGCTGATGACGGCGCTCGTCAGCAGCACCACCAGCTCGAGCCACGCGGTTGTCCGGCAGCAGTCGTTCCAGGCGGCGGAGGCCGGGCTGGACTCATACGCGTCCAAGCTGATCGAGGACGGGCTCTTCTACGCACACTACGTTGCACCGGGCGAATCGACGCGGCAGGATCCTGTGAGCGGGACACTCGTCAGCGCCGGTAACCCTTGGACCTACGGCCTCTCGTGGACCTACCCGAACGGCCACGACTGGGTCTCGACGGCGCAGCTCCCGAACAACTACGAGTACAACGTGCAGATCACGCCGCCGACCGCCGGTGCCTGCGCCACGCCCACGAACCCGCTCTGCGGCGCGATCACCATCACCTCGACCGGCCGGCCGCACGCCGATACGAACACGGCCGACTGGCGCGAGGTCCAGGCGACCATCAGGCCGAGCTCGATTTCCGACTACTACCGGATCGTCGACGGAGATGTCTCCTTCGGGAGCACGACCACCACCAACGGCAAGGTTTATGCGGCGGGCAACATCACGCACGACGGAACCGCTACCGCGAATCTCTACGCCGGAGGCCAGGTCACCGGGTCGACCACGTACGCAGGCACTCCGACCGCGACTCACTACGACTCCACGACGACGCCGCCCGTCAGCCAGGTCGTTCCACCGCTCAACTTCAGCTCCTTCCTTGCGTCGGTCTCGACCATCTCGGCAGTCGCGAAGAAGGCGGGCACCGGCCTGACGAATCTCAACGGCCAGTACTTCGACACTGCGACGGTCGCCGGCGTCGTCACCGCCACTCAGAAGAACTATCCCGCGTGGGTGTTGACCTTCAACTCGAACGCGACGTTCAGCATCAAGGCCTGCAAGCCGAGCAGTGGTTCCGATCCGGCAGCAGGGGCCTCTCCCATGTCGATCTGCGGGAGCGCTGCCACCTTCAATGTCCCGACGAACGGTGCGATCTACTCCCCGCAGACGATCGTCGTCCAGGGGACAGAGGTTGGTCGAGTCACGGTCGGTTCCGCGAACGACATCGACATCGGCGGGTCCCTGACGCCGCAGACGTCAGGGACCGACGTGCTCGGGCTCGTGGCGACGAATGACGTCTACATCGCCCAGTACGTTCCGTCGACCCTCACGTGGTCCGCGGCAATCTGCGTCATCAACGGCACATGGCAGACCGACGTGTCGGACGGAAGTCACAGCACGATGAACTTCTCCGGTTCATCGACGACTGCGAACGGCGGCGACATGACGATGTTCGCAACCCGCAACTACAACTACGACCCGAATCTCCTGAAGCTGCCCCCACCGTGGTTCCCGCAATTGCAGGCCTACACCACGGTCTTCTTCCGCGAGATCCCGCCCACCTGATCGACCCGTCTTTGCCGGTCCCTCCGGTGAAGCCCTCTGACGGACTCGAACCGTCGACCCCCTCCTTACCATGGAGGTGCTCTACCAACTGAGCTAAGAGGGCAAGGGCTGAAGCTTAGCGCCTCGATTCCGGGGCCAACCCGAGGCCGGGGCAGGCCTAGTGCTGCAGGTTCAACAGAGCAAGGATGGCGAACACGACGACCGCTGCCAGGTAGAAGAGAACCGCACCAGTACGTCCTGCCACTCGCCATGCGACGATGCCGGCGACGGCGGCGAGCAGCGCAGCAACCACGTCCGCCACCGCCGCGATCAAGCTCACGACACGGGATTGGAACAAGAGCGCCGCCGTCGTTGCCACCGCGACGACCGCGAGTTGCAACGCCTCGCGGCGCAGCAGCCCGACGCTTAGTGTGTTCTCGGGCCTCAGGGCAGAGCGTTGCATCGAGGTCATCGTAGGTTGCTGCTCGGCCGGACGGTCATGCTTGGATCTCGACCTGCTCCAGTGCCTGCGCCGCGGTCAAACCGTAGGTGGGGACCCCTGTCAACATCGTCGCGATCTCGCTTGCTTCCCGGATGATCCAGTCGCGGTCGGCGGCGAGTTGGCTGTGCGCGACGAGGAGCGTCGCGTTCGCGCGAGTAGCCCAGACGAGGAGAGCACCGGGTCCGGTTTCTGGAGAGGCGAGGGTCGAGGGTGGTGCACTCAGTTCGCGTGCTTCGGACTCGAGCCGCTGCAATTCGGCAGAGAAGTCCGTCTTGTTTCGTTGGAGATCCTCCAACGCCTGATGACCCCGCAAAACTCGCGCGTCGGCGGCCGCGACGCGATCCTGGGCTCGACCAACTGCCATCCGGGCTTGTTCCCGCCCTTCGTCTGTCGCGGCGGCCAATGTTCGCTCCGCGTCCTCCAGGTCTTCGCGCCGCGTCACGAGGCCTCCCTCCGCTTCATGCAGGGTGTCTCGCAACCGCTGCTCTTCAGTCGAGTAGGTGGCGAGGAACGCGTCGATCGCCATGAAGCGGGCACGGATGTGGGCGACCGCATGCTGGACCAGTTCGAGTTCGCGAATCGCGCCGCTCAACTCGACGTCGCGGTGCGCGAGTGCCTGGAGCTCTTCCAAAGCGCGGGAATCCATCGCCCGAAGTCTGGCAAAGGTGACGACGCTTCGCTTCGTCGGTGCAGTGGCGATCGAACCACGCGAGTCAGCGACGGAGGGGACCGCCGAGATGTCCCATTCGACCTCGAAGCCGTCGCGGACGCCGCGCATGAACGGTGCGAAGCCGCCGTCGGGTGCGTGGATGGTCAGCCAGCTCGCGGCACGAGCGCTCGCGTTGCGGAACGCGTGCGGCACCCCTGGTGGAACAGCGACGAACCCGCCGGCAGAGACAATGATCGTTTCCGCGTCGTGCCCGAGCTCGAAGGCCAGTTCTCCCTCGAGGACGTAGAAGGCATCGGTGTGTTCGTGGTGAACGTGCGGGCCGGCGACCTGTTCGCCGGCTGCGTAGCGCGCGTAGGTGACCGTCACATCTCGACCTCAACCAGCCGGCCTCGTAGGTCAGTCACGCGCTTGCGTGATCGCGATCCTGGGCTGACGCCGCCCGTCGTGCGTATGGACGCCGGTCCAGGCGACCGCACATCCTCCTTCGCTTCGCCTTGACACGGCGCGGGAGTCTAGAGACGCTCGGCCCATGGCTGCCGCAGCGAGACCGATGGTCTTGACCGACGCTGGACTGGAAACCGTGCTGGTGTTCGAGGAAGGTCTCGATCTCCCGCATTTCGCAGCGTTTCCGCTGCTCGACAGCGACGAGGGTCGAGTCGTCCTACGCCGGTACTACGAGCCGTTTCTGCGGCTGGCGCGTGATCGTGGCAGCGCGTTCGTTCTGTCGTCACCGACCTGGCGCGCGAATCCGGACTGGGGCGAGTTGCTCGGGTACGACGACAAGGCGTTGGCGGAGCTCAATGGTCGCGCCGTCGCCTTTCTCGAACAGTTGCGGGACGAGGTCATGCCGGCGGAGGAGCGGGACGCTGTCGTGATCGAGGGCTGCATCGGCCCGCGGAGCGACGCCTACCGCCCAACCCTGCGCATGGACGCCGCATCCGCGGCGGAGTACCACGGTTTCCAGCTGCGAGCCTTTGCCGCTGCCGGTTGCGCGCAGGCGGCGGCACTGACGCTCGGCTACCCGGAGGAAGCGATCGGAATCGTTCGCGCAGCAGAAACGGCCGGCCTTCCGATCGTGATCGGCTTCACCGTCGAGACCGACGGACGGTTGCCGAGCGGCGATTCGATCGAGCAAGCGATCCACGCCGTGGACGAGGCAACCGACGGTACCACCCGCTCCTTCATGATCAACTGCGCCCACCCCAGCCACTTCGAAGCGGCCTTGCCGGAGGGTGACGCGCGCAGCCGGATCCACGCCTTGCGCGCCAACGCCTCAATGAAAAGTCATGCGGAACTGGACGCGGCCGACGATCTCGACGCGGGCGACCCGGTTGATCTGGCGCACCGTTACGTCGCGCTCCGTCGCGAACTACCCGAGCTTCATGTGCTCGGCGGCTGCTGCGGCACGAACATCAGTCACGTCACCGCGATCAGCCACGCCTGGCAAGCCGTCAACCAACAAGACCGACGTCGACCGACGACTCCTTCTGACGGCTGACCTCAGGGGTCATTCCCGAACACACTTGCGGCGAGGTCCGTTAGCGAGCGGTTCAGGTGATCCTCTGGCGTCGGCGCTGGAACTCTGCGCGAGGCTGGCGCATGATCCATTGATGCGGGAGCTTCCGGTCGGGACGGTCACCTTCGTGTTCACGGACATCGAGGGGTCGACCCGGCTGTTGCGTGAACTGGGCGCCGACTACGCGGACGCGCTGGGTCAGCACCGCCGGGTTGTGCGAGAGGCTTTCGGACGACGCGGCGGCATCGAGGTGGATACCCAGGGCGACGCCTTCTTCTTCGCGTTCGCCGGCGCCGAAGACGCGGTCGCTGCCGCCCTCGAGGCGCAGGAAGGTCTGAGCGACGGGCCGGTGCGCGTGAGGATGGGTCTGCATACGGGTGAGCCGCTTCTTGCCGAGGGGGGCTATGTCGGCATGGACGTCCACCAGGGAGCGCGAATCGCCGCGGCGGCGCACGGAGCGCAAATCATCGCGTCGGCGAAGGCCCGAGCGGCCGCCGGTGCCGAGTTCCGCGATCTCGGCATGCATCGTCTCAAGGACTTCGACGAGCCGGTTCGCCTGTACCAGGTGAACGACGGCGAGTTCCCGCCGGTTCGCTCGCTCAACGTCACGAACCTTCCCTCGCCCGCGTCGCCCCTGATCGGGCGCGAGCAGGAGGTCGGCGATATCGCGGGACTCACATCAACATCGAGACTTGTGACGCTCACAGGAGCCGGTGGTTGCGGCAAGACTCGGCTTGCGCTGCAAGTAGCGACGGAGCTCGTAGGCCGCTTTCAGGACGGAGTCTTCTGGGTGCCGCTTGCCCCGCTCACCGACCCCAACCTGGTTCTGCCGACGATCGGCGAGACGATCGGCGCCAACACAGAGCTGCACGTTCACATCGGCGGCAGCTCGATGCTCCTCCTACTCGACAACTTCGAGCAAGTCGTCGAGGCGGCGGGGGCGCTGGTCGACCTGGTCGAGCACTGTCCAAAGCTGTTCGTGCTCGTCACGTCTCGTGCACCTCTGCGCGTTCCAGGAGAGAGCGAGTACTCGGTCGACCCGCTGAGTGAAGGTGAAGCCGTCGAGCTCTTCTGCCAGCGAGCTGCGCTCGCAGAGCCCCACACGGCTGTGGAGGCGATCTGCCGGCGCCTGGACTGTCTCCCGCTGGCGATCGAACTGGCCGCCGCGCGCACGCATGTGCTTCCGCCTGAGCAGCTCCTGGAGCGCTTGGACAAGGCGCTGCCGATCCTGACGAGTCGCCTCCGCGCAATCCCGGACCGGCAGCGGACGCTGCGTGCAGCGATCGAGTGGAGCTTCCAGCTGCTCTCGCCGGTCGAGCAGGAGCTGTTTGCGCGACTGTCCGTCTTCGTAGGGGGCTTCGAGCTCGAGGCTGCCGAGGCCGTGTGTGCGGCGTCACTCGACGACGTCGAGTCGCTGATGGAGCAGAGCCTCGTTCGACGCTGGGGCGACCGGCTCGGAATGTTCGAAACGATCCGCGAGTTCGCGACCGAACAGCTCGAGTCGGGAGGCGACGCCGACACGACACCCCTGCGGCACGCCCAGCACTACGCCCAGCGCTTGACCGGATTGCAAAGCTCCCTGTGGGATGCCTCGCACGATGCCGCGGCGAAATGGTTTGCGGACGAGCAGGACAACGTTCGCGCTGCGCTCGCCTGGAGCTTGGACACAGGCGAGCGAGAGCTGCTCGCGCATCTGGCGGCCTCGGCGGCCGAGTTCTGGATCATCCGCGGCGCCTTCGGCGAGGCGCGACGTTGGCTCGAGGCCGGATTCGAGACAGACACGGCGCTCCCGGCTGACCTCAGGGCAAGGGCGTTCGCGTCGCTCTCGACGCTCGAGCACGCTCAGGCCGACTATGCACGCGCTCGCAGTCATGCCGAGACTGCCGTCGTGCTCGAACGTTCACTGGACGACGGCAAGCGGCTTTCGCACGCCCTCAACCGACTCGGCAATGCAACGAAGGCTCAGGGTGAGATCGAGGCGGCACGGCTGCTGTATGCCGAGGCGCTGGTCGTCTCTCGACAAGCGGACGACCGACGCGGGTGCGCCGTCTCGCTGGTCAACCTTGGGACGATCGAGCTCGGGCTCGGGCACCTCGGAGCTGCGGAAGCGGCATGCAGAGAGGCAGGCGGATTGTTCGAGAGCCTCGGTAACCGGTCGGGTGCCGCTGCCTCGCTGCTCCTACTCGGTGAAGCGGCGCTCGGTCAGGGGCGACTCGAGGACGCTCACGAGGCAGTCGCGTCCGCTCTCCGCATCTATCGCACGCTCGACCGTTCGGCGCGGATCGCGGCCTGCCTATCGGTGTTCGCGCGTCTCGCCCAACGGGACGGTGACCCACGCCGGGCAAGCACATTGCTTGCCGCCACGCAAACACTTCGCGAGCAGACGGGAGCCGCCGCCATGCCGAGCGAGCGTCAAGCCGAGGAAAACCTCTCCAGATCTCTGCGTGGCGCCTTGGACGAACAGACTTTTGGGCAGGCATTCGAAGACGGCCGTCATCTCGAACCGGCTGAGGCCGTCGTCTTCGCCCTGGCCGCCCACTGAACGAACTCCCCACTGACGGTGAGCCTCCGCCCGACCAAGTAGCGCCTCACCCTCAATACCGACGGCTCGCCGCAGGTGACTGCATCTGGGTCGGGCTCGACGAGGACGAATCACTCGGGCCATCGATCCTGCAGACACTCGTAGTGGCGAGCGGCTCCTCGTGTTGGGCCACCGTCCTTACGCCCGGCTTGCCGCGACCGACAATCAACTTATTGGAACCGTGTTTGGAACTGTCCTGATGATGGGGGCGGGAGGATTCGAACCTCCGTAGGCTGAGCCGACGGGTTTACAGCCCGTTCCCTTTGGCCGCTCGGGCACACCCCCTTGAGCGCGGCGCATTGTAGCCTCAAGGCCATGAAGCGCTTCGAGGTCCTGGTGGTCGGGGGTGGCCCTGCAGGATCCGCCACCGCGTACCACCTCGCCTCGGCGGGCGTCTCGGTGCTGCTCGCCGACCGCGCGACCTTCCCGCGGGACAAGCCGTGCGGCGGCGGGCTGACCACCCGTGCATTCCTGCAGTGCCCCGTCGACCCGTCACCCGTGGTGGAAGAGGAGGTCGACATCGTCGAGCTGCGGTTCCGCTACGCCGATTCCGTCGAGCGCCGGGCGCATGCACCGGTGATCCGGATGACCCAGCGTCGACGGCTGGACGCGTTCCTGCTCGACGCTGCCCGTCAGGCGGGCGTCACCGTCCAGGAGGCTGTCCGGGTCGAGTTGGGTGACGAGGCCCGAGTCGGCGGAGAACGCGTCGAGGCCGATGTGGTCGTGGGTGCGGACGGCTCCAACGGGATCAGCGCGAAGGCCCTCGGGCTCGGAAACGACATCGTGCGCGGCGTCGCCCTCGAGGGGAACGTCGCGTACAGCCGTGTCGGACGCGAGCGATATACGCGGCGGGCGGTGATCGAGCTTGCCGACATTCCCGGCGGCTACGGATGGGTGTTCCCGAAAGGGGACCACGTCAACGTGGGCGTCGGTGCGTGGGAGCAGGAGGGGCCGAGGCTTCGCGATCACCTCCGGCGCGTGTGTGAGGCGCACGGGCTGACTCCTGATGAGCTCACAGACGTCCGCGGGCATCGGCTGCCGCTGCGGCGTGCCTCCACGCGGATCGTGTCCGAACGCGGGCTCCTCGTCGGTGACGCAGCCGGCCTGATCGACCCGGTCTCGGGCGACGGAATGTACGAGTGCTTCGTTTCCGCGCGGCTTGCGAGCAGTGCGATCGTCGAGCTCTTGAGCGGGCGAGCCGCGGACCTCGGGACCTATCCAACCGCGCTCGACGCCGCACTGACGCCGTTGCACCGCGCCTCGTGGATCCTCAAGCGCGCACTCGATCGCTGGCCACGCTCGAGTTGGGCGCTCGCGCGCACGCAACTCGTCTGGACGTCCGTCGAAAAGCTTCTGCTCGCGGAGCTCGCAGCGCCGCGCGAACAGCGCGGCATTGCCCGCGTGCCCCTGCGCGGGCTCGAGCTGCTCGGCCGGCTCTAGGTCGCTGAGCCGGTCGGCACGCAGGCGGTCGCGCCACGCGGCCACGAAGCCGTTGGACGCTTGTCTTCGACGCGAATGTGCGAAAGCTTGACCGTAAGTGGTCTTTGGTTTCGGTCGAAGAACATATCCGGAGAGACATACGAGAAGCGAAGTGGGTTGGCACGACTCCGGCACACGACGCGAATGCTGCTGCCCGGCCTCACCGTGAAGGTGCGATTACGCAGCACCACGTGCGCCGCTTTGCGGCCGCGTCTTGGGCAGGGAGAGCGTGAACGACACGCGAACTCCGTCCGCGGCCGGAGCGCCCGGTCGCTTCCAGGCCCTGATGCGGCCCTTGGGAACGAGCCAGTGATCGGGAAGGTACCCCTCGATCAGCAGGCGGAAGCGCGGAACCCCGCCTCGCGGTCTGTACAGCCGGTACGAGGAGAAGCGGGCGACCTTGGCGGCATTCGAAAATGATGCGGTCGATCCGCCGAAGTCGAACAGGAAGTCGCCGGGGACACCGAGCAGTGATCCGTCGGCGCCGATCCGAAGCGGGTCGGTGGCATACTGCATCGCTCCCGATCGCATCCGGGAGCAGCAACTCACGGTTGACCGACGGGTTCCAGTAGAGCTGGAGCTCGAGCTGCGATCGGGCTCGAGATCGGGGTGGCGATTGCGGTGACATTCCCCCGTGCGCGGTCGTCGATCCAGCTCTTGTCGTGCGGAAGCCGCGGCCGGGTGCCCGCGGTCGTCTGGTGATCGACCTGAATCGCTGCGGCCGTTATCCCGAGCGCGACCACGATCGCGAAGGACACGGCGATCCAGCCAGGCCCGCGGAACACCAGTGCGACGGCCCCGATCGCCGCCAGCGTCGCTCCAATCGCGATCAGCAGTGACCCGGTGCCCGGAGTCGTTCGTCCCTGGAGCCATGCTGCTGCGATCAGCGACTGCGGATCGAAGTGCCCGATCCCCGCGGTGTAGCTCGAGATCGGAAGTCGGGCCGCCGCGACGGCGATCGCCGCTGCCAGGCCGAACACCACGCGACGGTGCGGCTTCCCGCGTTCCAGATAGATCCCGAACGCGAGCGGTATCAGGGGCAGGAGCACGAAGAGGTAGCGCTCCTTGAAATAGCCCACGCTCGCAGCGAACACGCTTGCCTGGGCGAGCAGCAGGATCGCCGTGAGGCTCGTCATGAGGGCGAACGCCAAGCGAGGGCCGGCTCCTGGGCGGATCAGTCCCGCAACCGCGCCCGGGACCATGAACACGCCCGCCACGAGCGACAACAGGAACGCCTGGAGGGGAATCCAGGTCAAGACCGCCGGGTGAAACGCGGCCGACGGGGCATTCGAGTAGAACCCGGTGGCCGCTACCACCACGCCGGCAGCCACCGGAAGCAGGGCGATGATCGCCGTGCGCTGGATCCGGAAGAAGGTGCGACGCTCGATCGCGAAGGCGGCGATGAGATACGCCGGCACCAGCACGAAGTACTCGACCCGAGCGAGCGTCGCCAGGCTCGCGAAGGCGAGAAACACGAGTTGTCTCTTCGGCGACGGCCGGTCGATCGCCTTGACGGACGCCGCGATCGCCGCGAGGGCCAAGGGGTACGCGACGAAATCGGAGATCGTGAACGGGATCATCACGAGCATCGGGATCACGAGCGCATACAGACAGCAGAGGTAGGCGTAGCCGCGACTCAGCTTGAGGTCACGCGCGATCATGTAGATCGGGATCGCTGCGAGGGATGCCGCCAGTGCGTTCTCGGTCTGGACCAGGCGATACGCAGTCTCGGTCGAGAAGAGCCCCCAGAGCGGAGCGGCGAGCAGAGGCTCGAGCAGGGCCGGGAAGTGCGCCGACTGCCCGTGAATCGTCAGGCTGCCGTGGGCAATCGAACGGCTGAGGGCCGTGTAGATGTATTCGTCCGGGAAGTAGCGCGAGGTGGAGTGCCGCAAGGCGATCGCGGTGCGCACGATCGTCGATGCGACGATCATCGTCCCGAGGACCCAGACGGGGCGAGCGATGGCGCGAGCGTGGACTGCGGAGCGCGCGGGCTGCGCAGAGGCGCGAATGGCCGAGATGGTCATAGCGTAGGCGGCAGGGTGGATGGCGCCGAGTGCAAGATCTCGTGCTCGTCGCATCAGCCGTCGCCGGACTCGCCGGCGGTCGAGAAGCAACTCGACTCCTGGCCGATCACCGTGCTGCTCCCCTGCAGCGTCACGGCGACCGTCACCTGTTTCAGGCTGCTCGAGCCGCAGTTCCCGGGCGAGGCGAGCGTCGTCGTGACCGTGTAGGTCTGGTGATCGGGAGACTCGGATCCGGACGTCGTGTGCGTGGCGTCGTAGGGGTTCGGAAACGTGCCGGCGGTATAGGTCTGGCAGCCGCTCGGGGCCGAGCCCGGCAGCGACGACGGAAAACAGGAGTAGGGCATCGTGCGGTAGGTCTCGAGTTGCCGGTCGGCGAGCGTGATCGCCGTTCCCTCGTGCCCGGAGCGCTGCAGGCTGACGATGGAGCTCGCGAACACCGCCATCGCGGCGGCGATGCCGATGGCGAGGATCGTCATCGCGATCAGGAGCTCGACGAGCCCGACCCCGCGTTCGTCCGCGAGACGTGTCGCGAGCGTTTGCGAACCGATCCGTCATGAGCAGCCGGTGACGGGGCACTCGCGCCAGGAGTGAGGCGCCACGACCCACGTAGCGGTCGTCGTGCCGATCGTGCCGGGTGCGCCGGTCGGCGGGGTATTCGTGATGTTGAACGCCCCGGCGCCCGCGACGGTGCCGTAGTCGGCGAACACCGAGCCGGCCATCGTCGAGCTGTTCGAGAGATAGAAACCGCCGTTCGAGTAGGCGATTCCCTCGAAGCGCGAGTTGCCTTCCATGTCGACGCCGTACTGGGCGCCCGAGCGGTTGTACGCCGCGAACTCGACCAGCGGGTCGGTGGAGTCCGTGTTCGGAGTCCAGAGCGAGTAGTTGCAGGTCGTCCCGTCGGCGCAGAGGCTCGCATCGTTCGTCAGCAGGAAGTAGCCGTCGATGTAGATGGTGCCGTTGCTGTTCGGCATCAACTGGATGTAGTCGGCACCGCCCATCGTGAGGTTCGCGTCGAAGAAGATCATGCCCTTGACGGTGAGCTGGCCGATGCCACCGTGCGCTGCGGGCGGGCTCCACTTCAGCTCGTTGCCGCTCGCCCCGAAGCAGTCGAAGGCGTGCGTGCCGAGGAGCGTCACCAGGTTCTGCAGCCCGAGGCTCGTGTCAGGGCCCGAGGTCGAGCCCGCGTTGTTGTCGAACAGATTGGCCGGCGGCGTTCCGGTCGTGCCGGCGCCGGTGCAGTTGTCGAGCGGGCCGGGCGATGCCGTCTGCCAGTAGCTGATGTCCTGGGCCGCGGTGAGGGTCGGCTTGGAGGGAAGCGGCGAGGGGTTCGGGGGATGGAAATCGCTCGCATACACGCCGGAGCCGCCGTTGTTCGCGTCTCTGCGCGTTCGAGTCGCACGCGAGGATTCTTCCAGCCGTGGAACTCGGCCCAGCAGCCGCTGATGATCGCGGCAGACGCGACGGGGCTCGTGGGAGTCCCGATCGCGTAGTTCGGGCCGTTGACGTACACGGCGCCGCCGATGTGCACGGGAATCGTCGAGCCGGCGGGGTTGCCGATCGCGGGATTGGCGCCGCCGGTGATGCAGACGTCGCCCTCGATCCAGACGGGGACGGTGATCGCGCCCGATCCTGCCGAACGGACGTCGTCGGGAGTGAGGCCGAGGGATTGGCGCACACCTGGTCCGGGGTGAGCGGGCCGGAATGCGGAGCGCCACCCATCACGAATCCGTAGCCGTAGATCGGCGGCGTCGCCTGTTGTCCGGGAGTGCTCGCCTGCTGGACCGAGTCCTGGAGCACCCGCGTGACCTTCCCGTTCGGGGAGACGGCCGTCGCGTTGAGCGTCCAGGTCGTGCCCGACCTTCGTGGCCGTCCACGTGACCGTGTTGCCGTCGACGGTGGTGGTGTTCGCCTGGCCGCTGAGGGCCGACTGCGTCCCGGCTGCTTCGGCGGCAACGACCGCGTTGGCGGCGAGATCGAGGCCGGCCTCGCCCGAAGAGAGAGCGCGGACGGCCTGGCGCTCGCGCCCGGACGTGGTCTGGTTCGACGACATCAGCGATGCGACTGCCGTCGCCCCGACCACGAGCACCGCCATGATGATGACCGCGAGGATCAACGCCTGGCCGCTCTGATCGCGGACGCCGGTGAAGTCAGTTGGCCGCCGCAGGTTGAGAAAACCGCTCATTTTCCACCGATCTCTGGCTGGTCCGCGAGCGCCGCCGCGGAAGGGTCACACGCAGGGTATGTCGCGTCTTTTCGGCACGTATCACCCTTTCGGCTATCACCCTTTCGGCTGGTTTTGCCGCGATCCTGTTGAAAAGAGCACGCCTTCTTTCATCGGCCGGTCATCGACCCTCAAGCCGGAGGCTCTCATCTGCCGATCAGCCTGCCGTGCACACGTTGCTCGATCGCTCTCGCCTGCGGACAAGGTCGGAATCCGGCCAGACGCTCGTCGAGTTGCTCGTGATGATGGCGATCCTCATGACGATCCTCGTCGCCGTCACGGATGCCCTGATCTCGGGGACCCATGCGGAGACGAACGTCGAGCACCGGCTCAACACGCAGTCAGGGCTCCGGCTGGCGCTCACGAGGATGCGTCAGGATGTTCACTGCGCCTACGACGTCCAGTCCGTGGACTACAACGCGACGAACCAGGGCTTCACCCTTTCGCTGACCGAGTTCTTCAACACGTGCAAGGCGGTCGACAGCAGTGGCTCGAGCAGCTCCAAGGTGCAGCTTCTGTGGTGCACGGTCCCGGCGACAGCGGGGAGCACCACGGTCTACAACCTGTATCGCGGCAACACGACGTGCGACTCGACCAGCCAGCTCATCGCCACGAACCTCGTCGCCCCCGCCGGCGGCTGGCCGACCAACTCGCTCGCGAGCTCGGCCACGTCCTGGAACGGGAACATCTGGCCTGACGCGGGCACCTGTACGACCGACTACCTGAAGGTGTTGCCCATCGACATGGCGGTCAACTCCGACCAGACGGGAACGCCGAACGGTGCATACGAATTGAAGGACGCGATCGCCCTCCGCAACTCCACCCGGTGTGGCACGACGAGCGGCGGCACGAGCGGCACGCAGGCCCGGCCGGCGCTGAGCATGTCGGTGCCCCTTGCGATGATCGTGAACACGACGATGGCCCCCTCGTCGATGGTCGCGACCCTCAGCGGCAGCAACAATCCGTCGTCCCAGATCACCATCTACCGGACGACCGCGCCTTCGGCCTCCGCGCCGTCGACCTGCAGCGGCGGCAGTTGGACGACCGTCGGCACCGCGAACGTGACCGCGGACGGCAACTTCACCCCGAGCGGCGGCGGCTTCACCCCGACCGCCGTCGGCAACTACTGGTGGTATGCCTCCTTCGCGGCCGACACCAACGACAAGGCTGCGAATACCCCTTGCCCATCGGCTGTCGAGACGATCGTCGCGGCCTCCAAGGCGAGCCCGACCCTGTCGGTCTCCGCCCCGGCGGTGGGCACCACGGGCATCGCGATCCAGGCGTCGTCGATCAGCGTGACGATCAGCGGCAGCCTCGGCGCCAGTGGCCCGATCACGATCTACGCCTACCTCGGTGCGTCCAACCCGGCGTCGTGCCCCGGTGGTGCCGGCTGGACGACCGTCGGAACGCTCACGCCTTCCGGCGACGGCACCTACAACCCGAGCGTAGGGATTGCGAGCCCCGCGACCGGCACGTACTGGTGGTATGCGTCCTACGCCGGCGACAGCACCAACAACGCGAAGACCACTGCCTGCAGCGCCGCGATGACGAAGACGACGGTTGCCGCCTTCTCGGGCTCGGTCACGTCGGTGACGATGCTCGACACGGACCATGACGGAAAGGTCGACGAGATCGACGTTCTGTTCTCGGTGCCGGTGTCTTGCACCGCTTCGTGCACCGACGGCTGGACCGTTTCGAACATCCCGTCGGGTGGAACGCTGTCGTCGGTGACGACCTCGTCGAACACGGCGAAGCTGATGATCACGGAGGGCGCTGGAGCCGCCGACACCTCGGTCGGCACGCTCACCGTCTCGCTCGCGGCGCCAGGAGGGATCAAAGATGCGGCCGGACACTATGCCTCGTTCGCCTCGACCATCCCCGTCGACGGCGCCGCACCGGTGCTCATGAGCCTCGTCTCGCTCCAGAGCGGCGGAACCGCGGGCAACGGCAAGATGGAAGCGGGCGACAAGTTGGTGCTCACCTACAGCGAAGCCGTCACGGGGCTGACGTTCAACCCCGCCGTCACCGAGAACCGGCCGAGCAACAACGGCAACGTGACGTTGAACATCGTTGGCTTCACCACGACTGCCGACACGGGCTCGAATGGCTACGTGAGCTCGAAGAGCAACAACCTGACCTCGACGGGAGCGGCGGCCCTGAGCGCCGGGAACACCACCGTCACGATCACGCTCGGCGCGATCGGGGGCACCGGAACGGCCGCCACCTCGAGCGGAGCGCTCGTCTTCAACCAGACCGGGACGACCCTCAAGGACGCCGCGGGCAATGCCGCAGTCCCGACCTTCACCACTGCGTCGGCCTTCAAGCTCTTCTAGGCGCGAAGGCGCGACCACCCGGACGGTCGCGTACCTCGCAGGGAGGCGACGTTCTAGGAGTCGGTGCCGGACTGGAGGTCCAGCGAGAGGAACGCCGCAACCACGTCGGGATCGAACTCGAGCCCCGCCTTCGTGGAGATCTCGTGCCGAGCCTCCTCGATCGAAAGCGCGTCGCGATACGGCTGGTCGTTCGTCATCGCGTCGAACACGTCGACGACGGCGAACATCCGGGCGGCGAGCGGGATCTCGATTCCGCGCAGACCGCGCGGGTAGCCGGAGCCGTCCCACCGCTCGTGGTGACAGGCGATCACCTGGCGCGTGAGCCCGCCGAGTGCCGGCACCGGGGCGACGATTCGCTCGCCGAGCCACGGATGCTCGCGGATCTCGTCGATCTCGGCCGGAGTGAGGGTGCCCGTCTTCAGCAGTGTGGCGTTCGAGACACCGATCATGCCGATGTCGTGCAGCCGAAAGCCGTAGGCAAGCTGTGCATCGAGCGCCAGTTCCGGCGCGATCTCCTCGGCAAGCCGTAGCGCGAGCTGCGTCACGCGTGCCGTATGGCTCGACGTCTCACCGAAGCGACCGCGACGATAGTCGTGCAGCTCGAGCGCGCGCGCGAGTGCTTCGACCGTTGCGGCCGCGCTCTCGAGGGTTGTTTCAGTGGTCTGGGTGGTTTCGTCAGCCAAAAGTCATAGCGGCGTCTTTAGCATCGTCCTCAGAGGCCGGCGGTGAATACCTCATTGAAGGGGTCTGCCCGGACGACATGTGGCTCCCCGGCGGGAGGAGATCGGCCTCGATCACCGTATCCGCCTCGTGGACGGAGCACCGGCTCAACTGCCCCTAAACGATTTCGACCTTTCTGCCGATGAGGTGAACGTGAACCTGAACCAGGTGATGAGAATTGCCGTCGGTCTCAACGCGAGCGACGTGCATTTGAAGGTCGGCCAGCCCCCGATCGTCAGGGTCGACGGCCAGCTCGAGCAGCTCGAGGGATTCGAGCCGCTGACGAGCGAGGAGCTCGAGGAGATCCTGAACGAGGTCGGCGCCACGTCGCCCCGGAGGATCGCCGTCTTCCACGAGACCGGCGAGCTCGACACCGCGTACCAGCTTCCGGGCTTGCCGCGGTTCCGCATCAATGCCTTCCGCCAGCGCGGCGACATCTCGTTCGCGTGCCGCGTCATTCCGTCGGAGGTGCCGACGTTCGGCAGCCTCGGGTTGCCTCCGGGCGTCCAGAAGCTCGCGGAGGAGCATCGCGGTCTCGTCCTCGTCACCGGCGCAACCGGATCCGGCAAGACGACGACCCTGGCCTCGATGCTCGGGCACATCAACCAGACGCGGCGGCAGCACATCGTGTCGATCGAGGACCCCATCGAGATCCTGCACTCCGACATCAACTGCATCGTGAGCCAGCGGGAAGTCGGCCTCGACACCGAGTCGTTTCACGAGGCTCTGCGGCGCGTTCTCCGCCAGGACCCCGACATCATCCTGATCGGCGAGCTGCGCGACATGGAGACTGCGGAGACCGCCCTCCAGGCTGCCGAGTCGGGTCACCTGGTGCTCGCGACGATGCATACCGTCGACGCCGCCGAAACCGTCGGCCGGTTCGCCGAGTTCTTCCCGGCGATCAAGCAGCCCGCTGTGCGCTCGATCCTCGCCGGAGTGATGAAAGGCGTCGTCTCACAGCGCCTCCTGCCGCGTGTCGGCGGCGGCCGGATCGCCGCGGTCGAGGTGATGATCACCAACAACAGAATTCAGGAGCTCATCCGGGACAACAAGCCGGAGTACATTCCCGAGGCGGTCGCGGAAGGAAGCTTCTTCCAGATGCAGACGATCACGCAGGCTCTCATCGCGGCCGTGATCAATGGAAGCGTCGAGCAGGAGGTCGCCGCATCTGCTGCTCCAAATCGCCATGACTTCATGATCGCTCTGGACCGTGCGCTCAAAGAGCACTCGATCGCGCAGGCAGCGGTTGGGCTTGCGCCGGAATCTGAAGAGGTGCTCGCTGCGCCGACCGCCGGTGCAAACGGCGACGGCCTGAGGGCCGGTTAAGCCCGGCCGGGCGTGAACGTGGAGCTCGCGGCCTTCACCATCGCTCCTGCGCTTGCGATCGGCAGCTTCCTCAATGTGATCGCCGCGCGCGTGCCGTTGCGACGGTCGATCGTGTCGCCGGGGTCCGCGTGCATGGAATGCGGGAAAGGGCTCGCCTGGTACGACAACGTGCCGCTCGTTTCCTACGCGGTGCTCCGCGGGCGTTGCCGGAATTGCAAGGCGTCGATCTCGTGGCGCTATCCGGCAGTCGAGGCCGTCACCGCCGCGCTGATCGCCCTCTGCGCTCTGAAGTTCGGCCTCACGTGGGACTTCGCGGTCGCCGCGCTCTTCTGTGCTGCGCTCGTCACCGTCTCGGCGACGGATCTCGAGCTTCGCGTGATCCCGAACCGGATCGTCGTGCCGACGGCAATCGCCGTGCTGGCCGCGAACACCCTGCTCCACCCGTCGATCGAGTGGGTCGCGGCCGGTCTCGGCGCTGCTCTGTTCTTTCTGCTCGCGGCCCTCGCCTATCCGGGCGGCATGGGAATGGGTGACGTCAAACTCGCATTTCTGCTCGGAGTCGGGCTCGGTCGCACCGTTCCGGTGGCCGTGATGATCGGCATGATCTCCGCCCTCGTTCCGTCCGTCATCCTGCTCGCGCGCCACGGCGGCGCGGCGCGGAAGATGGCGATTCCGTTCGGCCCGTTTCTGGCGCTCGGAGGTGTGATCGCGCTGTTCGCCGGCGGCGCCATTCTTCACTGGTACCTGACGGTGCTGTGATGGAGGCTTCGAGGGAAATGGACAACCACGCCGATCTCCACGTCATCGTCGACGACGACGGCGCCACCTCTGCTGAGCCCGACGCGATCGAGGTCGGCGGAGGCACGGTCGGCCACGGCGACCTCGTCGCCGATGTGATCGGTTCCACCGGCCTGCTCGACGCCGAGAAGGTCGCCGTCGTGCGGCGGTCGGCCACCGGGTCGTCGTTCTCGCAGGCACTCGTCGAGGAAGGATTCGCGAGCGCGCTCGGAGTGGCTCGCCGGCTTGCCGAGCAGTATCACCTGCCGCTCGTCGACCTCGCCGTCGCCGGAGTCGATGCGTCCTCCGCGAAGTCGATCGCCCTACCGGTGCTCGAGCGGGTGTGCGCCATTCCGTTCTCGAGTGACAGCACGACGTTGAAGGTCGCGATCACGAACCCGCAGGACGTGCGGGGGCTCGACGAGCTGAAGCTCGCGACCCGGCTGAGCGTTCAGTTCTATGTCGCAGCACGAAACGACGTGCTGACCGAGTTGAAGAGGCTCGCACGCGCGGCCGAGGCGATGAACACCACGACGTTCCAGGACATCATCGTCGGCGACGAGGACGACCAGGACGATCTGGAGGCCGAGGACGGTATCTCGGACGCTCCGCTCGTCCGCCTTGTCAACTCGATGATCTTTCAGGCCGCGGAGGATGGAGCGAGCGATATTCACGTCGAGCCGCAGGAGGACGACCTCATCGTCCGCTACCGGATCGACGGTGTCCTTCACATTGCGCACCGCGTTCCAAAACGGCTCACTGCCGGCGTGACCACGCGCCTCAAGGTGCTCGCGAAGCTCGACATCGCCGAGCGCCGCAAGCCGCAGGACGGCCGCATCACTCTTGGCGCAGCCGCCGCGGGTCGCATGCTCGACATCCGTGTCGCCACGCTGCCGACCGTCGAAGGCGAGTCGGTCACGATGCGGCTGCTCGACAAATCCCGGGAGGTGCCGACGCTCGAGGCGATCGGCCTCTCGGCGGAGATGGAACAGCAGATGGACAAGATCCTCGCGCGGCCGACGGGCGCCCTCCTCGTGACCGGGCCGACCGGCTCGGGCAAGTCAACCACGCTGTACGCGTCGCTCGCCGGCATCAAACGGCCGGAGATCAACATCATCACCGTCGAGGATCCGGTCGAGTACCGCCTCGGCGAGATCAGCCAGGTTCAGATCAACCCACGCGCGGGCCTGACGTTCGCGACCGCCCTACGCTCGATCCTCCGTTCCGACCCCGACGTCGTCATGGTCGGCGAGATCCGCGACGGTGAGACGGCGCGCATCTCGATCGAGGCGGCACTGACGGGGCACATGGTGCTGTCGACGCTGCACACGAACGACGCTCCCTCGGCGCTGACGCGATTGAACGAGATGGGCGTCGAGCCCTTCATCACCGGCGCGGCGGTCTCTGCGGTGCTGGCCCAGCGGCTCGCGCGTCGGCTCTGCCCTCACTGCGCGGATCCGTACGAGCCGAGCTGGGACGAGCTCATGGCATTGCACCTCGACGAGAAGCGCGCGAAGAAGCTCGAGGGCGCGACCTTCTACCGCAAGCACGGCTGTCCGCGGTGCGGCGACACCGGTTACAAGGGTCGTGTCGGCGTCTTCCAGTTTCTCGAGATGACCCCGCGGCTCGAGCAGCTCGCCTCGGAGAAGTCGCCGCGCGACGTGATCGCCGACGCGGCCCGCGCCGAGGGAATGCGCAGCTTGTGGGAGGACGGCATCGACAAGGTCGCCGTCGGTCTCACCTCGGCCGAAGAGCTCGCGCGCGTCTGCTCCGCCTGATTCCGGCCGGCCGCAATATCACTCGTACGGGTGAGTGCGCAGTTCACTCAAACGGTCGATATCTCGACTGTGTCCGTTGCTCACTCCTTCGACGTCGTCCCAGAAGCTTCGTGGCGGGTCACTCGAGAGGGGGCGGTCGTCGCGACCGTCTGCGTGACGCAGGAACAAGGAGAGGTGGTCGTGTCGGCCGGAGGCCCTTCCGGCGCGCTGAAGCCGTATCGCTTCCACAGCCTGCAGGACGCCGACGAATTCGTCTCGGATCTGATGACGTCTTTCTCGTATCTCGGCTGCGACGTTTCGACGCGCGACCAGTGAGTCCGGAGGGCGGTCGCAATGTCCTCCGGCATCAGCCCGAGTGCGCTGTTTTTTCCCTCTGAATATCCCCCGAAAGCAGTCTGGATATCCCCCGGAATGGGGGTGCAGAAATCGTCACCACAAGGCGAACTAATGCAGGAAAGCTGTCCCCTGAAGCAAGCGAAGGAGATCTGTATGTCCAAGTTGCGGCAGAGGCTCCAGCGTGACGAAGGTTTCACGCTGATCGAGCTCCTGATCGTCATCGTGATCATCGGCATCCTGCTGGCGATCGCAGTTCCGTCGTATCTCGGCTTCCGGGATCGCGCCAACCAGAAGGCGGCCGACTCGGATGTTCGTGCGGCGGTGCCGTCGGCGGAGGCGTACTACTCCGATCACGGCAACTACACGAGCATGAACCTGGCGGCGCTCAAGGCGATCGACCAGGGCCTGAACCTCGACAACGTCACGATCGTTGGCGGTGGAGCGAGTTACTGCCTCCAGAAGACCGTGAACGGCAAGGTCGCCCACGTCTCCCGTGGCGCGGTCACGGTCAGTCAGGGCGTCGTTCGCGAGAGCGGCGCTTGCGCGTAGCTTCATCCGTCGGGTTGGAAGGGGGCGGCCTGTCCGCCCCCTCACCTCCCGCCGGCGGACGACCGCAGGAAGCGCAGATCCTGCGCAGAACGAATCACAGCACGTTGCTCAGACCAAGCTCGTAGTCAGTTCATTCCCCCAATCCGAGAAGGAATCCGTGCCCGAAACCCTCCACACGATCGACGAATTGCTCGCCGTCATGGTCGAGCGTGATGCGTCGGACCTCCACATGACTGCGGGCTCCCCGCCGGTCATTCGGATCAACGGTCAGCTCGAACGACTTGTCGAATACGACAAGCTTTCGCCGGAGGAGACGCGCACGCTGATCTACCGCATCATCTCGACCGAGCAGCAGAAGCATCTCGAGACTGGGCGCCAGATCGACTTCTCGTATTCCGTCCCGGGTCTCGCGCGATTCCGCGTCAACGCCTTCTTCCAGCGCGAGAGCCTGGCCGCCGCGTTCCGGCTCATTCCGGCGCGCATCAAGACGCTCGCAGAGCTCAACATGCCCACCCGGCTGTACGAGCTCGCGGAGAAGCCGCGCGGTCTTGTCCTGATCACCGGCCCGACCGGTTCCGGCAAGTCGACCACGCTGGCCTCGCTGCTCGACCACGTGAACAGCACGCGGCACGAGCACATCCTCACGATCGAGGACCCAATCGAATTTCTCCACTGGCACCGCACCTGCATCGTCAACCAGCGCGAGCTCGGCCCCGACGCGACGTCGTTCGGCGAGGCCCTGCGCGCTGCGCTTCGCGAAGACCCCGACGTGATCCTCGTCGGCGAAATGCGCGACCTCGAGACGATCGGTACCGCGCTGACGGCCGCCGAGACGGGACATCTCGTCTTCGCGACGCTGCACACACAGAGTGCGCCGCAGACGATCGACCGCGTCATCGACGCCTTCCCCGCGGAACAGCAGGGCCAGGTTCGCGTACAGCTTGCAGCCACGCTGCAAGGAGTCGTGACGCAGAACCTCATCCCCACTGCCGACGGGCGTGGGCGTGTCGCCGCGCTCGAGATCCTGATCCCCGACGACGCGGTCCGCAACCTCATCCGCCAGGCGAAGATCGAGCAGGTCTACTCGGTGATGCAGACCAGCACCTCGCGCGGCATGCTCACCATGGAGCAGTCGCTCGCCGACCTGGTGCAGCGGCGCGTCATCACCGCCGAGATCGCGTTCGCCCGCTCGTCGCGGCCGGATCAGCTCGGCGGCATCCTCGAGCGCGCCGGCTTCTCCGATTTCTCCGTTATCCCCAACGCAGTCGAACCGTTCGACGCTGCCGCCGCCTCCCTGGCGGACACCGGCTTGCGTCTGGCGGGGGAAGGCTAGGCGATCTTGGACCTCAAAAAAGAAATCAAGCTCTCCGACCTCAAGCCGAAGCGCAAGCCGAAGCAGGTCACCGCCGGATCCCCGCCGGACAAGACCGACCGCAAGAAGAAGAGCGGCAAGGTCGAGCTCGTCGGGTTGAAGGTCGGTGCATCCCAACTCGCGGCTGCTCACGTCGTGAACAACGGCAGCGCGCGCCTGCTGAGCGTCGCCCGCGAAGAGCTCGAGCCGGGCGTCGTCATCGGCGGCGAGGTGCGCAACATTCCGGCCCTGGCCAAGGCGCTCGACGACTTCTTCACCCGGAACGACCTCCCGCGCAAGAACGTTCGGCTCGGGATCGGCACCAACCGGGTCGGCGTGCGTGTGCTCGATATCGAGGGCATCGACGATCCCAAGCAGCTCGGCAACGCCGTCACGTTTCGCGCGCATGAGGCCCTTTCGATCCCGATGGACCAGGCAGTGCTCGACTACCACGTCGTCGGAAGGACGACGTCGGAGACCGGCGCAGTCACGCATCGCGTCGTTCTTGCTGCCGCCTATCGTGAGCCGATCGACCACTTCGTCTCCGCCTGCCACACCGCGAATCTCGAGGTGACGGGCATCGATGTGGAGGCTTTCGCCCTGCTACGCGCGGTCGCTCCCGGTTCGCCCGCACGGGCCGACGGGGAACGCACCGCGGTCGTTGCACTCGCGCTCGGCCACGACCGCTCGACGCTTGCGATCTCGGACGGTGACGTCTGTGACTTCACGCGCGTCCTCGAGTGGGGCGGCGGCAAGCTGGACACGGCCATCGGCCGCGAGCTCGGCCTCAGCGCCGAAGAGGCCGATGAGCTCAAGTGCGCCATCTCGCTCGGGCCCGAGGAGAGCGATGTCGTCGATCCGCGGGCCGTGCGAGCGCGCGAAGCCGTGAAGAAAGAGTTGACCAATCTCGCCCGCGAGCTCGTCGCCTCGCTCCAGTTCTACCAGGGGCAGCCGGGCTCGCATGCGATCGCCGAGATCCTTGTCACAGGCGGAACGACGCGCATGCCGGGTCTCGTCGAGGAGCTCGAGCGCCTCGTGCGCGCGCGCATCCGAGTCGCCGATCCGCTGGCAGCGGTCGACGCGTCCGCCGATGTTCTGAATCGTGACGACCTGGCCTCCCTCGCGGTCGCCATCGGACTAGGAGTTGAGCGCTGATGCAGGCTGTCAACCTTCTTCCCGCAGACGCAAGACTCTCGAAAAAGAGCGGCTTCACCAGTGTCGGGAGCGATCTTCCCGGCAAGAAGACGATGCAGATCGGTGGCGGAATCGCCGCGGTGCTTGCTCTTCTGCTGGCCGGCCTCTACGTGCACGAGCGTTCCGTCCTGAACAGCAAGCAGTCGACGCTCTCGAGCGACCAGGCAAAGCTGGCCGCCGTCCAGGGACAGGTCGATGCGATCCGCACGGCGCAGACCGACAGCCAGGCTCGCGATGCGGCCGTCGAGTCCGTCGTCAACACGCGGATGAACTGGGACCGGACGATGTCCGCCCTGGCCAAGGTGCTCCCGGTCGACGTGGTCCTCAACGAGCTGCAGGCCGCCGCGCCCGTTACGGCCGCCACGGCTGCAGCCGACACGTCGGCGACGCCGGCCCCGACAGCCGGCACGACAACGGACACGACGTCCACCACGAGCACGCCCGCCCACGACCGCGGTAGTGGCGGCTCCGGCAATTCTGACCATCACCGGCGTGGCGCCGTCGAACGTGCGCGTGGCGACGGTCATGGACCGGCTTTCGCTTCTGCCTTGGCTCTCGGGTGTCTCACTCGTGACGAGTACACGTCAGCCCGACGGGACGAGCTCCTTCACCATCACCGCCGGCGTAAGTGAGGTGCACTGATGAAAATGAAGAAGATCACCGGACCAGTTGCGTTGGTGCTGAGCGCCGTCGCCATCCTGGTCGTCGTCGGCGTCGGGTGGTTCATGCTCGTGTCGCCGCAGCGCTCGAAGGTGAGCACGCTCGACACGCAGATCGGGACCCTCGATGCCCAGCTCGCCGACGCCCAGCACCTCATGGCGGCGCCGAACCGGCGTCAGACAGCCGCCACGCTCGCGACCGCGAGGCGGGCGCTGCCCGATACGCCACAGATGTCCAACGTCCTGCGCCAGCTCTCGGCCGCCGCCGCGCGCTCGCGGACCGAGCTCGACAGCATCACTCCGTCTGTCCCGATCGTTGCGGGCGGCGCCGCTCCCCTGCCGATGTCGCGTGGTGATCAAGGGCCGGTACTTCGCGATCCAGCAGTTTGCCCGCCTCCTTCGGCAGAGCGCCGACGTGAAGAACGGGAAGGTGTCCGGCAAGGGACGGCTCTACACGATCGACAACATCACGTTCACCGGTCAGGCGCCGGCCCAGCCTGGCCAGTCCACGAACGGCGCGATCCTGGCGACGCTCGCGATGAACGCCTACACGTACTCGGCCGCGGCGCCGGCACCTGCTGCGACGAGTGCAGACACGACGACCACGTCCGAGCTCCACCGCGAGCGCGGCCGGAGCCACTCCGTAGATGTCGGCAACGACACTCACTCGTCGCCGGACGAAGGCCTTCGCCGAGCGGCAGAAGGCGAAGGAACGCCGTCAGAAGTTCTTCGTCGTCGGCGCGCTGGTCGTCCTCGCCGTGGTGCTCGCTTTCGAGCTGCCGACCATCCTGAACCACGGCGGCAGCGCGACTCACAGCTCGGCGAGCTCCGTCGCGACGCAGGCACCCACCGCGCCGGCCGCCCCGGTCCAGAACCCGGCCGCTCTTCGTCGGGCGCTCCGTCAGCCGGCCCACGACCCGTTCGCTGCCAGGACGATCCATCCGGGCGCGAACACGCTCGGATCACTCCCCAACCCCCCGGGGCTGCACGACCCATTCGCGTCACGCGCGACCCCGGAGGCGGCCATCGCACCCGCCGCGCCGAAGCCCGTGGTCGTCTCGCAGCTTCCGGGCAAGATCGTCATCGGCACCCCCGGACACGGCCGCGTCGCCGTGACGGGCTGGATCCTCATTCTCGCCTCGATCCCGACCGGGAAGGGCGAGCGGGCGGCAACCGCCTTTGCGTCCTCCGCTCGCGCGAAGGGCCTGCCTCGTGTCTCGCTGCTCAACTCCTCGAACCGCAGGCCGTTGCGGGGCGGCTACTGGGTCGTCTACACAGGCCCGTATGGCTCCCTCACGGCAGTGAACAACGCATCGTCGGCCGTCCACGGCAAGGGATTCAGCACCGCATACATTCGCCAGTTGGTCATCTACAAGGCAAAGACGAAGTAGGCGAGCACAGTGGCGGAATTCGCATACGACGCAATCAACGCGCAGGGCATGCCGCATTCGGGAACGCTGAGTGCGCCCGACCTCAGTGCCGCGCGTGACCAACTGCAGTCGCGGGGGCTCCTCGCACGCTCGCTGACCGAAAGCGCGAGCGCCGGGTCATCCGGCATGGGCAGTCACTTCAAGTCCGTCAAGCCGAAGTCGCTCCAGATCTTCGCGCGGCAGCTGGCCACCATGATCGAAGCCGGTGTGAGTGTCGTCGCGGCCCTCGTGACCCTCGAGGAACAGACCGACGACAAGGTCCTCCACGAGGTGATCGGGGAGGTTCGCGCGGACGTCGAGTCGGGCCTCATCCTGTCTCGCGCGCTCGGCCGCCACCCGAAGGTGTTCAACCGTCTGTTCGTGGCGATGGTCTCCGCCGGCGAGTCGTCGGGAACGCTCGACACGGTGCTCGACCGCATTGCGACCCAGATCGAGAAGGACACCAAGCTGAAGCGTCGCGTGAAGAGCGCGATGGTCTACCCGACGGTCGTCATCACCTTCGCGTCGATCGTCCTCGTCTTCATGCTGATGTTCATCGTCCCGGTCTTCCAGTCCGTGTTCGCGCAGTTGAACGGCCAGCTCCCGGCGCCGACGCAGATCGTGGTCGACATGTCGCATCTGCTGCGGAACTGGTGGTACATCATCTTCCCGCTCATCGGGCTCGCGATCTGGTCGCTGCGCCGCTTCAAGCGGACGCCCCAGGGAACCCAGTGGTGGGACCAGTTCAAGCTGCGGGTGCCGATGAAGATCGGCGACGTCGTGCACAAGATCGCGCTTGCTCGGCTCTCGCGCACGCTCGCGACGCTCGTCGCGGCGGGCGTCGACATCATCACCGCCCTCGACATCGCGGGCAGCACGGCCGGCAACTGGGTTGTCGAGCAGTCGATGATCAAGACGTCCGAGCGCGTCCACGACGGTGTCCCGATCAGCGTGCCGCTGGCCGACGATCCGATCTTCCCGCCGATGGTCAGCCAGATGGTGAAGATCGGTGAGGAGACCGGCGAGCTCGACAAGATGCTGAGCAAGATCGCCGACTTCTACGAGGACGAGGTCGACGCGAGCATCGCAGCTCTCACATCCATCATCGAGCCGCTGATGATGATCGGCGTCGGTGCGATGGTCGGGACGATCGTCATCGCGATGTACCTCCCGATGTTCAAGCTCCTGACCCTGATCAAGTAGAGCGGTCTCGGAGCCCTTCGGCTAGAAACTCTCCCGCACCGCGCGGCGGAACGCAACGCGCATCGCGTCGAGCTCTTCGCGGTGCCGGATCACGACGACGCTGAGGCTGACCATCAGCGTCACGTTCCCGACGACGATGAGCACATCGGCGACGTTGAAGGCAATGCCGTAGTTCGCGCCGATGAAGAGAGGGTTCGGAACGTTGAACCCGTTCGCGCTCGCCGACAGGACGTTTCCGAGCACGCCTCCCGCGAGCAGCGACGCACCGAGGACGACCATCTTCGACGGCACGAGCGTCAGCACCGCCGTCCCCACCAGCAGCATGCATGAGCCGGCGAACCAGACGTCCGACCGGTGGTGGTAGGC
Organism: uncultured Thermoleophilia bacterium; assembly: GCA_963806025.1. Classification (GTDB taxonomy): domain Bacteria; phylum Actinomycetota; class Thermoleophilia; order Gaiellales; family Gaiellaceae; genus PALSA-600. The sequence goes on along the minus strand of CAWDWI010000002.1, from coordinate 403,794 downwards.
CCAGTCCGGCGTCGAGACGGTGAGCTTCACCCACTGGTCGATCGCCGCGAACGACGCTGCAAGGGCCAGCATCCAGAGGAGGCGGAGGCGTGCTGCGGGAGCCGGGCTATCACTCATTCGAGGGATTCTTACACTCTGCGGCGAACTGGAAGCTCTCATTCCTCGCCCTCGAGCTCCAGGTGCCGCCGCTCCCGCTCTCCCCGGAGACGGTCGATTTCGGCGTGGAGCTCGACGCGTCGTGCCGACAGCTCGGCCTCGTGCCGGGTCGAAGCGTCGTTCGGAAAGCTCGCCAGGCGGTCGTGGATCTTGGCCCGTAGCGCCGATACTTCCTCCTCTTCGGCGACGAGGCGCCCGATCTCGCCGTCGAGGCGCCGGAGCTCCGGATCGCTTTCTTCCTCGGGTTCCTGCGCCTCCGGCTCCATTCTTCCTTTTACCAGACGTGTTCACCGGGCGCGGCCAGGTTCACGGGTCGGGGTCGATTCGAGCCCGTTAACCGATCGTGAACCTAGCCGGGGGTCGATGTTGGCCGACTCGCTGCCGATACTGGGAGACAGATGGATCCGATGGTCACAATGCCGTACCACCACATGTTCGAGTTCGGGGCAGTCGCCGTGCTGGCGCTGATCCTGTTCGCTCGCATCATGATGCGCTGATTCGCCGCTGACGCCCGCGAAAGAGCCCCTAAAGGAACCGGCCGTTGCAGCCGATCAGTGGTTCGTGGACACCATCCTGGAGGTTGATCGTGCGTAACAAGGCCGACAGGAACAACGTCGCAGCCGCAGCCGAAACTGCAGGCCCCGGGCGCGCGGCGCTCGGCCAGCTGCTCGTGCGCGGCGGGCACATCTCGCCGGTCCAGCTCGACGGGGCTCTCGAGGAGGGAAGCAGGACCGGGGAGCGGCTGGGCGAGGTCGTGGTCAAGCGTGGTTGGGTGACCGAAGACGACATCGCGCGCCTCCTGGCAGAACAGTGGGGCCTGAGCTACGTCGATCGCGCCTCGATCTGGTTCGACGCAAACGCCCTTGCCCGGCTGTCGCGTGAAGACGCCCAGCGGCTTGAAGCACTGCCCACCCGGATCGAGGACGGCCGGGTGGTCGCAGCCGTGGCCGAGCCCACCGAGCATCGGCTCGAAGCGCTCCGAAAGCTGCTCGGCGACGAGACCGTCGTCATCGTCGTCCCGAAGTCCGCCCTCGAGGCGGGCCTGCGCAGCGACCTGCTGCCGAGCCGGGGCCACGGCGACGACGCCGCGAGCGAGGGTGGCAACGAGGGTCCCGACCCGGCGGAGGACACGTCGCAGAAGGACGATCGTGCGGAAGACGCGCCGCCTCAGCTTCGCGCGGTCGACCCGCTTCCAGAGCATGACGCCGGTGACGGTGACTCGTCCGTCGAGGCGCTGGCCGCCCAGGCGCGCGGGCTCGCGGACATGCTCGCCGAGCAGGCAGCCTCGATTCGCACCGAAGCCGCGCGGGCCGACAGCGCAGCCGCAGAGAAACTTGCAGAGTACGAGACGCAGATCGAGACGCTGCAGAGCCAGATCGCGGAGCTCGAAGGACGTGTCCACGGCCTCGAGAGTGAGCTGGCCTCGCGCCAGGAGGCGATGGACGGCACCGCCGATCGGCTCGAAGAGATGCTCCAGCTGCTGCGCGCGCCCGAGCCCGTCGAAGCCGTCTCCTAGCGTTCGGGCTCAGACGGGACTGACAGCGCGCCGAACACTCGCGCCGTCGTCGGTGATCGCCTCGAAGAGCGCGTCGACGCAGCGGGCGTCGAACTGGGCGCCGGCGTTCCGCTGCAGCTCTTCGAGCGCCTGGTGCGGTGTGAGCCCAGGGTGGTTCGACCGATCCGCCGTCATCGCCTCGAATGCGTCGGCGACGGCGATGATCCGGGATTCCAGGGGAATCTCCGCGGCGCTCTTGCCCGCGGGATAGCCCGTGCCGTCGTAGCGCTCATGGTGGTGGAGCACCCACTCGGCCTCGATGGGGAGCTCCGCGGAGACGAGGATCGAGTGTCCGATCTGCACATGGCCTGCCACTTCCGCACGCTCGGTGCCGTCGAGCGCGTGCGGCTTGCGCAGGATCTCGTCTGCGATGCCGATCTTGCCGACGTCGTGGAGAAGCCCCGCCAGGCGAAGGCGCTCGAGTTGATGTCCCGACACCCTGAGCCGCTCGCCGATCGCGACGCACAGTGCGGCGACGGTTTCGGAGTGGCTTCGGGCGCCGACCTCTTTAGCGTCCAGTGCGCGCGCCAGCGTGGCGGCGCGGGCGCGCTGCTCCGGCGAAGGTCCGGATTGGCGGCGGTCGATCGGATCGACGGGTCGTGCGAGGCGGGGGTTGAACACGACCGCGTTGAGGCTCGTTCGCTTCGCTTCGTAGAGCGCAAGGTCTGCCTGGCCGACGATCAAGAGCCTGCCCTCTGCCGCGATCGACTCGGTCAGTCCGATCGATACGGCGCGTGACCCGAACCGTCTGCGGGTCTCCTCGTCGATCCTGCGAGCGATCGTCAGACCGTGGATGTTCCTTCGGCCCGGCAACACGACCATGAACTCGTCGCCGCCCGTCCGGTGCACGAGGCCCTGCTGGCCGACGACCTGCTTGATGCAGTTCGCCACCTCCTTGATGCGTGTGTCACCCGCGAGGTGGCCCCGTGCGTCGTTGATCTGCTTCAGTCCGTCCAGATCGACTGCGAGCACGACGAACGGCGTGCCGTCAGCGTCGCGCCGGGAAATCGCTTCGGAGAGCGTCTCCTGGAACGCGCGCTGGTTGTGGAGGCCCGTCAGGTTGTCGGTTCGTGCCTCCTCGGACAGTTCCCGCACCGTTCGGTCCCGCCGGCCCGCCGGGAGGGCGATCAGAGCCACCAGGCCGACGAGGGATCCCAGTACCGCGGCGATTGCTGCCGAGCCGTCCTGCAGTCTGATGAGGATTCCGGAGCGCCCGGGTGTGCCGGGGTCGGCCTCCGCGCTCGCGGCCGCCGTCGCCGCCGTGCTGACTCCGGCGAAGGCGCTCCGTGCGCGTTTCAGCCTCCCGTGACGCGCGAGCGATTCGGCCGTCAGGGCGGGGCTGACGAGTGCGTCCAACCGCTGGTTGTACGGAGCGGACCGCTCGAGCCCCGAGAGGATGCCGCCCATCCGGGCTGCGCTCGCGTCGTTGAATCTCGTTCGCCCGACCTGCGCGCGTTCGCGAGCGGCGAGGGCTGCCAGAGCGTGGAGGGCGCGCACTCGCTCGGCCCGCGCCGCGTTCGAGTGACGGGCGGCCACCCCGTGGGCGAACCCGCTGAGTGCGAGAACTGCGAACCCGAGAGCCGTCAGCCAAGCGAGCGGGCGCCGGATACCGCCCCGCAAATTGCGGGATTGCCACATACAACAGTTCTCGTCAACGACCCGGGGGCGAGTAATCACCCCTTCAAGTGTTTGGCCCGGTTTGCAGGTAAATTGGCCCGGTTTTCGAGCCTCTCCGGGTGCCCTAGCGCGGGCGGCGCCTGCGTGCCCGGGACTGCGTCCGGGGCTTCGACGGCGCGGTCAGGCCCGCGGCGCCGAACTGCTCTCCGTGACCGAGCCGCTCTGCCAGGCGGCCAACGTCGTGCTGCTGTTCGGGAAGCACGAATGTGACGCCGGTGCCGCTGCGGCCCGCCCGGCCGGTGCGGCCGACCCGGTGCACGTAGTCCTCGTCGCCGTGAGGCGGATCGAAGTTGATCACGTGCGTGATGTCGTCGATGTCGAGGCCGCGCGCCGCCACGTCCGTGGCGACGAGGGTCGGCACCTTCCCCGACTCGAAGCGGGCGAGCGCGCGCTCGCGCTGGTTCTGGGACAGATTGCCGTGCATCGCTACTGCTGCAACGTCCTCGCGGGCGAGCTTGCGTACGAGCTTGTCGGCGCCGTGTTTCGTGCGGACGAAGACGAGCGCGAGCCCGCGCTCGGCGTTCAGGTGCTCGACGAGGCGGTCGAGCTTTCCCTCCGCGGTCACGGGGACGAAGGTGTGTTCGATCGTTCCCGGCCGGCGGTCGCTCGGCAGTTCCGCGCGGAACCTCGCTGCGTTCGATGTGTACGCGCGTGCGAGCTCGGCCACCCCGCCGTCGAGCGTGGCGGAGAAGAGCATCGTCTGGCGGTTCGTGGGCACGGTGCGCAGGATGCGGTCGACCTGGGGCTTGAAGCCCATGTCGAGCATGCGGTCGGCCTCGTCGAGGACGAGCGTTCGGACGGCGTCGAGCTTGATGAGGCGCTGTTCTAGAAGGTCGTTGAGGCGCCCGGGCGTCGCCACGAGCACGTGTGCGCCGCGCGCCTTCTTCGCCTGCGGCCCCACGGACACGCCGCCGTAGACGGTCGCCACGCGCAGGCCCTTGGTCTCTGCGAGCGGCCGCAGATCGGCGGCGACCTGGGTTGCGAGCTCGCGGGTCGGGACGAGCACGAGTGCTGCCGGCTGCGCGCCGTTGCCGGCGGTGCGCTCGATGAGCGGCAGGCCGAATGCGAGCGTCTTGCCGGAGCCCGTGGGCGCCTCGGCGAGGATGTCGAGCCCGCCGAGCGCGTCCGGGAGCACGAGCTCCTGGACAGCGAAGGGGTGATGGATGTTGCGGGCCTCGAGTGCCCGCACGACTGGTGCGCTCACGCCGAGCGCGAGGAACGACTGGGACATGCTGTTCTACTCCTTGTTTTACTGCAGGGTTTCGAGATGCGAGAGACTCGATACGCCTGAAAAGGAGGAACGAGAAGCCAGATCTCACGAGCACCGGACGGCGCTCAGTTGCTCCAAGGTAGCAGGAGGGCGTGTTTGCAGGCCGAATTCCGGGGCATCGACGATCTACCGGCCGGGTCCGTCCGGCCGTCCAGCGAGGATTTTCGCCCGAGAGCGCAGGTCGAAGGCACATTGACGGGTGAGGTCGGGCCGAGGTGCCAACTGACCCACCGACCGCAGCGCGAGGGGCTTGACGTGGAAGCGCGAGAGCCGCCGGCGATCATGTCGGCGGCTCTCGTTTTACCTGCGCCTTACGCACGCTCAACGCCGGCGTGACCGCGACCAGGGATAGTCAGGGAATGCGGAGACTGCCCATCATTCTCAGCGTCATCTCGTTGGCATGCGGCGGTACCGCCCTGGCGGCCGGCGCGGCAAAGGCCCCGCCCATCCCGCAAATCCCGCGCGTCCCCGGGCAGTGGTCGCACGTCGAGATCAACCGCAAGATCGGCAAGGTGCCGCACACCCTGATCCTCGACCGTGGGCGCGTGACCCAGGCCTCGGCGACGCAGATCACGATCCGCGAGCTCGGAAGCCCGGTCGTCGTCCCGCTCTCTCCTCAGACGCTCGTGGTCATCGACGGGCTGCCCGCGACCCCCAACGACCTGCGGCGGAAGATGACCGTCGTGACCATGCGGATCGACGGCGGCGCGGCTGTGCGCGTGCGCGCCACGTCCTTCTAATAGCCTTCGGCGAACAATGGCGGGGACCATTCTCCTCGTCGAAGACGAGCCCTCCGTCGGAGAGCTCGTCCGCGGCTACCTGACTCGCGATGGCTACCGCGTCGTCTGGGTGCGGTCCGGCGAAGACGCACTGGTCGAGCTCGACCGCCACCAGATCCGGATGGTGCTGCTCGACATCGGCCTCCCAGGCAAGGACGGCTTCGAGATCTGCCGCGAGATTCGCGGGCGGTCGCAGGTGCCGATTCTGATGCTGACCGCGCGCGACGAGGAGCCTGATCGCATCATCGGGCTCGAGGTCGGCGCCGACGATTATCTGACGAAGCCCTTCTCGCCACGAGAGCTCGTTGCGCGGATGAAGGCGATCTTCCGGCGCACGGAGCCGCAGGACCGCCGCAACTCGTTCTCGCTCGGCGATGTCGTGCTCGACAAGGAGTCGCACGACGTCACGGTCGACGGTAAGCCGGTCGATCTGACCGCGAAGGAATTCGACCTGCTCGCGTTCTTCATGTCGAACAGCGGTGTCGTCGTTTCCCGCGACGTCCTGCTGGACCGCGTCTGGGGACAGGAGTATCCCGGCGGGACACGCACCGTCGACGTTCACGTCGCCCAGTTGCGCCGCAAGCTGGGCCGCCCCGACCTGATCCGCACCCTCCGCGGCACCGGCTACAAGGCCATGCCTCAATGATCGGCGCGGCGGGATGAGCCTCCGGGCGCGACTGTTTGCGGCGACGCTCGCTGCACTCGCGCTCACGCTGGCGTTGACGATCGCGATCGGGGCAGTGCTCACCCGCCGGCAGGTCGATCGTTCGCAGGCTGCGAGCGTCGCACGGCTGGCGGACGAGCTTGCGCTCCAGCGTCGTGAGAACGTCAACTACAAGACGGAGGACCAGCTCTCGGGCAGCACACGAATCCTGATCCAGCCGCGTGCGAGCTTCGTGAAGCTGGTGCCAAACGTGAACCGGTCGAGTGACGGCGAGGCGACCTATCTCGGCAAGCGCCAGCTGTACTCGTACCGCACGCTCCCGAACCGCGGACTGATCCTGCTGCGCCCGGCGAGCCTGACCTCCGCCTGGCGTCCGTTCCTCGTTGACCTACTGCTGGCGGGCCTCGTCGGGGTGCTGTTCGCGGCCGTGATGTCCTTCTTCGTCGCCCGGTCGATCGTTCGACCGATCCGGCGGGTCGCCGACGCGACGCGGGCGCTGGCGGCCGACGAGCGTCACGATCCCCTGCCGACCGAAGGATCGAGCGAACTCGTCGCACTGGCGCTCGCGTTCAACCAGATGACCGAACAGCTGGCCGCGTCGCGTGAGGCAGAGCGCAACTTCCTGCTCTCGGTGAGCCACGAGCTGAAGACGCCGTTGACCGCCATCCGAGGCTACGCCGAAGGTCTCGCCGACGGTGCGTTCGACGCCGACGAGGCGGGACGGACGATCCTGTTGGAGGCGGGTCGCCTGGAGCGGCTCGTCCGCGACCTCCTCGACCTCGCCCGCATGAACCGCGCCGAGTTCTCGGTGCGCAGCGAGCCGGTCGATCTGGCCGAGACCGCGCGCGAGGCCGTCGGCCGCCACGAGGCCTCGGCCCGCGAATTCGGTGTCGAGCTGCGGGCGGGAGGTGTCGAAGCCTGGGTCGAGGGCGACGGGGACCGCCTGCTGCAGGTCGCCTCGAACCTCGTCGAGAACGCTCTGCGTGAAACGCCGGCGGGTGGTTCCGTCACGGTCACCGCAGCGCCCGGAACGCTGGTCGTCGCGGACACCGGCCCCGGCATCCCTGCAGGCGACATTCCGCACGCGTTCGAGCGCTTCTACCTCTACGACAAGGTCGGCAAGGACCGCCCCGTCGGCAGCGGGCTCGGCCTCGCGATCGTCAAGCAGCTGGCGACGGCGATGGGGGGCGACGTCCGGGTCGAGAGCGGCCTCGCCGGGACGACGTTCACGGTCTCCCTACGGGCGCAACCTGGAGGTGTCGACCACTTCGAAGTCGGCCCCCGTGAGGCCCCCGAGCGCGTGTAGCTGATCGTTCGACCAGTGCGGGCTGGGCGCGCCAGACACATACCAGTTGGAACCATTGTCGGCGAGGATCATTCCGTACGTCTTCATCGCCTGCGCCACCATCCGGGCCTGTGGCGGGAGCTTGCTGATGTCGACGCTCGCCTTCAGCCGCACGCGCAGGCCCATGGGGGGAAGCGACGGGTCGTCCGAGTCGCTCGCGTAGTGACGTGCCGGATAGATATAAGCCTTCCGCGTCCGCTCGACCGTGAAGCGGAGTGCGTGATCGATGCGCCCGGTCGACGCGTCGCCGTCCCAGCGTGCGAGCCCCGGCAGGATCGGCAGCCCGGCCGCATCGGCGGAGGTCCACGTCGCCGGCCGGAGGGCATTCGAGCGCAGGTTCCAGATCGCACCCGACCCTGCTGCCCAGCCGGAGCCTTGCCGCCGCAGCGCGTAGAGCTCGTAGAGCTTGCATGAATCGCGGTCGACGATGAGTGCATGGCGGTCTCCGTCGTTCGTGTGCGCAGGCGCCCCCTCGATCGGCACACCGGCCGGGATCGGGTAGGGCCCCTTGTCGCTCTCGTCCGCATAGTCGAACCTCACACGCGATTTGGGCGTCTTCTTGCCGTGCACCACGACGAAGGGAATGCCGATGCGCGAGCCGTCGTAGAGGCCGTTGCCGAAATCGGCGTGGACACCAGCGTCGACGCCGATCGAGCTGATCAGTGTGTTCGAATTCGCGGCAACCGGCAGCTTGTCGACCGGCTGGTTCCACACGCTGGCAGCCGGGAAGACCGGGCAGCCGGCGAGGGTCGGGGCGGGGGCACCTGTCGAGCCCGTCAGCGCGAGGGTGACGGCGGCGGCGGCGAGAAGCTTCACGGCTGAAGGAGTAGCGACTCCCAGCCGTCGTCGCATGCCCTATAGAGGTGACGTTCGTGGAGGCGGTCGTCGCGGTGCCGCCAGAACTCGTACGTGTCGGGAATCAGCCGGAACCCGCCCCAGCGCTCGGGACGGGGCGGCTCGGCGGGCTGAGCTGCGACCGCTGCTTCGAGCTCCCGGCGCGACGTGATCGGCTGAGACTGATCCGAGGCGGCGGCGCTCCGCCTCGAGCCGGCGGGACGTGTCGCCCAGTACGCGTCCGACTCGGCTGCCGTCAGCCGCTCGACGCGCCCCTCGACGCGCACCTGGATCCCGGCGCGGTGGAAGAGGAGAGCAGCGCGCGGGTTCGCATCGAGCTCCCGTCCCTTGCGTGAGGTGTAGCCGGTGAAGAACACGAAGCCGCGCTCGTCGGCGCTCTTCAGCAACAGCATGCGCACCGACGGCCGTCCGTCGGACGTTGCAGTCGCGATCGCCATCTGGTCGCCGTCCACCCATTCGTGGAACAGATTCAGGGGATTCGTCACTCCGGGGCCTCCTCCGGGACATCGTGCAGCGAGGGGATCGGGGAGGGCAGGAGAAAGAGCATTCCGGAAAGGGCGCCGACCGTCGCGATCCACAGGGTCGGCCGCAGGCCGATCGCAGTGCCGAGCACTCCGCCGACCGCCGTCCCGACCGGCCGTACACCGTTGTTCACGACCATGAACGCCCCGGAGACGCGCGAGCGCAACGTCCTCGGGATCAGCGCGGCGCTGATCGAGCCCGCGAGGATGTCGAGCAGCATCAGGCCGATGCCGGAGAAGAACTCGGCGGTGAACAGGCATGCGAGGACGAGCCAGTGCGGGCCGCCGGCGAGCGGGACCAGGATGAGCGGCGCGGGGAAGAGGAAGCACCCGAACAGGAAGGCAGGCCCGACACCGAATCGTCGCGAGACACGTCCTGTGATCACCGAGCCGAGCAGCGTCCCGACGGAGGCGGCGCCGAGGACCACGCCGAGGGCCGCCGGCTGCACGTGCAGCTCCCGCGTCGCGTAGAGCAGGAAAAGGGCGAAGTAGATGAAGTTGAAGAAGTTGAGGGTCGCAATGCCCAGGAGCTCGGCGCGGATGATCGCGTTGTGGCGGATCCAACGTGCCCCGGCCATGATGCCGCCCGTGCTCTCCGGGCCGGCCGGCGGGTCGTCCGCGTGAATCCGGCTGAGGAACAGCGCCGACCACAGAAACGACACCGCGTCGATCGCGAGTGCGTATGGGCCCCGAAGCACCTGCACGAGCACGCCGCCGATGCTCGTGCCGGCGAGGAACGAGAACGCGCGGCTGCCGTGGGTCAGCGAATTCGCCGTGACGTAGTCCTCGCGCTCCACGATCGTCTGAAAGAAGCCGCCGTAGGCGACGTAGAAGAAGACCGACAGCACGCCGGACCCGAACGCGACCACGTAGAGCTGTGCCCACGTCAGGTGGCCGAGCGCATAGGCCACGGGGACCGTCCCGATCAGGATGCCGCGGCACACATCTGCGACGAGCATCACCTGCCGGCGGCCGCCGCGGCGGTCGACCCAACTGCCGGCATGAAGCGAGAAGATCAGGTTCGGGACGAGCGCGACGGTGGTCAGCGCGCCCATCTGTCCGGCCGACGCGTGCAGCGCGAGCACGGCGGTCAGAGGCAGCGCGATCAGCGTGATCTGGTCGCCGAGCAGCGAGACCGCCTGCCCGAAGAAGTAGTTGCGAAAGTTGCGGTTGTCGCGGAGGAGCGGCGGGATCACGCCGGGGATTGAACCTGGTTCCCCGGCGGGAACCAGGTTCTAATCGATCGCGACCGCGGTCTCGTCGAGCAGCGCTCGCACCTTGCGCGTCAGGTCGTCCGTGCTGAACGGCTTCTGCAGGAAAGTGCCGGGGTCTAGTACGCGTCGAGCACGGCGCTGCGGCGCGATTCGCGCTCGAGGATGCGGAACAGGACGAATCCGGCGGTCGCGTACGCGAGCCCGATGCCGGCCTCCGTCCAGACGAGCCCGGAGACGTCGCCGAGCGACGCCCCCGCAGCGACCTCGCGCGCGGCCGCGATCCCGTGGGTCAGCGGCAGGCAGCGTCCGATCGCGCTCATCCAGCCGGGGAGCACGGACAGCGGGATGTTGACGCCACAGAAGAGCAGCATGAGGAAGTAGGCGAGATTCGCCGCGAAGAAGAAATCCTTCGCGCGCAGGCCGATCGAGCCGAGCAGCATCCCGAACCCCGTGCACGACGCGACCGTCACCACGAGAATCGCGGCGAGGGCCGGCACCGCGTCTCGGCCCGGGCTGAACCCGAGCAGCAATGCGCCCGCGCAGAACGTGAACGTCGACACGAGCAGGCCGTTGAGCAGCACCGGCACACCGCGGCCGAGGAAGACCGCTCCCCGGTTGGCCGGCGACGCGAGCAGTGGCCCGAGAGTCCCGAACCAGCGCTCGTTCGCGACCGCCATCGTCATGCCGTAGACGGCCGACATGGCGCAGACCTGAACGGAGTTTCCGACGATGTAGAAGTTGGCGGACTGCGCCTGCGCGTACTCGCCCAGCTTGGTGAAGAAGATCAGCTGGAAGAGCGGGCTCCCGAGCATCGTCGGGATGTACATCGCCGGCCGGATCCAGTTGAAGAGGCCGCGGTACGCGATCAGGCCGCCCACGAAGAAGATCGAAAACCATTTCTTCATGTCAGGGCGAGCGTCGCGCGTGCGCGTGCGGCTGTCTCGAACCAGCGGAACGTGTAGACGCTGACCAGGAGCGCTGCCAGCCCGAGCAGAAGGACCATCGCCAGCGGGAACCAGACGTCTCCGCCGAGCGCCGCATGCCGGAGCGCGAGGATCCCCCAGTACGGCGGCAGCACCCATGAGATCGGCCTCGTCCAGGCGGGAAGGATCGCCGTCGAGAAGAGGAGCCCCGACGCGATCCAGACCGGGTACTCGAGCAGGTTCGAGAGGGCGTTCGCATACCGGTAGAGGACGAAGGTCGAGGCGAGCACGAGGCCCATCAGCCCGAGCGACAGCACGGTTGCGGGCAGGGCGAGCGCGAACAGCCAGGGGTGAACGAGGTGCAGCGGGATGCCGAACACGATCCGCCCCCAGACGAGCGTCGCGACCAGCGCGTACATGCCCGTGAATGCGTTCGCGAGTGAGAACGGCAGGTAGACGAGAGTCAGCGAAGGTGGGGCGCCCACGCCCAGCTCGAGCGTGCCCTGCCAGCGCTGCCACTGGATCATCCCGCCCGAGCCGAACAGCGTGGTCGACCAGACGCCCATCATCCCGGCGCCGAGCGCGGCGTAGAGCAGCGTCCCGGAGCGGCCGCCGGACTGGAACATGTAGAAGGCGACGGTCGCGAAGATGACCGGCTGCACGATCGACGTGAGCAGGAAGAAGCTGGACGTCCCGAGCATCTTCAGGTTCGTCATGAACCCGCTGCGGATGATCCTCAGTCCGTTCGTGAGCTGCGGCGACGTCATGCTTCGACCAGTGCGATATACGCGTCTTCGAGCGTCGGCTCGCGGGTCGAGACACGGCCCACCTCGACGGCGTCGAGCTCCGCGAGCAGAAGAGCCGTGAGCTCGCGCTCGCCGCTCTCCTGCACCACGAGCAGCTGCTTCTGGTCCCGCTCCTCGACCGTCACAGCGTTCACGCCGTCGAGCGCCCGCAAGCGCCCCAGGGTGCGGTCGTCGACGCCGAACACCTCGATCTCCGTGACCCGGCCCTCGCCGACACCGGCCTTCAGCTCGGACGGCGTGCCGTGCCCGACGATGCGGCCTTTTGCGATCACCGCGATCCGGTCACAGAGCGAGTCGGCCTCGAACATGTAGTGGGTGGTCAGGAGGACGGTCTTGCCCGAGTCGACGAGACCGGAGATGGTCGTGCGCAGCTCGCGGGCGCCGACGGGATCCACGCCGATCGTGGGCTCGTCGAGAAAGACGACCTCGGGGTCGTGGATGATGCCCCGGGCGATGTGCAGCCGCTGACGCATCCCGCGGGAATAGCCCTCGACGCGCTCCTGCTCGCGGCCCTTCAGCCCGACGAGCTCGAGCACCTCGTCGATGCGCAGCCGCTGCGCCTTGCCCGACACGCCGTAGAGCTCGGCGAAGTACCGGAGGTTGTCGAGCGCCGACAGGCGTTCGTAGAGCCCGCGGTCGCCGCCGAATACGTAGCCGATCCGCTGACGCACGGACTTCGCATTGGTGACGACGTCCTGTCCGAGAACGCGGGCCTGTCCGCTCGTGGGCAGCAGTAGGGTGATCAGCATCTTGATCGTCGTCGTCTTGCCGGCGCCGTTCGGGCCCAGGAGGCCGAAGAGCTCTCCCTGCTCGACCGCGAACGACACACCGCGCACCGCTTCCACCTCGAGCGGCTTGCGGCGGATCACACCCGTGGTCGTGCGGTAGGTCCTGCGCAGCTCGATGGCCTCGATCACCCCCATGCTCTCGACCCTAGCGATGAGCGCGGTGCTCGGATATTCGGTTCAACACCGGCCGATCGAGCTCGTGCACGTTGCCGGCCCCGGCCCGCGGGTGCTCGTCGTCGGCTGCATCCACGGCAACGAATGCGCGGGCATGGCCGTGATCGCGGCGCTCCGGACAGTCCGCACCCGAGAGGATCTCTGGCTCGTCCCGACGATCAACCCGGACGGACTTGCCCATGACACGCGGCAGAACGCCGACGGGGTCGACCTGAACCGGAACTTTCCGGCAGGGTGGCGGCCGTTCGGCCCGCCGTGGTCTGTCTACGCGGCGGGAGCCCGGCCGTGGTCGGAGCCGGAGACACGTCTCGTCCGAACGCTCGTCGCGCGGATCCACCCCCGGACGACGATCTGGTTCCACCAGCATCTCGACCTCGTCTGGGCCTACGGCCGCAGCTCGGCTGCCGGTCGCCGTTACGCCCGGCTCGCGGGCCTGCGCTACTACCACCACCCGTGGCTCGCCGGCTCGGCCGCCAACTGGCAGAGCCGGCTTCCGGACGGCGAGGTCAGCTTCACCGTCGAGCTCCCGGCCGGCTCGCTGAGCGCGTCCGGTATCGCCCGTCAGGTACGAGCAGTGCTCGGCGTCAGCCCACGCTGACCGGCGTCCTCCAGGTCGCAGCTCTGTGGATCGCCTTCGCAGCAGCCGAGCTTGAACCTGCACCGCGGGCATTGCCAGGTGCCGTGGACCCAGGCCATCGGAGTCGGGCACCGCCAGCACAGCTCCTGTTCCGCCATCGTCCCGAGCCTAGGCAGCGGGGCGGACGAACGGGCGCCGCTTGCCGAGGCGATATGGTCGCTCGCCATGCGCGCTCGCCGGGCGATCACCGTCATCGGCTGCCACGCCGGTGGTGAGATCGGGAATGTCGTCGTCGCGGGCGTGCCGCCTCCGGACGGTGCGACCGTCTTCGAGCAGATGCAGGCGCTCGAAGCCGACGACGGCTTGCGCCGGTTTCTCCTGCGCGAGCCCCGCGGCTCCGTTGCCGCTCACGCGAATCTGCTCGTCCCGTCCACTCGGCCGGACTGCGAGTGGGGGTACATCATCATGGAGCCGACCGAGTACCCGGCGATGTCCGGCTCGAACACGATCTGTGTTGCGACCGTGCTGCTCGAGGGGGGCTTCGTCGAGATGACGGAGCCCGAGACGGTGCTGCGGCTCGAGGCCCCGGGGGGCATCGTCGAGGTGCGCGCAGCGTGTCGCGACGGCCGCGTCGAAAGCGTCGAACTCGTCAATGTTCCCTCGTTCGTCGCACACCTCGATGCCCCGTTGGAGGTCGCCGGTCTTGGGACGCTCGTCGTCGACGTCGCCTACGGCGGCATGTGGTACGCGATCGCCGATGCCGAAGTACTGGGCTTCGCCATCGAGCCGCACGAGGCGCGCGACCTGTCGGCGGCCGGAGAGCTGATCCGCAAGGCCGCGCGGGAGCAGCTGCCCTGCGTACATCCGGAGCGGCCGGCGATCGCGGGAGTCTCCATCGTGCAGATCGCGCAACCTTGGCAGGGCGTCGGGGCGGTGACCCGGAACGCGGTGGTGGTCGCCCCGGGGCGGCTCGACCGTTCCGCGACCGGCACCGGGCTCTCCGCCCGGATGGCCGTCCTGCACGCGCGAGGCTGGATGGGCGTCGGCGAGGGGATGACACACGCGTCGGCGCTCGGCACCACCTTCGACGGCCGGATCGTCGCCATCGCCGACGTCGCCGGCACGCCTGCCATCGTGCCCGCGATCCGCGGCAGCGCGTGGATCACCGGCACCGCCGAGCTCTACATCGACCCTGACGACCCTTTCCCCGAGGGTTACCTGCTCACCGACACCTGGCCGGGCTCCGACGTTCAGTGATGCGGGTCGTGATCTAGGAGACCGGCAGGGCGGCCGCGAGCTCGTCGAACGACGGCGTCAGATCGCTCCAGGCTCTTGCCTGTGCGCGCCCACGGCGCTTCGCTTCGTACAGAGCGGTGTCGGCCGCGTTCAGCAGTTCCACCGGGCCCGAGATCAGCGGGCTCCAGTTGGCTGCGCCTGCGCTCGCGGTCACGTCGATGTCCATGAGCGGGTGCGAGGCAATCGCCTCCACGGCGCGTTGTGCGAGGGCCGCTGCCCCCCGATCGTCCGTCCCCTCGAGCAGGAAGCAGAACTCATCCCCGCCGTAGCGGTAGAGCGCATCTCCGGCGCGGATGACACTCATCAGCTGGACCGCGACGACCCGCAGGACCGAATCGCCGGTCGAATGCCCGTGTCGATCGTTGATCGACTTGAAGTGGTCGATGTCGACGAGCACCAGTCCGAGATTCCCGCTCGACCGGAGCGTCCGCGCGACGGCGGCGCTGAGCTGCAGGTCCAGCTGACTGCGGTTCATGGCGCCCGTCAGATGGTCGACCGCTGCGTTCTGTGCGAGCTCCGTCATGCGATTCCGCGTCCGCACGGCCGACGACACGCGCGCGAGCAGCTCGCCGCGGTCGAACGGCTTGACGATGTAGTCGATCGCCCCGACCTCGAGGCCGCGTACGCGGTCCTCGGGCGTGGCGTGGGCCGACAGGAAGATCACCGGCGGCGGTGAAGAGGTTCCCGCCGTGATTGCCTGGCAGAGCTCATGGCCGCCCATGACCGGCATCGAGACATCCAGAAGCATCAGGTCCGGCGCTTGCTCCTCGGCCAGCCGCAGCGCCGACTCGCCGTCGGCCGCGGCGATCACGCGATATCCGCCGCGCTCCAGGACGACCCGGACCAGGAACCGGATGTCCTCATCGTCGTCCGCCACCAGGATGAGCGGGAGCTCGGCCATTTCCTGCGTTCATCGACCGATCTCTGCCCGGCCTTGAGGAGCATTTCGGCGGCCGAACCATGCGGGGCTGAGCGATATGTTGGGCACGATGGCCTCCCCGGTTCGTTCGCGCTCGGGCCGGCCCGAGTTCGGGCGGGTGTATCTGCGCTCGCTGATCGCGTCCGCCGAGGAGCGCGTCGAGCTGCATCGCAGCCGGGGCCATCGGATTCGCCTCCGCGTCGCGACCCGACGGCTGCGCAGGCTGCTCGCCTACGAGAACCAGCGCCACGTCCGGATCGGCTCGGCGCGCAGCACGCGGCCCAAAGTCGCTCTTGCAGCCGTCTCGGTCGTCTGGGTTGCGGGGCTGGTGCTGCTCGCGGCCGTCGAGCTTCGGCACGCGAGCGCCTTCTGGGTGACCGCAGTCGAGTTGCCGCTACTGGCGTTGATCGTGCTCTGGTTCGTGTTGGCCGTCGCCTGCGTCCCGGCCGATCGATCTTCCCCCGATCAGGGGACGACAGCTCGCCGCTGAGGCGAGATGATGTGCGCGCAATCTGCGGAAAGGGATCGGTATGCGGCTTCTTCTGAGTGCTACGGGCGACTGGCGCGACTGGCTCGGCGACACGCCTCGCTGACCGCCCGTTCAGGACGAACAAACAGGCTGTAACGGGCCGAGCATGTCTCACCGCTCGCGGGTCGAGACAGCATTGGGAGCGGCCCCGACACTGCCTACCCGGGACACGCCCGGCCCGTTGTGCGGAGCATCTCGCACGCGCCGATCGGTCGCACTTGCACTTTGGCTAGCTGAACCCGCTCGGAGGGCTAGGCCGACGCTAAAATGCCGGCGCGTGGCGGCGTAGCTCAGCTGGTTAGAGCGTCGGACTCATAACCCGAAGGTCGGTGGTTCGAGCCCACCCGCCGCTATCACTGACGCGTTGCCGTCGACGCTCCGCGTCGACTGGCTCCCACCCCGAAGGTCGGTGGTTCGAGCCCACCCGCCGCTATCACTGACGCGTTGCCGTCGACGCTCCGCGTCGACTCCGCCATACGAATTGACCCATCTGAGGCAAGCGCCGACGGGCGGGCTCTGGTGACATGGACGGGCCAACGACATCGCGGCGCGTCCTGACCTCTTTGTGCGCCGCCGAGCTCGAAGGAGCCTTCCTTGCCGCCCCGCACACGCTTGCTGCTGCCTTTGCTCGTTCTCCTCGCATGCCTTGCGATTGTCGTCTCCTCCGCCTCGGCGGCTCATCATCGGCGCTCGCCCCTGCACGCAGCTGTCGTTCACAACGGCGGCCATGGCCGGCTCGACCAAATGCACAGCGTCCCCGGGAGGCAATCGCGTGCAGTCCTCAAACACGTTCGTGTTGTGCGCGAACAGGTCCGCGTGCGGCGCGTGGATGCACGGGTGGTCGAATTCGCGCGTCGCTTCCTGGGCATCCCGTACGCCTACGGCGGTGCGAGCCCGTCCGGCGGGTTCGACTGCTCGGGGTTCACGCGCTACGTGTTCGCCCATTTCGGTGTCCGCCTGCCCCACTACACGTTTGCGCAGTTCGATCTCGGCCGGACGGTCGCACGCTCGGGTCTACGCCCCGGTGATCTCGTCTTCTTCGACCACGTCGCCCACGTCGGCCTCTACATCGGGCACAACCGGTTCATCCATGCGCCGCATACCGGGACTCGGGTTTCCGTCGCACGGCTGTCCGGATGGTATTCCGGCAGGTTTGCGGGCGCGCGGCGCCTGATCGCCTGACGCACTGCCTTGCCAGACGCGCTGCCGGCTAAGCCTGGCCTGCGCGCCAGGAGAGGTACAGCGCCACGAGCGCGGCCCCGAGCAGCGCGCAGCCGGCCACGATCGGCCACCCGCCGTCGCCGCCGTGGGAGGGACCTGCCTGGAGCGAAAGTGCGGTCGCGCCCCGCGGCGGCTGCGAGGCCGGCCTGCGGTGCGCCGCGGCCGCGGCCAGCTTCGGGGAGACCTTCATCGGCCGGATCGCAAGCAGCGCCCGGAAATCCCTGATCGCGCCTTCACCGCTCGGCGCACCGGAGGGCAGCGGCACGGGCGGCGGCACCGACGAGACGTGGCCGATGCGCGTCCAGGCGGCCAGATAGTGCGTCGGATCGACCGCGCCGTCGTAGCCGAGGTAGAGGGTCGCGTTCGGATGGACTTCGAAGTGCACGTGCGGCCAGGTCGTGATCGCGTCACCTGTGTTGCCCACGAAGCCGAGCACCTCCCCACGACGGACGCGGTGGTTGTTGCGGGCGAGTGCGCTGTAGCCGGAGAGGTGGGCGTAGTAGTACTGATTGCCGTTCGCGTCGAGGAGCCACAGCCGCCAGCCGCCCACCCGGTTCCAGCCGACGGAGAACACGACGCCGTCCGTCACGGCGACGACCGGCGTCCCGAGCGGCGCGAATAGATCGTCGCCGTGATGCCAGCCGCCGGGAACGTCGCTGCGCTCGGCGCCGTAGGTGTCGCCCCACGCGACGTCGCCCACGACCGGGAACGTGCGCAGGCCGGGGCCGAGGAGCGGGGTCACCGTCAGCGGCTGGCCCACGAGCGGGACGGTGCGTTTCGCGGCTTTCTTCGCCGCCTTGTGCTTCGCGCGAGGCTGCTTCGTCCGCTTGTGCTTCGCAGTGGCATGGTGCGTTGTCGCAGGAGCTTGCGCTGCTCCGGTCGACGCGGGCGGCGCTGCCGGAGGGTGCGGTGCCGGCGGCTTGGCCGAGGCGGTGGTGGTCGTCGTGCCCGGCGTGCTCGTCGGTCGAGGCGGTGGCTCGGCAGCGGCCGTGGCGAGCGGGGCGCGATCGGCGGCCACCCAGCCGATCAGGAAGGTCGTCCCGGCCGGGAAGCCGGCATGGCTGCGGGTGAACTCCAGCTGGAGGGCGGCGCGCCACCAGCGCAGCGGGGCGCCTGCCGGCAGGGCGGCAGGGGACGGCCTCGGGCTCAGCGTCCCCCAGTTCCCGACGGCGACCTCATCCCCCGGCTCCAGCGTCACGGGCTTGCCTTCGACGACGAGGCCCTCGATCTTGGCCCGCAGCCACCAGTCGGAGCCGTCGGCGGGCCGTGGGACGAGATCGGCGCGCATGGACGTTCCTCGGACAGCCCCGCCGAGGACGCTCCAGGCGCCGGTGCTGAGCGCGGTGCCGCCAGGGGTGCCTGCAGCATCGACACAGCCCGCCACACCGAGAGAGACGGCGGTTGCCGAGAGCCCCGAGGCCGGCTCGCTCGCACTGGCAAGCGTCGTGCCTGCCCGGTCCGGGCCGAGCAGCACTGGGCCGGCCGCCTCCGGAACGGCGGCAGCTGTGGGAGCCTCGGTCGCGAGCAGCCCGGTTCCCGTGCACACGGGAGTCGCGGGATCAGCCAGGGCGGTGCCCGTGCGGGCCCCGGCGAAGGCTGCGATCGCGCACGCCGCCAGGCACCCGACCCCCAAGGAGCGCATGCGCCGAGAATAGCCTAGGCCTTTGTTTGCGGCGCTTTTTGCACGGCACGCGATGCTTCTGCTCGGGTCCCGCTACACTTCCGCGGCCCCAGGGCGGTGCGTCAGCGTGCCCGGGCTCGTCCCATTTCACCCTTAGAGAAGAGACATGGCCAAGACCGGAGTCAGAGTTGCGATCACCCTCGCCTGCACCGAGTGCAAGCGGCGGAACTACCAGACCATGAAGTCCAAGCGGAACACGCCGGACCGGGTCGAGTTCCAGAAGTACTGCCGGTGGTGCGGGTCGCACACCGCGCACCGGGAGACCCGCTAGGCAGCCATGGCGACGGCCCCACGCCAGCAGCCACATCCTCCGGGCCCAGCCGACGAGCGCCGGAGGTCGAACTTCATCGCCGAATCGTGGGCGGAGCTCAAGAAGGTCGAGTGGCCGGGCCAGAACCAGGTGATCCAGGGCACGGTGGTCGTGCTCGTCGCCTGCATCGTGGTTGGCGGTTATCTGTACATCAACGACCAGATTTGGAAGCAAGTGGTCTCCAAACTCTTCCTCGGTCAGTAAGGAATCCAATGTTTCGTTGGTATGTCGTCAACACTTACTCCGGACATGAGAACAAGGTGAAGGCCAATCTCGAGCACCGCATCGAGTCGATGGGGCAGCGGGTGCGCTTCCGCCGGGTCGTCGTGCCGACCGAGCAGGTGATCGAGACCAAGGACGGCCAGAAGGTCCAGGCCGAGAAACGCGTGCTGCCGGGCTACGTGCTCGTGAACATGGACCTGAACGACGACGCCTGGACGGTCGTGAAGAACACGCCCGGCGTGACCGGGTTCGTCGGCGCCGGATCCAAGCCGGTTCCGCTGTCGCAGCCCGAGGTCGACCGCATCCTGAAGACGGGCGCGAACGCCGGCGGCGACCGCGCGCGCACCACGATCGAGTACTCCCTGGGCGAGTCGGTCAAGGTGACCTCCGGTCCGCTCTCCGACTTCGACGGCGAGATCGTCGACGTCAATCCCGACCAGCAGAAGCTCAAGGTGCTGGTGGACATCTTCGAACGCCAGGTTCCGGTCGAGCTCGGTTTCGACCAGGTCAAGAAGCTCGACTAGGAAGGCGCAATGGCGAAAAAAGTCCTCACGCTGATCAAGCTGCAGATCCCGGGCGGGCAGGCGAACCCTGCGCCGCCGGTCGGCCCTGCGCTCGGCCAGCACGGTGTCAACATCATGGAGTTCTGCAAGGCCTTCAATGCGCAGACCGCGCAGGAGAACGGCCGCATCATCCCGGTCGAGATCACGGTCTACGAGGACCGGAGCTTCGACTTCATCACGAAGACGCCGCCGGCGGCCGTCCTGATCAAGGAGGCGCTGCGGCTCGAGAAGGGCTCGCCCGAGCCGAACCGGACGAAGGTCGGCCGGCTGACGCGGGCCCAGCTCAGGTCGATCGCCGAGACCAAGATGCAGGATCTGAACGCCCGCGACGTCGAGCAGGCGATGCTCGTGATCGCCGGCACCGCCCGGTCGATGGGCGTGGAGGTGGACAACTGATGGCTGCGCACGGGAAGCGGTATCGGGAGTCGCGGGGCGCGATCGACCGCGAGCAGATGTACACGCCGGTGGAAGCGGTTCGCCTGCTCAAGGAGCAGCCGGCTGCGAAGTTCGACGAGACGATCGAGGTGCACATGAACCTCGGCCTGAACGTCCGCCACGCGGACGAGCAGCTGCGCGGGACGCTGATGCTCCCGCACGGCACCGGTCGCGAGCAGCGCGTCGCCGTGTTCGCCGAGGGCGACAAGGCGCGCGAAGCCGAGGAGGCGGGCGCGGACGTCGTCGGCTCGGCCGACCTTGCGAAGAGGATCGAAGAGGGCTTCACCGATTTCGACGTCGCCATCGCGACGCCCGACCAGATGGGCAATGTCGGCCGCCTCGGCCGCGTGCTCGGTCCGCGCGGCCTGATGCCGAATCCGAAGACCGGCACCGTCACGTTCGACGTGGCGAAGGCGGTCAAGGACGCGAAGGCCGGCAAGCTCGAGTACCGCACCGACCGCGGTGCGAACGTGCACATCCCGATCGGCAAGCGTTCCTTCGACGAGCGGGCGCTCGTCGAGAACTACGCGGCCCTGATCGACGAGATCGTGCGCGCGAAGCCGGCGGTCGCGAAGGGCCGGTACATCAAGAAGATCACGCTCACGTCCACGATGGGCCCGGGGATCCACGTCGATCCCACCCGGACCCGCGCGATCGCGGAAGAGCTTGATGGACAGACGCAGGAGGCCGTGCAAGCTACGGCCTAGGAACAGAGCCCGTCGCCACAGACAGCTGGCAGCTCGCCACGTCGCAGATTCGACGACGCCGAGCAGAAGCCCAGCCGAGGCGGCCTCCTGAGGACGGAAAGCACCGCTTTCTCTTTCACGAGCCCGCTGCAAGGCGGGCTCGTCGCATGAAAGAGGAGGTGAAATGCAGAAAGAGGACAAGGAACGCGTGGTCGCCGAGTTGACGGAGAGGCTCCGCAACGCGGAGACGCTCTTCGTCGCTGATTACCGCGGCCTGACGATGCCCCAGATCGACGCCCTGCGTGGGCGGCTGCTCGAGAACGGGGCGAGGCTCTCGGTCGTCAAGAACACGCTCACCCGCCGGGCGGCAGAGGCCGCCGGGGCGGATGCGCTGCTGGCTCTCCTGGAGGGCCCGTCGGCGATCGCGTTCATCGAGGCGGACGGCGACATGGTCGCCGTCGCCAAGGCGCTCGCCGATTCGGCGCGCGAGACGAAGGTCCTCGAGATCCGCGGCGGCGTCATGTTGGGCCGCGAGATCTCTGCATCGAGCGTCGAGGAGCTCGCGAAGCTCCCGCCGATCGATGTGCTGCGTGGCCAGGTGCTCGGCGCGATCATTGCGCCGCTCTCCGCGATCGCCGCGCTCGTGAACGCGCCGTTGCAGAACCTCTACGGGCTGATCGATGCCCGCATCGAGCAACTCGCGGAACAGCCTGCGGCTGTTCCGTCAGAGGCGGCGCCCGCCCCGGAACCGGTGTCTGACACCTCGGTGTCGGACACCTCTGAACCGACCGAAACTCAGGAGGGTGAACAAGATGGCAGCAGTTGACACGGTGTTCGAGCAGCTCGGGAGCATGACGGTGCTCGAGCTGGTCGAGCTCAAGAACAAGATCGAAGAGGAGTGGGGCATCACCGCCGCCGCTCCGGTCGCAGTCGCAGCAGCCGGCGGAGCCGGCGGTGGCGAGGCCGCGGCGGAGGAGAAGACGGCCTTCGACGTCGTCCTCACCGGCGCCGGCCAGCAGAAGATCCAGGTGATCAAGGTCGTGCGCGCGGTCACCGGCCTCGGCCTCAAGGAGGCCAAGGACCTCGTCGACTCGGCTCCCCAGCCGGTCAAGGAGGGCGTGAACCAGGAAGAGGCCGACCAGGTCAAGGCCCAGCTCGAGGAGGCAGGCGCCTCCGTCGAGATCAAGTAAGCGCCTGAGATTGGTGTCTGACACCGGATTTTTTCGGTGTCAGACACCTGTTCTGGTACCTTGCAGGGGTCGGCCCAGCGGGTCACTCGCCGCACGCTTGCGGCTGGAGGGACGCCTCCGCTATCGTGGGGGGTTGCGCCGACGTCCGGACACGTCCATTTCCGCACGGGTTTTTTCACTCCTTCTTTTATCTCTGCTTCGCTCCTCACCTCATAGCCAGTAAGGGAGGCTGTTCTACTTGGCCAAGACGGTCACAGCGCCTCGCGCGCGCCACTCCTTTTCCCGCCTCAAGCACGTCCTCGACCTCCCCAACCTGATCGACATCCAGCGCGAGTCCTTCGATTGGTTCCTCAGCGAAGGCCTCCGGGAGACGATCGACGATATTTCGCCCATTCAGGACTACACCGGCACCCTGGCGGTGGAGTTCGGCGAGTACCGCTTCGGGGAGCCGCAGTTCTCCATCCAGGAGTGCCGCGAGAAGGACCTCACCTACCAGGCGCCGCTCTCGATGACGGTCCGCTTCGTGAACACGGAGACGGGCGAGATCCGCGAGCAGACGGTGTTCATGGGCGACTTCCCGATGATGACGGAGTGGGGAACCTTCATCATCAACGGCACCGAGCGCGTGATCGTCACGCAGCTCGTCCGCTCCCCCGGTGCCTATCTGATGGAGCCGAAGGACGCGACGAAGCAGGTCTTCACCGCGAACCTGATGCCGAGCCGCGGCTCGTGGCTCGAGCTCGAGATCGACAAGAAGGGCGTCGTCTACGCGCGTATCGACCGGAAGCGGAAGCTGCCGATCACCACGCTCCTGCGCGCGCTGCCGGCGGAGGATCCGACGACGGGCTTCAAGCTCGACACCTCGACGAACGAGGCGATCCTCCAGCTCTTCGACAACTCGCACTTCATCGAGAAGACGCTCGACAAGGACGCGACGACGCGCGAGGAAGAGGCGCTGATCGAGGTCTTCAAGAAGCAGCGGCCGGGTGAGCCGCCGACGCTCGACAACGCCCGCAACCTGCTCAAGTCGCTGTTCTTCGATCCCAAGCGCTACGACCTGACGAAGGTCGGCCGCTACAAGCTCAACCAGCGGCTCGGCGTCGACGTGCCTGAGGAGACGCGCGTTCTCACCACTCAGGACATCCTCGCGCTCGTCCAGAAGCTCGTTGCGATGCCGCATGCGATCGGCCTCACCGACGAGTCGAAGGACTACGCGGCGGACGGGATCAGCATGAACCGCGATCCCATTCGCCAGGAGCTCGACGAGTACGAGCATTTCGGCAACCGGCGGCTCCGCACGACCGGCGAGCTGATCCAGGAGGCGTTCCGCGTCGGCCTGTACCGCATGGAGCGGGTCGTCCGCGAACGCATGACGACCGAGGACGTCGACACGATCACGCCGCAGACGATCATCAACATCCGGCCCGTGGTCGCGGCGCTGAAGGAGTTCTTCGGCTCGTCGCAGCTGTCGCAGTTCATGCAGCAGACCAACTCGCTGGACGGGCTCACCCACCGTCGCCGCCTGTCGGCGCTCGGTGCCGGCGGCCTGACCCGCGAGCGCGCGCCGATCGAGGTGCGCGACGTGCACCCGACCCACTACGGCCGCATGTGCCCGATCGAGACGCCGGAAGGCCCGAACATCGGCCTGATCGGCTCGCTCGCGTCGATGGCGACCGTCAGCGAGTTCGGCTTCATCCAGACGCCGTACCGGAAGGTGACGAACGGCAAGGTCACGGACGAGATCTTCTATCTCGACGCGGCCGAGGAGGCGCAGTACACGATCGCGCAGGCCTCGGAGCGGGTCGACAAGAGCGGCAAGTTCGAGCACGACCAGGTGCTCTGCCGCTCGGCCGAAGGCGAGGCCGTGATTGCCTCCGCCAAGGACATCGACTTCATGGACGTCGCGCCGGCGCAGATCGTGTCGGTCGCCACGGCGATGATCCCGTTCCTCGAGCACAACGACGCGAACCGCGCGCTGATGGGCGCGAACATGCAGCGGCAGGCCGTGCCGCTGATGATCCCGCAGGCGCCGCTCGTCGGCACCGGCGTGGAGTATCGCGCGGCCGTCGACTCCGGTGACGTCGTCGTCGCGAAGAACGCGGGCACCGTCATCGATCTCGATGCGAACCGCGTCGTGGTCGAAGGCCGCGGCACGCGCGACGAGTACGAGCTGACGAAGTTCATGCGCTCGAACCAGGGCACGCTGATCCATCACCGGCCGATCGTGCGCCAGGGCGACAAGGTCGCCGCCGGCGCGGTGCTGGCGGACGGCTCGTCGACGGATCACGGCGAGCTCGCGCTCGGCGCGAACCTGCTCGTCGCCTTCATGCCGTTCGAGGGCTACAACTTCGAGGACGCGATCGTGCTCTCGGAGCGGCTCGTCAAGGACGAGGTGCTCACCTCGATCCACATCCATGAGTACGAGATCGACGCTCGCTCGACGAAGCTCGGCGACGAGGAGATCACGCGCGACATCCCGAACCGCTCGGAGGAGTCGCTCCGCAACCTCGACGACCGCGGCATCGTCCGCGTCGGCGCCGAGGTCGGCTCCGGCGATCTGCTCGTCGGCAAGGTCACGCCGAAGGGCGAGACCGAGCTGACCGCGGAGGAGAAGCTGATCCGCGCCATCTTCAAGGAGAAGGCGCGCGAGGTCCGCGACACCTCGCTCAAGGTCCCGCACGGCGAGGGCGGCGTCGTCATCGACGTGAAGACGTTCTCGCGCGACAACGGCGACGACCTGAGCCCGGGCGTGAACGAGCTCGTTCGCGTCTACGTGGCGAAGAAGCGCAAGATCTCCGAGGGCGACAAGCTCGCCGGGCGCCACGGCAACAAGGGCGTCATCTCGAAGATCGTTCCGGAGGCGGACATGCCGTTCCTCGAGGACGGCCGCCCCGTCGACATCCTGCTCAACCCGCTCGGCGTGCCGAGCCGCATGAACATCGGCCAGATCCTCGAGACCCATCTCGGCTGGTCGGCGGCGCACGGCGTGTTCGCGAGCGACGAGATCGAGCCGATGGAGGGCAATGCCGGCCGGGTGATCAACGGCCCGAAGCCGACTCCGATCGCCACGCCCGTCTTCGACGGCGCGACGGTCGAGGACGTCGACTCGGCCCTGCTTCTCTGGTCGAAGCAGAACCCGGACAGCCCGATCAAGATCCTGACCGACACGAAGGCCCCGCTCGGGCGCCAGGCCTCCGGCAAGGTCCGGCTGTTCAGCGGCCGCACCGGCGAGCCGTTCGAGCAGGAAGTGACCGTCGGCTACATGTACATCCTCAAGCTGCTCCACCTCGTCGACGACAAGATCCACGCACGGTCGACGGGCCCCTACTCGCTCGTCACACAGCAGCCGCTCGGCGGCAAGGCGCAATTCGGCGGACAGCGCTTCGGGGAGATGGAGGTGTGGGCGCTCGAGGCATACGGCGCGGCGTACACGCTGCAGGAGATGCTGACGATCAAGTCCGACGACACGGTCGGCCGCGTCAAGGCGTACGAGGCGATCGTCAAGGGCGAGAACATCGCCGAGCCGTCCATTCCCGAGTCGTTCAAGGTGCTCCTCAAGGAGATGCAGTCGCTGGCGCTCGACGTCGGTGTGATCTCCGAGGACGGCGGCGAGGTCGAGGTCCGCGAGGAGGACGACGAGCTGCTCCGCGCCGCGGAAGAGCTCGGGATCGACCTTTCGCCCGGCTCGCTTCGCGCAGCGGCGAGACAGCCCACGGCGCAGGAGGCCGAAGAGGGCCAGGAGCGCGTCGACACTGACGGCGAGCTCGTGCTGCCGGCCGACGAGTCGCTCGTGGATCTCGACGCGATCGAGCTGGACGACTCCGACGACGACGACGAGGACGCCGAGCCGGTCGGTGCAGCCGACGACGACGCGCCCGTTGACATTGAAGACTGAGAACCGACGACCTTCAGAAAGTAGGCGAGGACTAACTTGATCGACATCAATGAGTTCGACGCGATCCGCATCGGTCTCGCGTCGTCGAAGCAGATCCGCGACTGGTCGTCGGGCGAGGTCACGAAGCCGGAGACGATCAACTACCGCACGCTCAAGCCCGAGCGCGACGGTCTCTTCTGCGAGCGCATCTTCGGTCCGACCAAGGACTGGGAGTGCTACTGCGGCAAGTACAAGCGCGTCCGCTACAAGGGCATCATCTGCGAGCGCTGCGGCGTCGAGGTGACGCGGCAGAAGGTGCGGCGCGAGCGCATGGGCCACATCGACCTGGCCGCGCCGGTCTCGCACATCTGGTTCTTCAAGGGTGTGCCGAGCCGCATCGGCTACCTCCTCGACATCGCTCCGCGCGAGCTCGAGAAGGTGCTCTATTTCGCCGCTTCGATCGTCACGAACGTCGACAACGAAGCGCGGGCGAAGGACCTGAACGGCCTCGAGGACAAGGTCAAGTCGGAGTCGGAGCAGATCTACGTCGACCGTGACGAGCAGCTCGCCGACCTCGAGAAGCGGCTCGCCAGGCGGCGTGCCTTCTTCGCCGAGGGCAAGGAGAAGGGCTTCGACGAGGACGACGACTTCTGGACCCGCGGCCTGGCAACGTGGGCGGAGGAGCAGTTGCTGCCGCCGCTCGAGGACGCGCGCAAGCTCGTCGGTGGGCTCTTCCTCGAGCTCGTCCCGCAGATCACCACCGAAGATGCGAAGAAGATCCGCGAGCTCGTCCGCAATGCGGCGATCCGCGACGACCGCAAGCTCACCCCGCGTGAGCTCGAGAACGTCGCGGTCGCAGCCGAGCAGATCCTCGCTGCGATCCAGCCCCTCGAGAAAGACCTCGAGAAGGCTGCCGGGGCGAAGAAGGGCGCGATCACGAAGCACATCCACCGCATCGTCGATGCGCTGCTCACGGGCGAGGAGATCCACGAGGACGACCGCAGCTACGTCGCGAACGTCGACGTCAAGAACCTCGACAAGGTTCGCGACCTCGGTAACGGGATCCTCAAGGACGCCGTGGACACGTGGGAAGAGGGCCAGGACATCCGCGAGCTCACGAACGACCTCTGCCTGCGCACGGACGGGAAGATCCAGAAAGAGGATCTCGACTCGCTGATCCAGTGGGCGCTGAAGGTGCGCGAGATGTATCTCGACATCGAGTCGCGCCGTGAGGACACGCGCGAGGCAGCTGTCGACTCGGTGCGCCGACTCGAGCAGACGTGGCAGCTCTTCCGCGACCTCGAGCCGAAGATGGTCGTCAACGACGAGCAGCTCTTCCGAGAGCTGAAGGACCGGTTCGGTTCGCCGTACGGCTTCGGCGTCTACTTCCGCGGCGGCATGGGGGCGGAGTCGATCCGCGACCTGCTCCGCGACCTCGACCTGAACCTCGAGGCAGCCACGCTACGCGACACGATCAAGACGTCGAAGGGCCAGAAGCAGCAGCGCGCGATCAAGCGGCTGAAGGTGGTCTCGGCGTTCATCAAGTCGCAGAACAAGCCCGAGTGGATGATCCTCGAGGCGGTCCCGGTCATCCCGCCCGAGCTGCGCCCGATGGTGCAGCTCGACGGCGGCCGGTTCGCCACTTCGGACCTGAACGACCTCTATCGCCGTGTGATCAACCGGAACAACCGCCTCAAGCGGCTGCTCGATCTCGGGGCCCCGGAGATCATCGTCAACAACGAGAAGCGCATGCTGCAGGAGGCCGTCGACGCATTGTTCGACAACGGCCGCCGCGGCCGCGCCGTCACGGGCCCGGGCAACCGGCCGCTGAAGTCGCTGAGCGACATGCTCAAGGGCAAGCAGGGCCGGTTCCGCCAGAACCTTCTCGGCAAGCGCGTCGACTACTCGGGCCGCTCGGTGATCGTCGCCGGCCCGACGCTGAAGCTGCACCAGTGCGGCCTGCCGAAGCTGATGGCGCTCGAGCTCTTCAAGCCGTTCATCATGAGCCGGCTCGTCGAGCGGAAGTCGGTCCAGAACATCAAGGCCGCCAAGAAGTACGTCGACTCGATGACGCCCGAGGTCTGGGACGTCCTCGAAGAGGTGATCGCTGAGCATCCGGTGCTCTTGAACCGGGCGCCGACGCTGCATCGGCTCGGGATCCAGGCTTTCGAGCCGATCCTCGTCGAGGGCAAGGCGATCCAGGTGCACCCGCTCGTATGTCACGCGTTCAACGCCGACTTCGACGGCGACCAGATGGCTGTCCATCTTCCGCTCAGCGCCGAGGCGCAGGCGGAGGCCCGCATCCTGATGCTCAGCTCGAACAACATCCTGTCCCCGGCCAGCGGGCGCCCGCTCGCGACGCCGACGCAGGACATGGTGCTCGGCATCTACTACCTGACGTACTCGAACCTCGAGCTGTCGTCGATGGAGTCGTCCAAGTTGAAGCCGCATCCGCGGCGCTTCGACTCGGCCGACGAGATCGAGGTGGCGCTCGAGATGAAGGCAGTCGGGCTGCAGGAGCCGATCGAGTTCCGCTTCAACGAGGAGCTGCACCTCACGACGCCCGGTCGCGTGCTGATCAACTCGGCCGTGTATCGCGCGCTCGACGAGCTGCTTCCTCCTGACGAGGAGCTCGAGTTCGACTTCATGAACCGGACGCTCGCGAAGGCCGACACCGACCGCTACGTGTTGTCGCTCTCGGATCGCTATGGCGCACACACGCTCGCACCGGTTCTCGACACGATCAAGACGCTCGGCTTCAAGTACGCGACCAAGGCCGGCGTCACGATCTCGAAGAACGACATCGTCATCCCGCCGGACAAGGAGAAGATCCTGGCCGGCTACGAGAAGCGCGTCGAAGAGGTGCACGGCCAGTACGACATGGGCCTCATCACCGAAGACGAGCGCCACGAGACGATCGTCAACATCTGGACCGAGGCCACCGACGAGGTTGCAACCGCCATGGAGCATCACTTCGACGAGCTGAACCCGGTCTTCATGATGGCCAACTCGGGCGCCCGCGGCTCGATGAAGCAGATCCGCCAGCTCGCCGGCATGCGCGGGCTGATGGCGAATCCGAAGGGCGAGATCATCGAGCGCCCGATCAAGGCCAACTTCATGGAAGGCCTCTCGGTGCTCGAGTACTTCATCTCGACGCACGGCGCCCGTAAGGGACTCGCCGACACGGCCCTCCGCACCGCTGACTCGGGCTACCTGACGCGGCGTCTCGTCGACGTCTCGCAGGACGTGATCGTTCGCGAGGACGACTGCGGCACCGACGACCACATCGCGCTTCCGATTCGCACGAGCGACGGTCTCAACAAGTCGCTGCTCGGGCGCGTGATCTCGGCCGACACGTACAAGCCGCTCGCGTCCGGGAAGCCTGGCAAGCAGCTCCTCATCGAGCGTGGCGTCACCGTGACGCTCGCACTGCTCGAGGAGCTCGAGACCGAGCTGGGGCCGGACTACCTCATCCCGGTTCGCTCGGTGCTCAAGTGCCACGCGGAGACCGGAGTCTGCAAGACGTGTTACGGCATCTTCCCGGCCACGGGCGAGATGTGCGAGATCGGCGACGCGGTCGGCATCATCGCGGCCCAGTCGATCGGCGAGCCGGGCACGCAGCTGACGATGCGGACGTTCCACACCGGTGGTGTCGCCGGAGCAGACATCACGCACGGTCTGCCTCGTGTCGTCGAGATCTTCGAGGCGCGGAACCCGAAGGGCGCGGCGATCCTGGCCGAGCTCGGCGGGCGCATCGAGATCGAGCAGACCGAACGCGGCCCGAAGATCACGGTCAACCCGACCGAGGTCGGCAAGGACGGCGAGCTCGTCGACCCCGTCGAGTACCAGCTCCCGCGGCGCACGCGGCTCCTGGTCACGAACGGCCAGATCGTCGATCCCGGCGACCCCTTGAACGAGGGCTCGCAGAACCCGGCCGACAAGCTGGCGCTCAAGGGCTCGACGGAGACCGAGCTGTACCTCGTCGGCGAGGTGCAGAAGGTCTACAAGAGCCAGGGCGTCGAGATCCACGACAAGCACATCGAGCTGATCGTCCGGCAGATGCTGAAGAAGGTCCGCGTGGAGTCGAACGGCGACACCGACCTGCTGCCGGGCCAGCTCGTCGACAAGGCGATCTACGAGCGCGAGAACGCCAAGGTGAAGGCGAAGGGTGAGAAGGCGACGCATGAGCCTCTGATCCTCGGCATCACCAAGGCATCGCTCGCAACGGAGTCGTTCCTGTCGGCCGCCTCCTTCCAGGAGACGACGAAGGTGCTGACCGACGCTGCGATCGAAGGCAAGATCGACCGTCTGCTCGGGCTGAAGGAGAACGTGATCATCGGGAAGCTGATCCCGGCGGCCACGGGCCTGAAGCGGTATCGGAACATCGAGATCTCGCCGAGTGAGCCGATCGTCCGCGAGGCGTACGAGCGGGACACGCTCCTGCAGGCGCTCGAGGAGATCGGCCAGGACGGCGGCGCCGTCGACTTCGGCGCCCTCGACCTGACCTTCGGCGGCGAGCCGGGCTCGGACGGGACCTCGTCCCACGAGGCCGGCGAGGCCACGGAGATCCCGGAGGTCGACAGCCCGCTCGACGACTGACCGGTACCAGGTACCTGCCTTGCTACAACGAGCCGCGTGAAGCGGCTCGTTGTCGTTCTGGGGGCGCTGCTCGCGTTGGGCGCCGGTGTCGCCCGCGGCGGTGGGACGGCGGCGCCGGGGCCGCTGCCCTGTGGGCTGCCGCAGACGCAGCCGTTGTGGGTCGACTACGCCGACGGGATGGTCCCGTTCTGGTCGACGATCTTCGCGCGTCCCGGCATCGTCGCGGCGGCGTCGCAGTTCATCGTGCCGCCCCAGCTGCGGGCCAAAGGGGCGAAGACCGTCTTCTTCGATCTCTACCTGAACAACCGCGTCGGGACGCCGTCGAAGCCCGCCGACCCAGCCGTGATCCAGGCACGGGCTGACAAGCTCTTCGACACCGCAGTCACGTCCTCGGGCTGCGCCCAGCCGCTGATCGCCGAGAACGAGCTGTTCGGGGCGCAGCTGCCGACGCCGTGGACCGCGACGACGGCTCAGTACCGCGCGAACGTGCTCGCCTATCTACAGCGTCTCGCGGCGCGTGGAGCGCGGCCGTTCCTGCTGCTTTCGAACCGCCCGTACACCCACGACCCGGACGCCGACGCGTGGTGGCAGGCCGCGTCGCAGGTCGCGGACATCGTTCCGGAGGTGTACTTCTCGGGGCCCCAGATCTCGAAACAGGGCGCCGTCGCAGGGAGCCGCCGGCTGCGCGCGACGATCCGCACGCGGATGGAGGATCTGATCCAGATCGGCGTGCCGACGAACCGGCTCGGAATGATGCTGACGTTCAGTTCGACGCCCAAGGCAGGCGGCCGCGAGGGCCTGCAGCTGTCGAAGTGGCTCGACGTCGTCAAGTGGGAGGAGATCGCGGCCGCACAGGTCGCGGCTGAGCTGCACCTCGCGAGCATCTGGTCGTGGGGCTGGGCGGCGTTCAACCCCGCCGGCAACGACCCCGACAAGCCGAAGGCCGCGTGCGTGTGGCTGTGGACGCGGGACCACTCCCTCTGCGACGCGCCCGCGCTCGCGGGAACGGCTTTCGACCCGTCGCTCGACGTGGGCGACACCCTGCCGGCCGGGACGCTGTGCCTGCTCGGTTCGACCAGGCTGCTCGAGAGCGACGTCTCAGCTTTGAACCGTCTGACGGGCAACCGCGACCTCGCCTTCTCCGCGGAGCTCCAGCACGCTGTGCTCTTGCAGGCTGCTCGGGTCGATGACAAGGCCGTGGCCCAGGCGGAGGTCGACACGATTCTCGATCACTTCGGTGGTAGCCGGTCTGCGTACCTGGCGGCGCTGGCGCGGGCGAAGGCCACGCCGCCGGTCGCGCGCCGCATCCTCGCCGATGAGCTGCGCCGCCGGTCGGTCGAGTCGCACCTGCACGTTCCTGCGCCCGGCCAGGGGACGCTCCGGGAATGGTTCGGGACGTATGCGGCAGTGCCCGCCCGCATGGTGCGGGCCGCCCAAGCCGTGCCTTGGCTCGGCAACCTGCGCAGCGGCGTGGCCGTGTCGGGCGTGGCGCCGGGGCGGCTGCTCGCGCTCTCGGCCGGGGAGAGCTTGAAGATCGACGGGGTGAAGGTGACCGCGCTCGGGGAAACGGCGCCGCTCGGCTCGTTCCCGTTCACGCAGGCCGCTGCCTCGGTTCGCTACGCCCTGGTTGCCCAGGAGCGCCATGCGGCGTTCGCCGTCTGGGCGCGCCGGCGCGAGAACCAGAGCCTGGGCAGCCTCACCTGCCAGCACGACCAGCCGCCTCAACCCGCGACGGTCGACCTGACGAACTGGCTTCCGTACCTCTCGCTCGGCTGATCACGCCGCCCGACCGGCCGCGTCCAGAAGAGCCACGTCCGGGGTCTGACCCCAGCCGTGTCCGCTCGAGACCGGTCTTCGCGCGCGGAATGCGCGCAGGGCACAGCGTCGCTGGGCCGCGAGCCCTCAACCAAGCCACTCCCGTTCGCGCTTTCGGACACGTCCGGGGTCTGACCCCGCCGTTCGGCCCGCCGTGCCGCTGCATGGCCGGACGCCGGCGAACGACGTTTGCAGGCCCCAGGCGGGTCCGGTACCATGCCCGCCGGCTCGGAGGGAGCAGCATTCGTGCGCTTCCCCTGCCTTCCCGTCTGCATACGACCCGCAAGAGGAGACCTCGTCTCAGGATGCCCACCGTCAATCAGTTGATCCGCAAGGGCCGCAAGTCCAAGCCCGCGAAGACCAAGACCCCAGCGCTCGCGGGAGCCCCGCAGAAGCGCGGCGTCTGCACGCGCGTTTCGACGACCACCCCGAAGAAGCCGAACTCGGCGCTGCGCAAGATCGCCCGCGTCCGGCTGACGAACGGGCTCGAGGTCGGCACCTACATCCCGGGCGAGGGCCACAACCTGCAGGAGCACTCGGTCGTGCTCGTCCGCGGCGGCCGCGTCAAGGACCTGCCGGGCTTCCGCTACAAGGTGATCCGGGCCGCGCTCGATGCCTCGGGCGTCGCCGACCGCAAGCAGGGCCGTTCGAAGTACGGCGCCAAGCGGAGCGCATCCTAGTGCCGCGCCGCGCGGAAATCACACCGCGTCCGGTCATCTCGGACCCGGTCTACGACAGCCAGCTCGTCACGCAGCTCATGAACCGCGTGATGCGCGACGGCAAGAAGTCGACCGCCGAGGCGATCGTCTACGGCGCGCTCGACCGTGTCGGCGAGAAGACCGGCCGGCCGCCCGTCGAGGTGCTCGAGCAGGCCGTGAAGACGGTCACGCCGGTGCTCGAGGTCAAGTCGCGCCGGGTTGGCGGCGCGAACTACCAGGTTCCGGTCGAGGTGCCCCAGCGGCGCGGCCGCACCCTCGCGCTGCGCTGGCTCGTCACCTATTCGCGCGACCGCCGCGAGAAGCACATGGCCGACAAGCTCGCCGGCGAGATCCTCGACGCGCTCGAGCAGCAGGGCAACGCCTACAAGCGCAAAGACGACATGTATCGGATGGCGCAGGCCAACAAGGCCTTTGCGCACTACCGCTGGTAAGGACAGGAGAGTTTTGGCTGTAACGGAACAAGAGGTGGCGCTGGACCGCGTCCGCAACATCGGGATCATGGCCCACATCGATGCGGGCAAGACCACGACGACGGAGCGGATCCTCTACTACACGGGCCGCACCCACAAGATGGGTGAGGTCCACGAAGGCGCTGCCACGATGGACTGGATGGCGCAGGAGCAGGAGCGCGGCATCACGATCACGTCTGCCGCGACGACCGCGACGTGGCGCAACCATCGCATCAACATCATCGATACGCCCGGGCACGTGGACTTTACCGTCGAGGTCGAGCGCAGCCTGCGCGTGCTCGACGGAGCAGTGGCCGTTTTCGACTCCGTCGCCGGCGTCCAGCCCCAGTCCGAGACCGTCTGGCGCCAGGCCGACAAGTACAAGGTCCCCCGGATCGCCTTCATCAACAAGATGGACCGCACCGGCGCGAACTTCTTCGCCGCCGTGCAGTCGATGGTCGACCGCCTGGGCGCGAACGCCATCCCGATCCAGCTCCCGATCGGCCAGGAGGACCTCCACCGCGGCGTGATCGACCTGGTCGAGATGAAGGCGATCGTCTACAAGGACGACCTCGGCGAGGAGTTCGAGACGACCGACATTCCGGCGGAGCTCGCCGAGCAGGCGCACGAGTACCACCACCAGCTGATCGACGCCGTGTCGAACTTCGACGACGAGGTGCTCGGCGCGTATCTCGAGGACGAGTCCTCGGTGACCGCCGACATGCTCAAGCGCGCCATCCGCGCCGCGACGCTCGCCGACGAGATCACACCGGTGCTGCTCGGGAGCGCGTTCAAGAACAAGGGCGTGCAGCCTTTGCTCGACGCCGTGATCGACTACCTGCCGAGCCCGCTCGACGTGCCCGCGATCCAGGGGATCGACCCGAAGACCGAGGCCGAGCTCTCGCGCGGCGCCTCGTCGGACGAGCCGTTCAGCGCGCTCGCCTTCAAGGTGATGTCCGATCCGTACGTCGGCAAGCTCACGTATTTCCGCGTCTACTCCGGGAAGATCAAGGCCGGAGACCGGGTCCTCAACACGACCACGGGCAAGACCGAGCGGATCGGGCGCATCCTGCAGATGCACGCGAACCACCGCGAGGAGCGCTCGGAGATCGGGGCCGGCGACATCGCCGCGGGCGTCGGGCTCAAGTCGACGACGACGGGCGACACGCTCGCGGTCGAGAGTGCTCCGATCGTGCTCGAGTCGATGACGTTCCCGGACCCGGTGATCGCGGTCGCGGTCGAGCCGAAGTCCAAGGCCGACCAGGACAAGCTCGGCAACGGCCTCGCCCGGCTCGCCGAGGAGGACCCGACCTTCCGCGTCGAGTCCGACGAGGAGACCGGCCAGACCCTGATCTCGGGCATGGGCGAGCTCCACCTCGAGATCATCGTCGACCGCCTCAAGCGTGAGTTCAACGTCGACGCGAACGTCGGCCGCCCGCAGGTCGCCTATCGCGAGACGATCGGGAAGCCCGCCGAGCGCATTCAGGGCAAGTTCGTGCGCCAGACAGGCGGCTCCGGCCAGTACGGCGACGTCGTGATCAACCTCCTGCCGCAGGAACCCGGCAAGGGCTACGAGTTCGTCGACAAGATCGTCGGCGGCAAGATCCCGCGGGAGTACATCAAGCCGGTCGACGAAGGCATCCGTGAGGCGATGGGAAGCGGCGTGCTCGCCGGCTACCCGGTCGTGGACGTCAAGGTCGAGCTGATCGACGGCAGCTACCACGACGTCGACTCGAGCGAGCGCGCGTTCAAGATCGCCGGGTCGATGGCGTTCAAGGAAGCGATGAAGCGCGCCAAGCCGAAGCTGCTCGAGCCGACGATGGCCGTCGAGGTCACGACGCCCGAGGACTACGTCGGCGACGTGATGGGCAACCTGGCGTCCCGCCGCGGCCGTGTCGGGGAGATGACACCCGTCGGAAACGCCCAGGTGATCAAGGCGAGCGTCCCGCTGAGCGAGATGTTCGGCTACGCCACCGACCTGCGGTCGATGTCCCAGGGCCGCGCAGATTTCACCATGCAGTTCGACCGGTACGAAGATGTGCCGGCGTCGATCGCGACCGAGATCACCGAGCAGGGCTCGGGATCCTAAGAAAAGGAAGGAAGGAATGGCCAAGCAGAAGTTCGAGCGCACGAAGCCGCACCTCAACGTCGGCACCATCGGGCACATCGACCACGGGAAGACGACGCTGACAGCCGCGATCTCGAGCGTGCTCGCCAAGCGCGGCGGCGGCGGACAGGTGAAGAGCTTCGCGGAGATCGACAACGCTCCCGAAGAGCGGCAGCGCGGAATCACGATCAACACGTCGCACGTCGAATACGAGACGGCGAACAGGCACTACGCGCACGTCGACTGCCCGGGCCACGCCGACTACATCAAGAACATGATCACGGGCGCCGCCCAGATGGACGGCGCGATCCTCGTGGTCTCGGCCGCCGACGGCCCGATGCCGCAGACGCGTGAGCACA
The DNA here is from genome assembly GCA_963806025.1 of uncultured Thermoleophilia bacterium. Taxonomy (GTDB): domain Bacteria; phylum Actinomycetota; class Thermoleophilia; order Gaiellales; family Gaiellaceae; genus PALSA-600. The sequence goes on along the minus strand of CAWDWI010000002.1, from coordinate 367,516 downwards.
TCCTCCTGGCCCGCCAGGTCGAGGTGCCCTACATCGTCGTCGCGCTCAACAAGGCCGACATGGTCGACGACGAGGAGCTCCTCGAGCTCGTCGAGCTCGAGGTTCGGGAGCTGCTGTCGAAGTACGAGTTCCCCGGCGACGACATTCCGATCGTCCGCTGCTCGGCGCTCAAGGCGCTCGAGGGCGACGAGGAGTGGGAGGCCAAGATCGTCGAGCTGATGGACGCGGTCGACTCCTACATCCCGGAGCCGGTGCGCGACGCCGACAAGCCGTTCCTGATGCCGATCGAGGACGTGTTCACGATCACGGGCCGCGGCACCGTGGTGACGGGCCGCGTCGAGCAGGGCAAGATCGAGGTCGGGAACGAGATCGAGATCGTCGGCATCCACGAAAAGGTGGAGAAGACGGTCGTCACCGGTCTCGAGATGTTCCAGAAGTCGCTCGACTTCGCGCAGGCAGGCGACAACGCGGGCGCACTGCTCCGCGGCGTCAAGCGCGAAGAGGTCGAGCGCGGCCAGGTGCTCGCGAAGCCGGGCTCCATCACCCCGCACACGCACTTCAAGGCCGAGGTGTACGTGCTCTCGAAGGACGAAGGCGGCCGCCACACGCCGTTCTTCAACAACTACCGCCCGCAGTTCTACTTCCGCACGACGGACGTGACGGGCGCGGTCTCGCTTCCGGAGGGCCAGGAGATGGTCATGCCGGGCGACAACACGAACATGGAGATCACGCTGATCCAGCCGATCGCCATGGACCAGGGCCTCCGCTTCGCGATCCGCGAGGGCGGCCGCACCGTCGGTGCAGGCGTCGTCACAGAGATCGTCAAGTAGGAAGAGAGAAACCGTCATGGCACAGGGAAAAATCCGGATCCGCCTGAAGGGCTACGACCACCAACAGCTGGACCGGTCGGCCCAGCAGATCGTCGACACCGCGCAACGCAGCGGTGCGACGATCACTGGGCCGGTCCCTCTGCCGACGGAGAAGAACGTCTACTGCGTGATCCGCAGCCCGTTCAAGGACAAGGACTCGCGCGAGCACTTCGAGGTGCGCACGCACAAGCGCCTCATCGACATCCTCAGCCCCACGCCGAAGACGATCGACCAGCTGATGCGGCTCGATCTCCCGGCGGGCGTCGACATCGAGATCAAGCTCTAGAGATGCCCAAGGGAATCCTCGGAAAAAAGCTGGGCATGACCCAGATCTTCGACCCCGAGACCGGGGGAGTCACCCCTGTCACCGTGATCGAGGCCGGGCCGTGTCCCGTGGTGCAGGTGAAGTTCGCGGGCGAGGACGGCTACGACGCCGTGCAGCTCGCGTTCGACGCCGTTGCCGAGCGCAAGCTCTCGAAGGGTGAGCTCGGCCACCTTGCGAAGTTCAAGGTCGGTGCGCACCGCAGGCTCGTCGAGTTCCGCGGCGGGATCGACGGCGCCGTCGAGGGCGAGTCGGTCACCGTGGAGATCTTCGAGCCGGGCGACAAGATCAAGGTTGCAGGCATCGGGATCGGCAAGGGCTTCCAGGGCACGATCAAGCGCCACAACTTCAGCTCCGGTCCGCGCTCGCACGGCTCACACAACATCCGCAAGCCGGGCTCGATCGGCGCGTCGGCCACACCGTCGCGCGTGTTCAAGGGCATCAAGATGGCCGGTCGCATGGGCGGCAAGCGCGTCACGCAGCTCGGGCTGACCGTCCACCAGGTCGACGTCGAGCGCAACCTGCTCCTCGTCAAGGGCGCGGTTCCCGGCCCGAAGAACGGCATCGTGGAGGTGCGCGGCTGATGGCTGTCACCGCACCCAAGCTCGGCGATACCGGAACCGTGACACTCGACGACGTCGTGTTCGCGGCCGAGATCAAGCCGCATCTCGTGCACGAGGCAGTGCGGGCGGAGCAGAACGCACGCCGCGCAGGAACGGTCGCGACGAAGAGCCGCGGGCTCGTCTCCGGCGGTCGCGCGAAGCCGTGGCGTCAGAAGGGCACCGGCCGCGCACGTCAGGGCACGATCCGCGCGCCGCAGTTCACCGGCGGTGGGCACACCTTCGCGAAGGTCCCGCGCCAGTTCATCCAGAAGGTGAACAAGAAATCCGCCAAGGCCGCCCTACGGTCGGCTTTGGCAAGTCATGCGAATGAGGGCTCGATCGCGGTCGTCGATGCGGCGAAGTTCGACGCACCTTCGACGAAGCAAGCGAAGGCGCTCGTCGAGGGCTGGGGCAATGACATGCCGCTCGTCGTGGTTGCGCTCCACGAGGAGGAGAACCTCCGCAAGAGTTTCCGCAACCTGGAGCGGGTCGCGATCATCGGCCCGAGCGAGCTCGAGGTCGCAGCACTGGTCTGGGCGCGTTCGCTGCTCGTGACCGAGGCGGCCCTGCCGCTCGTCCAGGGGAGGGCCGAGTAGTGCACGCGTCTCAGGTGATTCTCGCGCCGATCCTCAGCGAGAAGTCCTATGCCGGGACGACCCGCGGGAGCTACACGTTCCGCGTGCACTCGAACGCGCACAAGACGCAGATCCGCCAGGCCGTCGAGGAGCTCTTCGGCGTCAAGGTCGAGCGCGTCAACGTGATCAAGGTTCAGGCGAAGCCGAAGCGCCGCGGCGTCTTCAAGGGCACGCGCCCGGCTTGGAAGAAGGCCGTCGTGCAGCTGCGCGCCGGCGACACGATCGAGATCTTCGAGGGGGCCCAGATCTAATGCCGGTCAGAAGGTTCAAGCCGACGTCGCCGGGCCGCCGCCACATGTCGGTCTCCGACTTCGCCGAGGTCACGAAGTCGAAGCCCGAGAAGGCGCTCACCGAGAAGCTCACGAAGAAGGGTGGCCGCAACAACACGGGCCGCATCACGACGCGCCATCAGGGCGGCGGCCACAAGCGCCGCTACCGGATCATCGACTTCAAGCGCACCAAGGACGGTGTGCCGGCGAAGGTCGCAGCGATCGAGTACGACCCCAACCGGTCGGCGCGTATCGCGCTCCTGCACTACGCCGACGGCGCGAAGTCGTACATCCTCGCCCCGGCCGGGGTGCGTGTCGGCTCGTACGTGCAGTCCGGCGCCGACGCCGACATCAAGCCCGGCAACGCGCTTCCTCTGGAGAACATCCCCACCGGCACACTCGTGCACAACGTCGAGCTCCAGCCGGCCAAGGGCGGTCAGATGGCGCGCTCGGCGGGCTCGGGTGTGCAGCTCGTTGCCAAGGACGGCGGGCATGCGACGCTTCGTCTTCCGTCCGGCGAGATGCGCCGCGTGCTGCTCACCTGCCGCGCGACCGTCGGGCAGGTCGGCAACGTCGAGCACCAGAACGTGACGATCGGCAAGGCGGGCCGCAGCCGCTGGCTCGGCAAGCGCCCGTCCGTCCGCGGATCGGCGATGAACCCGGTCGATCACCCGCACGGCGGTGGCGAGGGCAAGTCGAAGGGCGGCCGTCACCCGGTCACCCCGTGGGGCGTGCCGACGCTCGGCAAGCGCACCCGTTCGAAGCACAAGGCATCCGACAAGTTGATCGTGCGCGGCCGTCGCCGCGGGAAGGACAAGCGTTAATGAGTAGATCGTCGAAGAAGGGGCCTTTCGTCGAGGAGCGGCTGCTCGCGCGCATCCAGAAGATGAACGACTCGGGCTCCAAGAACATGATTCGCACCTGGTCGAGAACGTCGACCGTGTTCCCCGACATGGTCGGGCACACGATCGCGGTCCACGACGGGCGCAAGCACGTCCCGGTGTTCATCTCCGAGCAGATGGTCGGGCACAAGCTCGGCGAGTTCGCTCCGACGCGTCACTTCCGGGGCCACGCCGGCGACCAGAAGACGCAGGTGAAGAAGCGCTGATGGCTGCTGTCGACTCAGCTCGCACGGTTCAGGCAACGGCGAAGTTCGTCCGCATCTCGCCGCGCAAGGCGCGGCTCGTGACGGACAACATCCGCGGGCGCAGCGTGCCCGAGGCGCGCACCATCCTCGCGTTCACCGAGCGCGCGGCGGCCATCGAGGTCGAGAAGGTGCTGCGCTCGGCCGTTGCGAACGCCGAGTCGAATCCCGATCTGCACTGGAACGGCGACGACCTCGTCGTCGCAGCCGTCTTCGTCGATGAGGGCCCGACCCTGAAGCGCTGGCGCGCCCGCGCCCGCGGCCGGGTTGCCCGCATTCGCAAGCGGACGTGCCACATCACCATCCAGGTCGCGCAGGACGCTTCCGCGGCGGCTCCCGCCGTCGCCGAGAAGCCCAAGCGGACGCCACGCAGGAAGAAGACCGAGGAGACGGGTAGCTAATGGGACAGAAAGTTCATCCCGGCGGTCTGCGTGTCGGCGTCATCCACGACTGGAAGTCGAACTGGATGGTCGGCAAGAAGGAATTTGCAGGCGCGCTGATCGAGGACATCAAGATCCGCGAGCACATCCTCAAGAAGCTGTCGCACGCGGGGTTGTCGGACATCCTGATCCGCAAGGACAAGCAGCGGATCACGATCGACATCTACACCGCGCGCCCCGGCATCGTCATCGGCAAGTCCGGTGTCGAGGTGGACGCGCTGCGCAAAGAAGTGCACGCGATGACTCAGAAGAACGTGCACATCAACATCAACGAGATCAAGCGGCCGGAGCTCGATGCGAAGCTCGTCGCGCAGTCGATCGCGGAGCAGCTGCAGAACCGCGTGTCGTTCCGGCGCGCCATGAAGCGCTCGCTCGCGTCGGCCATCCGCTCGGGCGCGGCAGGTGTCAAGGTGCAGTGCTCGGGCCGCCTCGGCGGCTCGGAGATGAGCCGCTCGGAGCAGTACTCCGAGGGCCGCGTTCCGTTGCACACGATCCGCGCCGACATCGACTACGGCTTCGTCGAGGCGAAGACCCCGACCGGCCGCATCGGCGTCAAGGTCTGGATCAACAAGGGCGAGATCATGCCCGAGGGATACGGCGGCATTCCGGGCGGAGGCAAGGAGACGCGCCTCGGCGACCAGGACACGGCGCGCCGTCGTGGCGGCGTCACCGAGGGCCTCGGCGCCTCGCGCGAGTCCGGCCGCAACCGCAACCAGGACCGCGAGGGTCTCGGGCCGGTGCGTCGCGGACGTCCCGGCCAGCGCGGCGGACAGAACCGCCCCGGCGGCGGCGGCGCGGGCAACCGGCCCGGCGCACCGCGCACCCGTGGCGGCGCATCGACCCGTCCGCGCACGCAGGACGCGCCGCCCGCGCAGGCTCCAGAGCCGCAGGTCGACGCCCCGACGCCGGCAGCCGAGGCTCCGCCCGAGGCGACCACACCGCCGCCGGCCGAGAAGCCGAAGGCCGCTCCCCGCAAGAAGAAGGCTGACAGCTGATGTTGCTCCCCAAGAAGACCAAGTTCCGCAAGATGCACCGCGGCCGCCGCCGAGGAACCTCCACGGGCCAGACCACGGTGCACTTCGGCGACTACGGGATCAAGGCCCTCGAGGCTGGTTGGATCACCAACCGCCAGATCGAGGCCGCCCGCATCGCGATGACGCGCAAGATCAAGCGCGGCGGCAAGGTCTGGATCAACCTGTTCCCCGACAAGCCGTTCACCAAGAAGCCGGCCGAGACGCGCATGGGGAAGGGCAAGGGGTCCCCGGAGGGCTGGGTGGCCGTGGTCAAGCCGGGGCGCGTGATGTTCGAGCTGTCGGGTGTTCCCGAGCCGCTTGCGAAGGAAGCGCTGCGCCTCGCCGCGCAAAAGCTGCCGATCAAGTCCAAATTCGTACGACGCGAGGGCGGTGATCTCTTTGCGGGCTAGAGACTTGCGCGACTTGAGCGACGAGGAGCTCGAGCATCGGCTCGCCGATACGCGCCAGGAGCTGTTCAACCTGCGGTTCCAGGCCGCGACCGGCGCGCTCGAGAACACCACACGTCTGAAGCTGGCCAAGCGTGAGATCGCCCGGATCCTCACGACGCAGCACCAGCGGAACTCCAACAAGCAGAAGGTCGAGAGCTGAGCGATGGCGGACGAAGAGAAGAACGAGACAACCGAGGAAGAGACCCCCGAGGTCGAAGCCGTGGCCGAGCCCGAGGAGGTGTCTGACACCGAGGTGTCAGACACCGTTCCGGAGCCGGAGGCGGCGGTGGAAGAGCCCGAGGCTGACGCAGCCCCGGAGCCCGAGGCTGACGCAGCCCCGGAGCCCGAGGCGGAGGCCGCGCCGGAGCCCGAGCCCGAGCCGGAGCCGGCAGCGCCTGCCAAGAAGCAGCGTTCGCTCAAGCACGTGCCGCGGACGGCGCGCCGCACGCGCCCGAAGGTCGTCCGCGAGAAGCCGAAGACGCGCAGGCCGATCACGCGCACCGGCAAGCCGGAGTCCGAGCTCGGACGGCGTCAGGAGCGCCGCGGGGTCGTCGTCTCCGACAAGGGGGACAAGACGATCGTCGTCAAGGTCGACGTGATCAAGAGCCATCCGAAGTACAAGAAGGTCATTCGGTCGACGGTGAAGTTCCACGCTCACGACGAGGCGAACACGGCCGGCGTCGGCGACACGGTTCGCATCGTCGAGACGCGGCCTCTGTCGAAGCAGAAGCGGTGGCGGCTCGCCGAGATCGTGGAGAAGGCGAAGTAGATGATCCAGCAGGAAACACGCCTCAAGGTCGCCGACAACACGGGTGCTCGTGAGCTACTCTGCATCCGCGTTGCGGGCGGCTCGAAGCGCCGCTACGCGCGTGTCGGCGACATCATCACGGCCACCGTCAAGGCCGCCGCTCCTCAGGGCACGGTCAAGAAGGGCGAAGTGGTGAAGGCCGTCGTCGTGCGGACGAAGAAGCCGTTCGGCCGGGACGACGGAACGCTGATCTCGTTCGACGAGAACGCGGCAGTGATCATCGACGCACAGCGCAATCCGCGTGGAACGCGCATCTTCGGGCCGGTCGCCCGCGAGTTGCGTGAGAAGAACTTCATGAAGATCGTGAGCTTGGCTCCAGAGGTGCTCTAGAGATGACGACTGCAATCAAATTGAAGAAGGGCGACACCGTCCAGATGCTGACCGGCAAGGATCGCGGGAAGCAGGGACGGATCCTCGACGCGCGCCCGCGTGACGGCAAGGTGATCGTCGAGAACCTCAATCAGATGACCAAGCACCAGAAGCCGCGTCCGATCCGCAATGCAAGTCGCATGGGCGGCACGCAGATCGCGCCGGGCGGACGCGTCGAACTGGCATCCCCTGTCGCCGTCTCGAACGTGATGCTCGTCTGCCCGACCTGCAAACTGCCGACTCGCATCGGCTACCGCTTCAAAGAAGGTAAGGACGGCACGGTCAAGGTGCGTGTCTGCAAGCGCGCCGGCTGCGGCCAGGAGATCGACAAGTAATGGCCGCCACCGAGACCTATACCCCGCGCCTCAAGCAGCGCTACAACGACGAGCTCCGCGCTGAGCTGCGCGAGCAGCTCGAGCTGGCCTCGATCATGCAGTCGCCGACGGTCGACAAGATCACCCTGAACATGGGCGTCGGCGAGGGCAAGACCGACGCGAAGCAGATCGACGCAGCGCTCGAGGAGCTGACGATCATCGCCGGCCAGCGTGCTCAGGTGCGCAAGGCGCGCAAATCGATCGCGCAGTTCAAGATCCGCGAAGGCATGCCGATCGGCGTCAAGGTGACGCTGCGCGGCGACCGGATGTGGGAGTTCCTCGACCGGCTCGTCTCGATCGCCCTGCCGCGCATCCGCGACTTCCGCGGGCTCAGCCCGGACTCGTTCGACGGCCGCGGCAACTACTCCCTCGGAATTCGCGAGCAGATCATCTTCCCGGAGATCGACTACGACAGCATCAATCAGATCCGCGGCCTCGACGTCGCGATCACCACGACCGCGACGAACGACAACGAGGCGCGCGCGCTGCTCACAGCGCTCGGCCTGCCGTTCGCCGCCGACGGAGGCAGCAGGTAAATGGCGAAGAAATCGCTGAGAGTCAAGGCCGCAAGGCCTGCGAAGTTCAAGGTCCGCAACTACACGCGCTGCAACCGCTGCGGTCGTCCGCGCGCCGTTTTCAAGAAGTTCGGGCTCTGTCGTATCTGCCTGCGGGAGCTCGCCCACCAGGGCGTCATCCCCGGCATGACCAAGAGCTCCTGGTAGGAGGAACAGTGCTCACCGATCCCGTCGCCGACATGCTCACGCGCATCCGCAACGCCAACAAGGCGCTGCACGACAACGCCGAGATGCCGACCTCGAAGCTGAAAGTCGAGATCGCCCGCATCCTCAAGGAGGAGGGCTACATCCGTGACTTCCACGTCTCGGAAGCAGGCACCCACCCGACTCTGGTCGTCGAGCTCAAATACGGGCGCGGCCGCGAGCGCGTCCTCTCCGGCCTCAAGCGCGTGTCCAAGCCGGGCCGGCGCATCTACGCCGGCAAGGATCGCCGCCAGCGTGTGCTGGGCGGCATGGGCATCGCGATCATGTCCACCTCCCGCGGCGTCGTCACGAGCCGCACCGCCGAGGCCGAAGGCATCGGCGGCGAAGTCATCTGCTACGTCTGGTAACGACATATGTCTCGCATCGGAAAACGGCCAATTGAAGTCCCAGCAGGCGTGATCGTCTCGATCGACCCTGGGCGCGTCACGGTGTCCGGGCCGAAGGGCGAGCTGCGCCAGGAGGTCCCTCAGCGCATGCAGATCGCGCAGGATGAGGCGGTGATCACCGTCACGCGCCCGACCGAGCGCGGCGAGGATCGGGCGCTGCACGGCCTGACGCGGACGCTGATCGCGAACATGGTCGAGGGTGTCACACAGGGCTTCGAGAAGCGCCTCGAGATCCAGGGCGTCGGCTACCGCGCCGCGCTTGCGGGCACCGACCTCGAGCTGCAGGTCGGCTACTCCCATTCCGTGAAGATCAAGCCGCGGCAGGGCATCGAGTTCGAGGTGCCGATCCCGACGCAGGTGATCGTGCGCGGCATCGACAAGCAAGCGGTCGGCCAGACCGCCGCCGAGATTCGCAAGGTGCGGCCGCCGGAGCCGTACAAGGGCAAGGGCATTCGCTACGAGGGCGAGTACGTCCGCCGGAAGGTCGGGAAGCGCGCATGAGCCAACTCACCGTTCGCGAAGCGCGCCTGCGCCGGCATCGCCGGGTGCGGGGCAAGGTCCGCGGCTCGGCCGAGCGTCCCCGCCTGCTCGTGTTTCGCTCGAACCGCGGAGTTTTCGCGCAGCTCATCGACGACGACACCGGCCGCACGCTCGCCGCTGCGTCATGGCTCGAGCTGCCGAAGTCGTTCAAGGGTGACAAGACGGAGCAGGCTGCCGAAGTCGGCAAGCGGCTCGCTCAAGCGGCGAAGAAGGCGGGCGTCGAGAGCGTCGTCTTCGATCGCGGCGGCTACCTGTATCACGGTCGCGTCAAGGCACTCGCCGAAGGCGCGCGCGAAGGAGGACTGAGCTTCTAGTGTCAATCGACGTGCAGGAGACCCGCGAGCTCAAGGAGCGCGTGGTCGAGATCAATCGCGTCGCCAAGGTCGTCAAGGGCGGCCGGCGCTTCTCGTTCACGGCGCTGGTCGTGATCGGCGATGAGGTCGATCGTGTCGGCGTCGGGTATGGGAAGGCGCGCGAGGTGCCGCTGGCCATCTCGAAGGCGGTCGACGACGCGAAGAAGAACATGTTCACCGTGCCCAAGCACGGCCAGACGATCACCCATGAGTCGCTCGGGCGCTTCGATGCAGCCCGCGTGCTCCTGCGGCCGGCCTCGCCCGGCACCGGCGTCATCGCCGGCGGCGGCGTGCGGGCGGTGCTCGAGCTCGGCGGCATCAAGGACGTGCTGGCGAAGTCGCTCGGCACGACGAACCCGATCAACATGCTGAAGGCGGCGGAGCAGGCGCTTCGCCAGCTGCGGCGCCCCGAGGAAGTCGCCAAGGCCCGTGGCAAGCAGATCAGCGAGGTCCTGCCCTACAAGAAGCCCGAGGTTCCGGAGGCCGAGGAGGTGAGCACGAGTGTCGAAGTTGAAGCTGACGCAGGTGCGTAGCCAGATCGGTCAGTCGGAGCGCCACCGCGGCACGCTGCGGGCGCTCGGCCTGGGGCGGATCGGCAAGACCAATGAGATCGACGACTCGCCGGTCCTGGCAGGCATGCTTCGCAAGGTGCGCCATCTCGTGAAGGTCGAGGAGTCCTAGGTCATGGCCGGCGATCTGAACCTGTCGAACCTGCAGCCCGCTCAGCCCCGCACCGATCGCAAGCGGGTCGGGCGCGGTCTCGGCTCCGGCAAGGGGCGCTATTCCGGCCGCGGGATCAAGGGGCAGAAGTCGCGCGCGGGCTCGCACGCGATGCGCGCGGGCTTCGAGGGCGGCCAGATGCCGCTGCACATGCGCACGGCGAAGCTCCGCGGTAACACCTCCGCCGACGCGATGCCGATCGGCCCGTTCCGAACGTACTCGCAGCCGGTCAACCTGCGTGACCTCGAAGCGCGCTTCGAGCCGGGCGAGGAGGTCACGCCGGAGTCGCTGAAGTCGAAGGGCCTGATCCGCTCGATCCGCAAGGACGTGAAGCTGCTCGGTGTCGGGGAGCTGACCAAGAAGCTGACGATCACGGTGCACGGCGCATCGGCGACCGCTCGCGAAAAGGTCGAGGCCGCCGGCGGCTCGCTGACCGTGCTCAAGGAACAGAAGCCCAGGAAGCCGAAGAACATGAAACGGCGCCCCGAGGGCAGGACGAAGGACACCACGGAAGACGCGGCGCAGGACGCCGAGGCGCCCGCCGCAGAGCCCGCAGAAGGCGAGGGCTCCTAAGCCTTGCTGTCCTGGCTCGCCAATGCGTGGCGGGTCCCGGAGCTCCGGCGCCGGCTCCTGTTCACGGCAGGGATCCTCGCGCTGTACCGCATGGGCTCGTGGATGCCCGCGCCGGGCGTCGACTCCGCCCAGATCGAGAGCTTCTTCAACGGCCGCGGCGGCTCGCTGCTCGGCCTGCTGAACCTCTTCTCCGGTTCGGCGCTCTCGCGATTCTCGATCTTCGCGCTCGGGATCATGCCGTACGTGACGGCGTCGATCATCCTGCAGCTCCTCACGGTGGTGATCCCGCAGCTCGAGGCGCTCCAGAAGGAGGGCGAGGCCGGGTACGCCAAGATCAACCAGTACACGCGCTACCTGACCGTCTTCCTCGCCGCGGCGCAGGCGACGGGATACGCGTACCTGTTCCACAGCCAGGGGGCACTGCCGGCCAACCCGGGCCGTCTCGTGCTGATCGTCGTCACGCTCACGGCGGGCACGATCGTGCTGATGTGGTTCGGCGAGCTGATCACGAAGCGCGGCATCGGCAACGGCATCTCGCTGCTGATCTTCGCGTCGATCCTGACCTCCATGCCGCAGGGGATCAACGCCTGGCTCAACGGCGGCGCGGTCGAGAAGCTGTTCTTCCCGCTGATCGCCATCGGCATCGTGGTCGCGGTCGTCTTCGTTCAGGAGGGCCAGCGGCGCATCCCGATCCAGTACGCGAAGCGCATGGTCGGCCGCCGCCAGACCCAGGGCGGCGCCACCTACATGCCGCTGCGCGTGAACATGGCGGGCGTCATCCCGGTGATCTTCGCCGCGGCGCTGCTCGCGCTCCCGCAGACGGTCTCGTCGTTCGTACCGTCGTCCTCGGTGTGGATCAACACCCACTTCTGCGCCCTCGTCGTGGACGTACCTCGCCGTCGAGACGGTGCTGATCATCGTCTTCACGTACTTCTACACCGCGGTCCAGTTCAACCCGGTCGACCAGGCCGACAACCTGCGCAAGTACGGGGGCTACATCCCGGGCATCCGGCCGGGCCCGCCGACCGCGCAGTACCTCGACCGGGTGCTGACGAGGCTGACGCTTCCGGGCTCGCTGTTCCTCGCCATCGTCGCCGTCCTGCCGTCGATCTTCATCAAGCACTTCGGCTTCTCGCAGGCAACCTCACGCGCGCTCGGCGGCACCTCGGTGCTGATCGTCGTCGGCGTGGCGCTCGACACGATGCGTCAGATGGAGTCGCAGATGATGATGCGCTCCTACGAGGGCTTCCTGCGGTGAACCTCCTCGTCCTCGGCCCGCAAGGGGCCGGCAAGGGCACCCAGGCCAAGCGCATCGCTTTGGAGTACGGGATTCCGCACGTCTCGACCGGCGACATGTTCCGCGCCGCGCAGGCCGAGGGCACCGAGTTCGGCAAGCAGGTCGGCGAGATCATGGCGGGCGGTCGGCTCGTGCCCGACGAGCTGACGATCGCGATGATCGAGGATCGCCTCTCGCAGCCGGATGCCCAGGGAGGGTTCGTGCTCGACGGCTTCCCGCGCAACCTCGCGCAGGCCGAGGCGCTGGATCTGATGCTCGGTGGGATCGGCCGGGGCCTGGACGCGATCCTGTTCTTCGACGTGACCGACGAGGTCGGTATGCAGCGAGCGCTCGAGCGTGCACAGGTGGAGGGTCGCGCGGACGACACGCCCGAGTTGATCGAGAGGCGGCTCGAGATCTACCACTCCGAGACCGAGCCGGTCCTCGAGCACTACCGCGCCACCGGCAAGCTCGTGCCCTTGCACGCCGACCGCTCGATCGAAGAGGTGTGGTCGGAGATCTCCGATTCGCTGCAGGTGGTCGCGTGATCATCCGCAAGTCGGCCCAGGAGATCGAGACGATGGCACGTGCGGGGAAGGTGGTGGCCGAGACGCTGGCGCTCATCGAGGAGCAGCTGCAGCCCGGCATCACCACGGCCGAGCTCGACGACCTCGCGGACGAGTTCATCCGCTCGCAGGGCGGCGTGCCGACGTTCAAGGGCTACAAGGGATATCCCGCCGCCACGTGCCTCTCGCCGAACTCGATGGTCGTCCACGGCATCCCCGGCCCGCTGAAGCTCCAGGACGGCGACATTCTCTCCGTCGACGTGGGCGTGACCCTGGACGGGTTCGTGGCCGATTCGGCCTGGACCTACGCGGTCGGATCGATCGCGGCCGAGGCGCAGCGGCTGCTCGACACCTGTCAGGCGGCCCTCGAGGCCGGGATCAGGGAGGCGCGACTCGGCAACTCGATCGGCGACATCTCGCAGGCCGTCCAGGTCGTCACCGAGGACGCCGGCTACAGCGTCATCCGGAGCCTCGTCGGTCACGGAGTGGGCAGGTCGATGCACGAGGATCCCCAGGTCCCGAACTTCGTCTCGACCTACCGCGGCCCCGAGCTCAAGGAGGGCATGACGATCGCGATCGAGCCGATGATCACGGCGGGCGGCCCCGACGTGTACATCCACGACGACGAGTGGTCGATCTCCACCACGGACGGCTCTCTGGCCGCGCACTTCGAGCACACGGTCGCCGTGACGGCGGCCGGGCCGAGGATCCTCACAGGCGGAGGGGTCCTGGTACCATGACGACCCGCGCTGCGAGGCGTCTAGCCGCGCGCGCCCTTACCACGTCTTCGAGGAACTCTGAATGAAAGTCAGACCTTCAGTCAAGCCCATGTGCGAGCGCTGCCGCGTGATCAAGCGGCACGGCCGGACCATGGTCATTTGCACGAATCCTCGCCACAAGCAGCGTCAGGGGTAGATCACAACACATGGCACGTATCGCAGGCGTCAACCTGCCGAACCAGAAGCGGCTCGAGATCGGGCTGACCTACATCTTTGGCATCGGCCAGCCGACGGCGCAGAAGATCTGCGACGCGCTCGGCCTCTCGCGGGACACGAAGGTCCGGGACCTCACCGAAGACGAGGTCGCGAAGCTCCGTGACTACATCGACCAGAACGAGCAGGTCGAGGGTGACCTGCGCCGCGAGCGCACGCAGGCGATCAAGCGGCTGTCCGAGATCGGGGCGTACCGCGGACTGCGGCACCGGCGCAACCTCCCGGCGCGCGGCCAGCGCACGAAAACCAACGCGCGCACGCGCAAGGGGCCGAAGAAGACCGTCGGCCGCGGGAAGAAGGCGAAGTAATGGCACCTCCTCGCAGAGCAGCGACCACGCGCGGTAGGACGCGCCGGCGCGTCCGCAAGAACATCGCGATCGGCCAGGCGCACATCAAGACGTCGTTCAACAACACGATCGTCGCCCTGACCGACAAGGATGGGAACGTCATCGTGTGGGAGTCGGCCGGGTCAGCCGGGTTCAAGGGCTCACGCAAGTCGACTCCGTTCGCGGCGCAGGTGACCGCCGACGCCGCTGCCCGCAAGGGCATGGAGCACGGCCTCCAGAAGGTCGAGGTGTTCGTCAAGGGCCCGGGCTCCGGCCGCGAGACGGCGATTCGCTCGCTGCAGGCGGCGGGGCTGGAGATTCTCGGAGTGAAGGACGTCTCGCCGCAGGCACACAACGGCGTCCGCCAGAAGAAGCGGAGGCGCGTGTAGTGGCTCGCGATCGTTCACCGAAGTGCAAGCAGTGCCGCCGTGAGGGCATCAAGCTCTTCCTCAAGGGCGAACGCTGCCTGACCGAGAAGTGCGCCATCGAGCGCCGCTCGTATCCGCCGGGCGAGCACGGCCGCGGCCGCATCAAGCAGAGCGAGTACCTGTTGCAGTTGCGCGAGAAGCAGAAGGCGCGCCGCTACTACGGCCTCCTCGAGACCCAGTTCCGCACGTACTACGAGAAGGCCAACAAGCAGGGTGGCATCACCGGCGACAACCTGCTGCGGATGCTCGAGACCCGCCTCGACAACGTCGTCTACCGGCTCGGGTTCGCGGCATCGCGAGCTCAGGCGCGCCAACTCGTCCGCCACGGGCACTTCTCCGTGAACGGGCGCCGCGTGAACATCCCGAGCTACCAGGTCAAGCCCGACGACCTGGTCTCGCTGAAGACAGGGTCCGGCGCGGAGCAGATCGTCCGTGACGCGACCGACCTCACCGCCGCTGTCGCCCCGTGGCTCCAGGCAGACCACGACGGGCTCAGCGGGACCGTCTTGAAGTGGCCGGAGCGTGCCGAGATCGACACCCCGGTTTCCGAACAGCTGATCGTCGAGCTCTACTCGAAGTAGTTCGAATACTTCGTTAGCGCTCGCAAAGAAAGGACACAAATTGGCAGTACGCGCGACCGATTTCCAGGTGCCGAAGATCACGCACGAGGAAGTGAACGAGAATCGTGGCGTCTTCGTGATCGAGCCCCTCGATCGTGGCTTCGGCTACACGTTCGGCAACTCGCTGCGCCGTGTGCTCCTCTCCTCCCTGGAGGGTGCCGCGGTCACCTCGGTGAAGATCGAGGGCGTCGCGCACGAGTTCACGACGCTTCCGGGCGTCCGCGAGGACGTCACCGACATCATCCTCAACCTGAAGCAGCTCGTCTGCATCCTCCACGGCGAGTCGCCGGAGGTGGAGGTTCGGCTGACGAAGCGCGGTGAGGGAGTGGTCACGGCCGCCGACATCGAGGCACCCGCGGATCTCGAGATCTTGAACCCGGACCTCGAGATCGCGAACCTGTCGTCGAAGGGCCGCCTCGAGGTCACGCTCACGATCGGCCGAGGTCGCGGCTACGTGCCGGCCGAGGGCAACCGCGGTCAGGCGCACACGATCGGCGTCATCCCCGTCGACTCGATGTTCTCGCCGATCAACCGCGTCGCCTACGACGTGGAGGCGGCGCGCGTCGGGCAGCGCACCGACTACGACAAGCTGATCCTCGACGTGACGACGAACGGCTCGATCGATCCGAAGGACGCGATCGCGCAGGGCGCCGAGATCCTCATCCGCCAGCTGGCGATCTTCACCGACCTGGAGAAGATCGAGGGATACGGCGAGTCCGCTGCCCCGTCGTCCGACGGTGTCGGCGAGGCCGCAGGCGTCTCGCTCGCGGGCGGGATGGAGAACTTCCCGATCGAGGAGCTCGAGCTCGGTGTCCGTTCGTACAACTGTCTCAAGCGCGTCGGCATCGAGACGATCGGCGACCTTGTCACCAAGTCGGAGTCGGAGCTTGCTGCGATCCCGAACTTCGGCAAGAAGTCGATCGAAGAGGTCAAGGAGACGCTGCAGCAGCACGGTCTCAATCTGCGCGGCGGCGGGAACGGCGCGGAGTAACAGTGCGTCACGCACGCTCAGGAAAGAAGCTCGGCCGCGACTCGGCGCACCGCAAGGCGCTCTACTCGAACCTTGCCGGTGCGCTGATCGAGCACGGCCGCATCAAGACGACCGTCACCAAGGCGAAAGCAGTGAAGCCGATCGCCGAGCAGATGATCACGCTCGGTCGTCGCGGCGACCTGCATGCACGTCGCCAGGCGACGGCTTTCCTGCGCTCGCGCGACGTCGTGCACAAGCTGTTCGCCGACGTCGCTCCGCTCTTCAAGGATCGCCCCGGCGGCTACACGCGAATCGTGAAGATCGGCCCGCGGCAAGGCGACGCGGCGGAGATGGCGTATCTCGAGCTCGTCAACGAGGAGTACGTCGCCGCCCAGCGCGAGGAGCGGACGCCTGAGCCGGTCGCCGCCGCGGTCGAGGAGCCCGTCGACGAGCCCGAAGAGGCTGCCGAGCCGGAAGCCGAAGCCGAGGAGGCACCGGACGCCGACGTCGAGGCCGAATCAGCCGGCGAAGCCGACGAAAGCACCGACGACGGCGATGGCAGTGCCGCCGACGACGAGGTTCAGTAGCGATTTCGCGAAGCTCGTCTCGAAGAACCGCCACCGAATCACCGCCAGCCCGACCAGTTCGAACGCGACCACGACCGCGGCGGTCACGATTGCGGCGTGGTAGTTCGGGATCAGGAACGGCAAGGTGTGAAGGATCCCGCCGAGGAATGTCCCGGCGCCGGTGATCAGGCCGCGCGTGATGGGGCTCCCGCGCCCTGTGAGCTCTCCTGTGTCCGACAGGCCTTCGCTGTAGGCCATCGAGATGGCCGCGCCGACCGCGGTCGCGAGACCGGCTATGAAGGCCGCGTGCGGGTTGTGCGTGTAGATCGCGATGCCGAAGATGGGCGCCAGGGTCGAGAGCGAGCCGTCGATCAGGCCGACCATCGCCGGCTGTACCCGCTGCAGCAGGAAGCTGTGGCGATCGGACATGAGCAGAGTATAACAAGGCGATGACAAGTGACTAGAGCATCAGGCACTCCTTACAAGTATCGTCAGGCGTGCCTGACGCGCGCGCCGTTCCTACGCGGAACCGCAGCATGAGGCTCAAGCTGACGATCGAGTACGACGGCGCCGGCTTTCGCGGCTGGGCGAGACAGCCCGCTGCGCGCACGGTCGAAGGCGAGTTGCGCCGAGCGCTCGCAGAGCTCTACAGCACGTGCAGCGAGTTGACGGTCGCCGGGCGGACCGACACGGGAGTGCACGCGCTCGCGAACGTCGTCTCGGTCGATGTGCTCGGAGGCCCACCGGCCGAACGAGCGGCCGTCGCGCTGAACACGGTTCTCCCCGACGATGTCGCCGTCACGACGGTGGAGGAGGCGCCGGACGGGTTCAGCGCCCGTTTCGATGCGCGGTCGAGGTCGTATCGGTTCCGGATCTGGCGGCGGCGCGAGCGGTCGGTGTTCGAGGCGAGGCGGTCACTGTGGTGGCCGCGTCCGGTCGATCTTGCGGCGCTGAACGACAACGCCAGAGTGCTGCTGGGCGAGCACGACTTCCGCGCGTTCACTCCTGCCGAGACACAGCATCGTGGCTTCACGCGGACGGTGCACGCGGTGCAGTGGGTCGAGGCGGGGGAAGCAGTGATCGCGTTCGAGATCACCGCCAACTCGTTCTTGCGGCACATGGTGAGGACTCTCGTCGGCTCGATGCTCGAGGGCCGCGACCTCGCAGGGCTGCTCGAGGGACGCCCGCGGAGCGAGGCCGGCGTCACCGCGCCCCCACACGGCCTGTACCTCACGCACGTGTCCTATGAAGACACGGCCGGGGTCTGACCCCAACAGGCGTCTTATCAAGACACGTCCGGGGTCTGACCCGCGCCGCGTGACGGTGAGCGTGCTCGGGGTTTGACCCGGCACCTGTCCTGTCGAGACACGGCCGGGGTCTGACCCCGGCGTGTGACCGCGAGCGTGCTCGGTACGATCGAGCGCGTGCGTTTTCCGGTCGTTCTCTTCGATCTCGACGGCACGGTGATCGACTCCGGCGCGATCATCCTTGCGTCGATGCGCCACGCTGCCGAGACCGTGGTCGGAGGCGAGTGGACCGACGACGACCTGATGAAGGCCGTCGGAGGGCCGGGTCTCGAGGCGCAGATGGTCGCGCTCGATCCAGACCGCGTCGACGAGCTCGTGACCGTCTACCGGGCACACAACGAACCGCTGCACGACACGTTGGAGTTCTGCGGTGACATGGACGTCGTGCTCGCCCGGCTCAAGGAGCGCGGCCACCGGCTCGGCATCGTCACGGCGAAACGCCGCGTCACCGTCGAGCTTGCGTTCGCGAAGCTCCCGTTCGAGCATCTGTTCGAAACGGTCGTGGGCGGCGACGAGACTGCGCACCACAAGCCGCACCCGGAACCACTGCTGCTCGCGCTCGAGCGCCTGGGTGTCGGCGCGGCCGACGCTGCCTATGTCGGCGACTCGCCGTTCGACATGCAGGCGGCCAAAGCAGCGGGCCTGTACGCGATCGGCGTCAGTTGGGGTCGCATCCATGCGGCCGAGAAGCTGGTCGAGGCCGACGTCATCGTCGATCGCCCGGAGGAGCTTCTTGAGCTCGTCTAGGGCCGCCGAGCTGCGTGACCAGCTCAACCGCTGGCTACACGAATACCACGTGCTCGACGACCCGTCGGTCGACGACGCCACGTACGACCGCGCCTACGACGAGCTCGAGGACCTGGAGCGCGAGCACCCGGAGCTCGTGACGCCGGACTCACCGACCCAGCGCGTCGGCGCGCCCGCATCGACGAAGTTCCAGAAGGTTCGGCATCTGACTGCAATGGGCTCGCTCGAGAAGGTGACGACCGACGAAGCGATCGAGAAATGGGCCGAAGACGTCCACAAGCGCCTCGGTGATGCTGCGTCCGTCGCCTACGTCCTTGAACCGAAGATCGACGGTCTCGCGATCAACCTCACCTACGAGAACGGTGTCTTCGCACGCGGTGCGACGCGCGGCGACGGTGAGGTCGGCGAGGACGTGACCGTCAATCTGCGCACCATCCCGGCGATTCCCTTGCGGATGCTCGGCGGCGATGCCCCTCGGCTGATCGAGGTGCGCGGCGAGGTCTACATGCCGCTCTCCGGTTTCCGCGAGCTGAATGAACGGCTCGTCGCCGAGGGGAAGAAGCCCACACCGAACCCACGCAATGCCGCTGCCGGCTCGCTGCGCCAGAAGGATCCATCGATCACCGCCAATCGTCCGCTGTCGTTCTGGGCCTACGGGATCGGCGCGCACGACGGTGTGGAGCTCACATCGCACTGGCAGACGCTGGAGTGGCTGCGCGGTCACGGCTTCCCGATCAACCCGTTCGCCGAGCGCCTCGAATCGGTGGAGGAGGTCGCGGAGCGCTGTCGCGTCTGGGAGCACCGTCGGACGGAGCTCGACTACGAGATCGACGGGATCGTCGTCAAGGTCGACGACTACGCGCAGCAAGCGCGACTCGGCGCCCTGCATCAGCGCCCTCGCTGGGCGCGAGCGTTCAAGTGGGCGCCGATGACGGCGACGACGCGCCTGGAGAAGATCATGATCCGTGTCGGCCGCACCGGTGCGCTCAATCCCTGGGCCGTGCTCGCACCGGTGGAGGTCGGCGGCGTGACGATCTCGCGCGCGACGCTGCACAACGAGGAAGACATCAACCGCAAGGACATCCGGGAGGGCGACGAGGTGATCGTTCAGCGGGCAGGCGATGTGATCCCGCAGATCGTTGGCCCGGCCGGCCCGCACAAGCGAGGGACGAAGCCGTTCAAGATGCCAACCCACTGTCCGCTCTGCGGTGTCGAGATCGTCAAACCGGAGGGCGAAGCGATGCATCGCTGCCCGAATCGCGCGTGCCCTTCACGCGGCCTCGAGTCGCTGATCAACTGGGTTCAGGCAGCCGCCGACATCGACGGCGTCGGTGAGCAGCTCGTGCGCCGATTGTGGGAGCTCGGCCTCGTCCGGTCGCTGCCGGAGCTCTACCGGCTGACGAAGGATGAGCTGCTCGAGCTCGACGGCTTCGCCGAGACCTCTGCGACGAACACGATCAACTCGATCGCGGCATCCAAGGAGATCCCGTTTCGCCGTGTGCTCTTCGGCCTCAACATCCCCGACGTCGGGTGGGTGACTGCGCAGAACCTCGCGCGCCATTTTGGGAGCGTCGACCGCCTGGCTGCGGCGTCCCAGGAGGAGATCATCGAATGCGAAGGCATCGGGCCTGAGCGCGCCGAGGCGATCGCCGAGTGGTTCGCCGACGACGACAACAGCCGGCTCGTCGCGGAGCTGCGCGAGCTGGGTCTCCGTTTCGAAGCCGGCGACGAGGACCGGCCGGTCGAAGGCCCACTGACCGGCACGCAGTACGTCGTCACGGGCACGCTCGAGTCGTTCACGCGTGAGGAGGCGCGTGCGGCGTTGGAGGCGCTCGGTGCAAAGGTCTCCGACAACGTGTCGAAGAAGACGACAGGCGTGATCGTGGGCGAGAGCCCGGGCTCGAAGGTCGCGAAGGCGGAGAAGGCGGGCGTGCCACTGCTCGCCGAGGACGACCTCAAGGCCCTCGTCGGGGGCTAGTGCACCGACGCGAGCGCGCTCGCAAAACGGTCCTGTGCGCGCTGCGCCGGGCGAGTCGCGATCGGCTGCCCGTTCTGGAGCACCGAAAAGGCGTAGCGGCTGCCGGCGTAGCCCGACAGGGCCGAGGCCTCGTCGGTCGTGCCGGTCTTCGCGTGCACCGCGCCTCGGGCCGGTCTCAGCTCCATCCGGTGCTCGAGCGTTCCATTCACGCCCGCGACCGAGAGGGCGGCCCAGAACGGATGGTGCAGGGCCGGGTCGCGCCACGCCGAGACGAGGATCGCCCCGAGTGCCTGGGCGGTCAGGCGGTCGTCGAGCGACAGGCCCGAGCCGTCGACGAT
Source organism: uncultured Thermoleophilia bacterium (assembly GCA_963806025.1). Classification (GTDB taxonomy): domain Bacteria; phylum Actinomycetota; class Thermoleophilia; order Gaiellales; family Gaiellaceae; genus PALSA-600. The sequence goes on along the minus strand of CAWDWI010000002.1, from coordinate 346,757 downwards.
GCTGACACCGGCGAGCGGCACGCCCGCGGCTGCCAGCGTGCCGCGCACGACCGCTGCGCCCGCGGCCGTCGTTCCGCCCCTTCCGATCTCTGCGCCGAGCTCCTTCAGCATCAGCTCTGCCGTGAAGTTGTCGCTCTCACGGTCCATCTCCTGGAGGATCGCCGGCAGCGGTGCCGATTCGACCTGGGCGAGCGCCGTCGAGCCTACCGGCGCCCGTCCCAGCCCGACGCGGCCACTGGCGATGCCGTGGCGGCGGAGCGCCCGGCGCAGCTGCCCGGCTGCTGCGAGCGCCGGTCGCAACGCGATGCGCCCGTCGTACAACGCACGATCGACGACGAGCGCGGAGAGCGGTGGTGACTCGCTGATGTAGAAGTCCGGCTTCCAGCCCGGCGCGGTTCGGCGTCCGTCGAACCACGACTCGTCGCCGAGCACGCGGCCCGAGATCTGAGTGATCCCGAGTGCCCCGATCTGGGCTGCGAGCCGGTTGATCCCGCCCGAGGTCAGCGTCGGATCGCCGAATCCCTTCAAGAAGATGTCGCCCTGCCACGTCGCGCCGATCTGTTGGCCGCGGCCCAGGACCTCGGTGCGAAAGCGATACGACGTTCCCAGTTCGTGTAGTGCCGCGAACGTCACGGGCAGCTTCTCGTTCGACGCGGGCGCAAGCGACAGGTCAGGGTTGCGCATGAACAACGGCTTGCCGGTGGTCAGGTCGACCGCTACCGCGGCGGATGTGTCCTTCGGATAGCCCGGGACGGCGAGTGCCTGTGCGAGCCGCGTCGTGAGCGGCAGCGTGGCCGTGCGCCCTGCCGGCGCCAGGACGAGCAAGAGCGCCACAGCTGCAAGACCCCTCCGCACTCGAGCCATTGTGACCGAGCGAGCGGCGGTCTGGGCCTTGCCCGGCCGGGGAATGGGCCGCCCGGCCCTTGTTGCGACGCCGCCGTCATCCGAGAATCGAGCACGGTGGGCATGTCAGACCTTCTCGACCGGATCTCGGCGCTGCTCGGCGACCAGACGCGCGACCTCGATCAGATCGAGGGCACACTGACCGACGGCTACGCCAAGGCGCTGTCACTCGAGGCGGAAGGCTGGCGGCTCGAGCGGCGTGTCGCGGTGCTCAGCCAGGAGATCGAGCAGGGCGACATCGTCACCAATGCTCGAGAGCTCGCCGATGTCGCAAGACGACTCGAACGGAACGGCGAGGACCTGGCGGAGCTGCGCCGCCTGCTCGCGGAACTGCGCCGCTGCGCGGACGACGCCCGCGTCGGCTCCCCGACGCGCTAGACGATCCCCGACCGGACGGCGTAGACGGCCGCCTGGATTCGGTTGTCGATCTGCAACTTCATCAGGATGTTCGAGATGTGGTTCTTCACCGTCTTCGGGCTGATGTGCAGCTCGAGCGCGATCATGCCGTTGTCCTTGCCGTTCGCGATCAGCTTCAGCACCTCGATCTCACGGTCGGAGAGCTCGGACTGGATCAACTCCGCTTCGTGCGGTGACGCACTCGACGCGCGGACGCGCTGGAGCAGCTTCGACGCGATCGCGGGCGAGACGAGCGACTCACCGACGGACGCGGCCTGAATGCCGCTGATCAACTCGGTGATCGACGAATCCTTGAGGAGATAGCCGCACGCCCCGGCGAGGATCGCATCCATCACGTCGCTGTCACTGTCCGAGATCGTCAGCACGAGCACGCGTGTGAGCGGGGCGATCATCGAGATCTGGCGTGTTGCTTCGACGCCGCTGATCCCGGGCATGTTCAGATCCATCACGACTACGTCGGGGGCCAGTTCACGGACGGCGATCAGCGCTTCCGTTCCGTCGGCGCACTCGCCCACGATCTGCACGCCCTGGTCCTCCAGCAGATTGCGCAGACCGGTTCGGAACAGGTCGTGATCGTCGACGAGCAGGACCCGCGTCTGGAGCGCTTGTGAGTTGTCTGCTTCGTCGCTCAGTTCGACCTACCTGGGCAATCGGGACCGGAGGTCAGTGTAACCGTGCAGGCGCTAACGCAACGCGATCGTCACGACGCGACGGCCCCAGGCATTGGCCTGTGCGACCGTCGGGAACCAGAGGTCGATCGACGCCCCGACGATCGAGCCGCCCACGTCCGCGGCGACGGCGTCGCCATAGCCGGGAATCGACATGTGCGTACCGAGCGGGATCACCGACGGATCGACCGCGACGATGCCCCAGCCGACTGGCAGACCACTGGCGGTGTTGCCCTGGAGCGCGTAGCCGGTGGCCGAAACCGTGAGCTCGCGGCTTCCGTGCAACGTGACGACTGCCGCATCGCCACGCGCGAGCTGTGAGCTGTGCACCTGTGCTGCGTTTGCCGTTGTGAGGAGATTCGAGATCTGATGTTCCGTCATCCTGCGTTGCGCGGACAGTGACGCGATGTACGAGCTTCTCTGTGCGCGCGTCGCTGCGAGGGACGCGGCCGTCGCGGCTGCGGCGCGCGTCGCGGCCGTCAGAGCCACCGTCCGGGCGGCGAGCCCGTGCGAGGCGCGGGCGATCTCTTTCCGAGCGCCGGCGAGCTCGCGCAGGATGTCCTCGCCCTGACCGGCGGAGCGATTCAGGTCGTCGAGATTCGTCAACGCCGCGTCGAGGCTCGTGGAGCCGAGGACGATCTCGAGCGGCTCGACCTCGTCTTGCTCGTAGAGCACGCGGAGCCGCTGCGCGACTCGCGCCTGCGAGATGCGAGTACTTCGCTTCGCAACGGCGAGCTGATGACGCAAGCTCCGCCGCTCCAACCGGAGGGACTGGGTCTGCGCGCGAAGCGATGCGAGCCTCGCTTGCGCGACTGCCAACCGCGCATCGAGTGAATAAATCCCGATCACCGCCGCGCGTGACTTCGCCACGATCGCAGCATCTTGCGCCCGCAACGACCCTGCGGTCTGCGACGGATTCGCGCCACCCACCGACGGTGCCATCAGCACCGCCAGGGCGATCGCTGCGAACGGGAGTATGCGCCGTCGCGGCGTGTGTGCCTGCCCTAGCACGGGGCAGGACCGTACCACAGTCGAGCAGCAGGACAACCCTACTTCGTGCAGAAATGAACAAGTTTCGCGGAAGTATGCGTCACTCAAATTGACGCTGATCCGAACACATTGCTAACCTCCCTCCTCGTGACGTACCGGCCCCACCCGGTGCGCCCGTCCCGCTCCCGGTCCGGGAGTTGTTATTCGTAGGCTGGGGCAGGCGCCGTACGTTCTTGCAGGGATCTGTCTGACCCTCGTGGTCGCTGTCCCGGCATTTGCGAACCCTTCGATCTCATCGAAGCGAGCACAGGCGCAACAGGTCATGGGGCAACTGCAGCAGTTGTCCGACTCGCTCGAGCGCGCGCGCTCGCAATACGACGCCGCGAACGCACAGCTCGCACAGATCCAGCGCGACCTACGCGAGAACCGTCATGAGCTGCACGTCGCAAAGCACAACCTCCGTCAGAGCCAGAAAACGATCGCGAAGCGGCTCGTCACGCTCTACACGACCGATCAGGCATCAACGCTCGAGGTGATCCTCGGCGCGAGCAACCTCGACGACATGATCAATCGCATGGACAGCGCAAAGAGCGTCACCGCGCTTGACACGCACATCCTGTCGCAGGTGAAGACATTCCGGACTGCAGTGAAACGTCACGGCACGCTGCTCGCGCAGGCTCGCGCGTCGCAGGCGCGAGTCGTTGCAGAGCGCGCCGCCGCGAAGCAGTCGATCGAGTCCAAGATCAACGAGCAGAACAATCTCCTCTCGTCGCTCAAGGGGCAGATCGCACAGCTGGTCGCAGCCGACGCGGCGAGGCAGCTCCAGATGGCGCGCCAGGCATCGGCGCGTCTCGCCGCTCAGCAGCGCGTGTCCCAGCAGCAGCAGTCGACCACCGTGGTCGGCGTTTCCGCGATCGCGCCGGCGGCGGAAACGGTTGTCGCGCCGCCATCGACGCACAGCAACGTGGCCAACATCGCGCTGTCACAGCTCGGCACGCCCTACGTATGGGCGGGCTCTGCCCCGGGCGGATTCGACTGTTCCGGTCTCGTGATGTGGGCGTACGCTCAGGTGGGGGTCTCGCTCCCGCATTCGTCATACGCGCAGTACGGGTACGGGGTCCCCGTTTCCCGTGACCAGCTCGAGCCCGGCGACCTGGTCTTCTTCGACGGTCTCGGTCACGTCGGTATCTACATCGGCGGCGGGCAGTTCGTGCACGCGCCTCACACGGGCGACGTGGTGAAGATCTCCAGCCTCGACGAAGCGTGGTATTCCGCGACCTTCGTCGGCGCTCGCCGCATCCTCTGAGCAACGCACGAACCTGATTCGCGCAGCGAACCAGGTTCGCGAGTGAAGCGCTCCAGATCTAGCTGTCGTACAACGCAGCGGCCTCCGGCGCGAAGTGATCGAGGATCACCTTGCGACGTAGTTTCAGGGTCGGCGTCATTTCGTCCTCTTCGAGTGTGAACTCGCGTGGCAGCACGGTGAAACGTTTGATCTGCTCGAACCGTGAGCGTTCCGCGTTCACGCTGTCGACTGCGCCCTGGACGGCGTCGTGCACAGCGCTCTCACTCATGTCGTGCGTCGATTCGGGGTCGACGGTGATCAACGCGGCCACGTACGGCTTGCGATCGCCGACGACGAGCACCTGCGAGATCACTCTGTGCGCCTTCAGTTCGTTCTCGAGGTTCTGCGGCGCAACGTTCTTGCCGCCGGCCGTGACGATGATGTCTTTCTTCCGGTCGGTGATCACGAGGAAGCCGTCCTCATCCAGATGCCCGACGTCACCCGTGTGCACGAAGCCCTGCTCGTCGAGTGTTTCCTTCGTCGCTTCCTCGTCGCGGTAGTAGCCGGCGAAGACCGTGTTCGAGCGGATGAGGATCTCGCCGTCGTCCGCGAACTCCAGCTCGACGCCGGGCAAGAGGCTTGCCGACCGTCCCGAACTTGAAGTCGCCCGCCCGGTTGACCGTCGCGGCCGTCGTGACTTCCGAGAGCCCGTAGCCCTCGAGGATCAGGATGTCGATCGCGTAGAAGAATTCCGCGATCTCGCGCGACAGGGGCGCGCCGCCTGCGTTCGCGACGCGCAGCCGCCCGCCGAGCCGGGCCTTGACCTTGGAGTAGACGAGCTTGTCGGCGAGCCGATGTTGCCACAGGAGCGTCGCCGGAACGGGCCGCTTCGCCTGTCGAAGCTTCGCGACGCGGTAGCCGACCCGCATCGCCCAGTCGACCGTCATCTTCTTTGCCCCGGTCTGGTCGGCGAACTCGCCGACGACGGCCGTGTGGATCTTCTCGTAGACCCGCGGAACGCTCGGAAAGAGATGGGGCCGTACGCGCCTCAGCTCCGCCCCGGCGCGAAGCGGGTCGGGCAGGAACGCGGTCGTGAAGCCGGTGTAGGCGGCGGAGAGATGGAGGAGACGCCCGTAGTTGTGTGCGAGCGGCAGGTAGAGGAGCATCACGTCTCCGGGCTGGGTGAGCCGGTCTTCCATCTCGTCGGCCTTCTGCACCATCGCGTAGTAGTTGCGGTGGCGGATCATGCAGGCCTTCGGCGGGCCGGTCGTCCCCGACGTGTAGATGAACGTGAAGAGCTCGTCCTCGTCGATCGAGTCGGCTCGCTCGCCGAGCGCAGTCGGGTGCTCGGCGGCGTACGTCCGTCCACGTTCTCGCAGCGCATCGAGCTCCGAGTAAGAGATCACATGCTCGGCGCTCGACCCCGCAACCTTGGCGCGCTGGTCCTCATCTTCGACGAGGACGCCCACCGCTTCCGAGTGTTCGAGGACGTACTGGGCGTCGCGAGCCGAGCTCGAGGAATAGATCGGGGCGCCGACAGCGCCGACGAGCGCCAGCGCGAAGTCGAACAGCGACCACTCGAGGCTCGTTCGCGCGAGCAGGCCGAAGGCCTGACCCTTCTCCACGCCCAGGGCCAGCAGCCCGTTTGCGAGCTCGTCGACGGCCCGGGCGGCTTCCGCCCAGGTGACCTCGACCCACTCGCCGTCCACCTCGTGCAGGTACGCAGGGTCGGGATGCGCGGCCGCGGCCGCGTCCCGCCACAGATTCGCGATCGTCCGGGCGCGGGCCACTTCCGGGAATCTAGCCGCAGGAACACTCGTTGCGGGGGCGAAATAGACGTGCCCTCGGCTAGGATTCTCCCTGCAGATGCGCACAACCTGGAACGGATCAGTCAGCTTCGGCCTCGTCAGCATTCCCGTCGGCCTCGCGCCCGCGACGAAGCCGGCCGCCCGCCAGTCGGACATCTCGTTCCGGCTGCTGCACCGCGAATGCCTCTCGCCGATCAAGCAGAAGCGCTGGTGCCCCGTGCACGAGCGGGACGTCGAGTCCGACGAGCTCGTCAAGGGCTGGGAGGTCGCCAAGAACCAGTTCGTCACGGTCGAGGAGGCCGACCTCGAGGCGATCGAGAAGCACGACACGTCACGCTCGATCGAGATCAGCCGGTTCGTGCGTCTCGAGGAGGTCGATCCGGTCTACTTCGATCGCACCTACTTCCTCGTCCCGGCGGGAGCCGAGGCACAGCGCCGTCCCTATGTGCTCCTGCTGGAGGCGATGAAGGATGCAGGCGTGGCCGCGCTCGGCCGGTTCGTGCTGGCCGGCAAGGAGAAGCTCTGCTTGATCCGGCCGATGGGCGACGCGCTCGCCCTCGAGACCCTGTTCATCCACGAGGACGTGAAGGACCACGCGGAGATCGACGAGGCGGTCGCGAGCTCCGAGGTGAAGGCCCCCGAGCTCGAGCTGGCCAAGCAGATCATCGCGTCACTGGCAGCGCCGTTCGAGCCCGAAGCGCTGCGCAGCGAGTATCGGGAATCGCTGCGCGAGCTGCTGGAGGCGAAGCTGGCAGGGCAGGAGTTCGAGCTGCCCGAGCAGGAGGAGCCCGCTCCGGTGGTCGACCTGATGGAGGCGCTCAAGGCGTCGGTTGCCGCGGCATCCAAGAAGCAGCAGCCGGCGGACGACAAGAAAAAGGCGGCACCGCGCAAGCGCGCTGCCGCCTCTTCTCGCAAATAGTCCTTCGTCTCAGTGTGACGCGGGGAATGCCCCCAGCGCATGGAGCTGAGCCTGGAACAGTGTCTTGTCGATCTTCCCTTGGTAGATCGGCACGTGCTCCTCGAGGCAGATCCTGATCACCTCGTCCCGGTCGATCCCGACCTCTTTCGAGAGCTCGTCGGGCGTCAGGTGGTTGGCCATTTCGCTCCTTCCACGAAAAAGCCCGCCGCGCACGATGCGCTAGCGGGCTTGGATCTCCAGCTTGTCTGGGCGCAGGGCGGGGTTCTTCACGCGCCCCGCCTTGTCGCCGTCCAACTCATTCTGCTTCGAACCATAATCGATCCGCGTGACGGATGCGAACGATCTTCTGCCGGGCCTCACGGAACGGGTCTACCGGCACCGGGGCGCCCGGATCCGCTTCTTCACCGGCGGGGAAGGACCGCCCCTGCTCCTGGTGCACGGCTTCGGCGGCGCGGCCTGGAACTTCGCCGAGCTGGCGCCGCTGCTCGAGGGACGGCGTCTGATCGTGCCCGACCTGCCGGGGCACGGAGCCTCGTCGCCCCTGCCTGCGACGACCTCGCTCCGCGGCTACGCGGACGCCCTCGTCCCGCTCCTCGAGGGTCCGACGGACGTGCTCGGGCACTCGCTCGGAGGCGTCGTCGCGCTTCGGCTGGCAGAGCGGCATCCGGCGCTCGTGCGGCGACTCGTGCTCGCGGCGGCCGCAGGGATCTCCACCTCGACGCGTCGCGCCGAGCTCACGATCGCCTTCCTCGGGCTCGTCCAGCCGGGCCGGATCGCCGGCCGGCGTGTCGACCGGATCGCCGCCTCGCGCCTGCTGCGACATGCCGTCTTCGGCCCATTCGAGGTCTCGAACCCGGATCTGCTCACGGAGCGCGCGGTGCACGGGTTTCTGCGCGGGCCGTTGCTGCACACGGACGCGATCGGCGCCGGGCGGGCGCTCGCCGCCGATGACCCGCGCCGCGATCTCGAGCGGGTTGCCTGCCCGGTGCTCCTTCTCTGGGGCGCCCGCGACCGGCAGGTGCCGCTCGAGGACGGGTTCGAATACGCCCGCCGGCTGCGTGCGCCGCTGCGCGCGATCGCAGACTGCGGCCACCTGTTGATCGGCGAGCGGCCGGAGGTATGCGCACGTGCGGCGCTGGACTTCTTCGGCCGCTAACCTGTCGGGCGTCTCGGGGTGTGGCGCAGCCTGGTAGCGCGCTCCGTTCGGGTCGGAGAGGTCCGGAGTTCAAATCTCCGCACCCCGATTTACGCGGGGGAACCTGTTTCCCCCGCGTCTCAGTCCACGACGCGCACCTTCCGCCAGGTGAGGGGCACGAACCAGAGGACGGCCCCGAGAGCCCCGCCGACCGCGAGGATCGTCGTCGGCGCAATCGACGTCGCAGCGATACCTGCGAGCACGAAGCCCACGGGCGTGAGACCGATCGAGCCGAAGAAGTCGATGCTCATGACGCGGGAGAGAAGGTGCTCCGGGACGAGTTCGCTGATCAGCGTCAGCCAGGCCGAGATGCCGATCCCGATCCACAGGCCGCGCCACGCGACCGCGATCACGGCGACCGGGTACCAGGGCGAAATCGCGAGGACGACAATTCCGAGGTCGTTGATTCCGAACGCAGCGAAACAGATCGCGACCCGCGACTTCCGCGGATGCCAGCGCGCCCAGATCAGCGAACCGGCCACCATTCCTGCGGCCATCGCGCTGAAGAGGAAGCCGTACGCGCCGACACCGCGGTGGTAATGGGACTGGACCACGTCGGGCAGTAGCGCGGTGAACGGCGACATCGCGAGCATCAGGATCACGGTCGCAGCGGCGATCCCGGTCCAGATCCACGGGACGCTGATCACGTACCGGAACCCCTCGACGAGCTCCTTGCGCAGACCGAGCTGCACGCCCGGCTGGATCGAACGCGGACGGGCGAGCCAGAGGGCGGCGCCGGAGACGAGGAACGACGCGGAGTCGATCGCCCACACGACCGACGGGCCTACCGTTCCGTAGAGGCCGGCGGCGATCGCGGGCCCGACGATGGCGCTTCCGTTTCGCGCGATGCCGAGCCACGAGTTCGCCGAGGGAAGGATCGGCTGCTCGACGACGAGCGGCGCAATGCCGCCGAATGCAGGCTGGAAGAACCCGTCGGCGAGGCCGAAGCACACGGCCAGCGCGAGGACGGCGCCTAGGCTCAGGTGACCGGTTGCATCGATCGCGCAGAACACGAGCATCACCACGGCGCGCGCGAGGTCGGAGCCGATCATCAGAAGGCGGCGCGAGTACCGGTCGGCGAGCACACCGCCGAGGAGCAGGGTCGCCAGCATCGCGAGCGACTCGAACCCGAGCACGAAGCCGAGTGAGCTCGCCTTGCCCGTGAGGGAGGTGACGCGCCAGCCGAGCGCGACGATGAAGGCGGCGTCGCCGACGAAGGAGATCGTCTGCCCGCCCCAGAGCAGGCGGAAATCACGGCTCCGGAACGCAGCGAGCGTTCCTGGGCGGGGCTCGGTCACCGCCGGAGGCTATCGTCGGCCCCGTGCTCAGAGCTGTCGTCTTCGACGTCGATTTCACGATCGCCCGACCCGGCCCGGACCTCGGCCCCGACGGTTACGTGCGCCTCGGGCGCCGCCACGGGCTCGAGCTCGATTCGACGCGCTACGACGAGGCTCGACGTGCGGCATTCGCAACGTTGAAGCGACATCCAGAGCTGGATCACGACGAGGAGATCTGGGTGCTCTTCACGGAACGGATCATCGAGGGCATGGGTGGGACGGGCGACACGTATGCCGCAGCCGTCGAGATGGAGGGCGCGTGGGCACATGCGCATCACTTCGAGCTCTACGAGGATGCGCTGCCCGTGCTCGGCTCCCTGCGCGCCTCGGGTTTGAGTCTCGGCTTGCTGTCGAACACCGCCCGGGATCTCGACGCGTTCGTGGCGCATCACGGCCTGACCGTCGATGCGGTGCTGACCTCCCGCGCGCACGGCAAGACGAAGCCGCACGAGACGATCTTCAACCGCATGCTCGAGCTGCTCAACGTCGAGGCCGGCGAAGCAGTGATGGTGGGGGACACGTTCGAGGACGATGTCGAGGGCGCCCTCGCGGTCGGGATGCGTGCGATCCTCGTCGACCGCGAAGGCCGCTACCCCGACGAGGGAGAGCGCCTGCCCGACCTCCGATCGCTGCCCGCAGCGCTCGGTCTCGACCGTCTACAGTCAACATCGTGAGTTGGCTCATCTGGGTCGTCGCGGCGGTGGCCCTGGCGATCGGCGAGGTGCTGACCCCCGGGCTCTTCTTTCTCGGGCCGGTCGCGCTGGCCGCATTGATCGCCGCGATCGCAGCGGCGCTCGGCGCCGGGGTGCTCGGCTCGTTCATCGTCTTCCTCGGGTGCTCCATTGCGTCGCTCGCGCTCCTGCGCCCGCTCGCCCGCCGGCACGTCCGCATGCCGTCGCTTTCCCGGACCGGTACCGACGCGCTGGTCGGCCGCAAGGGGGTTGTCACGCACCGCATTGACGCAATCGGCGGACGCGTTCGCATCGGGGGCGAGGAGTGGTCGGCTCGTTCGTACCTCGACGGGGAAGTCTTCGCCGAGGGTCAGACCGTCAACATCATCCAGATCGAGGGCGTCACCGCCCTCGTCGCCGAATAAGGGGGCGCCGCCTTGCTGCTGCTGATCCTGCCGATCGTGATCGTCCTGTTCGTGCTCGTCGCGCTCTGGAAGACCGTCCGCGTGATTCCCCAGGCGCGGGCCGGAGTCGTCGAGCGGCTCGGCCGCTATTCGCGCACGTTGACGCCCGGTCTGACGATCGTGATCCCCTTTGTCGATCGCGTCCGGCCGCTGCTCGATCTGCGCGAGCAGGCAGTCTCGTTCGAGCCTCAGCCGGTGATCACAGAGGACAACCTCGTCGTCAACATCGACACGGTCATCTACTTCCAGATCACCGACCCGAAGTCCGCCACCTACGAGATCGCCAACCCGGTGAACGCAATCGACCTGTTGACGGTGACGACCCTGCGGAACGTGATCGGTGGGATGACGCTCGAGGAGACGCTCACCTCACGCGAGACGATCAACGACCAGTTGCGCGGCAATCTCGACGAGGCGACCGGCAAGTGGGGGATCCGCATCCATCGCGTCGAGCTCAAGTCGGTCGATCCGCCGCCCTCGATCAAGGACACGATGGAGAAGCAGATGCGCGCGGACCGCGAGAAGCGGGCCGCGGTGCTGCAGGCCGAGGGGATCAAACAGGCGGCCATCCTCACCGCCGAGGGCGAGAAGCAGTCGGCGATCCTGAAGGCCGAAGGCCAGCGTCAGGCCGCGATCCTGGCGGCCGAAGGCCAGGCGAAGGCGATCCAGACCGTCTTCAAGGCGATTCACGACGGAAACCCCGACCCGCAGCTCCTCGCCTACGAGTATCTCCAGGTTCTGCCCCAGATCGCCCAGGGCGACGCGAACAAGGTGTGGGTGATCCCGAGCGAGCTGACGAAGGCGCTCGGGGGCATTTCCGAACGCCTACTCCCCCAGGCGAGGGACGACTCGGATACAACGTAGGGGCGCAGCTGCCGATGACCCGGTAGTTGCTCTCCCCTCTGAAGCGTCTTCTCAACATCGGCTTCGTCCTCGCGGCTCTCGTGGTGACGGCTCTCGTCGTTCGCCATTTCGCGCGGTCGGGGTGGCCGCTCCATCACGCGAACTTCTGGCTCGTCGGGCTCGCCGGGGTGATCCTGCTCGGTGCGTACGCCGCGAAGGCGTGGGGCTGGCAGAGACTGTTCCGGAGCGGCGAGCGCCCCGCTGTGCTCACGCTTGCCGCTGCGGGTGGAGCTGCCTCGGTCGGCGGCATCGCACTCCCGGGCCGGTGCGACGAGGTGATCCGGGTCGCGGTCGTGCGCCGTTGTGGGCGTCGCCGTGTGAGCCTCGGCGCTGTTGCGTTGTCTCTCTTTCTACTCGGCCTGCTCGACAGCGCCGCGCTGGCACCGCTCGCGTCGGTGGCAGCCGCGGTCGCGCACGTTCAGGGGTGGATGCAGCTCGGCCTGGTCGTCGTCGCGATCGCGGGCGTCGCGGCTGCGACCGTCGTCGTGACCCTGCCGCAGCTGGCACGGGTCCGCATGTTGTCGAGGTTCAAGCTGGCCGGCTGGGTGGGTGACAATGCGACACCGCCCCGTGAGGCTGCCTGGGCCTGGCTCGCTGTCGCGACGTCATGGGTGCTGCGAGCACTCGCAGTCTTCGTCCTGCTCGCAGCCCTTGGGCTCGGCGTGGACTTCGCGCTGGCACTCGCCTTCGTGTGTGCGTCCTCGGCCGCCGCAGTGCTGCCGGTGGCACCAGCCGGGGCCGCGATGCAGGCCGGCGCGGGTGCAGCGATCTTGATCGCGTCGGGCGTGCACGCGAACGACGCGGTGGCGTTCGGCATCGCGGCGCAGGCGCTTCTGATGGCGGCGGGCGCTGCTTTCGTGCTTGCGCTCGCTGCCTGGCATGCGCAGGGCCGGATTCAGCAGTTCGCAGTCGCCGGGCAGCTGCGCAGAACCCGCACGCTCGGATAGCCCTTCCGCCACGAGAGTCGCAGCCGCACGGATGCTGCGTCGTTGTCGTAGCGGAGCTCGCGCAGCTGCATCGTGGCGTTGACGCGATGTGTGAGGTCGTAGATGCCCGCCGGAACCCTCGTGAGATTGACGTTCTGGCCGTGGAAGAACGCTGGATACCGGTCGGTGTAGCCGGGGGTCGTGCCCATGACGATGCGGGTCGCCTCCGGGCGGTACTGCCCGCAGTCGCCGAGAAAGTGGGGTCGCCGACCCGGCCAAGAGCCCGGCGCGGCTCCCCAGTGGTCTGCGAGACAGAAGCCGCTCTTGCGGTCACGGACGAGCGTATGCCCGTCGAGGGTGCGCAGTTCGAAGCTGTCGAAGCGCATCAGGTGCCAGTGGTGATGGGGCGGCGAGTTCGTGTAGCGGAAGCGAGCGACGTCGTCGTAGACGCGCACCTTTCCGTTCGCGAGGCGGACGTGCTGTGTCCCGATCATGCGTTTCTGCCCGGGCGGCCGCACACCGACGAGCACTGACGGGCCGAGCCCGATGTTGTCGACGAGCGATGTGAAGCCGAGCAGCCAGCGGCCCGGCCCTCCGGCGATCGTCAGGTCGGTCGGCGCGCGTTGGTCGAAGTCGGGCAACAGCTCACGGACGCGGTGTGCCGGGCGCCAGGCCGGTTGCTGCCCTTTGTGAACTGCGTGGCCCTCGATGTAGATCGTGTCACCGTCGACCCAGGCCAGCTTGCCGGATGGCGACCAGGCCGGCTCGGTCCCGCTGCCAACCACGTTGCCACGGACGACGATCTCCCCGTCCTGCACGACAGCCAGCTGTCCGGCAGGCCCGTACGCCGGATCGACGCCCGTGCCGGCGTTGCGCGCGTCACCGCCGTACCAGCGGAGGGTGATCACCATGCCGTCGCGGTCGAAAGCGAGTCGTTTGCCGTCCGGCGACCACGCCGGATGTGCGCCCGTCGCGAGCCTGCGTTCGTCGAGCCCGTCGGCGCGGATCGTCCAGATCGAGCCGTCGCGCGCGAACGCGAGTCGCCGTCCGTTCGGCGACCAGGCGGGCTGGTCGGCATCGCTTGCGAGCTCGCCACGATGCGTGCCGTCCGCGTCGGCCACCCAGAGATCGCCGCGCGTCACGAATGCGATCCGCTGGCCGTCGGGGCTCCAGGCGGGCGCGTAGCCGATCGGCAGGACCCGGTGGGCGCCGACGTGGATGCCGAGCAGAGCGAAGGCGAGTGCAGCCAGCCCGTTCATGCGAGCTCGTCGGCTGCCTCGGCGAGCGTCAGCACAGGCCCCACGCACGTGTCCTGGCCTTCGAGCAGCGTTCGCCAATCATGCAGTGTGCGTGACCGGAAGAGCTCGTCGAGCTCCGGCAGCGAGGCCTCGTATGCGCGGTCGGTCAGGTCGGGGCGTTCAAGCAGGGCGCACAGATTTCGCCAGAACTTCGGCTCCAGCGCCGCCACTGTCAGATGCCTGCCGTCGGCGGTCTCGTAGATGCGGTAGCAAGCGACGCCGCCGGTCAGGAGGCGCGGGACGGGATCCCCTGCGAGGCGGTGAGCGACGAAGCGGTGGGAGGCGTGCGTCATCGAGATCACGATGCGCGCTCCGCGGCCCGAGCGTTCTCGTTCGAGCAGCGCGGCGAGCACCTCGATCACCGCACCTTGTGCGCCGGCCGCGAGATCGGCGATCTGAACCGGCGGAACCGCCGGCGCGGTGTCCGCGAGGACGCCGGCGTAACCGAGGTAGTTCAGATCGTGCCCGGCGTCCTGCTCGTGTCGTCCGCCGGAGCCGTAGCCGGTGATCGAGCAGAGGATCGTCGTCGACGGCAGCTCGATGCCGAATCGCTCCCACACGCCGGGGCGGAAGCCCTCGATCACGACGTCGGCCGCCCGGAGCACGGCCGGAGGGGGCTCGGCGCGAGCGTCCCAAGAGACGATCTCCTTCCCGTCGTTGAGCGCGCGGTACCAGGTCTCGGGCATCAGGTCTCCCTCGGGCGGCTCGACCTTGACGACGCGCGCGCCGAGCCGAAGCAGCTCGCGGCTTGCAAATGGGCCGGGCAGCTGGCGCGTGAAATCGACGACCGTTACCCCCGAGAGCGACCCCATGCGCGCCGATTATGCTCAGTCTTGTGACCCAGGCGGCCGTCGACAGGCGCAGGGAGCTGCTCGATGCGGCGGCAGTCGTCTTTGCGCAGAAGGGGTTCCACGCGTCGCGTGTCGGCGACATCGCCGAGGAGGCCGGCGTGGCGCATGGCCTGCTCTACCACTACTTCCGCTCCAAGCAGGAGGTGCTGGAGACGATCTTCCGTGAGACCTGGGGAGCGCTCGTCGTCGAGACGCAGCGGATCGAAGAGGCCAACGTGCCGCTGCGCGAGCAGCTGCGCCGGTTCGCGGGCATCTATCTCGGCTCGTGGCTGATCACGCCGGATGCGATTCGCGTCCTCGTGCGGGAGATCGGCCGTAGCCCCGAGGTGGGAGAGCGGGTGGACGAGATCCGCGCTGTGTTCGTCGCCCTCGCCCGGATGATCGAGGTAGCGAAGGAGCGCGGCGAGGTTCGTCCGGACTGTGATCCGGTGCTCGCGGCGTGGGTCGTCTACGGCTCGCTCGAAGAGATCTTGACCGGCTGGGTGCTCGGCCAGCTCCCCGCGGAGAAGCGCGACGTCGATCGTGCGGTGTTGACCGTTGTCGATGTCGCCCATGCGGGGCTCGCGGCATGACGAAGATCGTCAACCTCCTGTCGTGGGAGCTCGGCGCGGAAGACGACGGCCCGGCGGGACATCGGTTTCGCGCCCGCTCCGTCGGACGCGAGGCCGGCGCTTCGCTGACGGGTTTCGGCGTCTACGAGCTCGAGCCGGGCGAGGCGACCTGGCCGTACCATTTCGAGCTCACGGAGGAGGAGTGGCTGATCGTCGTCGCCGGAGAGGTGACGTTGCGCACACCAGACGGCGAGCGCGTTCTTCGCGCCGGCGACGTCGCCTGCTTTCCCGTAGGGGCTGCCGGCGCGCACGCGGTGCGCAACGCGGGCTCGGCGACCGCGCGTTTCGCGATGCCGTCCAGCTCCGCACCGAACGGTGCCACCGTGTACCCCGACAGTGGCAAGTTCGCGCTCGGCGGCCCCGGATTCCACCACCGCGGCAGGCTTGGCGAGCCGGTCGAGTACTGGGAAGGCGAGTCGTGAGCGACGTCAACCTCTTTGGTGTCGAGGTTCAGCACGACGCTGACGATCCAGACGGCTACCACACCTCGTATGCACGCGTCGGGCCGCTGGTCGGCGCCGACCGGCTCGGCCTGTCGGTGTACGAGCTGCCGCCGGGACAGAGCATCTGTCCCTACCACTACGAGAATGCCGAGGAGGAGTGGCTGATCGTGCTCACCGGCGCCCCGACGTTGCGGACGCCGGACGGCGAGCAGGAGCTGGGGCCGTGGGACTGCGCGTTCTTCCCCACGGGTGAGGCAGGAGCGCACAAGGTGACGAATGGAACCGAAGACACCGTGCGCGTCTGCATCTGGTCCAACCGCCTGCCGGTCGCGACGTCGGTGTACCCCGATTCGGGGAAGGTCGGAGCGTGGCCGCCCGGGAAGCTCTTCCGCCTCGCCGAGGCGGTCGACTACTGGGACGGCGAGATCTAATCGCGGAGCCGGATACCTGCCCTTCGACCGAGGACGTGGGTGATCAAGTGAACCTTCTGGTGCCCCGACGGCGCGTAGGTGGTGTCGATCGCCCTACGGATCAGTTCGGCCATCGAGACGCTGGAGCGTGCTGCCTCTTCGCCGAGGAACGTGTAGTGCGTCTCGCTGATCGTGATCTGCAGTCGGTGCGCCATCCGATGTAGATGTACAGCTACATCACCTTGCGAGTGCAAACCAGCCGTCACCGAAGCGTTGACAGAGCGTGACTACGCGGTCAGGTGCACAGGGGCGAGCGCCGGCGCCCACGAACAGATCGGCGAGGCCTCACCGCCACGGCCGTTCAGGCGCCGGTAGCCGAGTGCGTGCTCGGCCTGCATCATCTTGTGGATCTGCGTCGTGCCCTCGTAGATGATCGGCGCCCGCGCGTTGCGGAAGTAGCGCTCGATGCCGTACTCGCCCGAATAGCCGTATGAGCCGAACACCTGGATCGCGAGATGCGCCGCTTCGAAGGCCGATTCGGTCGCGTGCCACTTGGCGAGTGACGTCTCGCGGGTGTTGCGCTTGCCTTCGTTCTTCATCCACGCGGCTTGCATGACGAGCAGCTTCGAGGTCTCGTAGCCGAGCACCATCTTCGCGATCATGTCCTGGACGAACTGGTACTTGCCGATCGCTTGGCCGAACGTCTCACGCTCGCGGGCGTAGCCGACGGACCGCTCGAGGCACGCGCGCACGACACCGCACGCACCGGCCGCGACCGTGAAGCGCCCCTGGTCGAGCGAGTGCATAGCAATCTCGAATCCCTGGCCCTCTTCGCCGATCAGGTTCTCCGCCGGCACCTCGAGGTCCTCGAAGAACAGCTCGCCGGTCGACCCCGCCCAAATGCCGAGCTTGTTCTCGGTGTCCTGCGTCGTGAAGCCCTTCATGCCCTTCTCGAGCACGAAGGCGCTGATCCCCTTGTGGCCGGCCGCCGGGTCTGTCTTCGCGAAGACGAGGGCGTGGTCGGCGACCGAGGCGTAGGAGATCCAGTTCTTCTGGCCGTTCAGCACGAACACATCCCCTTCGCGCCGGGCCGTCGACCGCATCGCGGCGACATCGGAGCCCGCACCGGGCTCGGTCAGGCCGAAACAGGCGAGCTTCTCGCCCTTCGCCTGTGGAGTCAGCCAGCGTTGCTTTTGCTCCTCGGTTCCGTACTTGAGGAGGGAAAGCGAGTTCAGGCCGACATGCACCGAGATCAGCGTTCGGAACGCCGCCTCGCCACGCTCGATCTCCTCGCAGGAGAGCGCCTCTGCGACGTAGTCGAGGCCGGCGCCGCCGTATTCCTCCGGGATGACGATGCCGAGGATCCCCAGCTCGGCCATGCCCTCGATCAGGTCCAGGTCGAGCTTGTGGTCGATGTCGTTCTGGATCGCGACCGGCAGCACGCGCTCGTCCACGAAGTTGCGGACGGTCTCCTGGATCAGGCGCTGTTCGTCGGTGAGGTCGAAATCCATCGCGGCAAGCCTAGCGTGGTGCCCCGGTTGCGAGGCTGTTGGCCGCCCGCTACCCTAGCTGACTGACTCGTCAGTCAACACCTCGTCAAGCCACAGGGAGCGCTGATATGGCCGCCACCGAGCAGGCCGTCGCGGGCGGCGTCTCGTTCGCCCTGACGGATGAGCAGAAGGAGCTTCGCGCCCTCGCGCGCGAGTTCGCCGCCAAGGAGATCCGCCCGGTCGCGGCGGAGCACGACGTGCACATGCGCCACCCGGTCGAGGTGATTGCGAAGGCGCACGACGTCGGTCTGATGAATCTCCACATCCCGGCGACCTACGGAGGCCCGGGCCTCGGGTCGTTCGACGGGATGCTCGTCGGCGAAGAGGTCAACTGGGGCTGCACCGGCATCGGCACGTCGATCGGCGCGAACGGCCTCGGCGCCGGACCGGTGCTGATCGCCGGCAGCGACGAGCAGAAGGCCAAGTGGCTGCCGCCTCTGCTCGAGGCGCCGATTCTCTGTTCCTTCGCGCTGTCGGAGCCGGAAGCCGGGTCGGACGTGGCGCGGCTGAAAACGACGGCGGAGCGCCGCGGGGACGAGTACGTCCTCAACGGATCGAAGACGTTCATCACGAACGCCGGCTATGCGGACTGGGCCGTCGTCTTCGCGAAGACCGACGTTTCGAAGGGACATCGCGGGATGTCCGCCTTCATCGTCCCGATGGACGCGCCCGGCGTGACGATCGAGCAGCACCTCGACAAGATGGGCCAGCGCGCCACCGACACCTCGGCGTTTGCGCTCCAGGACGTCGTCGTCCCGGCAGCGAACCGGCTCGGCCAAGAGGGCCAGGGCTTCAAGCTCGCCATGCAGACCCTCGACGTCACGCGGCCGGGCACCGCGATCGGCGCTGTGGGGGTCGCGCAGGCCGCCTACGAGCTCGCCGTCGAATACGCGAAGGAGCGGGTCACGTTCGACGTGCCGATCGCGATGCACCAGGGCGTCAACTTCATGATCGCCGACATGGCGACCGAGATCGAGGCTGCGCGCCTGCTGACCTGGCAGGCGGCGTGGATGCTCGACCGCGGCGAGCGTGCCACGCTCCACTCGTCGTTTGCGAAGCGATTCTCGGCGGACACGGCGATGAAAGTGACCACCGATGCCGTGCAGGTGTTCGGCGGCTACGGCTACATGAAGGAGTATCCGGTCGAGAAGCTGATGCGCGACGCGAAGCTCTTCCAGATCTACGAAGGCACCTCACAGATCCAGCGCCTCGTGATCGCCAAGGAAATCTTCCTGCCGCGCGGGTAGATTCGACCTGATGGCGATCGAGATCGACCTCAGCGGGCGAGTCGCCTTGGTCACCGGCGGGTCGCGCGGGCTCGGCCGCGCCGACGCGTTGACGCTCGCCCGGGCCGGGGCGGACGTGGTCATCGCCGACCTGCTCGTCGAGTCCGAGTTGACGGAGGAGACCGATGTCTACGGGCCGCTCGCGACAGTGGCCCGTACCCAGGGCCTCGTCGGCACCGAATCCGCTGCCGATGAGATCCGCGCCATGGGCCGACGTGCGATCGCCGTGCGCTGCGATGTCACCGATCGCGACCAGGTTGCCTCCGCCGTCAGTCGCGCGGTCGATGAGCTCGGCTCCGTCGACATCCTCATCAACAATGCGGGCACGCTCGATCACGTCGGCCAGTTTCACGATCAGCAGCCGGCGCTCTGGGAGCGTGACCTGCGCGTCAACCTCACCGGCGCGTTCAATTGCGCCCAGGCCGTCTGGCCCCACATGAAGGAGCGCCGGTGGGGGCGGATCGTGAACATGGCCTCCGTCGCGGGGACGCTCGGGGGCTTCGGCCAGGCGTCCTACTCCGCAACGAAGGCGGGCCTGCTCGGGCTCACGAAGACGCTTGCAATGGAGGGCGGCCGCCACGGGATCACGGCCAACGCGATCGTTCCCGGGATCATCGGCTCGGAGGCCTACCACTTGGGGAACCCGGCGATGAACGAGCGGATCGCCGGCCGGACCGTCTTCAAGCGGCCGGGAGAGCCGCAGGACATCGCCAACGCGATCGCGTTCCTCTGCTCCGATCTCGCCTCGTACGTCACCGGCATCGAGCTCAACGTCTCGGGCGGCGTCGAGCTGTTCGTCTTCTAGATGGTTGATCGGTAAATGCCGTCGTTGCGGGGAGGATCTGCACCAAGCAGCGTGGATGGATCGATCGGTGCCAAGGCCGGTGGGCCTTGGTGTCGGGCGAGCCGGACGCGATGCGCCGTGTGCAGGTCCCCAGCCGCGGCGGCGTCGATTTATCGATCACCCATCTAATTCCTCGCCGCAGGGTCCGTAGCTACCATGGCGCGGGCCGTGGCTGCCTCGACTTCGGCCGTCCGTGGGCGTTCGGTCGTCCGCTCCCGCTTCTGGACCAGGATCGCGATTCTGGCGCTCGCGGCGGGAGTGCTCGCGGTCGGCGTTCCTCTCTTCTTCGCCGGCTCCGCCGACCGGCTCGCCGACGGCACCCGGATTGCCGGCATCGACGTCGGAGGGATGAGCCCGAAGGCCGCCCAGGCGTTGCTGGAGCGGCGCTCGGCGCAGCTCGTCACGGTGCCGGTGACGTTTGTCGCCGACGGCCGGGCGTTCTCGATCACACCGAAGTCGATGGGCGTCGGGGTCGACTGGCATGCGGCGGTCTCGGCTGCCGCCCGCCAGGGTGGCGGTGTCGGTGTCGTGCGGGGGTACCGCCGGATCGAACTGCATCTGTTCCCGCAGAACGTCGCTCCGACGATCCATTCCTACGGTGCGGCCGTCGACTACGAGCTCGGCTTGCTCGCACACGCGCTCGACACTCCGCATCGCCAGGCTGCGCTCGTACGGCACGGGTTGCACATCACGATTGCGCCGGGCAAGACCGGACGCGTTCTCGACCGGCCCGCGGCCCGCGCCCTCCTCGTACGGACGCTCGCTTCCTTCTCGCGCGCGCCCGTCGCGCTTCCCTTGCGCCTCGATCAGCCCCAGGTGACGGTCGCTTCGTTGACGGCGAACCAGATGCGCGCCTCGGTGATCATCTCCGGCCCGGTGACCGTGGTCGCAGGCCCGACGCGCCTACGCGTCCCACGGTGGCGGCTCGCGAAGCTGCTCGACCTCCAGTCGATGCGATTCATCGGCCCGGACGCGGACGCGTTCTTCGCTCGACTCGAGCGCAGGGTCGACCGCCCGGCGAAGGACGCGTCCTTCGCGATCGACGGCGGCAAGATCAGCGTCGTCCCGGCGTCAACCGGCCTCACGCTCGATGTCCCACACTCGGTGGCGGCCGTGCTCGCTGCAGCCTCGCGTCCGACGAATCGCGTTGCGATGCTCTCGTTCTCTGTGCAGCAGCCTGCCCGTTCGACAGCCGCGGCGCGCGCGATGGGGATCACCGGCACGGTGGGAACCTACGAGACCGAGTACGGGGGAGATCCGAACCGTATTCACAACGTGCAGCTCGTTGCGCATCTCGTCGACGACAAGGTCATCGCCCCGGGGGCAACGTTCTCGTTCAACGGCACGACCGGTGAGCGCTCTGCTGAGAAGGGCTTCCTTCAGGCCCCGGTGATCGTGAACGGCGAGCTCGAGACCGGGATCGGTGGCGGGGTCTGCCAGGTTTCGACGACCGTCTTCAACGCGGCGTACGAGGCAGGTTTGCGGATCACGGCTCGCACGAATCATTCGCTCTACATCTCGCATTACCCGCTCGGCCGCGATGCGACCGTCAACTACCCCGACGTCGACCTCAAGTTCGTCAACGACACGGGGCACTGGCTGCTCCTGCGGACCTGGGTCGGCCCGTCGTCGCTGACCGTCTCGCTCTACGGCACCCCGCAGCACCGCAGGATCGAGACGACGACCTCTCCGCTCGTCGTCGTTGCGCCGCCGCCCGTGACCAGGACGGTCGACGCGACGCTGAAGCCGGGTGAAGTCGTGGTCGACGATTCCGGCACCCCGGCGCAATCCACGTCGGTCGAGCGCAAGGTCTATTCGGCGAACGGGAAGCTGCTGTCGGACGAGACCTGGTACTCGAGCTACCGCTCGACCCCGAAGATCGTGCGGGTCGGCCCCAAGAAGGCGCCGCCGGCCACGACCACCAGCACGACCACCACCACGGCTACGACGACGGATACCACGACGACGGCGGCTACGACGACGACCCCGTCGCCTCCGCACTAGCGATCGCGTCCTGCAGCCACGCCGGCACGCGGGTCGGCCGGAACGTGCCGGCGTCCACCGTCGCGTGCGCTGTCCAGCCGTCGGCGATCAGGTCGCCGGCACGCTCGATCGCGTACTCGTAGCGGAAGCGCGCGCCTCTCACGTCGAGGCAGCGTGCGTGCACCAGAAGGCGGTCGTCGAACTTCGCGGGCACGAGATAGCGAATGTGCGTCTCGAGCACGACCGCCTCGATGCCGGAGTCGCGCAGGCGCTGGTAGCCCCCGGCGTACTGCCCGAGGTAGTCGACGCGCGCGACCTCGAACCACACGAAGTAGTTCGAGTTGTGGGCGATCCCCTGCGCATCCGTCTCGGCGAAGCGGACACGCACCTCCGTTGCGAAACTGAAGCCATGCACGAGGGCGCCATGCTCGCAGAACTGATCACCGCGAATCAGCCGTGCGTCGTTCTGACCGGGGCCGGCGTGTCGACCGAGAGCGGGATCCCCGACTTCAGGAGCCCCACCGGCATCTGGGCCAAGTACGACCCGTACGAGGTCGCCTCCATCGACGGGTTCCGCCGCGACCCCGCGCGAGTCTGGGAGTTCTACGGCCGGCGCCTGCGTCTGCTGGCCGACGCCAGACCGAACCTCGCCCACCACGCGCTCGCAGGGCTCGAGGCGCGAGGGCTCGTGCGCGCGGTGATCACCCAGAACGTCGATCAGCTGCACGCGAGCGCCGGCTCGCGCGACGTCGTCGAAGTGCATGGTTCGATCGCGACGGCGAGCTGTCCCGGCTGCGGACGGCGCGAGGCGAGAGAACGGGTCGTCGGGCTGCTGCCGCTCCCGCGATGCGCGGACTGCGGGACCGTCCTCAAGCCCGATGTCGTGATGTTCGGCGAGGTGCTGCCGGCCGCTGCGATCGAGCGCGCGACCGCGCTCGCCCAGGAGGCTGCGCTGTTGCTCGTCGTCGGCTCCTCACTCGAGGTGTGGCCGGTGGCCGGCCTGCCCGAGGAAACGCTGCACCACGGAGGTCTCCTCGCGATCGTGAACCGCGACTCGACGCCCTACGACGGGCGAGCGGCGCTCGCGCTGCACAGTTCGGCGGCGGCGACGCTCACCGCATGCCTGCGGGCGTTGCGCCCCGCCTAGGCGGCTGCGCGACGGACGGGCTTCTCGTCGAGAACGCGGGCACAGGAAGCGCACACGTGCCGCTCGATCTCGTACGGGACGCCGGAGCGCTGCATCAGCACGTGGACGCGCTTGGCGACGTGCTCGTGGATGCTCGTTGGTTGCCGCAGTGTCATCGTGTCTTCCACAGTAGTGGTCGGTACCGGGATTGAACAGGCCGAGACGGTGACGAAGTTGCGTCTCGCCGGTGACAATTCAGACGGATGCCGGCAACGAAAGTTGCACGTGCTCGTCGAGGCCGGACAGGCCCACCCCGACGAGACGCAGGCGGCCCGGCCGGTCGCGCAACGCACGGTCGAGCAGCGAGCAGGCAAGCTCGCCGATCCGCGCCGCGTCGTCGGTCCCGACCGGCAATGACGTCGACCTCGTCCGGATCGCGAAGTCCGGGTAACGAACCTTCGTCGTGACGGTGCGCGCGACCTGGCCCCGGCCGCGCAGGTGCTCTGCGAGCTTCACCGACATGCGGCGCAGCTCGTCGTGGAGCAGCTCGGGGTCGGAGATGTCGCGGGCGAACGTCTCCTCCTGGGAGATCGAGATCCGCTCGGTCGACAGCTCGAGGGGGCGCGGGTCGATGCCCCGTGCCCGGTCGCGCAACTCGCGCCCGACCTTGCCCCGCAGGACCTGCTGCAGGTCGTCGTCGGTGATCGCGGCGATGTCGCCGATCGTGTCGATCCCGAGCCGCACGAGGCGCTCTTCCGCACGCGGTCCGACGCCCGGGAGGATCCGGATCGGGAAGGGTGCGAGGAACGCCGCCTCGCGCCCCGGCCGAACCACGGTCAGCCCGCCCGGCTTGCGCCGGTCCGAGGCGACCTTCGCGACCACCTTCGAGGTCGCCACCCCGAGCGAGCACGAGAGCCGGGTTCGTGCCCGCACCACGGCCCGCACCGCCTCGGCGAGCGCGCGCGCATCGTCGAAGGCAGGCGCGACCTCGCCCAGATCGAGGTAGCCCTCGTCGATCCCCGCCTGCTCGACGGACGGCACGATCTCGCGCACCCGCGACCAGACCTCGCGCGAGTAGTCGCGGTAGAGCGAATGGCGCGGGCGGACGAACACCGCGCGCGGGCAGCGGCGGAGCGCCTCCGCAGCCGACATGGCGGAGTGGATCCCGAAGCTCCGGGCCACGTAGTTGCAGGTCGCGACGACTCCCCGCCCGTGCGGGTCGCCCCCGACGATCAGCGGCACCCGTCGCAAGGACGGGTCCTCGAGCTCCTCGACGGCGGCGAAGAACGCGTCCAGGTCGAGGTGCGCAACGATCATGAGAAAAGGGTAGAGATGCCTGTGGCGGGGACCCGACCCCCCAAAGGTGATAATCCGCCGTAGGCTCGAGCTGTCAGGCGTCGAAGGTGAAAGATGTTTTCAGGCCACGTGCACGGTCCGCCGTGTGCGCCAACGAAGAAAGGAACGTGATGACGAAGAGCACAATCGACCGTCTCACCTCGCTGGGCGAGGACGTGATCGGCAAGGCGTCGCAGTATCCGACCGCGAACCGCGTGCTGCAGGGCGCGATGCAGATGAAGGAGCGAGTCGACGACCTGTCGAAGCGCGTCCGCGGCCTCGAGGCGATGGAGAAGCAGATCGCGGAGCTCGAGAAGCGGATTGCGAAGCTCGAGGGCACCGCGAAGCGCGCCGCCGCCCCCAAGCCGAGCACGCCGGACAAGACCCCTACGAAGGAGTAGGCACTCGCACGCGCAGGGCGTCCGGGACGAGCTCGAACGCCGCCGGGGTCGTGCCGACCTGCTCGCCTTCGACCTCGATCGGCAGGTGCTCTGTCGCGTCGACCTCGACACGCGCGCTTCGCAGCACTTCGACCTTCGGGTGGCCGACGTGCTTCCCCTTGTAGATCTTGGGAGCGGTCGTGAGGAAGTCGACCTTGCCAACGTCGCCGATCAGCACGACCTCGAAGAGCCCGTCGTCGGGCTGAGCGTCCGGGGCGAGCATCATCCCGCCGCCGTGCCAGATGCCGTTCGCGACGATCACGTCGTGCATCCGGCCGCGGCGCTCGGCGTCGTCGAGTCGCACGGTCACCTCGGTGTTCTCCCAGGAGAGAAAGACACGGGTCAGCGCATAAAAGAAGGTCGCCTTCCCCCCAAGCGCCTTCGACATCCCGTTCGCGCGCTGGGCGACGGCCCCGCTCATGCCGACCGAGCCGACGTTCGCGAACCAGCGCTCGGCGCTCGCGCCGCCCCAGGTGCGGTAGTGAACGAGCCCGGCATCGATCGTGCGAGGGCGGCCGTCCCGGGCCACCAGAACGGCGTCGTCGAATGCGGTCGGGATGCCGTAGGTGCGGACGAAGTCCATTCCGGTCCCGAGTGGGATCGTGGCCAGCTCCACCTCGCGCCGGGCGATGCCGTTCACGACCTCGTTGAGCGTCCCGTCCCCCCCGACCGCCACGACGAGCGAGGCGCCGCTGTCGACAGCCGCGGCTGCGAGCTCGATCAGGTGGCCGGGCCGCTCCGAGAACAGCGTCTCGCCTTCGAGCCCGAGCCGGGCCGCGCGGTGCGCAAGCTCCGGCCAGCGTCGCCCGGTGGCACCACCGTCCGACGCGGGGTTGACGAGAAAGACGGTGGCGGCGCTAATGGGCGATCGCGACGTCGAGCGCGATCTTCGTCATGCGGTCGACCGCTGCGCGCAGGTCGTCATCGCTGATGCGCTTGAACTCGCCCTCCACCACGATGTCGCTGACGGTCAGCAGGCAACCGGTCTCGATGCCGCGGATCGCGCCGACCGTGAAGAGCGCCGACGCCTCCATCTCGACGGCGAGAACGCCGCGCTTCGACCAGCGTTCGTACTGGCCCTCGTCCGGGTTGTAGAAGACGTCGCTCGACACGATCGGGCCGACGTGCAGCTCCTGGCCGATTCCCTTCGCCGTGTGGACGGCGCCGTGGATGATCGACCAGGACGCGGTCGGGCAATGAGGCTCGTTCCCGACGAGGTGCATGGCCGTCGAATCGGCCGGCACAGCCGTGAGCGCGACGATCAGATCGCCGAGCTGATGATGCGGCTGCAGCCCGCCGCACGTCCCGACCCGGATCAGCTTCTTGCACCCCAACTGCACGAGCTCCTCGAACACGATGGTCGCGCCCGGGCAGCCCATGCCCGTGCCTTGTACCGAGACGGGCGTGCCCTTGTAGGTGCCCGTGTAACCCAGTAGGCCGCGCTCGGCGTTCCGCTGGACGACGTCGTCGAGATAGGTCTCGGCGATGTACTTGGCCCGCAGAGGGTCGCCCGGGAGCAGGACGGCGTCTGCGTACTCTCCCGGCTCGGCACGAACGTGGATCGGCATCGGCGCAGCCTATACAAGGCGGTCTGTAGGAGACTTCGCGAAATGAAGACGATCGAACCGACGCGCGAGCAGGTGCTCGCATTCTGTGCCGCCGATCCTGTGGAGCGCGTCTTTCTCGAAGATGTCGCCCGGCGCGGCCTCGGGCGTTTCATCGCCGTCCCGGGCGCGGACGGGGCGCTCAGCGCCCTCTGCCATGCCGGAGCGAACCTCGTGCCGTCGGGCGCCGGCTGCGGTGCTTTCGCGGCGGCGGCGGGCCATGCACGCTCGCGGATGATCATCGGCGAGGCCGCTGCCGTAGGCGACCTGTGGGACGCGGCCCGCGGGAGATTCCCGAAGCCGCGGGAGGATCGCCCGGGACAGCCCGTGTACACGATCAGCGAGCCGCCGCCGGCCGGAGACACCGGGCTTCGCGCCGCCATGCCCAGAGACCTCGACCTGCTCGTGCCCGCGTGCGCCGCGGCCCATGAGCTCGAGCTCGGCATCGATCCGCTCGCCAGGGACCCGGAGAGCTTCCGCTGGCGCACGCTCGCCCAGATCGACGAGGGCCGCTCCTGGGTCTGGCTCGAAGGCGATCTCGTGCTCTTCAAGGCCGAGGCCTCCGCCTGGACGCCACAGGCGGTGCAGATTCAGCAGGTCTGGGTCGACCCCGGGGCGCGCGGCCGTGGCTACGGCGCGCGCGGGCTGCGGGATCTCTGCCGCCTCCTGCTCGAGACGACGCCGAACGTGACCCTCTTCGTGCGCAGCGAGAACGCCCCGGCCATCGCGCTCTACGAGACGGTCGGCATGCGGAAGGCGCTCGAGTACCGCAGCATTCTCTTTTGAGCCGGTGCATGCTCTAATGAGTCTCTGGAACTGCTCGCGCGGATCGAGAGCCATGTCCGCCGGCACGATCTGATCGCGCCGGGAGGCCGGGTGCTGTGCCTCGTCTCGGGTGGCGCCGATTCGACCTGCCTCTTCCACGCGCTTCGCGAGCTCGACTACCGCGTCGAAGCGCTGCACGTCGACCACGGCCTCCGCGGCGCCGAGTCGGACGGCGACGCGGCCTGGTGCACCGACCAGTTCGACGCCGAGGTCGTCCGCCCCGTAAGAGGATCCGTCACCGAGGCCGCCCTCCGCGACGTCCGCTATTCCTTCCGCGCGAATGTGCTGCGCGCGACCGGCCACACATTGTCGGACCAGGTCGAGACGATCGTCTACCGCCTCGCGGCGCGCGGCACCACCAAGGGGATCGAGGTGCGTCGTGCCGACGGCGTCGTGCGGCCGCTGCTCTGCGTCTGGCGTGAGGAGACCGAGGAGTTCTGCCGCGAGCGCGGGCTCGAGTGGCGGACCGACTCCTCCAATCCCGACACGCTGCGCGGCGTGATTCGCAACCAGATCCTGCCGCTCCTCGACCGGATCCACCCGGCGGCGCGTGAGAACGTGCTGAGCGTCCTCGACGAGCGGCGCACGATGCCGCCTGAACTGGTCGAGCTGCTCGGCTCGCCTGCCGGCTCGAAGCGAATCGACCTCGGAGAGGGGCTCCAGGTCGTCCGCGAATACGACCGGGTCTGGCTCGAGGCAGGACCGCGTGATCTCGACGGTGCCGTCGAGTGGGGCTCCTGGCGGATCGAGTCTCGCGTGCCGGGGCTCAAGGTGCGAGGCTGGCGGCCGGGCGACCGGCTCGTGGGTCGAGCCAAGAAGGTTCAAGATGTGTTCGTCGATGCCAAGATTCCGCGCTCCGATCGTGAAGGCTGGCCGCTCGTCGTCCGCGGCGACGAGGTCGTTGCGGTCCCGGGGATCGTCGAGGCCGAGGGGGTGATCGCGACTCGTGTCGCAGACTGAGCTGGAACGTGGTGTGGGGGAGATCCTGATCGACGAGGACCGCCTCCAGGAACGGATTCGGGAACTCGGCGACGAGCTCTCCCGTGACTACGCGGGCCGCGAACTGCTGCTCGTCGGAGTGCTCAAGGGCGCGGTGTTCTTCATGGCCGATCTGATGCGCTCGTTGACCGTGCCGTGCGAGATCGACTTCATGGCGATCTCGAGCTACGGCGCTGCCACCGACTCGTCGGGGGTCGTACGGATCCTCAAGGACCTGGACATCAACATCGAAGACCGGCATGTGCTCGTCGTCGAGGACATCATCGACTCGGGGCTGACCCTCTCGTATCTCCTCCGCAACCTGGAATCCCGTGAGCCCGCGAGCCTCGAGATCTGCGCGCTCCTGACCAAGCCGGACCGCCGCGAAATCGACGTCCCCGTGCGGTATGTCGGGTTCGAGATCCCCAACAAATTCGTGATCGGCTACGGCCTCGATTTCGCCGAGCGGTACCGAAATCTGCCCTACGTAGGCGTTTTGCACGCGGATCTGCTCCCGGAAGGAGCTTGACCCTGATTACGAAAGAGTTACGCGGGTAGCCCGGGGAACATCCACTTGGCTACCCTGAGCGAAGACAATCCGTGAATCGTTTCTTCCGCAGCGCGTTTTTCCCGCTAATCGTGATCGTCTTGCTGGTCTGGTTGGCCAGCCAGACCTTGATCCCGAAGCATTCGAACGCGGTCAAGTTGACGTATTCGGAGGTGATCGCGCAGGCGAAGAGCGACCCGGCGTCGTTCACCAGCGTCGACTTCAATCCGACCAAGCGGGCGATCGCGGTCAAGTTCGCCACCGGCAAGTCGGCGACGGTCCACTACCCGAGCGACCAGTCGCAGGTGCAGTTCCAGGACGTGCTGCAGAAGCAGGGGATCAAGTTCGACTCGAAGGGAACCGGTGGCTTCTCCTGGACGGCGCTGATCGGGTCCTTCCTGCCGTTCCTCCTCCTGATCGGCTTCTGGATCTTCCTGATGAACCAGGTGCAGGGTGGCGGCTCGAAGGTGATGAGCTTCGGCAAGTCGCGTGCGAAGCGGATGGCGCCGGACTCACCGAAGATCGGCTTCAAGGACGTCGCCGGCGTCGACGAGGCGGTTGAGGAGCTCCAGGAGATCAAGGAGTTCCTCGAGAATCCGAAGAAGTTCCAGGCGCTTGGCGCGCGCATCCCGAAGGGTGTGCTGCTCTACGGGCCTCCCGGCACCGGTAAGACGCTGCTCGCGCGGGCCGTCGCCGGCGAGGCAGGCGTGCCGTTCTTCTCGATCTCCGGTTCCGACTTCGTCGAGATGTTCGTGGGCGTGGGCGCGTCTCGTGTCCGCGACCTGTTCGAACAGGCCAAGCAGGCGTCGCCGTGCATCGTCTTCATGGATGAGATCGACGCGGTCGGCCGTCATCGCGGCGCGGGCCTCGGCGGCGGCCACGACGAGCGCGAGCAGACGCTGAATCAGCTCCTCGTCGAGATGGACGGTTTCGAGATGAAGGACAACATCATCTTGATCGCGGCCACGAACCGTCCCGACATCCTCGACCCTGCGCTCCTGCGCCCCGGGCGTTTCGACCGGCAGATCGTGGTCGACCGCCCCGACCGCAACGGCCGCCGCAAGATCCTCGAGGTCCACTCGAAGGGCAAGCCGCTCGCGCCGTCGATCGACCTCGACTCGCTCGCAGCCGGCACGCCGGGCTTCACGGGGGCCGATCTCGCGAACCTCGTCAACGAGGCCGCGCTCCTCGCAGCGCGCCGTGGCAAGAAGGTGATCGAGCAGGAGGAGCTGGAGGAGGGGATCATGCGGGTGATCGCCGGCCCCGAGAAGAAGGCGCGCCTGCTCTCCGAGAAGGAACAGCGGATCACCGCGTATCACGAGATGGGCCACGCTCTCGTCGGGCACTTCCTCGAGAACACGGATCCGATCCACAAGATCACGGTCGTCTCGCGTGGTCAGGCGCTCGGCCTCACGGTCTCGCTGCCGACCGAGGACCGCTATCTGACCACACGCAAGGCGCTGCTCGAGCAGATCGCGATGACGATGGGCGGCCGCGCCGCCGAGGAGATCGTCTTCAACGAGGTCACGACCGGCGCCGCCAACGACATCGAGAAGGTCACTGCGACTGCGAAGCAGATGGTGATGCGGTTCGGCATGAGCGAGAAGCTCGGCCCGCGCGTCCTCGGCCGCGATTCCGGGATGCCGTTCCTCGGCCGCGACATGGGCCACGAGCCCGACTATTCGGACGAGGTCGCCCGCGAGATCGACGACGAGATCCGCCGCATCATCGAAGAGGGCCACGACATCGCGACGCGGTTGCTGCGCGACCACATCGACGACCTGCACCGGATCTCGCAGATCCTGATCGACCGCGAGACCATCGACAAGGAGCAGTTCGAGCGTCTGCTCGCCGGCGAGCAGGAGGATGCGGTCTTCCCGGATCCGGAGCCTGAAGAGGCGGAGCCGACGAAGGAGCCGGAGCGGCGTCCCGCACCGGCGAAGCCGCGCCCGTTCCCGCTTCCGGGCGGAGCGGCGATGCAGCCGCCCGAGCCCGAAGCCTCCTAGCCCGAGCTTCGACCGCTCCGGCGTAAGGACGCCGGCCCAGGCGGCCAACCTGCCACTACGCTGTCGCTGGTGGAGGTCATCTTCCCGGACGGCACACGTGTCCGTGCTTCGGCGCTTTCCGAGCGCGACGATCGGCTGAGCGGACGCGATTTCGGGCTCTACATGGATCCGCGCTGGCAGCCAACCTGGCCTGCCGAGATCATCGAATGGCCCGACTTCGGACTGCCGCCCGACGGGGCGCTCGCCGCTGCGCAAATCCGTGGGGCGTTCTCGCGTGCCAAAAGCGGGGAGGGTGTTGAGATCGGCTGCCTCGGCGGCCTCGGTCGAACGGGAACGGTCCTCGCCTGTATGGCGGCGCTCGGGGGTGTTGAGCCGCTCGACGCCGTCGCCTGGGTGCGGGAGAACTACCGCTCCGGCGCGATCGAGACACCCGAGCAGGAGAGCTGGGTGGACTGGTTCGCAGAGAGCTCGACGTAATCCGAGGCTCTCTTTCTCAGACCTCCCGCGCGAGCTTCGCAACCCAGGTACCTGGTACCTCTGGTACCAGGTACCGATCTTTCACTCAGGGGTGGCTGAACGCCGGCCCTCAGCGGCGCGTCAGGGTCGCGGCGACGATGGAGTTGGTGATGTACTATTCGTGGCGCGCGATTCGCCTACGCGATCCTTCGGGTTCCGTCCAACACGGAGGCCGCAGATCCAGCGACTCGCCTTGTGCAGATTCACGAAGTGCACTGTGAGCGTCTTCCGGCGCAGTTGGGACGCCGCTACGCCTGCTTCCGAAAGGCCGTGATCCGAGAGACAGAACACGGTGAGGTCGGCCGTCGGGATGGCGGGGCTCCGAAGCTGTTATTTTTATATTATCTATGAATCGGACTTGTATAATTGGATTACTTCTTATATGTTAATTTTTTTTTTAATGTATTTATATTAGTCCAACGCTTTGCGCGCTGACACCCCAGCGCGGGTGAACTGCAGTGACAGATCCCACACTTGCGCGTCCCCCTTTTCCGCTGAGGGCCGACGAGCTCGACGGTTGCCGCCCGAGAACGGCCGCTGTACGTCGTAGGCCGACTGGCCCCGCAGGCGACCAGTGTCGGGACGGCTGCGGCGGCGAGCAACGAGACGACGGCGATGCGCAAGGTGAGAGGCGAGCATCGCAGGCGAGCCCGCACGCCGCCGAACCGGCCGGGTGCTTGAATTGACCCGTGAGCGGCGTCTTCCACAACGATGAGGAGTCGTACGACGACTTCATGGGCCGGTACTCGGTCCGGCTGGCGCCGCTCTTCGCGGAATTCGCCGGGGTCGGCGAGGGGCAACGCGTGCTCGACGTCGGCGCCGGCACCGGTGCCTTGACTCGTGAGCTCGTCGGACGCGGCGCGAGCGTCGTTGCGGTCGAGCCGTCGCCCGAATTCGTTCGCGCGTTGCATTCCCGCTTCCCGCAGCTCGAGGTTCACGAAGCCGCCGCCGAGAGCACGCGCAGTGCCGTTCGCCGACGACAGCTTCGATCTTGCGCTCGCACAGCTCGTTGTCGCCTTCATGGAGGACGCGCCCGCCGCCATGCGAGAGCTCGGCCGCGTCGCGCACCGGGTCGCGATCAACATGTGGGGGCTCGAGGAGGTGCAGATGTTCGCTGCGATCGGCCGGGCGGCCAATGTAGTGGGCGGGGGCTACGCCGAGCAAGGGGCGCGCCGCTACCGCACCCCTCAGGAGCTCCACGACCTCCTCGCAGGAGCCGGGCTGACGAACGTCGAGACCGGGGAGCTGGACGTCACCGCGCCATACGTCGACTTCGAGGATTTCTGGCGCGCGCTGACCGCGTTTCGAGGATTTCTGGCGCGCGCTGACCCTCGGGGTCGGTCCCGCGGGCGCGTGGCTGCACGGTCTCGACGAGGAACAGCGCTCGCGCTCCGACGAGCTGTACAGGCAGCTCGGCAGCCCGAGCGGCGCGTTCGAGCTGCATGGCCGCTGCGTTCGGCGCACGGGCAACGCGCTAGCGGGGCGTGGCGGCGCCAGATCCGGCGAGATCGTCGCCAACCGGGCTCACGACGAGCTGTACAGGCAGCTCGGCAGCCCGAGCGGCGCGTTCGAGCTGCATGGCCGCGCGTTCGGCGCACGGGCAACGCGCTAGCGGGGCGGCGCCAGATCCGGCGCGATCGTCGCCAACCCGATCCGAGATCGTCATCAACTCGTCCGCCGCATAGAACTCTTACCCGCGGGTCGGTAGAACTTTCTGCAACGAGATGAAGATGCTGAGACTGGCGCTCGTCCTGCTCGCGCTGGCGGCTGTCGCCGCCTGCGGGGCCGAGAAATCCCACCGGATCGAGACGACCGGCCAGGTGGCTGCGCTGCTCCGCCACACCTGGGGAACGACGATGGGCTCGCCGTCCTTCGACTATTCGTGCACGAGGCTAGACGACCATGGGCGACTCTTCACGTGCCTCGCGAAGGATCGGACCGACATGGTCAGGCTCGCCTCGTTCGACGTCATCTGCACCGCGTCGCGCTGCACGTGGACGGACTACCCGTCCTACGAGGGGTAGTCCGTTCGGCTTGACCCAACGCCGCGGGCCTTTAGTGTGTGTCTCCAATGACCGTCGGCGGCATCCTCCGCGAGTCCTGGGGGCTCTACACAAGGTTTTTCAAGCGGTTCGTCGTGATCGCGTTGATCGTGTACCTGATCGTCGACCTCCTCAATGCGCTCGTCGCGACACTGTTCGGTCACGGCGTGAGCATCTCGCTCCTGCTCGCGCTCGTCACTGCGATCGTGTCTCTGGTCGGCACGTTCTGGCTGCAGGGCGCGCTCGTCTTCGCAGTCGACGACGTGCGGGACGGCAGGATCGACAGCACGATCGAACAGCTCTTCGAGCGCGCCCGTCCGCACCTCGGGACCCTGATTCTGGCCGGGATACTCGCCGCGCTCGGAATCGCGGTCGGGCTGGTGCTGT
Organism: uncultured Thermoleophilia bacterium; assembly: GCA_963806025.1. Classification (GTDB taxonomy): domain Bacteria; phylum Actinomycetota; class Thermoleophilia; order Gaiellales; family Gaiellaceae; genus PALSA-600. Next base: position 313,189 of record CAWDWI010000002.1, on the reverse strand, counting down.
TCATCGTGCCCGGTCTGATCCTCCTGACCTGGTGGTGCTTGATCGTGCCGGTGATCGTCCTCGAGGGGAAGCACGTCGGCGACTCGTTCTCGCGGTCGCGTGAGCTCGTGCGCGGGCACGGTTGGACGGTTTTCGGTGTTGTCGTGGTGACCGCGGTTCTGTCGGCGATCGCCTCGGGGATCATCCAGGCGATCTTCTCGTTCCTCGGGTCGTTTCTCCGCTACTGGATCGGCGGCGCGATCGCAAACGCGATCGTCGGCCCGTTCTTCGCCATCGCGCTGACGCTGATGTACTTCACACTTCGCGGGTTGGGCGAGGACGCTCCTGTGGCTCCGGTCGCTGCCGCACCGGCTGCTCCGGCTGCCCCTGCCGGCGACGTACCGTGACCTGCTCGGCTTCGGTCATGGTCAGGAACGCGACCTCTCCGAAGTCCTCGAACGTGCGCACATGCGAGGAGACGATCCGGAAGCCGGCTCGCTCGTAGACCAGGCGCGCCCTCTCGTTGAAGGCTGCGACATGGAGGAAGACCTGTCTGGGCCGGAAGCGGTCGCGAGCAAACGCGAGCCCCACGTTGAAGAAGTAAGGCCCGAGGCCCTGCCCGGTCAGATCCGGTCGTAGACCGAGTCCGTAGTCGAGGTCAGGCGGCTTCGGCTCGAAGTAGTAGAAGCCGATCAGTTCGCCCCGTTCATCGAGGGCTTCGAAGAAGCGCTCCGGGTTCAGCACCGGCTCGACGGTCCCGTCGTAGAAGTCGTACGGCGGTGGATAGCGCCAGGTTGCTAGCAGCCGATGCGTCTCGGCGGAAGCCTCCCTGATCGTGAGTTCCACGAGGGGAACCTAGAGCCTGGCCTCGGCGACCGCGGCTCGGATGCGGGCGGCTCCGTCGGCGAGGACAAGATCCCCGTGCGGGATGATCACCTGCTCGATCGGCAGTTCGCAAAGCGCGTCGAGCGAGACGAGCAGGCGGTCGGCGTCCGCCTCGTCGACGAACACGTGCAACCGATTGCCGGTCCCGCTCAGGACATCGCCGGTGACGAGAGTCGCGTGATCGCGAATGAAGAACACGACCTGCTGGGGCTCGCCGTCCAGCTCGATCGCCTCCACTCCAGGGGGCAGGTCGGCGGTCGTTGCCGGATTGGAACGTCGTCTCCATTCGGCTCGAGGCGGCACCCACACCGACGCGCCGTGGCGGGTGACGAAATCGCTCGTTCCCCGGTAGTGCGCCGGTTGCGTGAGCAGTACGCGCACGGCTTTTCCGTCCGCATCGAATCGGCCGTCGGGAGGTAGGAACGGGTCGATCAGCACGACCTCGTCGTGCGTGTCGTACCGCACGACCGGGACGTTCTCCGGCCAGTCCTCCGTCGGCTCCCAGGCCGGGTGGGGCGCGAACCACCAGGAGAGCTCGCTCACGCGTCAGGAGCCGGAGAGCACGGACCGCGCCTTCGGAGCATCCGACTCGTTCACGAGCACGAAGAGCGCTGTGCCCGACATCCCTCCCATGAACGATCCGAGTGAGTTCGGATCGGGCATCGGTTCGACCGCGCACTTGATGCCGGCGGCTCGGAGACGTCCGCAGATCTCGTCACCCTCCGCCTCGTCCTGCACCTGCAGCAACCGGAGAGGTTCGTCGTCCATGCTGAGACTCTAGGCGATTCGGCGAATCTCATCGTGCAGGTATCTGAGTAGGCTGGCGCGGTGAACCTGATCCCGTTCCTGGCGATCTCCGCGGTGGTGATCGTCGCGCCCGGTCCCGACATGGCGCTGGTCGGGCGGAATGCGCTCTTCGCAGGTCGCCGGATCGCCGTCTCGACCGCGGTCGGTGTGGTGCTTGGGCTCGCGGTCTGGTCGCTGGCGGCGAGCGTCGGGGTGGCTGCGCTGCTGCGGCGCTCCGAGCCCGCGTTCGTGACGTTGAAGATCATCGGCGCGCTGTACCTCGTCTGGCTCGGAGTCCAGGCGCTGCGGATCGCCTCACGCGGGCTTCGAGAAGACGGTGCGGACGCGCCGGCCCTCGGTCTTCGGCAGAGGCCGCGGCGCGCGGTCCGCCAGGGGTTCTTCAGCAATCTCGCGAACCCCAAGATCGCCGTGTTCTTCACGAGTTTCCTGCCGCAGTTCGCGCCGCCGGGAGCGAGCTTCGGCGCGTTGCTCGCACTGGGTCTCGTGTTCTGTCTCATGACCCTGGTCTGGTTGGCCGGCTATGGCACCTTCGTCGCCAAGGCGGGGGACGTGCTGCGCCGGCCGCGCATCCGCAGGATCATGGAGGGCATCAGCGGAACCGTCCTGATCGCCTTCGGCGTTCGGCTCGCGACTCTCGACCACTGAGCGACGCGGCCCGGGGGGCTGCCAGCCGACCTTCGTTCAATAGTTGAGGCTCGTGACCGGGATCGCGTCTCCGCTCCTCGTCCTGATCTTCCTGGTCGCCGCGGCTGCGACCTGGATCGCCGGCATGACGCTCTCGAAGACGACCGACGCGCTCGATGTGCGGCTCGGGCTCGGGGAGGAGCTCGGAGGCCTGCTCCTGCTCTCGGTGGCAGGCAGCCTCCCGGAGCTCGCGATCACGGTCTCGGCGGCCGCCCAAGGGAACCTCGGGCTCGCCGCGGGCAACCTGATCGGTGGGATCGCCATGCAGACGATGGTGCTCGTGATCTGCGACATCGCGGTCGGACGCGCGAGGCCCTTGACCTTCCTCGTCGGGGCCTTGAGCCCGGTGCTCGAAGGGCTGCTCGTGACCCTCGTCGTCTCCGGTGTGCTGATGGGCGCGCTCCTTGCGCCGACGACGGCGATCGCCGGTGTCGTCAGCCCGGCATCGATCGGGATCGTCGTCGTGTGGACGATCGGCGTCTACGTGATCAACAACGTGCGCAAGAGCCCGCGCTGGCGCATCACGATGGAGGGGTCGCAACCGGGCCGGCGCCATCACCGCGATCCCCACCCGACCCAGCCGCATCCGTTCGCGAGCCGCTCGACCTCCGGGGTCGCCTGGCTGTTCGCCGGCGCGTGTGCCGTCACCTTGGCTGCCGGCGTGGCGCTCGAGATGAGCGGGAACACGCTTGCCGACCGGGCGGGCATCAACGGCGTCGTTTTCGGCGCGACCATCCTGGCGGGAGCAACCGCCCTGCCCGAGATCAGCTCGGGCATTGCGGCGGTCCGGCTCGGCGACCACGCGCTCGCCCTGGGCGACATCTTCGGCGGCAACGCGTTTCAGCTCTGTCTTTTCCTCGTCGCCGACCTGATCGCAGGCTCGCCCGTGCTACCGACCGCGGGCAGTCAGAACGCCTGGCTCGCGTCGCTCGGTGTTGCGCTCACGGCGATCTTCGCGATGGGCGTCGTGATCCGTCCGCTTCGCTGCCGGGCGCGGCTCGGGCCCGATTCGATCTTCGCGATCGTCGTCTTCGCGGTCGGGATCGCGGGGCTCTTCGTCGTCCCGCACTACTGATCGTGCTCGGCCAACCAGGCCTTGGCGACGCGTTTCTGCGCCCGCGTGAGCCAGGCCTCCACGACCGTCTCTCGCAGTTCGCCGCGGTCGAGCCGGCCCAGGTCCGGGATGCGGATCAGCACCGCCGGATACCCGTCGAAGTGCGGCGTCGTGAAGAACACGCCGCGCGGATCGGCGAGCACGAGCTCCTTCGCCTCGGCTCCGTCGACTCGGAACATCAGCACGTCGTCGAGCCGCTCCCCGGTCGCCGGATCGAGCGCGTCGGGGCGCCGGCCACGTTGCAGGCAGAACGCCTTGCCGTGCACGAGGTACGAGGGGCGGCCGTCGGCGGAGATCTCCTTCGTCGTCTCGGGCATTGCCAGAGCGAGCTCATCGAGGTCGCGCATCGTCGCCATGGCCAGAGGATGCAACATCGGGGTCGTCCTGTCGATTTCCCAGTCCCCCGTTCGTCGTTCTCCGAGAGCGACAGTCAGAGGAGGACGAGATGTCGAATGTGACGGTCAAGCGAATCGAGGACTTCGACTCGCCGAACGGCGGCGGGTTCTGCCGCGCGCGGGCGAGTCTCGGCGTGACGGCGTTCGGGATGCAGGTCGAGCAGTTCCCGGCGAACTTCGAGCATTACCCCGAGCACGATCACTCGGATGACGGCCAGGAGGAGGTCTACACCCTGTTGGCCGGATCAGCGACCCTCCACGTCGGCGGCAAGGAGTTCCCGCTGTCCCCCGGCGTGTTCGCTCGGGTCGCCGCGAACGCCACGCGCAAGATCACGACGGGCCCGGAGCCGGCGCAGCTCCTGGCGATCGGCGGGGTGCCGGGCGGCGCCTACTCGGCGCCGGGATTCACCGAGGAGGGGGCGGCGATGCCGGGTTGACCCGGCGAGCCTCGTTTCGACGGCGTGGGCGCGTCCTGAACACGATGTCCCACCAGGGCGCGCTCACGCCGAAGCCGCGCTCGTCGTCCTCGAAGTGGTGGCGCATGTGCAGCTCACGGAGGCGGCGACCCACCGACCCCTTCGGATGGGTGTGGTGGAGCAGGAAGTGCAAGGTGTCGTAGATGACGTAGCCGAGGTAGAAGCCGGCAGCGAAGGCCCACGCGAGCGGGGTCCCGAGCACACCCACGAACGCGAGGAGAAAGAGGATCGCCAGCGGGATCGAGAACGCCGGCGGGAGCACGAGACGGCGCGGGTCGTTTGGATGGTCGTGGTGGACGCCGTGGATCATCCAGTGCAGCCGTCTGCCGATGCCGTGGTCCGGCTCGAAGTGGAAAAGGGTGCGGTGGCCCCAGTACTCGCAGAGGGTCCAGAAGAGATACCCGGCGGCCGCTCCGAGCAACGCCTCGCCGAGCCCGAGGTCGCGCACGCCGAGAAAGCCGAGGATCGCCACCACCGGCAGGAACACGACGGCCGGTGTGGCGGGATGGGCCCGGGTCAGGCGGTCGAGCGCCGGCGACGGAAAGATCGCCGGAGAGGCTTCGAGCGAATCGGGGCCGGTGACCCGAGGTAGTGCGTCGCTTCCCACTCTGAGCCGAGCATAGCCCCACCGTCCGCGGGTGTGAACGGGAGAACGGCCCTGCTACCGTGCCTCCGATGGCGGATCCCGTTTCGTGGCTTCAGATCCAGCAAGGGTGGAACGTCGTTGCCTCCGACGGCTCCAGCCTGGGCACGGTCGCCCAGATCGAAGGCGACAAGCAGGCTGACATCTTCGACGGTCTCGCCGTCGAGTCCGGCGAGCCGAAGAAGCTCTGCTACGTGGCCGGCGAACAGGTCGGGGCGATCTTCCCCGGCGAGGTGACCCTGAAGATCGCCGCTGCGGAGGCGGCGACTCTGGCGCCGTTCCAGGAGGCGCCGCCCGAGACGACGTGGCGCCCCGGCAAGCAGTCGTTCATGACCAGGCTCGGGAACAAGCTGCGCGGCAAGGGCTAGGCTGTCGCGATGTCCGAGGTAACGGTTGTCGCTGAGCCCGATGTTCGCGAGTACGTGATCGAGCACGGCGGGAACGTCTATGTGTGGGCAAACGACATCGGGTTGAAGCATGTCTCGCTGTCGCCGCCCGACGACCCGATGGATTTCGAGAGCATCGAAGGCGACGGGTTCACGCTCCACCAGGCCGACTCGATCCAGACGCCGACGACCGAGTGGAAGCTCGTGCTCCGGCACTTTCCGCTCAAGCACCTGGACGCACTCTGGGATGCGTGGGAGCCGGGGATCAGCACCCCGCCCCCCGAAGTCCTCTAGCCGCTCTTCTCCATCAGGCGGCCGTCACGGATCGTCTGAGCCATGTCGTTGGACTGCTCGCGGTACCAGGTGCCGTCTTCGAACTGGATCGCCGGGTAGCTCGACTGGCCCGTGCCTTCGATCAGCGCGGTGCGCTTCTTCCGGCTGGGCCACGGCCCGGCGACCACCTCGTACTCGATGCCCTGCTCGTCGAGCGCCTTCTGGACCTTCCAGCAGGGATGCCCGCCGAACTTCGCCCACATGTTGCTACAGCGATAGAGCTTCACGGCCATGACGTCCTCCAGTCGGGGTGGATCGAATCATCTACGCGACGAGGCCGGCCTGCCAACTCGCCCACAAACGGGCATAGCTCGGCATCGTTCGAGGCGCGCGAGATCAGCTCGGCCGCCCCGACCCGGTCGTGGTAGCGGGCGTCGAGCTCCAGAGCGCGCCGGAAGATCGAATCGCGGACGTTCGCGTCGGCGAGGGCCCGGTTGCGGATGGCGAAGTAGTGGCGGCTCCCGCCGGCAGCGGCCTCCACCGCGCCGAGGGCCACGAGTGCGGCGCACGACCACCACAGCGCCGACCGGCTCCCGGCGAGGATTCCCGAATCCACCGCACGTCGAATCACGAGCGGGGCGACGATCACCGCGCCCTGCCAGGCGAGCCCCGAGACGACCGCGCCGGCGATCGTCCAGCGCAGCCGCTTCGAAATGACGCCGAGATAACGCCAGCCAGGGTCCATCACGCCATTATTCGGGTGTGTCAAACCCACGCCCGCCGATCGATGAACGCTTTCCTGCTCCATCCGTGATGGGCGTGATCAACGTCACACCCGACTCGTTCTCGGACGGGGGCGTGCACTTCCGCGTCGAGGCTGCGGTGACGGCGGCGTGGGGGATGCTCGACTGCGGAGCGGCGATCGTCGATGTCGGCGGCGAGTCGACCCGGCCCGGATCGGACGGTGTGACGGCGGACGAGGAGCTCGAGCGGATCGAGCAGGTGCTGCTCGACCTCGGTGGCGCTCCCGTCTCGGTCGACACCTCGAAAGCGGCGGTCGCCCGCCGCGCGCTCGAGCTCGGCGTCGAGCTCGTCAACGACGTGACCGCGCTGCGCGGCGATCCTGAGCTCGCCGGGGTCGTCGCCGACGCCGGCTGCTATCTCTGCCTCATGCACATGCAGGGCGAGCCGCGCACCATGCAGATCGATCCCACCTACGACGACGTCGTCTCCGACGTGAAGCGCTTTCTCGAGGAGCGGCTTGCGTTCGCGGTCGCGGCCGGGGTGCGCGAGGAGCTCGTCTGTCTCGACCCGGGGATCGGCTTCGGCAAGACCGTCGCACACAATGTCGAGCTCGTGCGCAGGCTGGGCGAGCTCGCCGCGATCGGACGGCCCCTGCTCGTCGGGCTCTCGCGGAAGAGCTCGCTGGGCAAGCTCACAGGCAGCCCGGACGCGACAGTCGGTTCAGCGGCGGCGTCGGTGGGCGGCGCGGTCAGCGCCTACCATCGCGGCGCCTCGATCCTGCGCGTGCACGACGTGCGAGAGCACGTTGAGGCGCTCGCCGTCGCGAGCGCGGTGGCCGGGTGATCGTCGAGCTCAGCGGGCTCGAGGTCTTCGGCTACCACGGAGTGGAGGAAGCGGAGCAGCGGCTCGGGCAGCTCTTTCTCTTCGACGTGCAGCTCGAGGTGGGCGACCGTGGTGCGACGGACCGGCTCGGCGACGCCGTCGACTACACGCGCGTCGCGAGCGCGATTCGAGAGCTTTCGGACGGCGAGCGCTTCGACTTGCTCGAGGCGCTCGCCACCCGGGTGGCCGACCTGCTCATGGAGCGCTTCTCGCCGGAGTCGCTGCGCCTCCGCGTGCGCAAGCCTCGGGTCGAGCCGGCCGGAATGACGGTCGAGTACTCCGCCGTCACCATCGAGCGTCCGTGACGGTCGCGTACGTCGGGCTCGGCTCGAATCTCGGCGATCGCGAGTCGCTGATCCGCCAGGCCGCCGAGCTGATCGGAGCGACCCGGCTCTCGACGATCATCGAGACCGACCCGTGGGGCTACGAACAGCAGCCACGGTTTTTGAACGCCGTCGCCGAGGTGGAGACACCGCTCGCCCCCCGGGCCTTCCTCGAACAGCTGCTCGAGGTCGAGCGGCGCCTCGGCCGGGAGCGGCCGGGACGGCCGTGGGGGCCGCGGACGATCGACCTGGACCTGCTGCTGTACGGCGACGAGGAGCTCGACGAGCCGGGCCTCGTGGTGCCCCATCCGCACCTCGAGGAGCGGCTGTTCGTGCTCGAGCCGCTCGCGGAGCTCGTTCCGTCACGAAGAATTCCCGGTTCCGGCACGGTCCAGGCTGCCCTCGCAGGGCTACAATCAACGGGGTGAGCCACCTCGACGAGCTCGACGAGTTCGAGGCCGAGGCCGAGCTGCGTCTGAAGAAGGAGTACGCGGCGGTCTTTTCCCTCTTCCGGTACTGCGTCCTCACCCAGGATGCGACATACCTGTGCAACAAGCTGGACATGCAGTACGTCCCCCAACCGAACTATCCGTTCTTCCATCTGAAGATGGAGGACGTCTGGGTGTGGGACAAGAACCGCCCAACGCGGATGATCCCGCGCGCCGAGGTGTACACGTCCAGCGACGTGACGATCGAGGAGCTGCGCGGCGACGGCGACGAGCCGGTACTGACCGCCGAGGCGCTGGCCAAGCGCATCGGCGAAGGGCGATCGGAGATCGAAGACCTGTAGCGCTCTCAGGCACCTTCGGTGTCTGACACCCTTTCGCCATGCTGCTCGCGATCGATGTCGGGAACACCCAGACCGTCTTCGGGCTGTTCGACGGCGCGACGCTCATCGAGCAGTTCCGCGTCGGCACCGATCGCACGCACACCGGCGACGAGCTCGCCGTGCTCCTCCGGGCGTTCGTCGACCTGGAGACGCTCGACGGGATCGTTCTCTGCTCGTCGGTGCCGTTGCTCGTCCGCGAGTACGAGGCGTTCACCGAGCGCTGGGCGGGCACCGAGCTGCTCGTGCTCGGCCCAGGCGTCTCGACCGGGATGCTCATCCGCTACGACGACCCACGCGAGGTGGGACCGGACCGGATCGCGAACGCGGTCGCTGCGCGCGAACGGCACGGCGCTCCGGCGGTGGTGGTCGACTTCGGCACGTCCACCAACTTCGACGTCGTCAATGCGGCTGGTGAGTTCGCCGGCGGCGTGCTCGCGCCCGGGGTGGAGGTGTCGATGGACGCGCTCTTCGCGCGCGCTGCACGGCTTCCGAAGGTGCCGTTCGCGGCTCCCGAACGGGTGATCAGCCAGACGACCACAGCTGCACTGCAGTCGGGGCTCGTCTACGGCTTCGCCGGACAGGTCGATGCGATCGTCGGCCGGATCCGGGCGGAGCTCGGCGCCCCGACGGCGCCGGTGGTCGCCACCGGGGGGCTCGCCGACCTGATCGCACCGCACTCCGAGACGATCACGGCCGTCGACCAGGAGCTGACGCTCCAGGGCCTCAGGATCGTCTGGGAGCGCAACCGCACCTAGGTGCGAAACTCGCGAACCTGGTTCGCCTCCGGCGAATCAGGTTCCTCTGGGACCGATTCGTCTTGGGAAGCTCGCGCGCGCAACCTTCTGGGTCGGTTCTCGGCCGGCGGCCGGAGCCCGGCTTGGCCGGGCGGGAGGCCAAATGTCGTGTTGGGATGTAGCGCGAGGAAGAAGGGGGCCAACGGGGGAAACATGGTTTCCCCCGTTATTCAACCGCCGCCGTAGATCGAGATCGGCAGCGAGTCGAGCAAGACCTCGTCCTGCGGGGCCGGGACCTCGGCGGCGAGACGCTCGTAGATGAAGCGTGCGCCCGGCGCGGCGGCGAGCAGGCGCTCCTCCACCTCGGCCAGCGTCGGGAGCATCACGAGCTCCTGTTTGAACGGCCGCGGGAAGCGTCCGCGCCCGAGGTACCAGCCGTAGAACTTCTTCAGGAATCCGGACGCGCGCTGCTCGCCCAGTTCCCGCACCGTCTCGCGCATGAAGAGCAGCAGTTCGGCGACGACCTCCTCGCGCGACGGCTCGCGCTCGTCGCCCATGATTTCTGCGAGCGCCCACGGATTGCCCTGCGCCGCACGGCCGATCATCACCGCAGCCGCGCCGGTCGTGGCCAGCACCGCCTGCGCGCGCGCCCGCGAGGTGATGTCGCCCGAGGCGATCACCGGAACGTCGACCAGCGAGACCAGCTCGGCGGTGAGCGAATGGTCCGCCGTGCCCGTGTACATCTGCTTGGCGGAGCGCGGGTGCAACGTCAGCGAGGAGGCTCCAGACTGGGCGAGCCGTGGCCCGACGACGAGGCAGGTCCGCGACCCGTTCTCGACGCCGCGGCGCATCTTCACGGAGACGGGAAGCGGCGTCGCGCCGGCGACCGCTTCGATGAGCCTGCAGGCGTGATCGGGATCGTCGAGGAGGGATGCCCCCGCGCCGGTCTTCGTCACCTTCTTGACCGGGCAGCCGAAGTTCACGTCGACGATGTCGGCCCCCGCGGCCTCCACCATGCGGGCGGCCTCGGCCATGGCCACCGGGTCGGAGCCGAAGATCTGGATCGCGAGCGGATGCTCGTCCGAGCTCACCCGCAGGTAGCCGAGCGTCTTCTCGTTCCGGTGCTGGATCCCGGCCACGGAGACCATCTCGGAGCAGACGAGGCCCGCTCCGTAGCGGCGGCCCTGCCGGCGAAAGGCCTGCACAGACACGCCTGCCATCGGCGCCAGCACGACGCGGCCCGGGATGTCGACGGCGCCGATCCGCCAGGTGTCCTCGAGGTCGATGCTCACAGGCCGTGAAGGGTAGCCGGGCAGAGTTGCGGCCGACTTGACGCGGTCGCTACCATTCCCGCCCGTTTCTGACGGGGTCAGGAGGAAGTTCTGTTGAAGGAAGTCATTCTCACATCTGAGGGCTACAAGAAGCTCCAACAGGAGATCGATCTCCTGCGCGGCGACAAGCGCCGCGAGGTGGCCGAGCGTATCCGCGTTGCACGCGAATTCGGCGACATCGCCGAGAATGCCGAGTACGACGACGCCAAGAACGAACAGGCGATGCTCGAGCACAAGATCGCGCAACTCGAGGAGCGCCTGCTCTCGGCTCGCGTGATCACGAAGAAGGAGATCCTCAAGGACGCCGTCTCGATCGGCTCCCACGTCCGCCTGCGCGACATGCAGGCGAACAAGACCTTCGAGTACCACATCGTCGGCTCTGCCGAAGCGAACCCGGCCGAGAACAAGCTCTCGAACGAGTCGCCGGTCGGCAAGGCGATCATGGGCAAGAAGAAGGGCGAGGTCGTCGAGGTCACCGCCCCCCGCGGCGCGTTGAAGTTCAAGATCATGGAGATCAAAGCAGCCTGACACGTCCTGGCCGGCGACGGCTCTCGGCGGGCAGAGCCCGCCTTCGCCGCCGCCTCGGCCCGCTGTCGGCACGTCGCTCTCCGCGCCAGGAAGGCGTCAGGTTCGCGTGCCGAGAAAAGCCGGTGGTGTCTGACACGCCGTGTCAGACACCTTTACGCTCGCGCGGTGGAGATCGTGCGGCTCGAACGAGCGAGGCTGGGCGAGGCGAGCGACATGCTCGCGCGCGCCTTTCAGGACGATCCCGCCTGGGTCTGGCTGATTCCGGATGCCAAGCGGCGCGCGCGGGTCCTGCCGTGGCTCTTCCGCGTCGGCTTCGATGTGACGGCCGCCGACGTGTGGGCGACGGCCGGCCCGCTGCTCGGAGCGGCGCGCTGGATGCCGCCGGGCCGCGCGGCGATGCGCGTCGGGCCGACGCTGCGTGCGCTCGTGACGACGCCGCTGCGCCTCGGCGCCGCGACGGGCCCGTTCCTCTCCTACGGCGCGGCGGTCGAGGCGCTCCGCGTCGAAGCGATGCCCGGCGACCACTGGTATCTCGCGGGGATCGGCGTCGACCCGTCGTCGCAGCGTCAGGGCATCGGCTCGGCGCTCCTGGAGCCCGGCCTGACAGCTTCGGCCAGGGACGGCCTTCCGGCCGTACTGCTGACGAACAGCGCGGTCAACCTCCCGTTCTACGAAGGACACGGCTTCGAGGTCGTGCGAGAAGGATCGACGCCCGAGAACGGGCCGCACGCCTGGGCTATGGTCAGGTGGCCGTGAGCACGACGCCGAAGAGGTTCCCCGATCGCGACCAGATCGAGCGCGTCCGCGAGGAGGCGGAAGGCGTGGAGCCCGGCGAGGAGGGCGCTGAGGCGCGGCGCCTCGCCGGCCGCGTGATGGCGCGCCGTGACATGGGCAAGCTCGTGTTTCTCGACCTCGTCGACCGCAGCGGCCGGATCCAGCTGCTGTGCCCCGAAGCGCGGACCGGCAGCATCGACGTGCACCTCGGGGACGTCATCGGGGTCACCGGGAAGCCGACGAAGTCGCGACGCGGCGAGCCGTCACTGATCGTCGACGAGCTCGTGCTCCTGTCGCGGAACCGCTCGCCGCTTCCGGACACCTTTCACGGTCTGACCGACATCGAGCAGCGCTACCGCAAGCGCCACCTCGACCTGCTGATGAACGAGGAGGTGCGGCGCGACTTCATGCTGCGGGCGCGGATCGTCACCGCAGTTCGCCGCTATCTCGACGGCGAAGGGTTCGTCGAGGTCGAGACGCCGGTCCTCCAACCGAGATACGGCGGGGCGTTCGCCGAGCCGTTCGTCACGCACCACAACGTGCTCGACCAGGATCTCTACCTGCGTATCGCGACCGAGCTCTATCTCAAGCGGTTGATCGTCGGTGGGCTCGAGAAGGTGTACGAGATCGGCAAGGACTTCCGCAACGAGGGCGTGACGTACAAGAACAACCCCGAGTTCACGATGCTCGAGTGGTACGAGGCCTACGCCGACTACCAGGACACGATGCGCCGAATGGAGAATCTGATCGAGTTCGTCGCCCTCGAGGCGCTGGGGACGACGAAGGTCACGTTCAAGGGACACGACGTCGACCTGAAGGCGCCGTGGAAGCGAATGCGGCTGATCGACGAGCTGGCGGAGTTCGATCTCTGGACGACGGAGTACGACGACCTGAAGCAGCGCCTGGAGGATCGCGGCGTCGACGTTTCACGCGACAAGACGTGGTCGCAGCTCGTCGACAAGGCGGTCACCGCGTACATCGAGCCGCGCCTGATCGAGCCGACGATCCTCTACGACTACCCCATCGAGCTGTCGCCGTTCGCCCGTGTGACGGATGCCGACCCGAGAATCGTCGAGCGGTTCGAGTACTACGTGGGCGGTATGGAGCTCGGGAACGCGTTCTCGGAGCTGAACGACGCGGACGAGCAGGCGGCGCGGTTCGCGATGCAGGCCGAGGAAGGCGCCGGCGGCAACATCGAGGCTGAGCAGGGAGACCCGGATTACGTGGAGGCGCTGTCCTACGGCATGCCGCCGACGGGCGGGATCGGCCTCGGGATCGATCGCCTCACGATGGTGCTGGCCGGCAAGGATTCGATTCGCGACGTGGTGCTGTTTCCGGCCCAGCGCGAGCGCCAGAGCCAGAGCTGAGACACCGAGGCTCGCGCCTCGACTTCCGGCCTGGACAGGCCCGCGATCAAGATCCCCCATGTGTGTCACGGCGGGACACCCGGGGTGGGGAGTACGATGGGCGCCTCGGAAATAGGCAAACGTTCGTGCCGCCTCGAGGCGGAGAGAGGTCCAATCTTGTTCGAACGGTTCACAGAACGGGCTCGCCAGGTCGTCGTACTCGCGCAGGACGAGGCGCGCGCTCTCAAGCACAACTACATCGGGACCGAGCACATCCTGCTCGGCTTGCTGCGCGAAGAAGAGGGCCTTGCCGCGCGCGTGCTCGAGTCGCTCGACATCACCGTCGAGGAGGTCCGTGCGCAGGTAGCCAGGATCGTCGGCCAGGGCGACGAGGTCACCACGGGCCAGATCCCGTTCACGCCGCGGGCGAAGAAGGTGCTGGAGCTGGCGTTGCGCGAAGCGCTTTCCCTCGGTCACAACTACATCGGAACCGAGCACATCCTGCTCGGGCTGGTGCGCGAGAACGAAGGCGTCGCGGCGCGCATCCTGCTCGACTTCGACGCCGACGCCGAGAAGATCCGCAACGAGATCATCCGCATGCTCTCCGGCCCCGGCCGGCGCCAGGGAGGCACCGCCGGTGCGTCCAGTGAGAAGGGCAAGAGCTCGAAGCTCCTCGACCAGTTCGGCCGCAACTTCACCAAGCTCGCAAGCGAGGGGAAGCTCGACCCCGTCGTCGGGCGGCAGAACGAGATCGAGCGGATCATGCAGATCCTGAGCCGCCGCACCAAGAACAACCCGGTGCTCATCGGCGAGCCGGGGGTCGGCAAGACCGCCGTCGTCGAAGGGCTTGCACAGCGCATCTCCTCGAATCAGGTGCCGGACCTCCTGAAGAACAAGCAGATCTACAGCCTCGACCTGGCGGCGCTCGTCGCCGGCTCGAAGTACCGCGGCGAGTTCGAGGAGCGCCTGAAGAAGGTGATGAAGGAGATCACCCAGCGCGGCGACATCATCCTGTTCATCGACGAGCTGCACAACCTCGTCGGAGCGGGCGCCGCCGAGGGAGCGATCGACGCCGCCTCGATCCTCAAGCCCGCGCTCGCACGCGGGGAGCTGCAGACGATCGGCGCCACGACGCTCGACGAGTACCGCAAGTACCTCGAGCGCGACTCCGCCCTCGAGCGCCGCTTCCAGCAGATCCGCGTCGAGGAGCCGACGACCGACGACACGATCGAGATCCTGCGCGGCCTCCGCGACCGCTACGAGGCGCACCACCGGTGCAAGATCACCGACGAGGCGCTGCAGGCGGCCGCCACACTGGCCGACCGCTACATCCAGGACCGCCACCTGCCCGACAAGGCGATCGACCTGATCGACGAGGCCGCGTCGCGGATGCGCATCAAGACGATGAGCGCGCCGCCGCGGTACCGCGAGCTCGAGGAGGAGATCGAGAAGGTCCGCAAGGACAAGGAAGCCTCGATCGAGAACCAGGAGTTCGAGAAGGCCGCCTCGCTGCGCGACAAGGAGCGCAAGCTCACGCAGAAGAAGCGCGAGCTCGAGGAGCAGTGGCGCGCCGAGGAGCAGACCGAGCAGCCGGAGATCGGCGAGGAAGAGATCGCCGACATCGTCTCGATGTGGACCGGGATCCCCGTCTTCAAGCTCACCGAGGCGGAGTCGCAGCGGCTCGTCCGCATGGAGGAGGAGCTCCACAAGCGCGTGATCGGCCAGGACGCGGCGATCATCGCCGTCTCCAAGGCCATTCGCCGTGCCCGCGCCGGGATCAAGGATCCGAAGCGGCCGACCGGGTCGTTCATCTTCCTCGGGCCGTCCGGCGTCGGGAAGACCGAGCTCGCCCGCACGCTCGCCGAGTTCCTGTTCGGCGACGAGGACGCGATGATCCAGATCGACATGTCGGAGTACATGGAGAAGCACGCCGTGTCCCGCCTCGTCGGCTCGCCTCCCGGCTACATCGGCTACGACGAAGGTGGCCAGCTCACCGAGGCCGTGCGCCGCAAGCCGTACTCGGTCGTCCTCTTCGACGAGATCGAGAAGGCACATCCGGACGTGTTCAACATCCTGCTGCAGATCCTCGAGGACGGGAAGCTGACCGACTCGCAGGGCCGCAAGGTCGACTTCCGGAACGTGATCGTGATCATGACGTCGAACATCGGCTCGGCGTCGATCTCGAAGAACGTCTCGCTCGGCTTCAACATGTCGAACGAGGACGGTTTGAGCTACGACGACATGAAGACCCGCGTGATGGGTGACCTGAAGAAGGTCTTCCGTCCCGAGCTCCTGAACCGCATCGACGAGATCATCGTCTTCCCGAAGCTCGCGAAGAACGAGATCCTGCAAATCGTCGACCTGCTCATGAACCGCCTGCGCGTGCAGATGGCCGAGCACGAAGTGACGATCGAGCTCACGCCGGAGGCGAAGGACCTGCTCGTCGAGAAGGGTTGGGACCCCGCGATGGGAGCGCGGCCGCTTCGCCGCGCGATCCAGCGCTACATCGAGGACCCGCTCGCGGACTTCGTCCTCGGCCGGCAGCTCGAACCGGGCTCGACGATCCTCGTTGCCCGCAAGGACGACGAAGAGGTCGAGATCACCGTCGTGCCGCCGGCGCCGCCGGAAGTGATCGGCGTCTCCGCTGCGCCGGACGCGCCCCCGGTGGCCGACGAAGACTAAGAAAGAGGGTGTCTGACACCGTGAGGTGTCAGACACCCTCTTCGACCTGCCAGATAGCGGGCGGTGCCTGAGGCGAAATCCCTCCGTCGGCGCACCGCCGCTCGTGAACGATCACGGCCAGGGCCGTCAGGTGTAAGGACGCTCGCCCAGGCGAGGTTGATCTACGCTCCTGAGTCGTGAGTGATGAGACCGCTGCGGGATCGCCGCTGCTCGAGCGACTCTCCCTTCTCTGCCGAGCTGTTCTGCCTGACTGCAGCGTCATCGTGCATGGCTCTCTCGCTCTTGGCGGCTACTCGCCGGACACGAGCGACCTCGACCTCTTGGTGCTGAGCGACATGGCAATTGACGGGCTCGTCGAGGCAGTCCAGGTTCAGTGGAAACACGATCGGACGAACGTCGACCTGCGTGTCGTCGCCTACGACGTTGCTGCCGTGCCTACCCGAACGCCACGGATGCGCCTCTACATCGGCGTTCGCAACGGCCAGTGGGAGGTCGAGCGGGATATCAACGAACCTGATCTCGTTGTCGAGTTCTCACTCTGTCGGCAGCTCGGCCACACCGATCTGATCGGCCCGGTCCCTGATCAGTGGGTCGATGAGGTTGGGGCGGTCGCAGTCGCCCGGTGGAAGAAGATCGGGTCCGACCCGCCGCATCACGAGCTGATGGCACTCACGGCCTGTCGGATCTGGCGCTTCCGTCAGGAGCGCGTGCACTGCTCCAAGCCTGCTGCTGCGGAATGGGCGCGCAGGCAAGGGGTGCACGTTGCCTACGACGCTGCCACCGTCAGGTCCCTGCTCGACCGAGCGACCGGTTAGCTGCTTCTGGGTCATGTGTCATTCGTGGACGCTGGCCCAGCCGAGAGTTAAGTCTCGGTGTCCGCTTCGTTCTCTCCTGCGCAGACCAGCTGCCCTTCGCTCGGTGGGTCAACGCGGCTCGCGCAAGAACACCCGGTGCGCATCCGGCGTATCTGTGCGTCTTGCTTTTCAGTTCCGCGACTTCATGTTTTTGACCAGAAGGCGCTGGGCAGGACACAGACCGACGAGACATTCCCATGAAAGCAATCGTGGTCACGGACAAGGCTGCCGGAACGGCCGGGATGACGCTGGTGGAGCGGCCCGAGCCGCCGGCAGCGATAAACGACGTCATCGTTCAGATTCATGCGTCGGGATTCGTCCCGACTGAGATGGAGTGGACGTCGACCTGGACCGATCGTCGCGACCGAGACCGAACACCGTCGATTCCTGGGCACGAGCTGGCCGGAATGGTCACCGCCCTCGGGTACGGCACGACAGGGCTATCGGTGGGACAGCGGGTGTTCGGCCTCGCGGACTGGCATCGCGACGGCACCCTGGCGGAGTACGTGGCGATCGAGGCACGCAACCTCGCCCCGCTGCCGGGCGACGTCGACTTCACGGTGGGCGCGAGCCTGCCAATTTCGGGTCTGACCGCGTGGCAGGGACTGTTCGACCACGGCCGTCTTCGGGCGGGGCAGAGCGTCCTCACGCACGGCGCGGCCGGCGCAGTCGGGACGATGGTGACGCAGCTCGCACGAGAGGCCGGCGGATATGTCATCGGCACGGGACGCGCCGCCGACCGCGAGAAGGCGCTCGAGTTCGGTGCGCAGGAGTTCGTCGACCTCGAGAACGACGCGCTGGAAGACGTCGGCGGCGTCGACCTGGTTTTCGACGTGATCGGCGGAGAGATCCAGAAGCGGTCCGCAAAGCTGATCCGGGCCGGAGGAACCCTGGTGACCGTCGTAGGGCCGCCCGAGGCGCGGCCCGCCGACGGGCTGGCAGTCGACTTCGTTGTCGAATCCGATCGTTCCCAACTGTGTGAGATCGTCCAGCGGGTGCGGGACGGACGACTCCGGACCAACATTGGCAGCATTGCGACCCTCGACGATGCCGTCGCCGCCCTCAACCCGACCGCACGACGGAACGGGAAGACGATCATCCGCGTTCGCCCGTAAGGACTCGGGGACAGATCTCTCGAACCGGCGTTCTCGGGGCCACTCGTGAGCACCTGGGCAGGGAGGACTGTGTCAGGTGCTCTCATCGAGCTGCCAGACGTCTTCGCGGAGCAGCGGCACCTCGGTGCCGTCCTGCAGGACCGCGTCGACCGACACCTCGGGGCCGCCGATCATGAAGTCGGTGTGGACGGTCGAGACGTTGACGCCGTCGATCACCCCGCCTTCGACCGCCTCGGCGTAGGCGCTGCCGTAGGCGATGTGGCAGGTCGTGTTCTCGTCGAAGAGCGTGTCGAAGAAGGTGAGGCCGGTCTTGCCGATGCGCGAGAGACCGTCGACGAGCGCCACCTCACCGAGAAACGGTGCCTGTGGATCGGTCTCGAGCTGGCCCCGAATCACGTCCTCGCCCTCCTCGGCGTGCAGTTCGACGATCCGGCCGGCCTCGAACCGCACCTCGAGCCCCTTCACCACCTGTCCGTACAGGGCCAGCGGCCGGGTCGAGCGCACGACCCCCTCGGTGCGGCGGCAGTCGGGCGTCGTGAAGACCTCTTCGGTCGGCATGTTGGCGACGTAGGAGATGCCCGCGGCGGTCTCCGATTCGCAGCCTTGCCACCGCGACTCGGGCAGCAGGCCGACCGTCAGCTCGGTGCCGGGGCCCGTGAACAGAAGGCGATCGACCTGCAGGTTGTTGAGCGCCCGCGCGCGCGCACCGATCCGCTGCACGTGCGAGCGCCACGCTGCGACGGGATCGTCCTCGTCGAGTCGCACGCAGTACTCGACGATGTCCCACAGCCGGTCCGTGTCGGCTTCCCCGAACATCTGCCTGGCCCACCCGTCGTTGGGCACGCCGACGACAGTCCAGTTGTTCAGCTGTTCGTTCACCTGGCGGTTGTTCTCGTGCGCGAGCTCGAGCATCCGCGCCTTGCCAACACGACCGCCGGGCAGGTCGGCCAACAGTTCCGGCTCGGCGTCGCCTGTCAGCGCGACGATCGCCGCGCTCTCGTCACCGATCTCGACGGCGCGTTCGAGGAGCCACGGGGGTGTCCACGACAGCGTGTCGTCCGCTGCGAACTCGATCAGTGCCCGACGGATGTGCTGGTCGGAGTAGTAGACGTCGACGTAGCGCGCACCGGCTTCGTACGCCGCTCGCGTGACCGCGCGCGCGACGGGCGCGTGCTCGACCCGTGCAATCACCTCCACGAGCTGCCCCGGTTGCACGTTCGCGCCCACCCGGACCGCCAGCTCGGCATACCGGGCGATGCGTGCCTCGTTCGTCAGCCGGGTAGCTGCCACGTGTCCTCGCGGAGGATCGGAATCGACTTCCCGTCCTTCGTGACTCCATCGACCTCGAGCTCGGGACCGCCGATCATGAAGTCGGTGTGCACGGACGAGACGTTCATGCCCTCGCCGGGATCGCCGTCGAACACCTCGGGGATCCCGAAGCCGTAGGCGATATGGCACGTCGCGTTCTCGTCGTAGAGCGTGTCGAAGAACGTCGTCCCGGTCTGACCGACCCGCGACGTCCCGTCGACGAGAGCGAGCTCACCGAAGCGCGCGGCATTGTCGTCAGTCGCGAGCTGGCCTCGGATGATGTCGGCACCGTTGTCCGCCTGCACGTCGACGATCCTGCCGTCTCGAACCTCGACCTGGAGGCCCTCGATGACGTCGCCGGCGAGTGCGAGCGGCCGGCTCGAACGGATCGTGCCCTCTGCGCGACGGCAGTCGGGTGTCGTGAAGATCTCTTCGGTCGGCATGTTGGGGACGTACTCGATTCCGGACGCGGTGTGGAACAAGGCCGACATCCAGCGCGCGTGGCCGAGCAGGCCGATGGTGAAATCCGTTCCGGGGCCTTGGTAGTGAATCGCGTCGAGTTTCAACGCCGTCAGCTTCGCCGCGCGTGACTCGAGCCGCGCCATGTGGTCGCGCCAGGCGGCGACGGGATCGGGCTCGTCGAGCCGGGTGCAGAACGCCACCGCCTCCCAGAGGCGCTCGACATCGGGCTCGCCGAAGACCTGGGTCGCCCAGCCGCCGGTCGGGTACGCAACGCCGGTCCAGTTGACCGAGCGGTCGACCATCTGATTGCGGACGATGTCGCTGACCTCTTTCATCCGCGCCCGCCCGACCCGTTCTCCGTCGAGGTCCGAGAGCAGCTCCGGTTCCGGATCGCCGGTGGTCGCGATCATTGCATTGCCGGCCCCGGCGCGCGCGAGTGTCTTCTGCCATTCCGGAGAGTAGGTCAGGGCTTCGTCGGGGCCGAGCTCGATCATCGCCTTGCGAACATGCGGGTCCCGGTATTCGACGTTGACGTACGGGGCGCCCGCTTCGTAGGCGGCCCTCGTGATGGCCCGCGCAAGTGGGGTGTGCTCGATGTGCGCGAGCACGAAGACCGTCTGTCCCTTCTGGACGTTCGCGCCCACGCGGACGGCCAACTCCGCGTAGCGGGCCAGCCGCTCTGCGGGCTCTAGAGCTGCCATGTGTTCTCCCTCAGGATCGGGACGGCTCGGCCGTCTGCGGTGACGCCGTCCACCGCCACCTCGGGGCCGCCGATCATGAAGTCGGTGTGCACCCCGGAAATGTTGAACCCGCGTTCGCGCAATTCATCGGGGGACAGCCCGTCGAGGTCGTCGACCCCGAAGGTCACGGCCGAGCCATAGGCGACGTGGCAGGTCGCGTTCTCGTCGAAGAGCGTGTCGAAGAAGGTGATTCCCGTCTGACCGACCCGCGACTCGCCGTCGACGAGCGCGACCTCGCCCAGCCTGCCGGCGAAGTCGTCGATCGCGAGTTGCCCGCGCACGGCGTCGGCGCCGGTCGACGCAGAGACGTCGACGACGTTGCCCGCCTCGAAACGGAGCTCGAGGTCGCGCACGATCGTGCCTCCGAGCGCGAGCGGCCTCGTCGAGCGAACCGTGCCTTCCGTGCGGCGCCAGTCGGGGCAGGCGAAGACCTCCTCCGTCGGCAGGTTCGCCACATAGAAGATCCCGCTCTGCGTCTCGACGCCGCCACCAAGCCAGCGAGCGCCGGATGGAAAGAGGCCGACGGTCAGATCGGTCCCAGGCCCCGTGAAGCGGATCGCGTCGAAGGCGTGTCCGTCGAGCACGCGGCAGCGCTCCCGGAGCTTCTCGCAGTGGGCGCGCCAGGCCTCGACCGGGTCGGGCTCGTCCAGACGAACCGCGTAGGCGATTGCCTCCCAGAGACGCTCGAGGTCGGGCTCGCCGAACACCAGCTGCGCCTGGCCCTCGGTCGGGAACGCGGCGATCGTCCAGTTGATGATTCGCTCGTTGACCGCCCGCATGAAGATCTGAAGCCCGTCGAGGGGCCGCGCGCGACCGACGCGGCCCTGGTCGACGTCGGCGAAGAGCTCCGGCTCCGGGTCGCCGGCGAACTGGATGACCGCGGCGCCATCGAGCATCGCCTCGTATCGGGCAAGCTCCCAGGGTCGCGTGAGAGAGAGGTCCTCCTCTGGCGCGTTGACGATGAACGCCCTGCGCACGTGCTGGTCGGCGTAGCGCACCTCGACGTTGCGCGCTCCGGCGACATAGGACGCCTCGGTGACGGCTCGAGCGAGCGGGGCGTGCTCGACCAGCGCGACGACGAACACCTGCTGGCCGGGCTGCACGTTGGCGCCGACACGGACGATCAGGTCGGCATAGGCATCGATGCGACGGCTCATGAAAGGGACAATAGAGAAGTCGATATCAAGTGTCGAGTGGAACATCCTCCCAGCCCGTCCCGGCGCCGCAGACCCAGTTCAGCGCGTGGTGGCGCTCGATCGCGATCGAGAGGGCTTCCGCGTGCTGCTCGTGCGTGAGGTGCCGGTAGACCTTCCCGTAGGCGCGGAAGTCGCCGCGCAGCGGCGACGGTAGGACACCCTGCTCGTAGCCGCGCATGGCGGTTGCGGCAATCAGCTGGTCGAAGGTCGCGTAACGGGCCGGCAACTCGAGCGCGCCCGAGGCCTGGAGCTCCGTCGTGCGCGCCCGCCAGTGCCAGAGGCGGGCGGAGTCGAGCTCCAGCTCGACGTCCTCCGCGTCCCGCAGATTCCCGCTCCCCGCGTCGAGCGAGACGACGAGCTCGGAGTCGAAGGGGCGGTCGTAGGCCGGCAGCTCGACCAGCTGGAGGGCCCAGAGAAGCGTGCCGAGAGCCTCCCCCTGCCACACCGCATCGACGACGGCCGGGTCGCCGGCAGCCTCGGGGAGCCGCGCCAGGCCGTCCTCGAGCTCCCCGCGCATGGCCCGGCAACGCTCGACCACCTTCGACTGGGACCGGATCTTGCGGCGCGACATCCAGCCAAACCTAACGCCCAGGGCCACGGTCGGTTCGTGGGGACTGATCGTTCCGGAGTCGGCACGCCCGCCGTCGGGACCTACGAGTACCGTCACTTGCCCATGGCGTCGAAGCCCGCAGCCGTCCAGCATGTGTGCGCCGAGTGCGGGACGGCGTCCGGCCGCTGGCTCGGCCGCTGCCCCGGCTGCGGCGAGTTCGGGACGATGGTCGCCGAGTCCGTCCCCATGCGCGGTGCGAAGCCGGCCGCCCAGGCGCGCGCGCCGTTGCGGCTGGTCGACGTCGTCGCCGAGGAGTCGGAGCGCATCTCCACCGGGGTGCCGGAGCTCGACCGCGTGCTCGGGGGCGGGCTCGTGCCCGCGTCGGTCGTCCTCGTCGGCGGCGAGCCGGGCGTCGGCAAGTCGACGCTGCTCCTGAACGCGCTCGGCGCGATCTCGCTCGAGCGTCGTGCGCTCCTCGTCACCGGTGAGGAGTCCGTGGCGCAGGTGAAGCTGCGCGCTGCCCGGCTCGGCGGCTGCGACGGGGTCGAGATCCTTGCCGAGACCGAGCTCGACGTCGTCTGCGAGACCCTCGAGCGCGAACGGCCGGCCGTCTGCGTGATCGACTCGGTGCAGACGCTCTGGTCGCAGGAGATCGGCTCGGCGCCAGGCTCGGTGTCGCAGGTACGCGAGGCTGCGGGCCGTCTCCTGCGCGTCTCGAAGGAGAACGGTGTCGCCACCTTCCTCGTCGGCCATGTGACGAAGGACGGCTCGGTCGCCGGCCCGCGCGTGCTCGAGCACCTCGTGGACTGCGTCCTCCAATTCGAAGGCGACCGCTACCACGCCCATCGCATCCTGCGCGCCGTCAAGAACCGCTTCGGTTCCACGAACGAGCTCGGCGTGTTCGAGATGACCGGGGCGGGGCTCGTCGGCGTGCCCGATCCGTCGGAGGTGTTCGGCCGCACGCACGGAGGCGAAGTCGGGGCCGCCGTGACCTGTGCGCTCGAGGGGACGCGGCCTCTCCTGCTCGAGATCCAGTCGCTCGTCGCCCCGACCGACCTCGCGATGCCGCGCCGGGTCGGCACCGGAGTCGATCCGAAGCGCCTTGCGATGATCGTCGCCGTCCTCTCCCGGCACGCCGGCCTGCCGCTCGGCTCCGCCGACGTCTTCGTCAACGTCGCGGGCGGCGTGCGGATCGACGAGCCCGGAGCCGATCTCGGGATCGCCCTGGCGATCGCGTCGGCCGCCAGGGGCGTTCCGGTACGGGAAGGCGTCGCGGCCTACGGCGAGATCGGGCTCACCGGACGCCTCCGTCCGGCGACCCAGACCGACCGGCGGGCGGAGGAATGTCGCAAATTCGGCATTTCCACCGTGATCGGGCCGGAGACGGAGACGCTCCGGCAGGCCCTCGGGGCCGCGCTGGCAGATTTCGCCGACTAGCAGGCATTTTCCCGAAAATGGGCGTATTTGCAGGGTTTCTGGTACCCTGTCGTTCCCGCCGGTGGAGCCTTTTCGAGGCCGCCGGCACTTTCTGTGACTACGGACGGAAACCGGAGGAGCGGCTTGTACAAGGTTGGTGACAAGGTGGTGTACCCGCACCACGGTGCAGGCACGGTTGTCAAGCGCGAGAAGCGCGAGGTCCTCGGCGAGAAGCGGGAGTACCTGACGATCAAGATCCTGCACAACGACATGACCGTGAACGTCCCGGCCGACAACGCCGAGCGTGTCGGTTTGCGCAAGGTGATCGACGAGGAAGCGGTCAAGAAGGTCGTCAAGTACCTGACCTCGGGCGGCACGGAGATGCCGAAGAACTGGAACCGCCGCTTCAAGCACAACCGCGACAAGATGAAGACGGGCGACATCTATGAGCTCGCCGAGGTCGTCCGCAACCTCGCGCTGCGTGACGGTGAGAAGGGGCTTTCGACCGGCGAGAAGCAGATGTACGTCAAGGCCAAGAAGATCCTCGCGTCCGAGCTGATGTACGCCAAGAACATGAGCGAGGACGAGGCCCTCGAATGGCTCGAGATGACGCTCACCGAAGGCGCCAAGCCGAAGCTCACGCCGGCCGAGCGGAAGGCGTCGGCCAAGAAGCCTGCGCCCACCGCCAAGGCCGCACCGGCCGCAAAGGCAGCTCCCGTGGCCAAGGCTGCGGTGGCGAAGGCCGCTCCGGCGAAGGCGGTCGCGAAGAAGCCGGCCGCAGCGGTCAAGAAGACGACCACAGCGGCGAAGAAGCCGGCGACTCGGAAGGCCACAGCCACCCGTTGATGAGATGAGGCGTGCCTGGGCCGTCCTCGTCGCCGCCGGGCGAGGGGAGCGGCTCGGTGAGGGCCGCCCGAAGGCGTTCGTTCGCCTCGGCGACCTGCCGCTGCTGGCGGAGCCGCTGCGTCGCCTTGACGAGAGCGACCGGATCGAGGCAGTCGTGCTGGTGGCGCCGCCCGAGTGGGAGGAGCCGGCGATCCTGCTTGCGGAGGAACTGGGCGCCTCGAAGGTGACAGCTTGCGTCACCGGTGGCGAGACGCGTACGGAGTCCGTGCGCGCCGGTGTCGCCGAGGTGCCCGACGATGCGTCTCTGATCCTCGTCCACGACGCAGCGAGACCGCTGCTCCAGGACGACGTGATCGAGCGCGTGATCGACGCGCTCGAAGAAGGCTTCGACGGTGCCGTTCCCGGTCTGCCGGTCGTCGATACCGTGAAGCGTGTGCGCGACGACGCGGTGCACGAGACTCTTCGCCGGGACGAGCTCGTCGCGGTCCAGACGCCGCAGTGTTTCGTCGCCGCGGCGCTGCGGGCCGCGCTGGCCGGCGGCGAAGGATCCGACTGCGCGTCGCTCGTCGAGGCGAACGGGGGCCGGATCAAGGTGGTGCCGGGTGACGAGCGGCTTCTGAAGGTGACGACCCGTGGCGATCTCGAGCGCGTGGCAGCGTGGCTGTCCGCGTAGTCGTCTTCGACGTCGGCGAGACCCTCGTCGACGAGACCAACATGTGGACACGGGTGGCAGAGGCCGGCGGCGTGACGCCGTTCACGCTGATGGCCGGCCTGGGGGCGACAATCGCACTCGGCCGTCATCACGACGATGTCTGGGGACTGCTCGGCATCGAGCATCCCGCCGGGAGCTGGACGCTGGACGACTGGTATCCGGACGCGCTGCCGTGCATCGCGCGGCTGCACGCAGCCGGCTACCGGGTGTGCGCTTCCGGCAACACGCCGTCATTCGTGGAGGAGGACCTGCGCGGTTACGTCGACGCAGTGGGTTCGTCGGAGACCTGGGGTGTGCACAAGCCCGACCCTGCCTTTTTCACACGGGTCGTCGAGCTCGCCGGAGTCGAGGCTGGGATGATCGCGTACGTGGGCGATCGCGCGGACAACGACGTCGGGCCGGCGATTGCCGCCGGGATGGTCGGCGTGCACATCCGCCGCGGCCCGTGGGGCCACCTGCAGGAGCCGCCGGACGGCGCGATCCGGATCACGTCGCTCGACGAGCTGCCGGGCGCCCTGGCATGACGTTTCGGATCGGGATCGGTGTCGACGCTCACGCACTCGAGCGGGGCGTGCCGCTCGTGCTCGGTGGAGTTCGGTTCGACTACGACCGCGGCCTGGCCGGTCACTCGGACGGCGACGTGCTCGCGCATGCGCTGGTCGATGCGGTGCTCGGCGCTGCCGGGCTGGGAGACATCGGATCGCTGTTTCCGTCCGACGATGCGCGCTATCACGGCGCCTCCAGCCTCGACCTCCTGCGTGAGGCCTACCGCCAGGTCGAGCAGGCCGGCTGGAGGCTCGTCAACGCCGACTGCATTCTGATCGGAGAGCAGCCGAGGATCGCCCCACAGCGCGAGGAGATGCGGCTGCGGCTGTCGGAGGCGCTCGGCGGCGGCGAGGTGAACGTGCGGGCAACGACCACCGATCATCTGGGCTTCACCGGACGAGGCGAGGGCCTCGCAGCGCACGCAGTGGCGCTCCTGGAGCGTGCCTGAGCGTGGAGAGCCGTGCCGTCGAGACGCCGATCGGGACGCTCGGCCTCGTGGGCTCGGACGCAGGGCTCCGCTATGTCCGGTGGTCGACGTCCGGCCTCGACCTCGGCGGCAGCTGCTCCGTGCTCGACGATGCGGCCGGGCAACTCGACGCCTACTTCGCCGGTGACCTGATCGTCTTCGACCTTCCGCTCGACATCCACGGCACCGAGTTTCAGCGCCGCTGCTGGCTCGCCCTCGCCACGATCCCGTACGGGCAGACGGTGAGCTACGGCGAACAGGCGCGGCGGCTCGAGCTGGGGCCGGACTCGGCGCGCGCAGTCGGGGCCGCGAACGGCCAGAACCCACTCCCGCTCGTGCTGCCGTGTCACCGTGTGATCGGGGCCGACGGGTCGCTGACTGGTTTCGGCGGCGGCCTCGAGGTGAAGCGCTTCCTCCTCGAGCACGAGGGCGCGCTGCTGCCGCTCAGCTAAACGGGGAGCGAGGATGTCCCGTCGCGCAGGACGACGAGGCCGTCGCGTTCCAGTGAGACGAGCGCCTCGCCGTCGGACGGGTGCTCGCCCGCCGCGACGGCTCGCAAAGCGACCGCCCGCCGCTGCCGGAACGAGCCCTCGAAGCGCGACTGCTTGCGCACCGGCTCGAAGCGACGCCCGCGCGACGGGCAGGCGGCGGCGAGCGGGCAGCCGCCGCAGCGGGGGATGCGGGCGAGGCAGATGGTTGCCCCGAGATCGAAGAGCGCCTGCGCGCACGAGCCGTCGAAGAGCTCGCCGGTGCGGCTCTGGATGCGCTGAACGTTCGTGTCGACGGGCAGCACGTCGCGCCCGAAGGCGAAATTGCCGACCGCGGCGGCGGTGTACGGCCCGACCCCGGGCAGCTCGGTCAGGTCGTCCGGCCAGCCATGAGCGGCCACCTGCCCGGAGGCGCGGTGCAGGCTGACTGCGCGGCGGTTGTAGCCAAGCCCTTGCCACTCGACGATCACGTCCGCCGGTGAGGAGCCGGCCAGCGACTCGACGGTCGGCCAGCGCTCGAGCCAGGCCTGCCACCGCGGGATCACGCGATCGACCTGTGTCTGCTGCAGCATGACCTCCGAGACGAGGATGGCATAGGGATCGTGCGTCCGCCGCCAGGGCAGATCGCGTCCGTTCTCCTCGTACCAGGCCAGAAGCAGCTCCCGCACCGCTTCGAGCCTAGAGAACTACGCGGCGCGAGGCCGCACAGGGTGGGTGGGAATGGCTAGAGTTACTTCATTCGTTGAAGTACCATCAACGATTGAATGAAGGAGCTTCCGTTGTCTGAACTTTTGCTGATCCCCCTCGAGGAGACCGTCGTCTTCCCGAACATGTCGGTGACCCTGACCGTCGATGTCGCCGAAGGCGAGCGTGTGCTGCTCGTCCCAGTCCATGAAGGCACCTACGCGGATGTCGGCACGGTCGCGGAGGCGACGAGCGTCGTCCGGCTGCCGGGCGGGGCGCGGGCGGCGACGCTTGCCGGCCTGCACCGCGGGATCGCGGGCGCGGCCAACACCGGGTCGGACGGCCGTCTCCGCGTGGAGGTCGAAGAGCGGCCCGACGAGGAGCCGCCTCGCGTGCAGACTGCCGACCTCGAGCGCGAGTACCGCGCGGTGGTCGAGGAGATCCTCGACCTGCGCGACGCGGACGCTCGCATCCACGACTTCGTCCGCGCGATCACGGGCGCCGGTGCGCTTGCCGACACGACCGCGTACGCGCCCGACGTGTCCTTCGCAGAGAAGATCGAGCTGCTCGGGAAGATCGATGTCGTCGAGCGTCTCGAGCTCGCACTTCGTCTGCAGCGCGAGCGCCTTGCGGAGTTGCAGGTCAGAAGGCGCATCCGTGACGACGTCGAGTCGGGCGCCCAGAAGCAGCAGCGTGACTACATCCTGCGGCGCCAGATGGACTCGATCCGCAAGGAGCTCGGCGAGGACGACGCGTCGGCCGTCGAGGAGTACCGCGCGAAGATCGCCGAAGCCGGCATGCCGGACGCGGTGCGCGAGCAGGCCGAGCGCGAAGTCGGACGGCTCGAGCGCATGGGTGATCAGAGCGGCGAGTCCCAGATGATCCGGACGTATCTCGATTGGCTGCTCGCGGTGCCGTGGGGCAAGCGGTCCGAGGAGCGGCTCGATCCCGAGCATGCGCGTGAGGTGCTCGACGCCGATCATGCCGGCCTCCAGGACGTGAAGGACCGGATCCTCGAGTACCTGGCAGTGCGCAAGCTCAGGGAGGACCGCGGAATCGCCGAGGACAAGCGCTCCGGTGCGATCCTCACTCTGATCGGTCCTCCGGGCACGGGCAAGACCTCGATCGGCGAATCGATCGCACGTGCGTTGAACCGCGAGTTCGTGCGCATGTCGCTCGGCGGAGTCCACGACGAAGCGGAGATACGCGGGCATCGGCGCACCTACATCGGTTCGATGCCCGGCAGGCTCGTCCGCGCATTGCGTGACGCCAAGACGATGAACCCGGTCATCCTGCTCGACGAGGTGGACAAGGTCGGTGCGGACTGGCGCGGCGATCCTTCCGCCGCCCTGCTCGAGGTGCTCGATCCTGCGCAGAACCATTCGTTCCGCGACCACTACCTCGACGTGGAGCTCGACCTGTCGCAGGTGGTGTTCATCGCGACCGCGAACGTGGCGGACACGATCCCGGGGCCGCTGCTCGACCGCATGGAGGTCATCCGCTTCGACGGCTACACCGTGGACGAGAAGGTGGCAATCGCCCGCGACTATCTGTGGCCACGCCAGTGCGAGCGAAACGGCTTGCGCCAGGACGAGGTCGCCGTCGCTGACGACGTCCTCGCGACGATCACGAGCCAGTACACGCGGGAGGCGGGTGTTCGGCAGCTCGAGCGCGAGCTCGGGAAACTGTTGCGCAAGACGGCGACGCGAATCGTGTCCGGAAGCCTCGAGGCGCCGGTCTCGGTCGACGAAGGGCTCGTTCGCGACGCGCTGGGCCGCCAGCGTTTCTACCAGGAGTCGGCAGAACGCACGGCCGTGCCGGGCGTCGCGACCGGGCTCGCTGTGACGGGCACCGGCGGTGACGTGCTCTTCGTCGAGGCGACGTCGATGAAGGGGAAGGACGGGCTCGTGCTCACCGGCCAGCTCGGCGACGTGATGAAGGAGTCGGCGCGCATCGCGCTCTCCTACGTACGCTCGCATGCGGACGAGCTCGGCATCGACGGCGACACGTTCGACGACCGGTCATTCCATCTGCACGTTCCGGCGGGAGCGATTCCGAAGGACGGTCCGAGCGCCGGCATCACGATGACGACCGCGATCGCCTCGCTTCTCTCGGGGCGCCCGGTCAAGCACACGGTCGGGATGACGGGCGAAGTCACGCTCCAGGGCCGTGTGCTGCCCATCGGCGGGCTGAAGCAGAAGGCGCTCGCCGCACATGCAGCCGGGCTCACCGACGTGATCATCCCGGAGCGAAACCGCGCCGATCTCGAGGACATCCCCGAGGACGTGAAGCGCGAGATGTCGTTCCATCCGGTCATGACGCTCAGCGAGGTGCTCGCGCTCGCGCTCGAGCCGGAGCACCAGCACGAGCATGCGCTGCCGTAGCTGCACGCCGATTCCGGAGGAGGTCCGCCGCGCGGCGGACCTCCTCGAACGGCGCTGGACGGTCTCGATCATCTGGGCTTCGCACAGTGGGGCCGTCCGCTTCGGCGAGTTCATGCAGAGCCTCGGCTCGATCCCGCCCGCAACGCTCACGGCGCGCCTCGGCGAACTGGAGCGGGCGGGGATCCTCGAGCGGCGGGTGGTTGAAGCCCGGCCGCCGCGTGCCGAATACCGCTTGACCGCGCGCGGCGCCGAGTTGAGAGATCTCGTCGCCGCGTTGCGACGCCTCGCCGGCACCGAGGTTCGTTCTCTTTGACCTCCGCCGCTCCTCGCTGAATCTCGCAGCCGGGTTATTGCAGCCTTGCGTTGCTCATTGCGCGCGTCTGCGCAACTGTTCGTCGGCTTGAACGGAACCAGAGGTGGGGTCGCCGAGAAATCTCCTCTTCCTCCTCGGCGGCCTCACCCCCCTGCAGCTAAATCGACGTTGGAGATACCTGCAGCTAGATCGAGACTGCAGATAACCCATCAACCGCGGCGCGATTCGTCCGTCGAACGTCCTATGGAGGGAAACGGCGGTTC
Organism: uncultured Thermoleophilia bacterium; assembly: GCA_963806025.1. GTDB lineage: Bacteria > Actinomycetota > Thermoleophilia > Gaiellales > Gaiellaceae > PALSA-600. Next base: position 283,031 of record CAWDWI010000002.1, on the reverse strand, counting down.
GTGGCACGGCGTGGAGCTCCGTCATCTGGCCGCGCTCGAGGCGATCGCCAACGAAGGTTCCTTCAGCGGCGCAGGTGCCCGCATGGGCTACAGCCAATCCGCGATCAGCGGACAGATCGCGACCCTCGAGAGGCTCGTGGGTGCGCGGCTCGTCACGAGGCTGCGTGGTTCGCGCAAGGTCGCGATCACTCCGGAAGGGCAACTGCTGCTCGACCACGCGAAGGCGATCAACGCGCGTCTCAGCGCTGCTCGTGCAGATCTCAACAGTGCACGCGACGACGGCACCTCCGTCTTGCGCATCGGCACGTTCCAGAGCGTCTCGCAGACACTCTTGCCAGGCCTCTTTCGACGGCTCCTGCAGGAGCCGTCTCCGGTCGACGCCTCGCTCAGGGAAGACGCGGACATCGAACATCTGGTCGATCTGCTCGCCGCCGGCGAGCTCGATGTCGCCTTCGTGCTGTTGCCGATCGCGCGGCCCGAGCTCGAGACGATCGAGGTCCTCCGTGATCCTTGGACGATCGTGGTGCGCCAGGACCATCCTCTCGCCTGTTTGCGGCGCCCGGCTACTGCCCGTGACCTCTCCCACGTTCCGCTCGTCACCTACGAGCGCTGCCGTTCGCAAAGCTTTATCGAAGGCTCGCTGGCGGCGGCCGGTGCACAGCTCCGCATCGTCAGCCGGCTTGCCGACTATCGCTCCGTGCTCACGCTCGCGGCTGCGGGGCTCGGCTGCGGCCTCGTCCCACGCCTGGCCGTCGAGGCCGATCTCGAGGCGTGCGCGAAGGGCCGGCTGCGCATGTTGACGCTGGAGGACCAGCCGCCGCGGCTGATCGGCCTGGCCTGGAATCGCGACCGCCGGCCGAGCGATGTCGTCGACCGCTTTATCGGCTTTGCCGTCGATGCCGGAGACCGCGGTCCCGTTCCGACCTGACCGCCCGCATATCTCTGGCCGGCAGACGAGAAATCGCAAGGCTCGATAGGTTCAGACTTTTCGACGCAGCGGCCGTCTTCGCTCCTTGCTCATGTCTTCATCAGCCATGCGGAAGGAGTATTGATGCGCAGGAAGCAGATGCTCTCCCTGTTCATGCTTGTTCTGGGAGTTGCGTTGCTCGTTGCCGCCACGACCGTGGGAGCCGCCAGTTCGGCGCCCCAGCGGACGGGCCAGGCGGGCGTCAACAAGGGCGGCACATTGCGGGTTAACGAGAACAACTCGGACTTCGACTTCGTCGATCCGCAGCTCGCCTACCGCACCGACGACTGGTCGATGCTCTTCACGACCGCGATGCAGCTCGTGAGCTTCCCGGAGAAGTCGGGCGCCGCGGGCAGCCAGTTGTATCCGCAGGCCGCGACGGCCTTCCCGACCGTCTCGAAGGACGGGAAGACCTATACGTTCACCATCCGTTCGGGCTTGAAGTTCAGTGACGGCACGCCGGTGACTGCTGCGGCGTACCAGCGGGCGTGGGAGCGGATCCTGAGCCCGAAGATGGGCTCGCCGCTCGGTGTCAACTTGAACCTCGAGAACACGATCGCCGGCGGTACCGCATTCCTCGCCGGCAAGACCCAGCACATCTCGGGCATCACCGCGAAGGGCCAGAAGCTGACGTTCCATCTGACCCAGCCGAACGCGACCTTCGTCTCGATCCTCTCGATGCAGTGGTTCACGGCGGTCAAGCCGAACATGCCGTACTCGGCCGACGGCTTGAACACCTATCCGGCCGCAGGCCCGTACTACATCTCGAGCCGTGACCCCGGCCGCAGCACGGTCCTCAAGCGCAACCCGTACTACAAGGGGAACCGCCCGGCCAACCCGGACCAGATCGTCTTCACCCCGAACGTGAACGTCGATCAGTCCCTGCTGCAGGTCAAGGCCGGCCAGGCCGACATCGATCTGATCGGTGTTCCGCCTACCGCGACCGCAGATCTGGGGAAGCAGTACGGCGTCAACAAGGGCCGCTTCTACGTCGGCGCGACGTCGTGCGTCAACTACATGGGCATGAACACCGCCCGTGCTCCGTTCGACAACGTCAGCCTGCGCAAGGCCGTCAACTGGGCGATCGACCGTCCGGCCCAGGTTCGCCTGCTCGGCGCATACGCCGGTAAGCGGACCGATCAGATCCTCGTCCCGGGCATCCCCGGCTACCACGCCTACAACGTCTATGCGCTCAAGGGCGCCGACATCACGAAGGCCAAGAAGGTCGGTGGCTCCGCGATTGCCTCTGCTCCGACGCTGAACGTCGTGCACACCACGAGCTCCTACTCGACGAACCGTGCACAGGTCGCCGAGTACAACCTCAAGCAGGTCGGGTTCAAGATCAACGACGTCCCGACGCCGGCGACCACCTATTACCAGGTGATCCAGACCAAGGGGACGAACTACAACTTCGTCACCAACGGCGGCTGGTGCGCCGACTACTTCGACCCGTACGACTACTTCAACGTGCTGTTCGACGGCCGCAAGATCCAGGCGTCGAACAACAACGACTACACGTACTTCAACAATGCGTCGTACGACGCGAAGCTTGATCATGCCGCATCGCTCTCCGGCGCTCCTCGCGCGGCGGCGTACGCCAAGCTCGATCAGGAACTGATGGTCAAGTACGCACCGGTGGTGCCGTACCTGATCCCGACCAACAGTTACTTCGTCAGCTCGCGGACGAAGAACTGGATCTACAGCTCGTACTTCGGCACGCCCTACCTGAACGCCTTGGCGGTCGGCTAGCCGTACCGGATGCTGGGAGGAGGGGCGCCCTGCGTGGCGTCCCTCCTCCCACACCGGTCAGGCGAGCTCGAGGTAGTAGTAGACGTTCGCGGTCAGCGACCCGTCGGGCAGCGTCGAGTAGGCGGGCACCACCCCGAGGCGCGTCCAGCCGAGCCGCTGGTACACGCGGTCGGCGGCCGATCCCTCGTGCGTCATCAGCCAGAGCAGCCTCAGATCGAGTCGGCGGGCCTCCCCGATCGCCGCTTCCATCAGCATTCGGCCCACGCCCCGCCCGCGGCTGTCCGATCTGACCACGAGTCGTTGGACCTCGCCGCGCTGGCGTCCGTTCTCGGCCTGGGCGCGGGCGAGGTGCACCGCGCCGACCAGCACGTTGCCCTCGAGTGCTCCGAGCAGGATGCGCTCGCCCGGCGCCAACCGCTCGGCGGTGTGCCGGTAGGCGTCCTGGGCGCGCGCCAGTGTCAAACCCGGAGCGAGCCCGAGCGCCATGTTCGACGCGTGCGCGTCCAGCAGCAGTTGGGCCAGATCGTCGAGATGCGCCTCGACCGCATCCGCGTCCAGCTCGATGATTCTCACGTCGTCGAGGTGGAGGTCGACGCAGCTGCAGCCGCGGCCCGCTCGCCGCGCGTCAGCCGCCAGGAGAGGAGCCCGGCTCCGAACAGGAGCACCTCGATCACCGTGATCGCGAGCCGGTTCAGGAGCGTCACGCCGAGCGCGGGACCGGAGGTCGTGACCGCGAGCAGCAAGCCGTACATCGATGCCTCGCGGGCACCGATCCCCGACGGGGCGAAGACGGCGAGCACCGAGACGATCGCCCCGACAGCGGAGACTCCGCCGAGGAAGGGAATCGTCGAGAGCCCGACATCGGTGCCGAGGCTCCGCAGCATGAAGTAAACCGCCGCGCCGGCGATCAGCCAGGTGCCGCAGTAGAAGATGAGGAGCATGATCGTCTGAGCGAACGGCACGGGCTCGATCGTCTCCGCGCCGAACGGCCGCAGCAGCTTCTGGGCAAGGGGACGGAAGACGCGTGGATGCAGGGCGAGCGCGAGGAGCAGCGCGAACCCGATCAGTGGGAGCAGCGGCGCATCGACGCCCCGCACCCAGGCCAGGCTCACGACGAAGACGATGACGCCTGAGATCGCAGACAGCCCGGCCTCGACGAGGATCGAGGCGAGCACGGCCGGCGTGTCGGTCACACCCGCCGACTTGCGGAGCGCCAGCGTTCGGGCGGCAGGCGTCCAGACGGCGCCGGGGATGTACTTCGCGAGCATCGAGATCATTTCGGACTGCAGTGCGATCCGATACGGAATGCGGATGTCCCACGCTTCGAGGATGCGCATCCAGCCGAGGATGAAGACGAGGTAGTAGGCCGCGACCGTCGCGAAGCCGAGGGCGAGGAAGCCGGGTCGCGTGTGCTCGAGCAGTGGGCCCGCTTTCGACCATTGGCCCCGAACAGCCCAGACGCAGAACGCGACCGTTCCGGCGACGAGCGCCAACTGGAGCGCCTGCACCAGATGCGGATGAGCCCGTAGGTAGGCAAGAGTCCTCCGCCCGCTGCCGACGATCGCCGCCACAGCCACGAAGTCTGCCGGTCGAGGGGCGCTTCAGGTCGAGAGGCGCACGCCGACCCAGATGCCCGCGATCCCGCCCAGCGCTCCGAAGAGCAGGGAGGAGAACGAGAAGCTGGAGCTGCCCCAGAGCACCGGGAGATACGCACCGACGGTCGAGCCGACGAGGACGCAGAGGCCAATCACGGAACGCATGAGGACTACATCGGCAGCTGGGACCGTCCGCAAGTCCCGAAAAAGGGGGAGGCGTTCCGGACACGGAGCGCGTTCGCAGACTAACGTCACCCCATGCCACGCGTGCGTTTTGCCCCGAGCCCGACCGGGACGTTGCACGTCGGCAATGCGATGAGCGCTGTCGCGAACAGGCGGTTCGGCGATTGGATGCTGCTTCGCATCGACGACACCGACGCCGCCCGCAACCTGCCCGGCGGTGAGGAGGCGATCCTCGACGACCTGCGCTGGCTCGGCATCGACTGGGACGAGGGGCCGATCCGACAGAGCGACCGAGCGCAGCGTCATCTCGAAGCGGCCCGGGCAGCCGGGCTGCCGCAACGTTTCGACGGCGTGATGTTGTGGCGCGAAGAAGGCACGCCGACCTTCCACCTGGCGAGCGTCGTCGACGACATCGACTACGGGATCACGCACGTGATCCGCGGTTCGGACCACCGCGCCAACGAGGAGCTGCACAGCGCCTTGCACGAGGCGCTCGGTTCGCAGCCACCCGAGGTGATCCATCATGGGCTGCTGGTCGGCGCCGACGGCAAGAAGCTGTCCAAGCGCGCCGAAGGAACGACGATCGCCTCGCTTCGGGACGCCGGATATCCGGCCGAGGCGGTTCGTGCGTACTTCGAGGAGCTCGGCCTGCCGAGACACGATGTGCACCTCGACCTCGACCGCATTCGCTCCCTGTCGGTCGATGTCCTCGGCGCGCTCGACGACGAGGCTCTGGCTGAACGCGTCGGCGTGGCCGTCGAGGCCGCGCCGCTCTTGCGCGGCGCCCACGATCTCGTCGAGGCGCGTGCGCTTGCCGGCGCTGTCCTCGATCCGCCGGGGGATCGGTCGTCACTGAGCCCGGAGACGCTGGAGCGGTTCGTGGAGCTACGCGCCCCGCTCCCCGAGGTGCTCGGGAAGGACGAGGCGAAGACGGTCGTCCGGGAGCTGAAGGCGGTCGGCGGGAACCTGCGGGCGCTCAGAGTCGCGCTGACCGGTCAGGAACGCGGGCCCGAGCTCTGGGCGGTGCTGCGTGCGCTGCCGCGCGACGAGGCGTTGCGGCGCGCACTACCCTGAGCCGCGCACTACCCTGAGCGTCGTGCGTCTCTACGACACGTACAGCCGCTCGCTCCGCGAATTGCCGGCAGCCCCCGGCCCGATCCGGATGTATGTCTGCGGCCCCACCGTCTACGCACGTGCGCACATCGGCAACGCCCGTCCGTTCGTCGTCGGGATGTGGCTGCGATCCTGGCTCCGCGCGACGGGCTACGACGTGCAGCTCGTGCACAACATCACGGACATCAACGACAAGATCTACGACGCAGCCCCAGGCGCGAGCGCAGAGCTCGCTGCGCGCGCGACGGAGTGGTATCTCGAGGACACTGCCGATCTGGGTCTCGGCATGCCCGACAGGCTTCCGAAAGCGACCGAGAGCGTGCCGCAGATCGTCCACTTCATCGAGGAGCTGATCGAGTCCGGCCACGCGTACGTCTCCGGCGGAGACGTCTATTTCCGGGTCGCGAGCTTCGCCGACTACGGCCGCCTCTCGGGCCAGAGGCCCGACCAGGTCGAGCAGGGCGAGGAGCCGAGTGCGCTCAAGGAGGATCCGCGCGACTTCGCCCTCTGGAAGGACAACAAGCCCGAGACGGAGGACACCTGGTGGGACGCGCCGTGGGGCCGCGGCAGGCCCGGCTGGCACATCGAGTGCTCGGCGATGGCGGAGGACATCTTCGGGCCTGCATTCGAGATCCACGGCGGCGGGCTCGACCTCGTCTTCCCGCACCATGAGAACGAGGTCGCGCAGTCGCGTGCCCTCGGGCATCCGTTCGCGCAGATCTGGGCACACAACGGCATGCTCCGCTTCACCGGCGAAAAGATGTCGAAGTCGATCGGCAATGTCGCGACGATCCGCGAGACACTCGACGAATGGGGCCGGGAGGCGGTGCTCGTCTTCTTCCTGACCGCCTCCTGGCGCAAGCCGATCGACTTCTCGCCCGAGACGATGGCGCAGGCTGTCGCGCGGCGAGACACCCTTCGAAATGCCTTCACGCTGGCGGCTGCCGAGCACGACGAGTCCGGCTGGGGCTCATTCGCGGCCCGGCTGGAGGACGACTTCGACACGCCCGCGGCGCTCGCGGTGCTGCACGAATGGGCGTCCGCGGGGCAGCTGGAGCTGCTGCGGCGCGGCCTCCGGGTGTTCGGGCTCGAATCGCTCTCCGAGCGCGACGAGGCCCCGGCCGAGGTGGTCGATCTGGCCGAGCGGAGGCTGGCGGCACGGGCCGAACGGGACTTCGAGACCGCCGACCGGCTGCGCGACGAGCTCGCAGCCGTCGGCTGGCAGATGCGCGACGAGCCGGACGGCGGCTACAGCCTGGTGCCACTCTCTGGCGGCTCCGTCGAGCCTACGCCGCGTTCGTGACTCCTGACCTGGTCTACGGCCGCCGGGCCGTTCGCGAGGCGCTGCGCGGGAATCGCCAGGTGCTCGAGGTCTGGGCGACGGAACGGGCGCTCAAGGCCGAGCCGTGGCTCGCCGAGGCCCGGCCCAAGGCGAAGGCTGACCGGGACCTCTCCGAACGGGCGGACACCCGGGACCACCAGGGCGTCCTGGCGCTCGTCGAGCCCTATCGCTATGCCGACGCGTACGAGCTCGCCGCGGCCGAGCGGCCGCTGCTCGCGGTCCTCGACCGGGTCACCGACCCGCGCAACCTGGGAGCCGTCTGTCGCAGCGCCGAGGGCGCCGGCGCGACGGGTGTCGTGGTACCGGCCCACGGCTCGGCGGTCGTCACGGCGGCGGTCGCGCGCTCATCGGCCGGCGCGATCGAGCACCTCCCCATCGCCGTGGTGACGAATCTCGCGCGATATCTCGAGGAGGTGAAGGGCGCCGACCTCTGGATCTACGGCGCCGCCGGCGACGACGGCACGACTCCGATGTGGGACACCGATCTCTCGGGCGGTGTGGCTCTCGTCTTCGGCGCGGAGGGCAAGGGTCTGAGACCGCTCGTGCGGCGGACCTGCGACGCACTCGTCGCGATCCCGCTGGCGGGTGCGGTGGAGTCGCTCAACGTGTCGGTGGCGGCGGCTCTTCTGTTGTACGAAGCTCGCCGCCAGCGTGGCTGAGCTCTATCTCTTCGACGGCTACAACCTGCTCCACGCCGGGCCGTTCGCAGAGGTGCGCGAACTGGTCGACGCCCTTGCGAGCTATGTCGCCGTGCGGGGCGCGCGCGGAGTCGTCGTCTTCGACGGCGTCGGGGAGGACGCGACGCGAGGACCGCTCGAAGTGCGGTTCGCGGCTCATGCCGACACGCTGCTCGAGCGGCTCGCGGCCGAGCACCGGGACGGGGCGCGGGTGATGCTCGTGACGAGCGACGCGACGGTGGCCGCCGCGGCCGGCGCCGGTGTCGCGAAGCTCTCGTCGCAGACCTTCTTCCGTGACTTCCGGCCCGCGGAGCACCGCGACGAGCGGCCGGAGGGCCTGGCCGGAAAGCTCGATCCGGAGACGCGCGCACGCCTGGAACGCCTCCGCCGGGGCGAGTAACCGGGTCCTATTGCAATTGGGGCTTGTGCTCTTTGCAGGTCCTTGCTAGATTCACCTCAACCTCAGGGTGAGACTTCAGCGGTGCGTAGTGGAAGACTCACCAAAAAACATCCCAGATACCGGGGGTATTTGTCGTGTCCGTCCGCACCGCTGTCGCTCACAAGTCACCGCAGAAGGCTCAACGAGAACTTGAGGATCTGCAGCTCGTCCTGAAAGCGCGCAACGGCTCGACCGCTGCAATGGATCAACTGATGCGGCGCTATACCTCGTTCGTCCGCCTGAAGGCGAGCTCGTACTTTCTCGCCGGCGGGGATTCGGAAGACCTGATCCAGGAGGGGCTCGTCGGCCTCTACAAGGCGGTGCGCGACTTTCGCCCCGACAAGGAGACCTCGTTCCGCTCGTTCGCAGAGCTCTGCGTGACGCGTCAGATCATCACGGCGATCAAGACCGCGACCCGGTTCAAGCATGCGCCCCTGAACACGTATGTGTCGTTCAGCCACACGCCCGCCGGTCAGGAGGGCGACGACTGCACGCTCGGCGATGCGCTGCCCGGCCCGAACGTGAACGACCCGTCGGTGTGCGTGATCTCGACGGAGGAGCTGCAGTCGCTCGTCGGCTGCCTGTCGACGACACTCTCGCCGCTCGAGTCCGATGCGCTTCGCCTCTACCTCGAGGGCGCGTCGTACGAGCAGATGGCGGAGGGGCTCGGCTGCGACACGAAGACGATCGACAACGCCCTGCAGCGCGTGAAGCGCAAGATCCTCATGCACCAAGAGGGTCGCCAGGTCCTGCAGTAGCACCGCGTACCATGTCGGCTGCGCCGGAGTAGCTCAGCTGGCAGAGCACCTCTCTTGTAAAGAGGATGTCGTGGGTTCGAGTCCCACCTCCGGCTCTCCCGTCATTCCGACACGGTCAGGACGCTGAAGGCGGCGACCGGATGCGCGAAGCCCTGCAACGTGAACTCGCCTGCCGGCTCCACCTTGACCCGGTCCTCGACCTCCGCGTAGAGCCGTTGCGCGATCAGGATCTGCCCGCCGGCTGCCTCGTCGGCCAGACGAGAGGCCAGGTTGGTCACCGAGCCGATCGCGGCGTAGTCGGACCTCCCCTCGAAGCCGACCTCGCCACAGGTCGCGAAGCCGAGCGCGATGCCGACGCCGAGCCCGAGCTCGTAGCCGCGCTTTCGCCAGAGTCGCGTCAGACCGGCAATCTCGGCCCGCAGGGCGCAACCGAGGCGAACCGCCCTCAGTGGCGCGTCGGGGATCTCGATCGGGTCGTTGAAGAAGAGCTGGACGCCGTCGCCTTCGAGAAAGCCGACCGTTGCGTCGAACTGCTTCACGAGGCGGCCGACGACGTCGTGGAACTCGCGCAGGACACGCATCAGCTCCTCCGGCTCGACGGCGTCGACGAACCTCGTCCACCCGCGGAGGTCGGCGAAGCAGATGGCCACCTGCCTGCGATGACTGTCGAGGATCGTCTCGTCACCGGAGGAGACGATGGCATCCGCGAGCTGGGGTGAGAGGAACCGCCGCAATCCTCGCAGTCGCTCGAGCTCGGCGACCTGGGCCTGGACACGATCCTCGAGGGTGCGGTTCAGCTCGGCGAGCTCTGCGGCCTGCGCCTTGATCGTGTCGTGGTAGCGCTTGATCCGGAGCAGCGATCGCACCCGCGTGAGGAGCTCGTCATGGTTGAACGGTTTCGGGATGAAGTCGTCGGCGCCGGCTTGGATCGCCCTGGTCTTCTCCTGGCCGACGCTCGACGTCACCATGATCACCGGCAGCACTGCGGTCTCCTCACCTGCGCGAAGCCGGGCGCAGACCGCATAGCCGTCGAGGCCCGGCATCATCACGTCGAGCAGGATCAGGTCGGGCTGATCCGATTCGACGACCTCGAGCGCCGTGATGCCGTCGCTTGCGGTGAGCACGTCGTAACCGCGCGGCGTGAGCACGGCCTCGAGCAGGCGGACGTTCTCGGGCACGTCGTCGACGACGAGGATCTTGGCCGGCTGCTCGGTCACGAGGGGTAGTGCTCCCCGATCGTGCGGAGGAAGCCGGTGACGTCGATCGGCTTCGAGATGTAGTCGTCGAAACCGGCCGATAGGAACCGCTCGCGGTCGCCCTGCATCGCCTGGGCCGTCAGGGCGAGCACGGGGATCGACGCCGTTCGCTCGTCTCCTCGCAATAGCGCGAGTGCTTCGATGCCGTCGATCCCGGGGAGGTGCACGTCCATCAGCACCAGCGCCGGCGAGTGCGAGCAAGGCGAGCTCGACGGCGTCTTCGCCGGTGCCCGCCTCGAGCGTGGCGTAGCCGGTCGCCTGCAGTACGTCGCGAAAGAGCTTCATGTTCTTCTCGTTGTCCTCGACGACGAGGATCTCGCGGCCGCTCATCGTCAGGCCTTCGCGAGCGGCATCGTGAACACGAAGCGGCTGCCGCGCCCGGCCTCGCTCTCGACCCAGATCCGTCCGCCGTGCAGTTCCACCAGGCTCTTCGAGAGAGCCAGACCGAGGCCGGTTCCTTCGCGCTGGCCAACGCCCACGTCGGTCTGCTGGAACTCCTCGAAGATCCGCTCCCGGTCGTCCGGCGCGATACCCGGGCCGGTGTCGGTCACCGACACTTTCACCTCGCCGTCGAGGCGTGCGGTCGCCACCGCGACGCTGCCACCGGCCGGAGTGAACTTGACGGCGTTCGAGAGAAGGTTGAAGACAACCTGCTGCAGGCGCCGCTCATCCCCGCGAACGATGTCCACGTCCGGTGCGAGCTCGAGCGAGAGTCGCAGGCTGTTCTTGCTCGCCCGCTCGCGCACCATCACGAGGCCGCGCTCGAGTGCCTCGCGCAGCGAAAAGTCGTCGATCTCGAGCTCGACCTGGCCGGCCTCGACCTTCGACAGGTCGAGCACGTCGTTGATCAGCGACAGGAGGTGGTTGCCCGACGAGAGGATGTCGTCGAGGTACTCCGCCTGCTTCTCGTTGACCTCGCCGAAGAGCTGCTGGCGCAGCACTTGCGAAAAGCCGATGATCGCGTTCAGCGGCGTCCGCAGTTCGTGCGACATGTTGGCGAGGAACTCGCTCTTGTGCTTGCTCGCCGTCTCCAGTTCGCCGTACAACCGCCGCAGCTCGTCGTTCATCCGGTTCACATTTGTGGCGAGCGAACCGAGTTCGTCTCGGTTCTGCACATCGAGTCGTCCCGAGAAGTCGCCGGCCGCGATCTGTGAGAGCCGCGTCTCGGTTCGCTGGATCGGGTCGATCAACGACCAGGAGAGAACGAGGCCGAGCGCGAGCGCGAGCGCGACGCTCGCCGCGCTCACGGCGACCAGAAGATCTCGCGACCGGATGTAGGCGCTGCGATTCGTCTTGACGAGCGCCTGCGTCTCCGCGCTCGTCCGGTAGGCGAGATTTGTGGCCGAGATCCACAGTTGGTCGCCGGTCGTGCGCGCCGACCGCACGTACGGCAGCGCGGCCTTGTTCCCCGCCACTCCCTGTCCGTCGAGCACGATGATCCGGTCGACCGCTCGCAGAACCGTCCGGTAGTCGGCATGGATCTGGCGCAGCACGCGTTCCTCCGCGGGTGGCGGGACGAACTCGAATTGCTTCTCGTTCCCCGCGACTTCGATCTGGGAGAGCACATTGGCCACCTGGCGGTCGGCGAGCAGCCACTGCCGGCCGCCCAGCAGCGCCTTCCCGCCGGTGTAGGGCGTCAACGTCGGCGTCCCGGCCTGCCGTACGGTGAGCACCTCCTGGAGGTCGAGAGCTGTCGCGGCGAGTGCTTGGTACTGGGACGAGCGGAGCTGCAGGGCGCCGAGCCGCTCGACCCGCGCATTCGATTGCCCGAGCACCTGGAGGCCGAGGGCGCTCACGAGCACGAGCAGGGCGGCGATCGCCAGGAACGCAATCAGCAGCTTCGTTCGGACCTTCGCCGGCGCACGGGCGACTACGCCCGCAAACCGACCCTTCACCCTGGCGAGCGCCGCCCACCTTCGCAGGGCGGACGGCGCTGCGACCACGTCGGGCTGCGCAGCCACGACGAGGTTACGGGCTCAGCGTCGCGGTCGACCCGGCCGAGTTCGTGATCAGCCACTGCCCGTTGAGCTTCTGCAGTGTGTGGGTGACGCCGGCCGCCGCGACGACCATTCCCGTCTTAGGGTCGATGTAGTGGCATTCGAAGTACATCGTCGCCTTGTCGCCGTTCAGGTCGATCTTGATCTTGTACGACGGGGTGTCGGACTCCCAATGGTGGGCCGGCATGAATGCCTTGTTCTCCGTCAGGAACCAGTGTCGGATCTGCGTCTTGCCGGTCAGTGTCTGCTGATCGATGTTGAAGACGGCGCCCGGCGCCCAGATCGACATCATGAGATTGATGTCGTGGCGCGATGTTGCCCGGTGGAACTTCACCTCGATCTGGTCGATCTGGTACAGGTCGGCCTCCCGCTGAGTCGCCGAATCCGCCGTCGACGCGGTGGCGGAGCCTCCTCCGCGCGTCTGGAGCGCCACCGCGAGCGCTACGAATGCAGCCAGGTACACGAGCTTCCTCATTTCGTTCGCCTCCTTCGATCGCCGGATTGCCTCGATCGTGTCAGCCGTGACGAGGGCCGTCCAGGGTGCTTCCCTCCCGTGCGTCAGGGGTGCCAGCCACCCTGGCGCTCGATGAACGCCGCGCACCTGCCGCGGGAAGGCAACGGCGTCGATCGGCTTCTCGATGTATCCGGCGAAGCCCGCCGCGAGGAGCGCTGTGCGCGCGCCGGCGAGCGCGGTCACAGCGACGACCGGGATGCACGCGGTATCCGGGTGGGCTTTTAGGCGCCGCAATGCTTCCGTGCCGTCCAGGTCGGGCAGGCGGATGTCCATCAGGATCACCTCCGGGAGCCGCGCACGGGCCAGTTGCGATCGCCTCCTCGCCGCTAGCGGCCTCCAAGGTGTCGAGTGCGGACGCGCGGAGCACGTCACGGGCGAGCTTCCGGTTCAGATCGTTGTCATCCACGATCAGGACGACGGGCGCCGTCATCGCCCGAGTCGTCCTAAGCTTGCTGGATGCCGCTCCGCGTCGTGCTCGCCGAAGACCACTATCTCGTGCGCGAGGGCACACGGCGCCTGCTCGAGACGAGCCCGGACGTCGACGTCGTCGCGGCGTGCGGCGACCTCGACTCGCTGCTCGCCGCCGTCGACGCCGAGCTGCCCGATGTCGTCGTCACCGACATCCGGATGCCGCCGACCGGCACCGATGAGGGCATCCGTGCGGCCGAGCGAACTGCGCGAGTCGCAGCCGAAGATCGGCGTCGTTGTTCTCAGCCAGTACGCCGAGCCCCGCTACGCGCTGGCACTGCTGGAACGCGGGACGGCGGGCCGTGCGTACCTGCTGAAGGAGCGCGTCGCCGATCTCGAGCAGCTCGTGGCGGCAATTCGAGCGGTCGCCGACGGTGGCTCGGTGGTCGATCCGAAGGTCGTCGAAGCACTGGTGGCCGAGAACGCGCGCGCCGAGAAGTCGCCGCTCAACGATCTGACGCCGCGCGAACACGATGTGTTGCGCGAGATGGCCTCCGGCAAGAACAACGCTGCGATCGCAGCGGCGCTCTTCCTTACCGAGCGCTCGGTCGAGAAGGTGATTCACTCGATCTTCCTCAAGCTGGGGCTCGGCTGGGAAACCTCGATCCACAAGCGTGTGAAGGCCGTCATCCTGTATCTCGCCGAGGGTGGCTCATGAGGTGAGGGGCAGGCGCCCGGCGACGCGGTCCGGAGTGACCTCGAGAGACCCGCCCAGTACCCACGCGCGCTGTCAGGCGTCCGAGCGTCGACTCCATCGACGCTCGCTCCGGTCGAGCGTGATCTCGAATTCGACCGACGCCGTCGTGGGCTCTGGACGGCGATCGTCGCACGGGCCGTCTCGCCCTGGGCGGCCGCGAGCGTCGCGACGCAGCAGCGGTAGATCGTCGTCGCCGCGTCGAGGGACATCGGCTCCCTCGACGATTCCGTCGACCCGAGTCGGGATCGGCGCGGTTGGCGGCGGCCGTGCGCAGTGCCGCGATCAGCCCTTGCGTGTCGAGCAGCGACGGATGGATGCGTTGGGCCAACCCGCGGAGCTCGTCGAGCGCTTCTGCCACGACGGCCCGCACGTCGTCGAGGAGCGCGGCCGGCTCCGTGCGGATCCGATCTCGACGAGGCCGCGTGCGATCTGGAGGTTGACCGCGACGGCGACGAGTTGCTGCTGGACGCCGTCGTGCAGCTGACGCTCGATGGCGCGGCGCTCCTCGTCGTCGGCGACCAGCAAGTCCGCGAAGCGCATCCATGAGGCGGGTTGTCCGTCATCCGGTCGGCGCCGTCAAGGGGGCCGGCACCGCTCGAGCACGCACGAAGCCCGCCTGCGCCCCGTTTCTGCGTGTCAGCTGACAGAAGCTCGATCGAGCGCCGCGACGAGGTCGGACCAGACGTCCTCCACGTCCTCGAGCCCGACCGACAGGCGCAGCAGGCCGCGTGGGATCCGGTCGCCTTCCCACCGCCAGCGGCTCTCCATCGACGACACGACGCCGCCAAGCGACGTCTGGTTGGCGATCAGGGTCGTCGCCGTCTCGATCTCCCGCGCATCGTCGTCCGCCACGTCGAAGACGACGAGACCACCGAAGCCCGGGTAGCGAACGCGGAGCACTGCCGGGTGCGCCTCGAGACGGGTCGCCACGACGCGCGCGGTCTCGGTCTGGCGGTGGACGCGCAGCTCGAGCGTCTCCAGCCCTTGCAGCAGTGCGGCGGCGGAGTCCGGCGAGGCTGCGAGGCCGAGCCGCAGCCGCACGTCGTAGAGCGCCTGGGCCTGCTCCGGTTTCCGGGTCACGGTGGCGCCGAGCATCGCGTTGCTGTGCCCGGTCAGGTACTTCGTCGCGGAGTGGAGAGCAATGTCGGCTCCGTGGTCGAGCGCGTGCAGGAAGACCGGTGTCGCGATCGTCGCGTCGCAGACCACGAGGGCCGGGTGCGCGCGAACCGCCTCCCAGTCGGGCAGCGTGAGCAGCGGATTCGCAGGCGCTTCCAGCCAGAGCACGTCTGCGCCCGCGGGCGGCGCCCCGGTCTGGTCGAACTCGACGACCTCGAGCCCCCACGGCTCGAACTGGGCCAGCGTCACCCCTGTGCCGAAGTAGGAGCCCTCGGCGAGCGCAACCGTCATGCCCGGGCGGCAGAAGGCGAAGACGCACGCTGTGACGGCCGACGTGCCGGACGCATATAGCAGTGCGCGACCGCCCTCGAGGCGACCGAGGGCACGCTCGGCCGCGGCGCCGGTCGGATGCGCGTAGCGCTGGTAGACGAATTCGCCCGGGTCGCCGTGCTCGTCGTACGGCCAGACCGTGGCGCGGTCGATCGGCTCCATGCGAGTGACTCTACGCGCCGCCGCGCTATACGCTGGCCCCGATGGCGCAGACGGAGAAGCGCGGGCACGAGTCGACTGCGGAGAAGCTGCAATGGCTGGCGGAGCTCCGCGACGAGGCGCGCCACTCCGGGTCGCCGAAGTCGGTCGAAAAGCAGCGAGCCGAGGGCAAGCTGCTCGCACGCGAACGAGCTGAGCAACTCTGCGATCCTGGGTCGTTCGTCGAGCTCGACCGGTTCGTCCGCCATCGCGAGCCGAACTTCGGGATGCTCGAGCGCCGCCCGTACGGCGACGCGGTCGTCACGGGTTACGGAACGATCTTCGGACGCCGCGTGTTCGTCTTCAGCCAGGACTTCACCGTGTTCGGCGGCTCGCTGAGCGAGGTGTTCGCCGAGAAGATCTGCAAGGTGATGGACATGGCGGCCAAGTACGGCTGCCCGCTGATCGGGATCAACGACTCGGGTGGTGCGCGCATCCAGGAGGGCGTCGTGTCGCTGGCCGGCTACGCAGAGATCTTCTGGCGTAACGTCCAGAGCTCGGGCGTGATCCCCCAGATCTCCCTCGTGATGGGCCCCTGCGCCGGCGGCGCGGTCTACTCCCCGGCGATGACCGACTTCGTGCTGATGGTCGAAGGGTCGTCGTACATGTTCATCACCGGCCCCGACGTCGTGAAGACCGTCACGGGTGAAGAGGTGACCTTCGAGGAGCTCGGCGGTGCCGTCACGCACGCGTCGAAGTCCGGCGTTGCCCATCTGATTGCGCCCGACGAGGCCTCCGCGCTCGAGGACGCGCGGTATCTGCTCAGCTTCCTGCCGCAGTCGAACGCGCATCCCGCGCCCTTCGACGAGCCGACCGATCCGATCGACCGGGAGGCGCCGGAGCTCGACCTCCTCATCCCCGACGAGCCGACCAAGCCGTACGACATCAAACGCGTGATCTCGGCGGTCGTCGACGACGGCGAGTTCCTCGAGATCCAGCCGCTGTATGCCGAGAACATCGTCTGCGGCTTTGCGCGCCTCGGCGGGCAGAGCGTCGGCATTGTCGGGAACCAGCCGAAGGCGCTCGCCGGCGTGCTCGACATCAACTCCTCGGAGAAGGCGGCGCGCTTCGTCCGTACCTGCGACGCGTTCAACATCCCGCTCGTCACGTTCGTCGACGTGCCGGGCTTCCTGCCCGGAACGGCGCAGGAGTGGGGCGGGATCATCCGCCACGGCGCCAAGCTCCTGTATGCCTACTGCGAGGCGACCGTGCCCAAGCTGACCGTGATCACGCGCAAGGCGTACGGAGGCGCCTACGACGTCATGAGCTCGAAGCATGTCCGCGCCGACTTCAACTTCGCGTGGCCGAGCGCCGAGGTGGCCGTGATGGGGCCGGAAGGCGCCGTGAACATCATCTTCCGGCACGAGCTGGCCGAGGCGGACGACCCCGATGCCCGGCGGGCCGAGTTGATCGCCGAGTACAAGGAGCGGTTCGCCAACCCCTACAGCGCGGCAGAGCGCGGTTACGTCGACGAGGTGATCGAGCCGCGACGCACGCGGCCGGTGCTCATCGACGCGCTTCGAACCGCGATCACCAAGCGCGAGGCGCGCCCGCCGCGCAAGCACGGCAATATCCCGCTGTAGATGGCGATGTCGAAGGTTGTGATCCTCGGCGCCGGTTTCGGCGGCCTCGAGCTGGCGACGATGCTGTCGGAGGCACTGGGCGGCGACGTTGAGGTCACTCTGATCGACAAGAGCGACGCGTTCGTGTTCGGGTACTCGAAACTCGACGTCATGTTCGGTCGGACGACGCTCGATGCGGTCCGTCTTCCGTACGCCGAGATCGTGAAGCCGGGCGTCCGCTTCCTGCGCGAGACGGTCACGGCGATCGATCCGGAAGCCCGCCGCGTGACGACGAGTGCGGGCAGTTACGACGGCGATGTTCTCGTCGTGGCGCTGGGTGCCGACTACGACCTGGACGCCACACCTGGTCTCGCCGAGGCGGGCAACGAGTTCTACTCGGTTGCCGGCGCCGAGCGCCTGGCGGAACTGCTGCCCGCATTCACTCGGGGCCGGGCGGTGATCGGTGTGTGCGGAGCGCCGTTCAAGTGCCCACCCGCTCCGAGCGAGGCCGCGCTGCTCCTGCACGACTATCTGTCGGCGCGCGGTGTTCGCAACGACTGTGAGATCTCGTTCGTCATCCCGTTCGGTACGCCTGTGCCGCCTTCGCCGGACACATCGGCTGCGCTGGTCGCCGCCTTCGCCGAGCGCGGGATCGAGTTCGTCTCCGGCCGCCGCGTGGCCTCGCTCGACGGCGGGCGCGGCGTGGCCCTGCTCGACGACGGGAGCGAACTGCCCTTCGACCTCTTCCTCGGCGTCCCCAAGCATCGCGCGCCCGATGTCGTGCTCGCGAGCGGCCTGGCGGAGGACGGCTACGTGCCCGTCAGCTCGCAGACGCTCGAATCCCGGTTCCCCGGCGTTTACGCGATCGGAGACGTGGCGACGGTCGGCGTTCCGAAGGCGGGTGTCTTCGCCGAGGGTGCCGCACGGGTCGTCGCCGCCTCTCTGATCGCGACCATCCGCGGCGACGAGCAGCCTGCCGCCTACGCCGGACAGGGCTCGTGCTACATCGAATTCGGGGCCGGACGGATCGGCCGCGTGGACGTCGACTTCCTCTCCGGCCCCAAGCCGACGGGGACGTTCCGCGAGCCGTCGATCGCGCTCGTCGAGGAGAAACGTGACTTCGGCTCCACTCGCCGCACGCGCTGGTTCGGCCGGTGACCGGGATCGACATCGAGCTCACGCCCGACCAGCCCGAGCAGGTCGCTGCCGTGATCGTGGCCGCGCTCGCCGACCCGGCTCCCGGGCCGAGCCCGTGGTGGCAGGCCGGGCTCGACGAGTCGCTCGAGCCGTAGCGCCTACGGCGTTGCGGCCGGCCGTCCACGGAGCACCCTCGGTGCCGCGCGGGCGTAGTCGAGCCCGGAGACCCAGGTCAGCACGAGCGCCACGAGCAGCGCCCACCAGGACACGCGCGTTCCCCAGACGCCGGCTGCGACGAGGCCGCCGACGGCGGCAGCGATCGCCTGGGCCCAGGTCTTCAACTTGCCGAGGTCGCGGGCGGCGATCACGACTCCGCGCTCGATCGCGGCCTGGCGCAGGCCGGTGACCAGGAGCTCGCGCGCCACGATCGCGGCAACCATCCACGCGGGAAAGACGCCCTGGTCGATCAGCACGATCAGCGTCGTCATCACGAGCAGCTTGTCGGCCACGGGGTCGAGCAGCGACCCGAGCGACGATGTGCGTCCGCTCCGTCTTGCGATCCGCCCGTCGAACCAATCGGTCGCCATCGCGGCGATGAACACAGCCGTCGCCCAGTAGTCGTGGCCCTGGAAGGGGATCGCGAACAGCGCCACGACGATCGGCACCGCGATCGCCCGTGCGACGGTCAACTGATCCGCGAAGCTCATTCCCGAGGAGAATACGGAGTGTGTTCGCCAAAGTCCTGGTCGCCAATCGTGGAGAGATCGCTCTTCGCATCTTCAGAACGCTTCGCGACATGGAGATCGCCTCGGTAGCGGTCTATTCCGACGCCGACCGGCTGGCACCACATGCGCTGTACGCCGACGAGGCGCTGGCCCTCGACGGCAACACCTCCGCCGAGACCTATCTGGTCACCGAGAAGCTGCTCGATGCCGCCGCGCGCTCGGGTGCCGAGGCGGTTCATCCGGGGTACGGATTCCTCGCCGAGAACGCCGCGTTCGCCCGTGCCGTGGAGAAAGCGGGGCTCGTCTGGATCGGCCCGCCGCCGGCTGCGATCGAGCTGATGGGATCGAAGACGCGGGCGCGCCTCGCGATGCAGGAGGCCGGCGTCCCGATCATTCCCGGCACGACCGAGCCCGTCGGGTCGGCAGACGAGGTGGCCGCGCTCGGCGAGCAAATTGGTTATCCGCTGATCATCAAGGCAGCCGCAGGAGGTGGCGGCAAGGGGATGAAGGTCGTGCGGTCCGCCGACGAGGCGGTGGAGGCATTCGAGTCCGCCCAGCGCGAGGGCCGGTCGTATTTCGCCGACCCGTCGGTCTACGTCGAGCGGTACCTCGAGGACCCGCGGCACGTCGAGGTGCAGGTGCTCGCCGACGCGCACGGCAACGTCATCCACCTCGGCGAGCGGGACTGCACGATCCAGCGGCGTCATCAGAAGCTCGTCGAGGAGACGCCGTCGCCGGCTGTGGGGGCGGAGCTGCGGAGCCGGATCGGCCAGATCGCGGTCGACGCCGCACGCGCCGCCGGGTATCGCTCCGCCGGGACGATCGAGGGCCTGCTCGCGCCCGACGGCTCCTACTACTTCATGGAGATGAACACACGCATCCAGGTGGAGCACACGATCACCGAGGTCGTGGCGGGGGTCGACCTCGTGCGCGCCCAGGTGCAGATCGCCGCCGGTGAGCGGCTCGAGTTCACGCAGGACGACATCCGTCTGCAGGGTCACGCGATCGAGTGCCGGATCAACGCCGAGGACGTCGCCAACGGCTTTCTGCCCTCCCCGGGAACGATCACCGTGTATCGCGAGCCGGGCGGTCCCGGGGTGCGCGTCGACTCGGGCGTCACCGAGGGCTCGGAGATCTCACCGCTCTACGATCCGATGATCGCGAAGCTGATCGTGCGCGGCGCAGATCGCGAGGACGCGATCGGACGAATGCTGCGCGCGCTCGGCGAGTTCCAGATCGGCGGGGTGAGGACACTGATCGGTTTCCACCAGGCGCTGCTCTCCCACCCGTGCTTCCGGGCCGGCGAGACCTGTCACGGGATCGTCGAGTCCGAGGAGCTCGCGGCGCGGGCCGAGGAGCTGGCCGGCGAACCTGTGCGCGCAGCTGCGGCCGTCGGTGGCCCCACGCTCGAGCGGACCGTTTTCGCCGAGGTCGACGGCCGCCGGGTCGAGGTGAAGGTGCGCGTGCCCGAACCGCCGTACCGCGAGCTCGCACGCCGCCGGCGGGAACGTGCAGCCTTTCGGGGAGCCGGCGGAGCCTCCGACCGGGTCGTGAGCCCGATGCAGGGAACCGTCCTGCAGGTGAGAGTGGCAGACGGCGACGCCGTCGAAGCAGGTCAGGTGATCTGCATCGTCGAGGCGATGAAGATGGAGAACGAGGTGACCGCACACCGCTCGGGGATCGTCAGCGACGTGTCGATCGCGGTGGGCCAGCCGGTCACGACCGGGCAGGCGATCTGCACGATCGAGGCCGCGGGCGAGAATCGGGTCTGACCGCGGTGTCTGACACCGGCAGGTGTCAGACACCTTGTTGAGCGCCGGCCTTCGGGCCGGCGCGCTGCCTACAGGCTCCGCTGATACGCGCGGAAGGTGCGCGTCGCCCACGCGGCCGTGAGGGCGGTCAGCGCGAGCAGGAGCAGCAGGTGCCACCCGACCACGCTCCAGTCGGTGTCCGGCAGTACGACCTCGCGCGCCGCCTTCACGCCCCAGTCGACCGGGTTGAAGCTCGCCGTCGACTGCATCCAGGCCGGCATCTGGGAACGCGCGATCATCGTCGTCGAGAGGAAGAGCAGCGGCAGCCCGATGAAGTTCGCCACGGCGATCATGGTCGCCTCCCGGCGGGTCAGGAGCGCGATCGCCTGCGAGATGCCCGCGAACGCGCTGTTCACGAGGATCGCCGCCAGGATGATCACGAGCCAGCCGAGCGCGCCCGTGTGGATGCGCACGCCGAGTGCGGTTGCGACGAGCAGGATGATCACCGCCTGGATCGCGGCCGTCAGTGCGGAGCGCACGATCTGCGAGAGGACGAGTGAGAAGCGCGACGCGGGCGTTGCGAGAAACCGCTCGACCACTTTGTGGTCGAGATCGGCGATCATCGACATGCCGCTCCAGGTTGCTCCGAAGAACGCGTTCATGACGACGATCGCGGGAGCGAGAAAGGTGATGTACGACGTCGTGCCGAACCCGCCGAGGCGGGTGACGTTGTGGAAGAGCTGACCGTAGAGGACGAGCCAGACCATCGGCTGCACCAGGAGCAGCACGATCCAGATCGGCTCGCGCATCAGGTTGCGCGCCTGGCGCACCGTCATGAACCACGTGTCGGTCAGTGTCTTCACTCGCCACGATCCTCCGAGTTGAAGTCCCTGCCGGTGAACGAGAGGTAGACGTCGTCGAGCGACGGCCGCGAAACCGCGACGCTTGCAACGGCGATCCCGGCCGAATCGAGCGCGCCGAGGATCCCGGGAAGGGCAGCGCCACCGTCCGGGACGCGCACGACGACGGTGCGGTCTCCGAGCACAGCCTCCGGCTCCGCGCCCGTCGCGGCGATGAGTCGCTGGGCCTCCGCGAGCTGCCCGTTCGCGAGCTCGACCTGGACCGCGTCGCCGCGGAGGTTCGCCTTCAGCTCGGCCGGCGTTCCCTCGACGACGATCTTTCCCTGGGAGACGATCGCGAGACGGTCGGCCAGCTGGTCGGCCTCCTCCAGATAGTGGGTCGTCAGCAGGATCGTCAGCGACTCGGCCTCAGCGAGGCGTGAGACTTCGGCCCACATTCCGGCGCGAGCCTCCGGGTCGAGGCCGGTGGTCGGCTCGTCGAGGAACAGGACTCGCGGGCGGTGAACGAGACCCAGCGCGATGTCGAGCCTGCGCCGCATCCCACCCGAATACGTCTTGACGACCCGGTCGGCCGCTTCGGAGATCCCGACGAGCTGCAGCAGTTCGTCGGTGCGGCGGTGCAGAGCCCGGCCGCTCATGCCCTGGACCCGTCCCTGAAGCATCAGGTTCTCCCGGCCGGTGCCGTACTGGTCGACGCCCGAGTCCTGCGGCACGTAGCCGATCGAGCGACGGACCGCGTTCGGCTCACGGCGGACGTCGTGACCCGCGACCGTGGCGGTGCCCTCGTCGGCGTGGGTGAGCGTCACGAGCACGCGGACGGTGGTCGATTTGCCGGCGCCGTTCGGCCCGAGCAGGCCGAAGACCTCCCCTTCGCGAACGTTGAACGAGACGCCGTCGAGCGCCTGAACCTCGCCGTAGCGCTTGCGGAGTGCCTGCACGACGATCGCTTCCACCGGCAGCGAGGTTAGCGGCGCGGCTAGATTGGCCGACCGATGGACCTTCTCGAGTATCAGGGCAAGCAGCTCTTCAAGAGGTTCGGCATTCCGGTCTCCGAGGGACGCCTTGCGGTGACGCCCGCCGAAGCGCGCGCGGCCGCCGAGGAGCTCGGGACGCAGGTCGTCGTCAAGGCCCAGGTGCTGACGGGCGGCCGCGGGAAAGCGGGCGGAGTCAAACTCGCCGAGGATCCGGCCGACGCCGAGCAGAAGGCAAAGGACATCATCGGTCTCGACATCCGCGGCCATGTCGTCGAGAAGCTCTGGATCGAGCAGGCCTCCGACATCGCGAAGGAGTACTACCTCTCGATCACGTTCGACCGTGGTGCGAAGCAGCCGCTCTTCATGTTCACCACGCAGGGCGGTGTCGAGATCGAGGACGTCGCCGCGAACGACCCCGACGCGCTCGTGCGTCTCCACGTCGACGCACTCGAGGGCTACCAGCCCTGGATCGCTCGCCGGCTCGTGTACGGAGCAGGTGTCGAGGATCCGAACGAGCAGAAGCAGCTCGCGGACATCATCGGGAAGCTCTATCGCTGCTTTGTCGAGTGCGACGCGATGCTCACGGAGATCAATCCGCTGATCGTCACTCCCGACGGCGTCGTGAAGGCCCTCGACTCCAAGTTCACGGTCGACGACAGCGCGCTCTATCGGCATCCCGACATCGCCGAGTTCCGCGATCTGGGAGCCGCCGATCCGTTCGAGGCCTTTGCACGCGAGAAAGGCGTCACGTACGTGAAGCTCGACGGCACGGTCGGGATCCTCGGCAACGGAGCGGGCCTTTCGATGTCGACGGTAGACGTCGTCGTCGTGGCCGGCGGCAAGCCGGCGAACTTCTGCGACCTCGGTGGCGGCGGGAACGCGGAGGGTGTCGTCGACGCGCTCGAGGTGATCACCCGTGACCCCCAGGTGAAGTCCGTCTTCTTCAACATCTTCGGTGGGATCACGCGCTGCGACGAGGTCGCGCGCGGCATCCTCGAGGCGCTCGACCGCATGAAGATCGAGCTTCCGATCGTCGTCCGCCTGGACGGCACCAATGCGGAGGAAGGGCGGAAGATCCTGGCCGACGCAGCGCCCCCGAACCTGCACGTCTCGCCCACGATGCTCGAAGCGGCGAAGAAGGCCGTGGAGCTCGCTGCATGACGAATGTGTGGTCAGAGCGCGCTGAGGCCTATCGCACGTCGCCTGTTCATGCAGCGGGACGCGATCTCGACCTCGTGATCGAATGGTGTGGTCCTCGCCCCGGGCTCCGGGTCGTCGACGTCGCCACAGGCGGAGGCCATGTGGCGCGGCGGCTGCGGGAGGCGGGGGCGGAGGTCGTCACCGTGGATCCGTCGGCGGCCATGCAGCCCGATGTGATTGCCTCGGCCGAGAGCCTGCCGTTCGGCGACGGGTCGTTCGACGTCGTCGTCAACCGGCTGGCGGCGCACCACTTCACCTCGGTCGCCGACGCAGTCCGGGAGTTCGCGCGCGTCACGAACGGCCTGGTGGTGATCGAGGACCACCGTTACACGGACGAGCAGACCGAACAGGCCGAGCGGTTGCGCGATCCGAGTCACGGCCGTTCTCTGTCCGAGGACGCCTGGCGTGAGCTGCTGGCCGGGGTGGGGCTCGAGGTCGAGCAGGTCGAGCAGTTCGACATGGAGCTCGAGTTCGAGAGCTGGTTCGCGCGCACACGGACGCCCGACGCCGACGCCGGGGAGGCCCGCAAGCTGCTCGCACCGCTGAGCTCGCCGGACGGCCGCACGTGGACCTCGCCGATGATCATCCTTCGTGCGAGGAAGGCGGCATGAGCGATCCCTGGAACGACCGCGCCGCGGCGTACCGCTCGTCGGTGACGCATGCGACCGACGCCGATCTCGACATCGTTGTCGAGATGTGCAATCCGCACGAGGGTGTGAAGGTGCTCGACGTCGCCACCGGGGGAGGTCACGTCGCGCGCCGGCTGCGCGCGCTCGGAGCCGAGGTGGTGACGACGGACGCCGCGCCGGGAATGCAGCCCGACGTCGTCTGCCGGGCGGAGGATCTTCCGTTCGCGGACGGCTCCTTCGACGTCGTCGTGTCACGGATCGCGCCGCACCACTTCGAGGACATCGGCCGGGCCGTCGGAGAGATGGGCCGGATCGCGGGCAGGACGATCGTGATCGAGGACACGCAGTACACCGCCGAGGAGGTCGAGGCGGCCGAGAAGCTTCGCGATCCGACGCACGTTCGCAGCTACTCCGAGGAGGAGTGGCGCGAGCTGCTCGAGAGCGCAGGCTTCGAGATCGAGCGGATCGAGAGCTTCACGAAGACGCACGACTTCGACGACTGGCTGGCGCGCTGCGACTGCGCCGGCGAGGACGCCGAGCGCGTCCGTGAGCTGCTGGCGCCGTGGTCGTCCGACGACGGGTCGACGTGGAGCGACGTCAAGGTGATTCTCAAGGCGCGGAGGTCGCAGACGTAGATGGCGATCATCGTCGACACCGAGACGAAGCTCGTCGTCCAGGGCCTGACCGGCTCCGAAGGCCGGTTCCACGGGCTCCGCAACCGGGCGTACGGCACGAACCTCGTCGCCGGGGTGACGCCCGGCAAGGGCGGCCAGGACGTGGATGGCGTCCCGGTCTTCGACACGGTCGCGGCCGCAGTCGCAGACGCGGGCGCGAACACCTCGCTGATCTTCGTGCCCGCGCGCTTCGCGCCCGACGCGATCTACGAGGCGGTGGACGCCGGCATCGGCACCGTGATCTGCATCACCGAGCACATCCCGGCGCACGAGATGCTGCGTGTGTACACGTACAGCCGCCCGAAGGGCGTGACGCTGATCGGCCCCAACTGTCCGGGGGTTCTCTCGCCGGGCAAGGCGAATGTAGGGATCATCCCCGCCGAGGTGTTTGCAGCCGGATCGATCGGGCTCGTCTCGCGGTCGGGGACGCTCACCTACCAGATCGGCTACGAGGTCGCGCAGCGCGGCCTCGGCAACTCGTCGATCGTCGGCATCGGCGGCGATCCGGTCGTCGGCTCGAGCTTCATCGACGTGCTCGAGAAGTTCGAGGCCGACCCCGAGACGAAGTACGTCGTCCTCGTCGGTGAGATCGGCGGCGACGAGGAAGAGAAGGCCGCCCGGTATGTCGCCGAGCACATGTCGAAACCGGTGTTCTCCTACATCGCAGGTTTCTCGGCGCCGCCCGGCAAGACGATGGGCCACGCGGGCGCGATCATCTCCGGCTCGTCGGGCACCGCGGCCGCGAAGAAGGACGCACTCGAGGCGGCCGGGATCAAGGTCGGCACGACACCGACCGAAGTGGCGGAGCTCGTCGTCGCCGCGGCGCAGAACTAGGCACGAACTCGTAACACCACCCCTCCGCCGGGGCCGTGTCCCACTCAGTCACGTCTGGTGGCTGCCACCCAGACGTACTGCGCACACGATCGTGGAAAAAGTGGAACTTCGTCCCGCGTGGAGGTCTCGTTCGGCCTCGTTTTGCCTACGCTGGACCTGCCCGCCCGCAGCCGGCCGCGGCGGTGTGGTGGAACGGACAGGTCTCGAACCGCGGTGGCGAGACTCGCGTTCCGGCGCCCCGGGAGCGGCCTAGACCGTGGCCGGCAGGCTGAGCCGGAAGCTCGCGCCGCTGGCCGAGCTCTCGACCGTCGCGTCGCCGCCGTGGGCTCGCGCCGCCTCGCGCACGATCGCAAGCCCGAGGCCGGCTCCCGGCTTCGAGCGGGCCGCTGCGGAGCGATAGAAGCGGTCGAAGATCCGCGCTTCGTCCTCCTCGGCCACACCGGGGCCGTGATCGGCGACGACGACCTCGCCTTCGCGGACCGTGACCTCGATCGGAGCGCCGACGGGGCTGTACTTGACGGCGTTGTCGAGCAGGTTCAGCACGGCGCGCTCGAGCAGGACCGGATCCGCGCGCACGACGGTCGGTGACAGCGACGTCACGAACGTCGCCTCCGGAGCCCGCGACCTCGCACGTTCAACGGCTCCGGCCACGAGATCGTCGAGCTGCACGTCCTCGACGCGCAGCTTGCGTTCCTCGCCGCGCGCAAGCTCGACCAGATCCGAGACGAGAGTCGTGAGTGCGGCGAGCTCGATGGACGCCTCGTCGAGTGCGTGCTTCGCCTCGTCCGGCGGCAGCCGGCCCTCGCGTAGCAGGTCGATGTTTGTCCGGGTCGACGTCAGTGGCGTGCGCAATTCGTGCGACGCATCAGCGACGAGGCGCCGTTGGCGCCCGACGGACTCCTCGAGCGCTGCGAGCATGGCGTTGAACCGCGCGCCCAACCGACCCAGCTCATCGTGCCCGGAGACCGTCACGCGCTCCGACAGGTCGCCGGTCGCAGTGACGTTCTCGGCGGCCGTCGTGAGGCGACGGACCGGTTTCAGAGCCGCGGTCGCAACGATTGCGGCGAGCGCTGCGGCCAGCGCGATTCCGGCGCCACCGATGAGGACGATCCACAACTTGATTCGCGAGAGGGTCCGATCGGTCTGGGCCAGGTCCTGCGCCGAGAGGATGGCGCCGCCTCCCTCGATTGGCGCGATGAACTCGCGGAGGTGATAGCTGAGCCCGTTCGTGCCCTTGATGGTCGTCTCGGTGAAGTACTGACCGCGCTTGCCGGTGGCAACAGCAGTCATTTCCTTCGTGACCGGCAAGGCGACGCCGCTCCGGCTGCCGTTCGGCCCGATGATCTCCGTGTAGGTCCGGGAAAACGGTGACGGGTGGGCGTCGTGGGCCTGGGCGATCAGGGACGAGTCGACCTGTCCGAGCAACTCGTGGCGCGCCACGATCCAGAGAGCGACGGAAGATGCCGTGACGGTCACGGCAATCGCTCCGGCGGTGTACAGCATCAACCGCTGTCTGAAGCTCATGGCTCTTCTCGGAGCGCGTATCCGACGCCGCGCACGGTGTGCAACAGGCGCGGCTCGCCGCCCTCTTCGAGCTTGCGGCGCAGGTAGCCGATGTAGACCCAGAGTGCGTTCGAGGTGGCGCCGAAGTCGTAGCCCCACACGCGTTCGTAGATCTGGGAGCGCGTCAGGACCTGCTTCGGGTTGCGCATGAAGAGCTCGAGCAGGTTGAACTCGGTCCGCGTCAGCTGCAGGCGGCGCTCGCCGCGGTGCACCTCGCGCGTCGTCACGTCGAGCGTCAGGTCGCCGAACTGAACCGCGTCGTTGCCCGCGCCGGTGCGGCGCAGGAGCGCACGGACCCGCGCGCGCAGCTCCTCGACGGCGAACGGCTTGACGAGGTAGTCGTCCGCCCCGGCGTCGAGACCCTCCACCCGATCATCGACCGCGTCCCGCGCCGTGACGACGAGGATCGGGACGGGATCGGCTCGGTGGCGCAGCGCCCGGCAGACGTCGAGCCCGCCGATCTCGGGCATCAGGAGGTCGAGGACGATCGCGTCGGCCGGGGACGACGAGTGCTGTGCGAGCGCGTCGGCGCCGTCGACCGCTTCGCCGACCTCATAGTCCACACGGAGCGCACGGGCGATCGCCGAGCGAACGGCAGGGTCGTCGTCGACCACGAGGACGCGAGTCGTCATGGCCGCATTGTGTCCGTTATCCCTAAGAGCCGGCTAAAGCGTAGGAACGCACGCCGGCTCGGTAACCTGGCGTGATGGCGATGATCTCATTCGCGCGCGGCGTCCCGGCTCCGGAGTGCCTGCCGGTCGAGGAGCTGGCGGATTGCGCGCGCGTCGCCATCGAACGCGACGGCCGGACGATCCTCTCGTACGGACCGTCGTCGGGCTACGCGCCTCTGCGCGAATGGATCGCCGACCGGCACGGCGTCGATCCGAAGCGCGTGTTCCTGACCAACGGGTCGCTGCAGGGGTTCGTGTTCCTCGCCCAGCACCTCGCTCCGGGCAAGCGCGTGCTCGCCGAGCTCCCGACCTACGACCGGCCGCTGAAGATCCTCCGGGAGCTCGGCTCGGACGTCGAGCTGCTCACCTGCGACGACGAAGGGCTCGACCCGGACGCCCTCGAGCAGGCGCTTCGCGAAGGTCCGGCGCCTGCGTTTCTCTACCTCATCCCGACCTTTCAGAACCCGAGCGGCCGTACGCTGACCCTGGAGCGGCGCCGGCGGATCGTCGAGCTCGCACAGGAGCACGACCTGCTCGTGCTGGAGGACGATCCCTACGGGCTCGTGCGCTACGAGGGCGAGGCGCTTCCGTCGCTCTTCGAGCTCTCGGGTGGGGAGGTCGCCTACAGCTCGTCGTTCTCGAAGACGATCGGGCCTGGTCTTCGAGTCGGTTGGTTCGTGTTCCCGGAGGCGCTCGCGCTCGAGATCGAGGCTGCAGCCACCGCGACCTACATCACGCCGGTGCTGCTCGGCCAGGCGACCGTGAACGAGTTCGTGCGGCGCGGGAGCTTCGAGCCGAACCTCGAGCGCGTCCGCGGGCTGCTCGGCGCACGGCGAGATGCAATGCTCGAGGCGCTCGACCGCGACCTGCCCGCGGTGACCACCACGCGGCCGGCGGGCGGCTACTTCCTCTGGCTCGAGCTCGGCGGGGTCGATGCATCCGATCTGCTCGTGCGTGCCGAGGAGGCCGGTGTGACCTTCGTCAAGGGGACGGACTTCGGCGGCGCGCACGACACGGCGCGCCTCGCGTTCAGCTTTGTCTCGCCGGACGAGATCCGTGACGGGGTCGCCCGCCTCGCCGCGGCCCTCCCCGTCACGGCCTGAGAGCTACGCCCAGGCGGCGGCCACCGCGGCTGCTGCGGGTACGCCGCCGAGCGGCACCAGGCGGGGCTGGCGGGGCGGCTGGAGGGTGCGCGTCGCCGCGCGGAACGTGGGACATGGACGCTCCGGGGCCATCGCGCAGAGCGCGTGACGGCGGAAGTAGCAGTCGTCGCAGGTTGGAGCGTTCTGTCGGGTCATCGGGGTCCCTTCCGGGGGGTATTCGAGGGGGGCGGGGAGCGCCATGCTACGACCGGGTATCGACTCCGCAAAGGGCTTGCCTAAATGGAAAACGTGCATTTTCCGGCAAGTTCGAACCGGCCGAAAATCGCTCCATTTCCGTTTCGCTAACGGAGTGTCGCCAGAGCGCGCAACGCCTGTGGAAAGCTCTCCACAGGGATGATGCGAAGCCCATCCGCGTACTTGCGGGCATCCCGCGCGTTCTCCCCAGCCGGCACGAGGAAGGCGTCCACACCCGCCTCGCGCGCCCCGATCGTTTTTTGCTTGATGCCGCCGATCGGGCCGACGGAGCCGTCGGGGAAGATCTCGCCGGTCGCCGCGATCTTGTGGCCGTGGACGACGTTGCGCCCGAGCTGCTGCAGCACCTCGAGGGCAAAGGCGAGGCCGGCAGACGGGCCGCCGACGCCGCCGGCATCGATACTGACCGGGAAGGGCAGATGAATGTCGAGGGCGTTCTCCACGACGATGCCGACGATCGCGCGCTGCGGCTTGCCGCCGGATGTCACGGTTCGCATCCGCTCCACCAGTGTCTGCTTGCCGCGACGAACGGTCATGGCGACCGTCTGGCCGATCTTGCGCGTCGCCATCACGGATGTCAGATCTCCTCGGTCGCGCACCCGTTTGCCGTCGACGGCGACGATCACATCGTCGGGCTCGAGCTTGCCGTCGGCCGGCACGCCCGCGGCCACCTCGTCGATGAGTGCGCCGGTCGAGCGCAGCACGACGTGCTTGCCTGCCGCGCGCAGGGCGACGGCTGCAGCGACCTGCTGTGAGTGCTGCATGTCCTGCAGGTCGATGCGCCGTCGCTGCGAATCGCCCACGCCGGGAGGGTTGACGGCACTCGCGGGGTAGAGGTCGGCGCCCTTGTGCAGGCCGCCGAAGAGCTTCTCCAGGATCGTCGCCTTGCGCACGATCACGTCCACGAAATAGATGCCGCCCTGAGCCGGGTCGTGACCGCCGCGCACCGTCACGAGCGGCGCGACCGGATGCGCCTTGTCGGGCAGGAAGATGTACTGGTTCGACGGGACGACGTACAGCGTCAGCGCGACGGCGAACAGGACGACCCCCAACAGGAGGAGCCGGCCGGGGGTGATGCGCTTCATAGGAGCCCGCGGGAGTTGCCGCCGTCGACGAGGACGGTTGTGCCGGTGATGTACGCGGCCCGGGCCGAGGCGACGAAGCAGACCACGTCGCCGAATTCGCGCGGGCTGCCAAGGCGGCCGAGCGGGATCTGCGCGAGCTCCTCCGCCGGGGGGCCGTCGGGGCCGTAGAGCTCGGTCATGCGCGGCGTGTCGATGCGTCCAGGCGCGACGCAGTTGACCGTGATCGCCTCCGGCCCGAGCTCCCGGGCGAGTGTTTTCGCCCAACCGGTGAGGCCCGGCCGAAACGCGTTCGACAGTGCCAGGTGCGGCGTCGGCTCCTTGACGGTGATCGAGGTGATGAAGACGATACGGCCGGCCTCGCTCTTTCGGATGTGCGGCAGCGCCAGTCGCACGAGCCGCACGGCGGGCTGCAGCAGGAGCTCGAACGCGGATTCGAGCTGGAGGTCGGTGATCTCCGACGCCGGACCGGCCGGCGGTCCGCCCGAGTTCCACACGACGATGTCGATCCCCCCGAAGGCCTCTACGGTTTTCGTGACGAGCCGATCGAGGTCGGCGGCGTTCGTCACGTCACCCCGCACGGCCAGGGCCCCGATGCGATCGGCGTCACGCTCGAGAATGTCTCGGCGGCGCGCGAACATCGCCACGTTCGCCCCTTCGGCCGCGAGCGCTTCCGCGGAGGCCAGCCCGAGACCGGACGAAGCTCCACAGACGATCGCCGTCCTGCCGCGCAGACCCAGTTCCATCGAGGCAGGACGGTAGCGCTCCAACCTAAGCGCTGCACGAGGAAACGACGCCGGACGGGGCTCGACCGGCCTCAGGCCGCGGCGTGAGCGCGACGGGCGACGAACGAGGCGTCGTGGCCTCGCTCGTTGGCGAGCCGAATCTCGGGCTCGTCGAGGGCGCCGATCCGCAGCAGCAGCTCGAGCTCGTCCCGCAGGTGGGTCCGCATCATCTCTGGGCCGTCGGTCGCGATCGTGAAAGGCACGCCGTGCTCGACGAAGGCTCGGAACGTCTCTCGCACCTCTGTCTCATCGCGGAGCGCCTTGGTCAGGAGGTTGGAGGTGGGGCAGATCTCGAGCGTGATGTCGGCCGCGCGGATCGCCTCCATCAGGGCCGGCTCGTGGGCCGCAAGGATGCCGTGACCGAGCCGGTCGGGCCGCAGCGACTCGACGACCTCGCCGATCTCCTGCACGCCGTGCTCGCCGCCTTCCTCGCCGACATGGATCGTCACGCCCAGGCCGGCGTCCCGGGCAAGCTCCACGTGCTCCCGGATCTGGGTGTAGTCGTAGCGCGCTCCGTGCGGGCGGGGGCCGGCGATGTCGACGCCGACGACGCCGCGAGGCATGTACTTGATCGCCTTCTCGATGATCACCATGTTCTGGTCGGCCGTGAACGTTCGGTCCATCATCAGGATCAGTCCCGCGCGAACCTGCGAGTACTCGAGCGACGCGAGATCGAGCCCGCGGATCGCGGCGAGGATGATGTGGTCGAGGTCGCGCTCCCCGCCTCGATTGCGTTTCATCGGGTTGAAGCGAAGCTCGAGCGTGGTGATCCGCTGCGAGCGGTAGGCGCCTCCGATCGCCGCGTGCACGCTTCGTTCGACCGCCAGCGGCGACGACTGGATCAGCTCGGTCAGGTGGTAGATCTGGTCGAGCGAGTCGAGATCGGGGACGCCGCGCGGGTCGGAGACGGTCACGAGCCGTTCGAACTCCCAGTAGTCACGCGTGGGCAGCGCAATTCCCTGTTCGTGCGCGAGGCTCCAGAGAATGTCGGAGGCGACGGAGCCGCCGAGATGGGTGTGCAGTTCGGCGAGGCCTTCTTCGAACATGCTTCAGATAATCACAGGGTCGGCCACCTGGGACTCGACGAGCGCGAGCCCGAGCGCCACCGTGTCGTCGAGCTGGTGTTCGTCGACGAGCGCGGGGACATCGGTCGGCAGGTGATAGTCGTCGTAGGGGAAGCGCAGGAGCGTCACGGCCGGGATCTTGTTCTCGACGAACCAGTGCGAGTCGATCCCACCGGTCGCCGGGCCTGTTACGAGCTCCTGCCCTTCGAGCAGGCCGAGCGTGCGCGCCGTCTCGGTAGCACGGTCGAGCAGCCCTTGCGGCGATGCCAGGATGTTCAACTCCTCGCCGAAGGCGATGCAGTCGAGGTTCACCATTCCGGCGATCTGTTCGAGCTCGCCCCGGAGCTTCGCTTCGTCCAGGTAGTAGTGCGAGCCGGTGAGCTTGATCTCTTCCGCGGCAAACGCAACCAGGCGGACGCCGCGCTCGAGGTCCCGGCCGGCGAGTGCCGCACCGATCCGGCGCACGCCTTCGACACCCGAAGCGTTGTCGATCGCTCCCGGTCCGCGCCATACCGAGTCGTAGTGGGCGCCGACGACGATGTGCTCGCCGCGGCGGCCCGGGATGTCCGCAATCACGTTGCGTTCCAGCCGCCCGGGCAAGAAACGGCCGCTCACCCGAAGGCGCACGCGCATGCCGTCCAGCAGCCGCTCGGCATCGGCGCGAGAGACGAATGCGGTCGGCGGTGTCGTGATGTGAGTGTGGCTCGACATGAACGGGATCGCCCCGACGGAGAACGGGCTCGTCAGGAGGCGCGCACGCTCGTGGCCGGACGCGTCGACGATCGCGAAGTTCGGCAGGCGCCCGTCGCCGACCGGCGCGTTGCTCGTGCCGATTCGGTGCACCGTTCCCTCGCCGTCGAAGTCGTGTGAGTACATGCACGGCCCGGCGGGCCAGCGCTCACCCTCGACCTCGAGCAGCGGCTCGTCGGCGTCGTAGCCGAGGAGCTGGAACTCCTGGAATCGAACGTCGAGGCCGAGCTCCCGAAATGCAGCTGCGACAAGGTCGGCCGCCTGCGCCGCGGCGTCGCTGCCGGCCGTGCGAGGGCCGATCAGGCCTGCGAGCCCCTCGACGAGATTCACGAGGGTCAGCCTAGTTAGAGTCCAACCAGGTGCGCGCCAGACCCAAACGCTTGGATCGGCTGCCGCAGCAGTACTTCGTCGCGCTTCTCGGTCGTGTCGCCGCCGCAGCTGCGGCGGATGGGCCGCCGCTCGTCGATCTCGGTCGCGGCAATCCCGAAGTCGGGCCGCCGCCGCACGTCGTCGAGGCGCTGGCGGAGAGCGCTGCGCGTCCCGACGTACACGGATACGCCCCGATCCGAGGCTTCGCCCGTACCAAGGAGGCGCTGGCGGGGCGCTACCGCGACGTGTACGGAGTCGAGCTCGATCCCGAGCGTGAGATCGCGGTCGTCCCGGGCACGAAGACAGCGCTCAGCGAGCTCGCGCTGGCGCTGGCCGACGAAGGGGAGCGGATCCTGCTCCCGGACCCGTTCTATCCCGACTATCCCTCCGGGCCGGCGCTCGCGGGCGCGCAGCTCGAGACCATCCCGCTCCGGGCTGACGCCGGCTGGTCCCCGGATCTGGACGAGGCGCCCGACGCGGCGGCGCTCTACCTCAACTACCCGTCCAACCCCTGCGCCGTCTGTGCGCCCCCCGGCACGTTCGACGCTGCCGTTCACTGGGCCGGCCGCACGGGTGGGACGGTGGTCCACGACGCCGCGTACATCGACATCGTCTTCGACGGGCGGCGTCCGCAGAGCTTTCTCTCGACTCCCGGCGCCAAGGAGGTCGGGGTCGAGCTCTGGTCGATGTCGAAGACCTACGGCATGGCGGGCTGGCGCATCGGCTTCGTCGTTGGGAACGCCGAGATCGTCGAGCGCGTCAATCTGCTGAACGATCACAATCGCGTCGGCATCTTCGAGCCGCTGCAGCGCGCCGCGATCGCCGCGTTCGAAGGGCCGCAAGACTCCGTCGCCGAGCGCGTCGCGGGCTACGAGCGCCGCCGTGACGCGATTGCCGCCGTGCTTCGGGAGCCCCTCGTCTGCGAGGGCACGTTCTTCGTCTGGCTCCGGCTGCCCGAGGGGCTCACCGCCGAACGGCTGCTCGAAGAGCACCGCCTGGCCGTTGCTCCCGGCGAGGGCTTCGGCCCGAGCGGCGCCGGTTGGGCGCGCCTCTCGCTCGCGGTCAGCGACGAGGCGATCGAGCTCGGCGTCGAGCGCCTGCGGGATGCGTTTGCCGCCCGCACCGGAGCGGGCGACAGCGACGTAGGCTTGACGGAGTCGCTCGGTAGCGGAGGTGCCGGCTCTGCCGGCTCCGGAGCGGGCAACCGATGAAGATCGGCATCGTCGTCCCGTTCTCGTGGTCGTACTGGGGCGGAGTCGTCGAGCATGCCGAACATCAGGCAGCTGCTCTCCGGCGCCGCGGCCACGACGTGACGATCCTGATGGGCAACGACCCCGCGGGCGTC
Organism: uncultured Thermoleophilia bacterium; assembly: GCA_963806025.1. GTDB lineage: Bacteria > Actinomycetota > Thermoleophilia > Gaiellales > Gaiellaceae > PALSA-600. The sequence goes on along the minus strand of CAWDWI010000002.1, from coordinate 248,302 downwards.
CTGACGCGCCTTCTGCATCCGCGCACCGGCCGGCACGGAGCGCTGCCGGACGGGATCATCGCCGTCGGCCGCTCGGTCGTGGTGCCGGCGAACGGCTCGATGACGAACATCGTGCTCTCGCCCCGTGCCATCACGCGGGTCCGCCGGATCCTCGAGCACGAGCGGTTCGACCTCATCCATTGCCATGAGCCGATGACTCCCGCGATCTGCGTTGCGGCGATCTCGTTCGCGCAGTGCCCGATCGTCGTGACCCATCACGCGCACGGCGACCTCGGCTGGATGCGCCCGGCGATGCGTTGCTGGGGGTTCCTCATGGACCGTGTCGATGCGCGCGTGGCCGTGTCGCCGATGGCGGCCGAGTCGGCCGCGCGCTACCTGCCCGGCGACTATCGCGTGATCCCGAACGGCGTGCTGATCCCGTCGGAAGCCGACCCGGCCGACCGTGACAACACCATCGTCTTCATCGGCCGCCACGACCAGCGCAAAGGGCTGCCGACGCTACTGCGTGCGTGGCCTGAGATCCATGCCGCCACCGGCGCCCGCCTGCGGGTGATCGGCACCGATCCACTGCAGTACCGCCTGTTGAACGCGCGGCTGCGCGTCGACGAGACCGGCATCGACGTCCTCGGGATCGTGCCCAACGAGGTGCGGACGCATGAGCTCGAGCGGGCGAGGCTGTCGGTCACCCCTGCGCTCGGCGGCGAGAGCTTCGGATTGGTGCTCGCCGAGGCCTTCGCCTGTGCGACGCCGTCGGTCGCCTCCGATATCCCCGGCTACGCGGCCGTCGCCACTCCCGAGGCGGCGCGGCTCGTGCCCCCGAGCGATTCCCCCGCTCTGGCGGCCGCGGTGATCGACGTGCTCTCGGACGAGCCGCGTCGCGTGGAGATGGGACGGGCCGCGCGTGCGCATGCCCTGGCGAACTACGCATGGGACGACATCGCGCGGCGCCTCGAGGAGACCTACGAGGAGGCCGCTGCCTGATGCTGCGCGACGGCCGCTGGCGCGCTCTGCTCGTCATCCCTCTGATCGCCGCTGCAGTGTTGCTCTTCATCTACCACGGGCCGGACTGGCACCTGGTCCACGACGCGTTCACCGTCGTGCGGTGGCGGTGGGTGATCGCGGCGATCGGGCTCAACCTGTTGTCGGTGCTGGCCCGCGCCCTCTCGTGGGACACGACGATCAAGCAGTCGCTCGATCCGCCGTGGCCGCGCTTCCCGCTCGTCTTCTCCGCGTTCTCGGTCGGCCTGTTTGCGAACGCAGTGTTGCCCGGCCGGGTCGGCGAGCTCGCCCGTGTCGCGGTGCTGCGCCGGCGCCTCCCGGGGCGGCCGGGCGTGACCGCGACGTTGATCGGCTCGGTGTTCGCGCACAGGATCTTCGACGTGTTCCCGGCGACGGTGCTCGTCATCTGGGTATTGCTGACGGCGAAGATCCCGGGCTGGGCGCTGACGTCGATCGCGGTCGTTCTTGTGATCGGCCTCCTGTTGTTCGTTGCAGCGCTGCTGCTCGCGCGGCGCGCGCACCGCGATGCGCTCGAGGGGCTCGGGCCGGCGCGTCAACTGCTCGCCCGGGCGCGGCTCGGGCTGGCCGTGATGCGCTCACCGGTGGCCGCCGCGACGGCCGCGGCGTTCCAGAGCATCGGGTGGGCCTGCCAGCTGTTTGCCGTCTGGGCGACGATGTTCGCGTTCCACATCCACACGGCTCTGTCCACCGCGGGGCTCGTGCTCGTGTTGATCAACGTCGCGACGCTGTTCCCCCTGTGGCCCGGCAACTTCGGCCTCGTGCAGATCGCGATCGCGTTCCCGCTCGTGAACTACGGCGTCCCGTACGCCCGTGGGTTTGCGTTCGGGATCGGGCTCCAGGCGATCGAGGCGTCCGTCGGCGTCGGCGTCGGCCTCGTCTTCCTGGCGCGGGAGGGCCTCTCGTACGCGATGCTGAAGACGATCGAGGAACCGGTCGAGTCAGCCGAGAAGGTGCTCGAGCAGGAGCCGGAGCGTGCTCGCTCTCGCGTCTCCGGCTAGCCTCAAGGGCGTTCTCTCGCCTCAGGACGCAGCCTCGCTGCTCGCGACGGGCATGCGCCGCGTCCCCGGCGTCGACGTGGACGAAGCTCCGGTCGCGGACGGAGGTGAAGGGACCGCCGCGGTGATCCAGCAGGCGCTCGGCGGCGCCTGGCGCGAAGCGGCTGTCAGCGATCCCCTTGGACGGCCGATCGTCGCAGCCTGGCTGTTGCTGGACGACGGCACGGCGGTCGTCGAGTCGGCCCAGGCGATCGGCCTGCCGCTTCTGCGGCGGAACGAGCGCGACCCGCTGCGCACGTCGAGCCGCGGGCTCGGTGAGCTGCTCCTTGCGGCGGTGGCCGAGGAGCCCGCCGCACTGTTCGTCTGCCTCGGTGGCACCGCGACGGTCGACGGCGGAGCGTCGCTGCGCGAGGTGGTCGGCCGCCGTCTGGACGGGATCCCGATGCGGGTCCTCTGTGATGTGCGCAACCCACTGCTCGGGAAACGCGGCGCCGCCCGTGTCTTCGGCCCGCAGAAGGGCGCGCGTCCCGAGGCTGTGGATCTGCTCGAAGCCCGGCTCGCCGCACTCGAGGAGCTCGTGCCCTACCGCGACCTTCCAGGGCGCCGGAGCGGGCGGCGGCCTCGGCGCGGCGCTCGCCGCCCTCGGCGGCGAGCTCGTGGAGGGTGCCGAGCTCGTGCTCGACACGATCGGCTTCGACGACCGGGCGCGCCTCGCCGACCTCGTCGTCACGGGCGAGGGGATGGTCGACCCCACGACCCTGGAGGGAAAGGCGCCCGGGGCCGTCGTCCGCCGCAGCCGGCAGCTGGGCGTCCGCTGCGAGGTCTTCGGTGGGGTCGTCAGGGGCGGGATGCGCGCCCATGCGCTGTCGGGCCGCCGGGCGCGTGCCGGCGACGACCTCGTCCGCCTCGGCGAGGAGCTAGCCCGCGTCCTGGTCGGCCCGGGCTAGCTCCTCGATCTTCCCGCGCACGGTGTCGAGTTTCGCCGCGCAGAGGGCGTAGAGCTCCTCGCCGCGCTGCCAGAGCCTCGTCAGCTCGTCGACGCCGGCGTCGCCACGCTCGAGTCGTTCGACGATCGTCTCGAGCTCCTTCTGGGCCTCTTCGAAGGTGGGCTCACCCAACGGTCGCTCCGAATCTGCCGTCGGCCACGCGCACGTCGATCGTGTCGCCAGCGGTCACCTCGTCGGCAGCGCGCACGACGTTCTCGCCGTGACGGACGATCGCGTAGCCACGGTCGAGCACCGCGAGGGGGCTCAGCGCGCCCAGCCGGGCGTGCACGGTGTCGAGGCGCGCACGACGTCGCTCGAGTGCCAGGAGCGGTGCGCGCTGTAGGCGGTCGCGGTTCGCTGCGAGCCGCTGGGCAGACCGGTCGGCGGCGCGCCGCGCGCTGCTGTGCAGCGCATTGCGGGTGCGCTCGAGCTGATCGCGCAGCTCCCCGAGATCGGGCACGACGACCCGCGCAGCAGCCGTCGGGGTGGATGCGCGCACGTCTGCCGCAAGATCGCAGAGCGGCGTGTCCTGCTCGTGCCCGACGGCGGAGACGAGCGGCACCGAGCAGTCGGCGACCGCCCGCACGACTCTCTCGTCGGAGAACGGAAGCAGGTCCTCGAAGCTTCCGCCGCCGCGGGCGAGCACGATCACGTCGGCACCGCGGGCGCAAAGATCGCCGATCGCGGTCGCAATCGCAGCAGCGGCGCGAGGGCCTTGGACATAGGTCTCCGCGACGAGCACGTTCGCCGGCGGAAAACGCTGCACGATGTGGGTGAGCACGTCTCGCTTCGCGGCTGCGTCGTTGCCGGTCACGAGCCCGATCAGGCGTGGGAAGCGGGGGAGCGGGCGCTTCTTGGCGTCGTCGAACAGTCCTTCGACTGCGAGTTTCTTCTTCAACTGCTCCAGCGCGGCGAGATGGGCGCCGAGACCGAATCGCTCGATGGTGAGCGCCTTCAGCCGCAGCTCGCCGCGCTGTTCGTAGACCTCCGCCCGGCCGAACACGTGGACGCGCTCTCCTTCGGCGAGGCCGAGGTCGAGCGCATCGAACTGGCCGCGCGGCATCTGAACGGGGAGGGTCGCTCCGTGCTCCGGGTCCTTGAGCGTGAAGAACACGGACGCCCAGCGTTCCTGGCGGCGTAGCTCCGTCACCTCGCCTTCGATCCAGAGCGTCGGCAGCTTGTTCAGGTAGCGCGCGATGCCGCTGTTGAACCCGCGGACGGTGTAGACCTTCCGCCCTTCCACCTCGATCGCCTCGACCTTCACGCGCTCGATGCTAGTAGTCGTCGAGCGGCCGGCGCAGGACCCACAGCAAGGTGGTCGAGGTCGTGAGCTCCGGCTCCGGCGTTGCGGCCTCTGCTCCGCTGCCGCCGAGCTTGTTCACCATCGCCGCCGCGTCCTCCAGCCGTCCAAACGAGCGCGGCATCGGGATGCCGCTACTGCCGCCGGTGCTCGGCTCCGGCGGAGCCACACCGCGGACATCCGACGCCACATTGATGAGCTCCCAGCCCTCCTGGCCGTACTCGTTCAGCGCCTCGGTGTATCGGCCTTTCGGCAGGGACACGATCCTGTACTCCCAGCGCTGCACCACGACAGCCTACGGGTCGAGACCTGGGCAGGCCTGTTCCGACTCAGGGCGAACTGGAATCCGCAGCGTCGCGGGCGAGGGGGCTTGGATTGTTCTTCAGACTGGACGACTTGGAGCTTGGGTTGATCATCTTCGGGGTGGTCTTCGGGACCACGCTCCTCGGTCTGCTGCTCGGCATCTATCTCCGCAGGCACTCCGAGGCTCTGCGTGAGCCGTTCAGCGTCCTCCAGGCTGCCCTGCTCGGGCTCGTCGGCCTGATCCTCGCGTTCGGGCTCACGCTCGCCGTCGGACGGTATGAAGCGCGGCGTGCAGCCGTCGTCGACGACGCCAACGCGATCGGGACGACGTACCTCCGGGCGCAGATGCTTTCGGAGCCGGTTCGCAGCCACTCGCTCGCCCTGCTCGCCCGCTACGCCGACACCAGCCTGCTGCTCTCTCACGAGATCCCTGGCAGTGCCGCTCAGCGGCGCGTCGTCGCGGCCGGGAGCGCTCAGCAGCGCCAGCTCTGGCGGCTGGCCGGACAGGCGCTCAATTCAGCGCCGCTCGCGACCGGGCCACGTCTGTACATCGACAGTCTGAACAGCATGATCGACATGCAGACCGTGCGCGTCGCGGCACTCAACAATCGTGTGCCCGGCGCAGTACTAGGGCTCGAGGTAATCGGTGCGGCCGTGTCGCTCGGGCTGCTCGCCCTCTACCTCGCGATTCTCGGGCGAGGCGTGACGACCGTCTTGATCGCGGCGGGCCTGCTCACGCTGCTGCTTCTCGTCACCTTCGACCTCGATCGCCCGACCCGCGGGCTGATCCGGGTCCCGACCGGGCCGCTCGTCGCACTGCAGGCGACGGTGGCGCTGCCGCCCGCCGCAACCGGCGCTCCGCGCCGCTAGAGCAGGATCTCGGCGGCCGTCTCGAACGTGCAGCCGGAGCGGGTGAGCTCCACGGCCCGATGGAGATCGGCGTCCGAGTGCGCGAGCTTCTCGGCGAGCGGCAGCGGATAACCGGCCTCGATCAGCACATGGAGCCGCCAGGACTCCACCTTTTCGCGCTCTGACTGTGGCTGTTCGATCGTCTGCGGCATGGTGTGCGGGTTTTCGCTCTCTCCTAGACGAACCCTGCCTCCGGAAGTTTGAGGCCCAAACAGAACCATTACGCACGTGTCGTGAGCTCGTCGAGCCGACGGCTCAACTCGTGCTGGCGGGCCTCCAGCACGGCCCGCTCCGACTCGGCATCCGCCGCGATCTCGTGCAGACGCTCGCGCAGGCCGGCCTCGACCTGATGCGCACGCTCCTCGAGGGAATTGAGCGCGTCGTCCCGTTGGCGCTCCAGCGCGGCTCGTAGGCGAGCAAGGCGTTCCTCGACCCGTGCTGCCGCGGCGTCGCTGACGTGGTTCAGCCGTTCGGTCAGCACGCCCTCCGCCTCCCGGGCGAACCGCTCGACTGCGAGGTCGAGCTCCCGGCTCAACCGGCGCGCAGCCGCCTCGCGTGCGCTGCGGATCGTCGTGTCGAACTGAGCCGACGCGGCCTCCGTGTAGCGAGCCGTCTCGCGACCGACGATGCGCTGCAGTTGCTCGACCTGCCGGCGCTCGATGTCGCCCAGGGCCATCTGAATGCGCTGCGTCGCGTCGTTCCCCTCTCGGTCGATCAGCTCCTTGAGATCCTTTTCCCGTTTGCGAAGCCGCTCGGCGACCTCGTGCAGGGCGTGCCGCCGTTCGGAGGCGTGCTGCTCGAGCTCCGTGTTTGCCTGCTGCATCACCTCTTGAGCCTCGCGCGCGAACTCGGAGCGGAGCCGCGTCACGAGCTGCCGCTGCTCCTCCACGGAGGCTTGCAGCCGGTCGGCGTCCTGGCCGATCTTCGCGCTCGCCTCGGTCATCAGCGCCTGCTGCCGGGCCTCGACGCGTTTCACGTCTTCCGCGAGGCTCTCCTGCAGCTTGCCGACATCGCTCGTCCAGTCGGTGAGCCTCTGCTCGATCGCAGCCTGGGCCGAGACGAGCTTCTCGCTGAGTCGCTCGGTGGCGTCGCGCTCGCGCTCGGCGACATCCCGGCGACGCTCCTCCGCGATCCGCCGTTCCTCTTCTGCGAGCTGCGACAGGGAGTCCGCACGCAACCGGGCGAGTGTGTGCTCGAGCTCTTCCGCCCGCTGGGCGAGCTCCTGGGCGACGATCTCGTCGAAGGTCGCCCTGCCGCGCTCGATCTCGCCTTCGAGCAGCCGCTGGTGCGCTCGAACCTTCTTCAGCACGAGCGTGCTCGCGACCAGCGCAAGCACGGCAACGACCGCCGAGATGATGGCGAGGGTGGTCGCAACAGTCACACCGTCATCGTAGGCGCGCCGCCACGAGGGCGACGGCGATCAGTGTCGAAGCGCCTGCGAGCAGGCGCAACGCGCGCTCGAGCTGCTCCGTGCCCGCGGTGGTCGAGCGTTCGCGGCGCGCTGAACGTACAGGTGTCGACAACGCCCGCTGGGCGAGGCTGAGCACGAACGCGTAGCCGGCGGCGGCGACCGCCTCGAGGCGCAGCGTCTGGGCCTCGACGAAATAGCCGGTCAGCGCCGGGAAAGCCCCCCAGCAGAGCGCGAAGCCCCAGTCCGTGTGCAACGCGAGCTCGAGGTTGTAGGCCGGAACCAGCACCGCGCCGATCGCGACGAACACGAGGAGGCCCCAGCCCCAGGCCGCTGCAGCGCCGATCCCGATCGCGACCGCCCCGCCCAGGCTCACCACGGCGATCGTAACGAGCACACTGCTCGGGATCTCCGTCTTCAGCGGCCGACCGCGCAACTCGTCGAGCGCGTGTGCTGCGACGCCCATCGCAAGGAAGAACGCCGCGATTGCCCACAGCATCCGGTCGAGGTGGAAGACCGGCGCGAGCGCCGCACCGACTGCGACGTACGAGAGATGCCAGAGCGTGTACGGCGGGTGCAGCAGCGTCACGTAGTCGCGCCAGCCGCCGCGCTTCAGCGCGTAGAACGCCGGCTTTACCTCGTCCGTCGTCCCCATGTCACGATCCCTCCGCCGAGACTCAGCCGCTTCGCGTGCACGTCGTCGATCCCACCGTCGCGCCAGGCCTGCATCAGGCGCGGCAGCGGCCATTCCTCGTAGTGGTCCCGGATCGAGGGGCCGAGGAATGCTCCCACCTCGTGCCAGCCGTCGCCGATCACCCTGCCGGCGGTTGGCAGGCCGACCCGCGTCCAGAGCTCCCAGAGTGGGCGCCAGATGCCGCGCGGGACGCCGAACTCGAGCCCGGCGATCGTTCCGCCCGGTTTCACGACTCGCGCCAGCTCGCGTAGCACCGCAGGCGGGTCCTCCACGTAACGGAGGAGATACGTGAACGTCAACGCATCGAACTGGCCGTCCTCGAACGGGAGGTTGCGGGCGTCGCCCTCCTGGAGGCGGACCTTGCGCGTCGCAGCGGCGAGCACCAGCCGTTTCCGGCCCTCCTCGAGCATCTGGGGGCTCTGGTCGATGCCGACCACGAAGCAATCCTTCTGCCGCACGAGCTCGCGGGCGACGAGTGTCGTCCCAGTGGCGACGTCGAGCACCGTGTCGGTCGGGCCGGCCTCGATGCGGGAAACGAGGAAGCGCCGCCAGCGCGGGTCCTGTCCGAACGAGAGCACGGCTCCCCAACGGTCGTAGCCGGGCCCGAGCGGCGCGAAGAGGGTGGTCGCATCCATACGCTTGACTCTATGGCCCTGCGCGAGGAGCTGGAGCGGATTGCCGGCGCCGCGGCCGCGCACGGCGAGGTGACCGGTGTGCTCGCGGCCGAGCCGGCTCGTGGACGACGTCTGTACCTGGTCGCCCTTGGCACCGAGCCGGAGCGGCGCTGGATCGTGCTCGACGGCGAGGGCCGGTTCGTCGAGCGGCGTGACGACGTTCGGGACACGGCATCGATCGTCGCGATGTGCGAGCTCGCAGGCGACCTGGCCGGGGGCGGCGATCTCGAGAGCCTGCGGTCACAGCTCGCACAGGTGCGGATGGTCGAGCAGCCGCCGGGCATCGAGGAGGCGGAGGCGGCGGCGCTCGCTCTCGAGCGAGTGATCGGGGCGCCGCCGCGCGTTGCGACACCGGCGTATCTCGACGAGGTCGGTGTGGCGACCCTCGCCCTCGAGCGTGCGCTCGGCGAGCTGTCCTCCCCGTTCTCGACCGCGATCCGGTCGGCGAGCGGCACCGTCGAGGAGTTCGTCCAGGACGTCGAGCGCGGCTACCTGGTCGACCTGCGCTAACTTGGTCGTATGTCTGAAGGTGGATTCGGATTCCCGTTCGGCGGTGACCCTGAAGATCTCCTGCGGGGACTGCGCGAGTTCGCAGAGCAGCAGGCGGAGTCGGTGCAGGAGGCCCAGCGCGAGCAGTTCGCGACGCTGACCCTGAACACCGCCGTCGAGTTGACCGCGGCCGCGCTCTCCCAGGTCCAGGTGGAGGGCGGCGCCGAAGAACAGTCGATTGCCATGCGTGACGCAATGCGCGTGCTTTTCCCCGAGGCGGTGGCGCTCGTCAGCGCCGCGCGCCAGGGGTTCATGCGCGAGTCGTAGCGACGGCTACGTACTGACCGGCCCGGAGATCGCCCGGTAGAGGCCCCAGGTCATGAGGGCGAACGCGCCGGCTGCGAGCACCAGGTCGACCGGCGTGAGCCTGCCGCGCCGGCGGCGGTAGGTGGGGAAGACGCCGAAGACGATCATCTGGGAGAGGAACAGGGCGATCAGGGCGGGGCGTAGGACGTTCTCGTCGAACGCCTCCGGATCGGTGATGCTCAACGCGTCGATCGCGACGAACGGCACGGCGATCAAGGCCAGGAGCTTGCGCACGTGGATCCCAGTGACGGAGAACAGGAGCCGGGACAGGGCGAGGTACTCGGCGATGATCAGCCCCGCCACACTGGCGGCGGCCCCGAGGCCGATGGTGACGGCGAACCAGCGGCTCGAATATGCGGAGGCGATCGCATAGCCGGGCAGGTCGGCGTGCGTCAGCGCCGGGTCGACGGCGGCCAGGGGGAACACTGCGAAGAGCAGATACGCCGCCACGACGATCCACGCCCCGACCAGCGTGCGGCGCACCGTTCGCGAACCGCCGATGACCTCCGCGCCCAGGAAGATCGGCAGGCTCCCGCAGAGGAAGAGGAGAGCGATGCTTGCGCCGCCGTGCAGCAGCCCGTGCGTGCCCGGTGACTGCGTGAACGAGTGCGTGGGCGCGCCGGCGTTGGACAGGACGACGACGCCGAGCGCGAGCATCAGCAAGAGCTGGATCCCCGCCGAGACGGCGAGCAGACTGAGCACCGGCTTCGTCCCGAGGAGCACGAGCCCGACGATGGCGACCGGCAGGAGCAGCTCGATCAGCCAGCGCCACGGCTCGATCCCGGGGAAGATGTCCGCGAGCATCTCGTAGACGATGTCGGTGACCGTGTAGGGCAGATAGAGGAAATAGCTGAACGCCCAGATCGCGGCCTGGACGAGCGCCATGCGCCGGCCGACCGCAGCCTCGACGAACGCAGCGAGCCCGCCCGCGGACACGATCTCCTCGCTGTAGCGCACCCAGACGAGGAGCGGGAACGCGTACAGCGCAGCTCCGAGCACGGTGACGAGCCCGGCGGAGCTCATGTCGGCCGCGCCGGGCACGTAGATCACCGCCAGCGCGAGCGGCCCCCCGATCGACGCGATCGCGAAGCCGAAATAGAGCGACGGCGGGATCGGTGATCCCGCCGTCGCGTCAGGAGTGGTGCGGAGTGTGGGGGTTAACCCCAGGCTTCGCCGCCGGTGGTCGTGTCGGACGTGGTCGTCGCGCCGCCACCACCCGAGCCGCCGCTGCCACCGCCGCCCGTCGTGGTTCCGGGCACCTTGATCGAGGTCTTCATGCCTTTCGCGGCATGGCCGGGCACCGGGCACCAGAGCGCGTAGGTCCCCGACTTGAGCGTGACGGCGAGGACCGCCGACTTGCCGGGCTTGATGAGCGCGCTCTTCTTGAGCTTGACACCTGGCCCTGAGATCGCGAGCCCGTGGGTGTACTTGCCCGTGTTCTTGATCACGAACCGGACCGGGCCGACGGCCCCGGTCCTGGTCGACAGAGTGATGTGGAACTCCTTCTCCGTGACCTTGATCGTCTTCACATCAGCGCCCTTGTGCGTGACGACGCCGGCGAGCGCAGCTCCGGCCAGGGCGGCCGCCAGGACGGCTGCCACGATGAGTGGGCGTGTGAGCTTCATGCCTTCGACTACGAAGCTTGCCATGGACCGGATTGGATTACCATCCGGCCGCCCGTGACCGTTCTCGATCGCGCGATCGTCTGGCTTCTGCCGGCGGTCCCCAGGCCCGTCGTCCAGCGGCTTTCGTCGCGTTACATCGCCGGCCCGTCGCTCGACGACGCCGTTCGAGTGGTGCGCCGGCTGAACGCGAAGGGCAAGCTCGCGACGGTCGACGTGCTCGGCGAGGAGATCACGACCGCGGACGAGGCGCGGGCGATCACCGGCCAGTACCACGACGCGCTCGCGCGGATCGACGAGGAGGGGCTCGACGCCAACGTGTCGGTGAAGCTCACGGGGCTCGGTCTCGAGTTCGATCTCGCGCTCTGCCAGGAGCACCTCGAGGCTGTCATCATCGATGCGGCCGCGCGCGGGAGCTTCGTGCGGATCGACATGGAGGACTCATCGACCACCGACCGTGCCCTCGAGCTCTTCCGGTCGATGCGCGCCGACGGTCACGAGAACGTCGGCGTCGTTCTGCAGTCCTACCTGCGACGCACCGAGCGCGACTTGCCCGGCCTCGACAACGTCCGACTCTGCAAGGGCATCTACGTCGAGCCCGAAGAGCTCGCCTTCCAGGACGACGATGAGGTGCGCGCGAACTACGTCCGCTGTCTCGAGGCGCTCGTCGCCCAGGGCGCGTACGTCGGCATCGCGACGCACGACGAGCACCTGATCGGAGAGGCGCTGCGCGTCGTCCAGGATCTGCCTCCCGAGCGGTACGAATTCCAGATGCTCCTCGGTGTGAGGCCGGATCGCGCGGACGAGCTGGTCGCAGCGGGGCATCGCCTGCGGGTCTATGTCCCGTACGGGAACGACTGGTACAGGTACTCGGTGCGGCGTCTGCAGGAGAACCCCAAGCTGGCGGGCTACGTCGCCGCCGGCCTGTTCCGCCGCTGAACCTGGGCGGGCCTCAGGCGCCGCCGACGAGGAGCGAGTAACCGCCGTCGACGATCAGCGTCTGGCCGCGGATCATGTCCGCATCCGGCGAGCACAGGAACACCACCGCGCCGGCGATGTCCTCGGGCGTCACGAGCCGGCCGACCGGGTTCGCGGCGCCTGCGGCGAGCATCTCGTCGCGGTTCGGAAAGTGCTCGAGGGCGCCCGTGTCGACGACGCCGCCGGAGACCGCGTTCACCCGGATCCTCGGGGCCAGCTCCACCGACAGATAACGAACGAGCGACTCGAGCGCTGCCTTGGACGTGCCGATCAGAACGTAGTTCTCGAGCACGCGCTGTGCGCCGAGGGACGAGATCGCAACGATCGACGAGCCCGCCGGCATCTGCGGCGCCGCAGCCCGGGCGAGCTGCAGCAGTGCGCGGGCGTTCGCGTTCATCGTCCAGTCCCAGTGCTTGTCCTCGGTCTCGAGCGCAGGCCGGATCACCCCGGTCGCGGCGTTGTGGACGAGCACGTCGAGCGGTCCGAGGGCTGCGACCTCGCCGAGCACGCGATCCGACGTGACGTTGCCGCGCACGAGGACGACCTCGGCGCCGAGTGCGCGCAACTCGTCTGCGGTTGCTTCTGCCGCGCGATCGTTCCTGAGATACCCGATCGCGATCCGGTCGGCTCCGCCGCGCGCGAACCGGAGGGCGATGGCGCGGCCGATGCCGCGCGACCCGCCCGTGACGAAGACGTTCACGGCCGGCGTGGGAGCGGCTTGTCGACCGGGGCCGAGGAAGGAAGCTCGTCCCAGCCGATCCGCTCGGGTGACTCGCGCTGGCCCTCCTCCGCCTTCGACGACGCGTGGCCGAGGTCGTCGAGGCGCTGCATCTCCGTGTCGGCGTACAGGCGCACGTCGTGATCGGCGGGCAGCCCGTCGACGAGCTCGCGGACACGCGCGCGAATCTGGTAGGCGAAGTGAGGGGTCGCCGGCCCGACGAGGGCGTCGACGTCGTCGCGGGTCGGCTCGCGATCCATCGGGCGAGAGCCTAGCGCTAGGCTCGCCCGGTGCGCCGAATCAGTGCCGTGGACATGATGCTCCTCGGCACGATCCTCCTGTGGGCGCTCAACGCGACGGTCACGAGGTACGTGGTGACACACGGCTTTCAGCCGCTCGCCTACGCGACGATCCGCTATGGGTGCGCGACGATTCTCTTCTGGGGCTTCACCTACGCGCGCGAGCGAAGCTTCCGCATCGCCATGCGAGACATGCGCCTCGTCTTGCTGGCCGCTGGGTTCATCTTCATCAACCAGGTCTTCTTCGTCTACGCGGTCGACAAGACCTCGGCGGCGACCGTGACGCTCTTCCTGGGCATGACGCCGATCTTCATCGGGATCCTCGCGAGCGTGATCGGGCTCGAGCGCATGGGCAAGGCGTTCTGGATGGCCGCAGTCGTCTCGCTGATCGGCGTCGGCTTCGTGGCGTCAGGTTCCGGCGGGTTCTCCGGGAAGGTGCTCGGTGACGGGCTCGCGATCATGACCGCGCTCACGTGGGCGGGCTACTCGATCTTGATCACGCCGTTGATGAGGCGATACTCGCCGTTCCGGATCAGCTCGCTCGTGCTGCTGATCGGCTGGATACCGCTTGCGCTGGCGGGGTTGCGGCAGACGACGAGCCAGAGCTTCCACTTCGGCTACGCTCATGTGGATCTGCTTCGCATTCGCGGTGCTCGGGCCGTTGTTCCTGACGAACATCCTGTGGTTCACCGCGATCAGCCGCGTCGGCCCGTCGCGCGCATCGCTCTTCTCGAACATGCAGCCGCTTCTCGGCGTGCTCTTCGCGCTCCTCCTGCTCGGCGAGCACCTGACGCGGTGGGAGGTGGTCGGCGGCGTGGCGATCCTCAGCGCGGTGGTCGTCGAACGGTCGCAGCGCCCGGTGCCTGAGCCGCCTGGCGATTAGCGTCTTCTTAACCTGGTTAACTAATAGTCGTGAATCTCCGCGAGCGCCTTCGTCGCCGGCCGCCCGGTTACAACTTCACGATCGGGCGCATCCTCGCGATCTACGCGGGGCTGATGGTCACGCTGATGCTCGCCGCGCTCGATCAGACGATCGTCGCGACGGCCCTGCCGCGAATCGTCGGCGATCTCGGTGGGATCACCCAGTACTCGTGGGTGTTCACCGCGTACATGCTGACGTCGACGGTCACCGTGCCGCTGTACGGAAAGCTCGGGGACGTCTGGGGGCGCAAGCCCCTCTTCCTCTTCGCGATCGTCGTCTTCCTCATCGGCTCGGCGCTCTGCGGCCTCGCAGACTCGATGACGCAGCTCGTGCTCTTCCGCGCGGTGCAGGGGATCGGCGCGGGAGGCCTCTTCCCGCTATCGCTTGCGGTGATCGGGAACATCGTCCCGCCCCGTGACCGGGGCAAGTGGCAGGGACTGATCGGCGCGGTGTTCGCCGCCTCGTCGATCATCGGTCCCGCGGTCGGCGGCTTCATCGTCGACAACGCCTCGTGGCGGTGGATCTTCTTCGTCAACCTTCCGGTCGGCGGCCTTGCTCTGATCGTCATCTCGGTCACGATGCCGCGGCGCGCGCCGCTGACCGACCACACGATCGACTGGCTCGGAGCGGGCCTCCTGGCCGCGGGGACCGGAGCGCTCCTCCTGGGCCTCGTCTGGGGCGGCCAGCAGTACGCCTGGACGAGCCGGCATGTCATCGGCGCGCTGACCGTGTCGGCGCTGCTCCTCGCGGCGTTCGCGTTCGTCGAGCGCCGCGCCAGGGAGCCGATTCTGCCGTTCGAGATCCTCCGCAACCCGATCGTGGCCGGCAGCGTCGCCTGCATGGCCCTCGTCGGGATGGTCATGTTCGGGACGATCTCGTACGTGCCGCTGTTCGTGCAGGGCGTGATCGGCACCTCCGCGGCGTCGTCCGGTGTCGTGCTGACACCGTTGACGCTCGGGGCGGTCATCACCTCACTCCTGACCGGGCAGCTCATCTCGCGCACAGGGCACTATCGGTGGAACGTGGTCCTCGGCCCGGTCGTCCTGACGATCGGAATGTTGCTGCTCTGGAGGATGGGCACGTCGACGACGAATGCCGAGGCGGCTCGCAACATGGTGATCGCGGGTGTCGGCATCGGGTCGATGATGCAGGTGTTCGTGATCTCGGTCCAGAACGCCGTGCCCCGCTCGAAGATCGGCTCCGCGACCGCGCTGACGCAATTCGGCCGTCAGATGGGCGCGACACTCGGCGTCACGATCATGGGCGTGATCGTCAACCACGGGCTTCCGCCGGGAGTGGGCGACGACGAGCTCACGAGCGTCCATCGCCTGCCGGAACAGGCACGCGCCACGCTCGCGGATGCGATTCGGCCGGCCTTCTTCACGGCGGCGTGCGTCTCGACCATCGTGTGGCTGATCGCCGTCCGCTACGTCCACGAGCAGCGGCTGCGCCGCTCGCTCGACGAGGTCTCGGCCGCCGATGCGGCCGCGGGAACTCCGGCGACGGCGGGGATAGACTCCGAACCGTGAGCGACGACTTCATGCCCCTGGACGGCTGGGACCACGTAGAGCTCTGGGTGGGGAACGCGAAGCAGGCCGCGTACTACTACGAGCATGCGTTCGGTTTCCGGCGGACCGCCTACGCAGGCCCCGAGACGGGCGTTCGCGACCGCGCGAGTTACGTGCTGGAGCAGAATGAGATTCGCCTTGTCGTCACGAGTGCGCTCCGAAGCGGCACGGCGATCGGTCGCCATGCCTTCGTTCACGGCGACGGGGTCAAGGACATTGCGCTGCGGGTGCCGGACGCCAACGTGGCGTTCCGCGAGGCGGTCTCACGCGGGGCCGAAGGAGTGGTCGAGCCGCACGTCGTCGAGGACGATTTCGGCAAGGTCGAGCTGGCGACGATTGCCACCTACGGCGAGATCGTGCACACGTTCGTCGGGCGCAACGGCTACGAGGGCGCATACCTGCCGGGCTACGTCGCTCAGGTGTCGGCCAACGGCGCGGACGACGGCGTCGGCCTGCTTGCCATCGACCACATCGTCGGCAATGTCGAACTGGGGCGCATGGAGCACTGGGTCGCCTTCTACGAGCAGGTGTTCGGGATGACCGAGATGCTCCACTTCTCCGACGAGGACATCTCGACGGAGTACTCGGCGCTGATGTCGAAGGTGATGACCGACGGCCAGGGCAAGGTGAAGTTCCCGATCAACGAGCCGGCCGAAGGCAAGCGCAAGAGCCAGATCGACGAGTACCTCGAGTTCAACGAAGGCCCCGGTGCACAGCACATCGCCCTCCAGTCGTCGAACATGGTCAAGACGGTCGAGGCGCTCCAGCGCCGGGGTGTCATGTTCCTCACGACCCCCGACGCGTACTACGAGGACACCCCGGGGCGCGTCGGCGAGATCGACGAGAGCTGGGACGATCTGCGCCGCCTGAAGATCCTTGCCGACCGCGACGACGACGGCTATTTGCTCCAGATCTTCACGAAGACAGCACAGGACCGGCCGACGCTCTTCTTCGAGGTGATCGAGCGTCACGGTGCGCGCGGCTTCGGTGACGGGAACTTCAAGGCGCTGTTCGAGGCCATCGAGCGCGAGCAGGCGCTCCGAGGCAATCTCTAGCCTCACGCGTCGCACGCTCAGATGAGCCCACAACGCCGCTCGGCGCTCCTCTCGGTCGCCGCGGCCGCCGTTCTCGTCGTCCTCAAGCTGACGGTCGGTCTCGCGACGCACAGCCTCGGCCTCGTCTCCGAAGCCGCTCACTCGGGCACCGACCTCGTCGCAGCGCTCCTGACGTACTTCGCGGTGCGCGTGGCGGCGCGCCCCGCGGACGTGACTCACCAGTTCGGCCACGGCAAAGCGGAGCACCTGTCGGCGCTCGCGGAGGCCGGGTTCCTCGCGCTCGTCAGCATCTTCATCTCCGTACGCGCGATCGAGCGGCTCGCGGGCATCACCAACTCAACGGTGCACGTCACGTGGTACGCGTTCGTGGTGCTTGGATTCGTGATCGCGATCGACCTGAGCCGCATGGTCGTCTCGTGGCGAACCGCCCGCCTCTACGCGAGCGCGGCAATCGCTTCGAACGCCCTGCATTTCGGGAGCGATCTGTTCGGCTCGGTCGCAGTGCTCGTCGGGCTCGTTTTCGCGTACTACGGCTATCAGGACGGCGACCCGATCGCAGCGCTCTTCGTCGGCGTGCTCGTCCTGCTCGCCGCCGCCCGCCTGATCAAGGCGAACGTCGACGTGTTGATGGACCGCGCGCCCGTCGAAGCCGAGGCTGCCGCTCTCGCCGCGATCGGGGAACTGAGCCCGACGGTCGAGGTGCGCAGGATTCGCATGCGCCAGGCAGGCGGACGTCAGTTCGCCGACATCGTGATCGGTGTCTCGCCCGGCGCCGCGGTCGGCCAGGGCCATGCGACCGCGGACGCGGTGGAAGCCGCGGTCGAGCGGGCGCTGCCGAACGCCGACATCGTCGTGCACGTCGAGCCGATCGAGGATGCGACCGTGCGCGAGCGCGCGCATGCGGCCGCCCTTGCCGTGCCGCGCGTTCGCGAGGTGCACAACCTCGCGCTCGTCGATGTCGACGGCCGCACGGAGCTCTCGCTGCACGTGAAGCTGCCCGGGGACCTCTCGCTCAACGAGGCGCACGACATCGCCGAGCAGCTCGAGGCGACGATCTGCGCCGCCGTCCCAGAGATCGCCGGAGTGCAGACGCATCTCGAGCCGCTCGCCGAGACGACCGAGGCGCGCGAGGTCGAGGCGTCAGGAGCGGAGCTCGTGCGGCGCATCGTCCGCGAGGCGACCGGGAGCGAGCCGCGCGAGCTGCGGTTTCTCAACACCACGCACGGGCTCGTCGCGTTCCTGACGCTTGGCCTCGACGGCACGCACCGGCTCGACGAGGCCCACCAGCGCGCGAGTGAGATCGAGGAGCGCATCAGGCGCGAGCGGCCGGATATCGCCGACGTGATAGTTCATACAGAGCCGTGAGGCTGTGCATGTTCACACCCAGGGAGCTCGCGCTCGAGCGCGGCTGGCCGGGGCGCATCGAAGGCGACAAGGTGATCCAGCTCGCCGCGCAGACACTGCAGGCGTTCTTCACCGGCGGAGGGACGGCACGCGAGCACGCGGAGTATGCGCTCGCCGACGTCGACCTGCGCCCGCCGGTCCTCCACCCGCCGACGGTACGCGATTTCATGGCCTTCGAGGAACACGTCGCGACGGCGCGCCGGCAGCGGGGCGCCGAGGTGCCGAAGGAGTGGTACGAGGTCCCGGTGTTCTACTTCTCGAACCCGACGGCCATCTTCGGGCCGGAGCAAGCGATTCCGTTTCCGGAGGGGACGGCCGAGCTCGACTACGAGCTCGAGTGCGCAGCCGTGATCGGTGCGAACGGGTCGATCGGCGGGTTCACCGTTCTGAACGACTGGTCGGCGCGTGACCTGCAGCGCCAGGAGATGCGCGTCGGGCTCGGACCGGCGAAGGGCAAGGACTTCGCCACGTCGCTTGGGCCCGTGCTGGTGACGCCGGACGAATTCGACGGCACTGAGGGGACGATGACCGCCCGCGTGAACGGCGAGGAGCGCTCGCGCGGAGAGCTCGGTGCGATGTACCACGGCTGGGAGGCGTTGCTCGCGCGCGCTGCGCAGAACACGGTTCTCCGGCC
Source organism: uncultured Thermoleophilia bacterium (assembly GCA_963806025.1). GTDB lineage: Bacteria > Actinomycetota > Thermoleophilia > Gaiellales > Gaiellaceae > PALSA-600. The sequence goes on along the minus strand of CAWDWI010000002.1, from coordinate 229,958 downwards.
GGGGGACGTGATCGGGTCGGGCACCGTCGGCAGCGGCTGCATCCTCGAGCACGGCGATGGGCGCTGGCTGCAGCGAGGCGACGTCGTCGAGCTCGAGATCGAGGGCATCGGCGTGCTGCGCAACACCGTCGCGTGATCGGCCCGGCCGACGTCCGTGCCGCTGCGCGCGTGTTGGACGGCACCGCTCACCGCACTCCGGTCGTTCGCTCGCGCACGCTCGGCGAGCAGGTCGTGCTCAAGCCGGAGTGCTTGCAAAGGGCCGGGGCGTTCAAGTTCCGCGGCGCGTTCAACAAGATCTCCTCGCTTCCCGCGGGGACTCCGGTGCTGGCCTACTCGTCCGGGAACCATGCGCAGGCGGTGGCGCTCTCGGCGGCGTTGCTCGGATCGGCTGCGACGATCCTCATGCCGGAGGATGCGCCCCGGTCGAAGGTCGATGCGACGCGTGGCTACGGCGCGGAGGTCGTGACCTACGACCGGTATGCCGAGGATCGTGAGGCGCTGGGCGAAGCGCTCGCCGCCGAGCGGGGCCTGGAGCTCGTCCGTCCTTACGACGATCCACTGGTGATGGCCGGGGCGGGGACGGCCGTCCTCGAACTGCTCGAGGACGCGGGCGTCGTGGACACACTCGTCGTGCCCGTCGGCGGAGGCGGGTTGATCGCCGGTTCCGCGACGATCGCGAAGCACCTCGGGGTCAGACGCGTGGTCGGTGTCGAACCGCAGGCCGGGGACGACTGGCGCCGTTCGTTCGCAGCAGGCTCGCCGGTCACGATCGACGTGCCGCGCACGATCGCGGACGGGCTACAGACGAACGCGCCCGGGAGGCTGACGTGGGAGGTGGCCCGGCAGCTCGTCGACGAGATCGTCACCGTCACCGACGATCAGATCGTCGAGGCGATGCGCTTTGCCTTCGAGCGGCTGAAGCTCGTCGTCGAACCGAGCGGCGCGGTCGGCATCGCGGCCCTGCTCGGAGGGCTCGTCGAGGCTCCGTCGGTGGGCATCGTCATCTCCGGCGGGAACGTCTCCGCCGATCGCTTCGCCGAGCTCCTGGCCTGACGTTCGTGCCCGCGCCGTGACGCTCCCGCTCGTGACGCTTCTGTAACCGACCCTCCTCCTCTCCGGACATGTCCGTGCGAGACCAGTCTGGTGGCAGCCACCAAAACGAGACGCGCGCACGTGTGTGCCAAGAGTGGAACTTCGGCGGCGTGGCTCGGGCCCAGCTCGTACCGTTTGGACGCCCAGCTGCAGCCGGCCGCGGCGGTGTGGTGGAACGGGACAGGTCGCGACCGCGGCGGCGCGATTCGATCTCGCATGTCGTAGATCGCCGCCCGGTCGACGCGACCCTGTGCGCCGTGCCGCGACCTAGCCCCGCGCCTCGCGCACGTTCTGGGCGACGCGCGCCCGCTCGTAGCTGAGGCGAAAGAGCTCGATCACCTCGACGACGTCCGCGTCGCTCCGGATCTGGCGTGATACCCAGCCGGTCTCCGGCAGCACGTGATGGGGCTGGGCCCGGCCGGTCTCGACGAGCATGTCCCGGATCCCTTTCTGGAACGGCAGATCGGCCCAGCGCTCTCCGTGCAGGTGACCGATCTCGCGGCGGCCGAGCCGGAACTCGACGCCGCCGAAGCGATGGGCGTGCGTCGTCACGCCCGGCCACGAGGCCACCTCCCGCTCGATCCGCCCGGCGATATCCTCCATCCATGCCGTTCTACCAGCGACTCGGCGACCTGCCGAGAAAGCGCCACATCGTGCACCGCGACAACGGCACGCTGTTGACCGAAGAGGTGATGGGCTTCGAGGGCTTCTCCGGGCTGGAGTCGATCCTGTATCACCTCGAGTCGCCGTGCCGCGTGATCGGGCTCGGCGAGTTCGAGCCGATCGAACGGTCGGAGTGGGTGCCCGAGGCGCACGCTCACCGTCATATCCGCACCTGGGACCTGCCTCCCGCGGGCGATGCCATCACCGGCCGCGAGCTCCTGATGTGGAACGACGACGTCGAGATCTCGCTGGCGCGCCCCACCGAGCCGATGGACTACTTCTTCCGCAACGGCGAGGGAGACGAGATCATCTTCGTGCATGAGGGCTCGGGCACGTTCGAGACGATCTTCGGTGACGTCCCCTACAAGCCCGGCGACTACATCGTCGTCCCACGCGGAACGACCTACCGCTTCGCTCCGGTCGGAGAGCAGCGCTACCTGGTTTTCGAGACGCCGGGATTGATGACGATCCCGAAGCGGTACCGCAACGAGCACGGCCAGTTGATGGAGCACGCCCCCTACTACCACCGCGACATCCATCCTCCGACCGAGTTGCAGACGCACCGTGACAAGGGCGAATACGTGCTCAAGGTGCGTGTACGCGACGGCTATCAGACGTACGTCATCGACTACCACCCGTTCGACGTGGTCGGCTGGGACGGATACGTGTATCCCTGGACGTTCTCGATTCACGACTTCGAGCCGATCACCGGCCGCATCCACATGCCGCCGCCGTCACACCAGACCTTTGAGGGCCCCAACTTCGTCATCTGCTCGTTCTGTCCGCGCAAGCTCGACTTCGATCCCGAGGCGATCCCCATCCCGTATCACCATTCGAATCTCCAGAGCGAGGAGATGATCTATTACGTCGACGGGAACTTCTCGTCGCGCAAGGGCATCGACGTGGGGTCGATCACGCTGCACCCGTCGGGGCTGCCGCACGGCCCGCAGCCCGGTCTCGCTGAGAAGTCGCTCGGCCTGACGGAGACGCACGAGTACGCCGTGATGTGCGACACGTTTCATCCGCTCCGGCTGACGACGCTCTGCGCCGATCTCGACGACGGCAAGTACATGTTCTCGTGGGCCGAGGACGCAGCACCGGACGACCAGGCCGGCGTCACCTCGCATCTGTAGTGCAGCTCGTGCTCGACTGGGACGGGACGTGCACCGTCCGGGACTCGCTCGTGGCCGCGATCCACGACCTCGGTGATCCTTCGGTGTACGACGCCGAGGTTCAGGAGACGTTCGAAAGTTACGAGGCGATGCTGGCGGCAGAGGTCAACACCCTGCAGGTGACCGCGGACGAGGCGGCTGCCTGGGCGGTCGAGCATGTGGAGCTCCGCGCCGGGCTGCACGAACTGCTCGAGCTCTACCGGCCGGTGATCGTCTCGAGCGGGCTGCCGCAGTTGATCCGCCCGGTGCTCCAGCGCGAGGGGCTCGACGGCATCGAGCTTCGCTCGAACGACGCCGACGTGCGTTCGGACGGATGGCGCGTGATCTTTCGCGATGAGGGCATGTGCCCGGTCTGCGGCGACAAGTGCAAGCGCCGGTCGCTCCCGGCCGGCAGCCCGCTCGTCTTCGTGGGCGACGGCTGGTCGGATCGGTGCGCGTCGCTGGCGTGCGACCGCGTCTTCGCGCGCACCGGCCTGGCGGCGTACCTCGACGAACAGGGTGTCCCGTACGAGCCGTACGAGACGTTCTTCGATGTCGCTGCTGCGCTTTCCTGAGCCGTACGACTTCGAGCTCTCGACCGGGCGCTTCCGCGCGTTCGGCACCGACCTGGCGAACCGGCTGGTCGACGGAACGCTCTACCGCGCGATCGGGGGCCGCGAGGTACGCATCGCCGCCCGTCCGGGCGGGGTCGACGTCGAGCCGCTCGATCAGGAGACACGGCCGGTCGTCCTCCAGTTGCTCGGCGCGCCGTTCGAGCTGCCGCCGTTCTACGCCTGGGCCGGCAAGGATCCCCTGCTTGGGCCGATCGTCGACCGGCTCCGCGGTTTTCGTCCTCCACTTCAGACCGATCCGTTCGAGGCGTTGATCACCTCGATCACGGCCCAGCAGGTCTCCCTGTTCGCTGCCGTCGCCATCCGCAACCGCCTGGTCGAGCGGCTCGGCGAGCCGGTCGGGGAGGCGTGGGCGTTCCCGACCCGCGACGGGATCGCCGCCGCGGGTGAGCAGGCGCTGGTCGACGTCGGCTTCACGCGACGCAAGGCCGAATACGCGGTCGGTCTCGCGCGGAGCGATCTCGATCTCGGAGGCCTGGCGGTGCTCGACGATGACGCCGTGCGTACGCGGATCACGGCGTTACGCGGGCTTGGCCCCTGGACCGCCGAGTGGTTCCTCGCGCGTCACCTCGCGCGGCCGCATGCCTGGCCGGCGGGCGACCTCGCGCTCCGCAAGGCAGCCGAGAGTCTTTACGGTGTCGCTGTGACCGATCTCGGCGCCCGCCTGCATCCGTTCCAGAATCTCTCCGCGCACTACCTCCTGACGGGATGGTTGACCCGGCCGTGAAGATCCGTCCCGCGACCGAGGCCGACGAGGCCGTCCTGCGCGAGTTGTGGGAGGAGTTCGAGCAAGAGGTGCCGTGGCCGCTCGAGGAGCCGGAGACGTGGGCCGATGAATGGCCGGACACGCTCGACGACATTCGCGCAGGCGGTGTCTTCCTCGCGGAGGACGGGGAGGGAGCCCTTGGCGTTGCCCGCATCGAGTCGCCGGTTCGCGGCCGCGCGCACATCCAGCTCGTCCACGTGCGCCCGCGCGCGCGCCGGCAGGGTGTCGCGAAGGCGCTGCTGCGCGAGTGCGCGCGGCACGCCCAGGAGGGGGGCGCCGCGGTCGTGAGCCTCGACGTGCTCACCGCGAACGAATCTGCGCGGATCGTGTGGTCGCATCTCGGGTTCGAAGAGCACGCGAAGCTCATGGCGACGCCCGTCCAGGCGTTCGCCGCGCGGCTCGAGAACGAGGACACGGGAGAGTCGCGGGCGGTCACCCACGTACAGAGCGACGACGAGGTTTCCGTCGAGCGCGCCGTCTCGCAGTTCATCCCGCGACTCGAGGGGCCCGAGGTTCGTACGACCGACAGCTGGATTCGAATCGCGGATCCCGTCTTCGACCGCGACCGTGAGGCCCACGGGCGATTTGCACGAGAGCTGTCGGACCGGCTCGGCGCGGTGACGATCGCACTCGCGCTCGAAGGAGAAGTCGTTCGCTTCCGCATCTTCGAGCGCGGCCGGATGGTCGACGAGTATCTGTCGGTGCCGACGTGGTACGGCGAGCTTCCGAAAGGCGACGAGCTGGCGCTCGCCGCCAACCCGACGCTCGTGTCGCGTCTGACCGGAGCCTCGCGCGACGACGTGAGGCGTGTCGCCCGCACGGCTGCGACGCCGGCAGAGCTGCCCCCGGCTGCAGAGCTGTTCGAACAGATCGCGCGCCTGATGGGGCTCGAGGCATGAAGCTGATCGACGCCTCTCGGTGTCCGTATTGCGCGCGTGTGCGGATCGCGCTCGCCGAAAAGGGCATCGATCACGAAGCCGTGCTGATCGATCTCAGCGACCGCCCGGACTGGGTGATCGACCTGAACCCGCCCAGAGGGCGCGTGCCGATCCTCGACGACGGCTTCGTCCTCCCCGAGTCCGAGGTGATCATGGCGTACCTCGACGAGCGCTACCCGGACGCACCGCTGCTCCCGGCCGATCCAGAGGCGCGAGCGCAGGCGCGCCTGCTCGTGTTCCGCTTCGACGAGAACCTCGGCGACGACTACTACGCGTTCCGGCGCGGCGACGACAACGACCTGGCCGGCAAGCTGGAGGCGCTCGAGCTGGGGCAGAGCCTGTTCGCAGATGTGGCCTACGTCCCCTGGGTGATCCGCGCCCGCGACATGCTCGGCGTCGAACTGCCCGCGCGAATCGAGGCCTGGCTCGAAGAGCTCGAACAGCGACCCTCGATTGCTGCCGAAGTGGGGCTAGTCCGAGGACTGTGACGGAGATCGCGATCGAGGAGCTTGCGGGGCGGCTCGGGGAGATCGCGATCGTCGACGTGCGGACGCCGCAGGAGTACGACGGAACGCTCGGCCAGCCTTGCGATCCGCGGCAGGGCCACATCCCGGGTGCGCGAAACGTCGATGTCTACCACCTGATGCAGCTCGATCCGGTGCAGATCGAGGCGGCCGTCGGGATCGAGGCCGGGAGCGAAGTCGTTGCGTACTGCCACAGCGGCTCCCGCTCGGCGATCGCAACTCAGATGCTGCGGGCGCTCGGGTACGACGCGCGCAACTACGTCGGTTCGTGGCACGAGTGGTCCCGCCACGACGATCTGCCGCTCGAGCGCTAACGGGCGATTGCGAGAAACGCGCGGCACAGGCGCCGGCCGTGCTCCTGCCAGGCGTCCAGCTTCTCGTCGAGCTCGGCTTCCAGGGCCTCGAGCGGCTTCGGCAGCGTCGGATCGTCGCGGAACCATTCGAGCAACTGATGGCGACGCACCTCCGGATGGAACTGCACTGCCCAGGCTGAACCGTCGACCCGGAAGCCCTGCGGAACAGGCCCTCGCGCGAGCTCGGTCGCGCCGTCGGGAATCTCGAAGTGGTACGCGTTCGCGTTCAGCGCCTCGAACCGCGGCGGCAGGACGCCCAGGACCGGGTCGGCGACACCTGCCGCGGTGAGCTCGGAGTCGTAGAACCCGGCCAGGGTAGAGCCGAGCGGCGAGACACGCGCACCGAGCGCATGCGCGAGCGTCTGGGCGCCGAGACAGACGCCGAGCAGCGGCGTTCCTTCGCGCACCCAGTGGTTCAGTGCCTCGTACTCCTCGTGCAGCCACGGGTACTGCACCTCGTCACCCACGTTTTGGTCGCCTCCGAACACCATGACGGCGTCGAACGCGCGTGGGGGCGCGCCCTGCACGCGGATGTCCCATTCCTGTAGCTCGTGGCCGTCAGCGGCGATCACGTCGGCGAAGAGCTCGGGCCGCACGAGCGGCCCGTGGGTGACGGCGAGCACGCGCATCACGCGATGGGGATCTTCTCTTCGTCGAGGAGCTTCCGCAGCAGCTGTGCACCGGCAGGCGCCTGGGCGACGCCGTTCGTCTGATTGTTGTTGTTGAAGAAGGCGTAGACCTCCGCCGCCTCGTTCGACAGCTCCCGCAACGGCGGGACCCATTCGCGCAGCTCGCCCTCGTCGTAGAGGTGGTCGAAGCGCTGTGCAGCGGATCCGCCACGGACGTTCCAGGTGCTCGCGTTTCTGCCGTGAAAGCGGACATATGCGAGTGGTGTCGTGGTCGCAACCAGCGTCTCCGGGACGTTGGCTGCGTCGATCTTCGGGGCGTCGACGACGACCCAGGTCATCGTCCGCTCCTCCAGGAACCGCAGCAGTTCGGCGCGAATGTCCTCTGCGTACCACGAGCGGTGGCGCGGTTCGAACAGGAAGGCGTCGCCTCCGAGCTGCTCGCGCGCCCACTCCAGGTAGTCGAGCGACGACGGTTTCCAGACGACGTATGGCGGCATCTGAAACAGGATCCCGCCGAGCTTCCCCGCCTCGCGCAGCGGGGCCAGCGCCTCCAGAAACTCGCGGAAGACCGCACCGCGCGCCGCTCGATCTGGCCTGTCGACGCGTCCCCGCGCGTCGACAGGCAGGCCCTCGCGCAGGTCGGGGGGAACCTGTTCGAGCTTGACCGGGTGGCGCGTCATCAGGCCGAATGCCTTGACGTGCATCACGAAGCCGGCCGGCGTTCGTTCCGCCCAGCCGCGCACCATCTGCTCGGTCGGCACGCGGTAGTAGGTCGAGTCGACCTCGACGGTCGAGTAGCGCTCGGCGTAGTAGGCGAGCCGCTCCTTCGGCGGCGTGCCGGGCGGGTACCAGTGCTTCGACAGGGCGTCATCCGCCCATGAGCACGTCCCGATCCGCACCGCCGCCGCCACGGATGAAGGATACGAATGATCCGCGGCAGGTCGGCCGCCTCCCTAGAATCGCGGGATGCCGGATTCCAGGCCCATCGGTGTGTTCGACTCGGGAGTCGGCGGCCTCACTGTCCTGCACGAGTGCCTGGTGACGATGCCACACGAGGATTTCGTCTACCTCGGCGATCATGCGCGCCTGCCGTACGGTCCACGCAGCCGCGACGAGGTGCGGCGCTTCGCGCACGAGATCGGCGTCTACCTCGAACGTCAGGGCGTGAAGATGGTCGTCGTCGCGTGCAACACCGCGACCTCCGTTGCGCTGCCGGACCTCCAGGAGCAGCTCGGCGTGCCGGTGGTCAGTGTGATCGTCCCCGAGGCGCACGCGGCCGTGCAGGCGACTCGGAACCGGCGCATCGGGCTGCTGGCCACCGAGTTGACCGTGGAGAGCGGACGGTACGAGGGTCTCGTGCGCACGCTCGATGCGGGCGCGCGCGTCACGGCGGTTGCTTGCCCCAAGCTCGTGCCGCTGATCGAGGCGGGCGACACCTACAGCGACAACGTCGTCGATGCGGTGCGCGAATATGCGGCCCCGCTCAAAGATGCGGGTTGTGACACGGTGATCCTCGGCTGCACGCACTACCCGCTGCTGCGGCCGGTGTTCCAACGCACCTTCGGCCGCGACGTGACCCTCGTGTTCTCAGCTGATGAGACAGCACGCGAGGTCGCCGAGACACTGGCACGCAAGGGCTTCGGCAACGACACGACGCGTGAGGGCCGCTACCGCTTTCTCACGACCGGCGATCCGGCGCTCTTCCGCACGCTCGGAGAGCGCTTCCTGCAGCTGCCCCTCGCCGACGTCGAGCAGGTCGAGGTCCGCGAGCTGGAGGCGGTGGCATGAGCCGTAGGCTTGACGGAGGCTCCAAAGAGCGGAGGCGCCGGCTTTGCCGGCGCCGGGAGCGGGCATGAGCCGTAACGACGGGCGGAAGCCGGACGAGCTCCGGGTCGTCAATGCCGATCCGGCGTTCCTCGAGCAGCCGCACGGGGTCGTGCTCTGGTCGCAGGGCAAGACGAAGGTGCTCTGCACGGCAACCGTGCAGGACGGAGTGCCGCGTTGGCTGTACCGCTCGGGACGCGGCTGGATGACGGCCGAGTACTCGCTGCTGCCGGCGTCGACCGGCGACCGGACCGACCGCGAGGCCGCCCGCGGCAAGCAGGGCGGGCGCACGGTCGAGATCCAACGGCTGATCGGTCGGGCGCTGCGCGGCGTCGTCGATTTCCAGGCGCTCGGTGAACGCACGGTCTACCTCGACTGCGACGTCCTCCAGGCAGACGGCGGCACCCGCTGCGCCGCGATCACCGGGGCGTATGTCGCAGCGCAGCGGGCGCTCGATCACTTCGGGCTGTCGAAGGCGCTGACCGGCTCGGTGGCCGCCGTGTCGGTCGGAGTCGTCGACGGCACATCGCTCCTCGATCTCGACTACTCGGAAGACTCGAATGCGGACGTCGACGTGAACGTGGTCATGACGGGTGACGGGCGGTTCGTCGAAGTGCAGTCGACCGCCGAGAAGGTCCCGTTCGACCGGGAGCGGCTCGACGAGCTGCTCGACCTGGCCGCGGCCGGGATCGAAGAGCTGCAGCAGTTCCAGCAGGACGCCGTGGCCGCCCCGCGCGACTGAACGTGGCCCGGGTCGAGGCCACTGTCTGCTCGGGCAACCCGCACAAGCTCGACGAGTTCGCGCTGCTCTTTCCCGACTGGGAGCTCGAGCTGCTCGCCGGCGTCGAGTTCCCGGACGAGGACGGTGACACGTACCTCGACAACGCCCGGATCAAGGCCCGGCACGGCCGGGCCGCCGGTCCCCCGGAGCGCTGGATGCTCGCGGACGACTCGGGGATCGAGCTTGCCGCGCTCGACGGCGCGCCGGGTGTCGTCACCGCCCGTTGGGCGAAAGGGGACCACGTCGCGAAGGCGCTCGCCGCAGTCGAGGGAAAGGATCGCCGGGCGCGCTACGTGTGCGAGCTCGTCGCGCTTTCGCCCGAGGGACGCGAGCTACGGGGCGCCGGTGTGCTCGACGGGACGATCGCGCACCAACCGGCAGGGCGCGAGGGCTTCGGCTTCGACCCGGTTTTCGTCCCGCTCGGCGAAACCCAGACGGTCGCCGAGCTGGGGGACGGGTGGAAAGCGAAGCACTCGCATCGCGCGCTCGCGGCGCGGGCGCTACTCGAGCTGATCTGATGCGTCCGCGCGCCCCGCGCGCCACCAGTTGATCTCGGCCCCGAAGACGATCACGTTCGCCATCACGTACAGCCACACGAGCAGGATCGCCGGGCCGGAAAGCGTCTGCAGGACGGGGTTGTGCCTCGAGATGTCCACGTACACCGGGAGCCCCTGGAACGTGGCCTCGAGGATCACTGCGGCCGTGATCGCGCCCGGCAGAACCTCGCGCACCGTCACGTCGGCGTTCGTCAGCACGTAGTACGCGGACGTCAGGAACACGAAGAGGCCGATCGCCGAGACGCCGATCGCAACCACGCGGGCCGAGGTCGCATTTCCCGAGAAGCCGACATACCGCTTCAGCACCTCCTGGCCGATCGACCCGATCACGAGCGAGGCGAACAGGGCGATCAGCGAGCCGACCATCATCATCGTCGCGAGTGCCTTTCCGTGGAGGAAGCCGCGGTTCGGACGGCCGTAGACGATGTTGAAGGCGCTCTCGAGCACGCTGAAGAGCGAGAGCGACGACCAGAGCAGGAACGCGCCGCCCACGATCCCAAGGGCGGTGGCGTTCGCCTGGATGGCGCGCACCGCCCGGAGGATCGAGTCGAGCGAGGTGTTCGGGAACGTCTTCGACAGCTCGCGGACGAAGAAGGAGCCTTCGTCCGCCTGATGCACGACGCCGAGGAGCGCGAGCGAGAGGAAGAGCAGCGGCACGAACGAGAGCAATGCGAAATAGGCGATCATCGCGGCCAGGTGGGTGCCGCGGTCGGCGAAGTACTTACGGAGGACCCGCTTCACTCCGCGGCAGTATGCTCGCCCCCATGGACGCGACTCAGGCGATCGCCGATCTCAAGGAGATCTCGCCGCAGGTGCAGGATGTGGTCGTGATCGCCGCCGACGGTGCCTTGACAGGCTCCAATCTCACGACCGGCGAGGCGGCGCAGCGGCTGGTCGACGGGGCGCGCCGGCTGCTGGACGCTGCTGAAGGCCTGCGCCCGGGCGTCGCCCAGCTCGAGGCGGCCACGACTTCCGGCAGCGTGTTCGTCGTGCGGGACGGGGAGCGCCTCATCGCGGCCACCACGACCCCCGAGCCGACAGTGGGGCTGGTGTTCTACGACCTCAAGACGTGTCTGCGCTCGATCACCGCGCCCGAGCCGGCGCCGCAGCCCGGGGCGAAGCCAAAGCGGCGGGCGCCGGCCAAGAAAAAGGGGGAGAGCGACGATGCCGCCGCGTAAGGTCGTCACGGGAATGCTGCTCGCCGCGGGCTCGCTCGCAGGGTCGGTGCTCGTCCGACGCCGCGCCGCCCGCCGTCGCGAACGGGTCGACCTCTACGCCGACGACGGCTCCATGCAGTCCTACGCCGAGGGGACGCTCGAGGCAGAGCGCCTGCTGCCGATCGCGCACGAGCTCCTTTCAGCGGCATGAACCGCGACGAGCTCGCGCGCGGGCTGCGCGAGGCGGCCTATCTCGAGGGGGACTTCGTGCTTCGCTCCGGCCGCCGCTCCAAGTACTACCTGGACAAGTATCGCTTCGAGACGCGCCCGGACCTGCTGCGGGCACTGGGCAGTGCGCTCGCGGGCGCGGTGGGCGAGCGTGAGCCAGAAGCCGACCGGCTGGCGGGGCCCGAGCTCGGCGCAGTCGCACTTGCGGCGGCGGCCTCGCTCGAGACCGGTCTGCCCTTCGTGATCGTCCGCAAGGACGCCAAGGACTATGGCACCGCCAACCGCCTCGAAGGCCTGAGCGAGCCGGGAGAGTGCGTCTGCCTGATCGAGGACGTGGTGACCTCGGGCGGCGCGGCGATCGAGGCCGTGCTGGCGCTCCGCGAGGCCGGTTTGCGTGTGTCCAACGCGATCTGCGTCGTCGACCGCGAGGAGGGGGGCGTCGATGAGCTCGCGCGGCATGCGGTGCGCCTCTGGCCGCTCTTTCGGGCCTCTGAGCTGCTCGAAACCCCCGCAAATCCGCATGGTTGAGCGATATCCGACTCCGTTGTTAGGGTTCTCCACAAGATCTGATCCCCAGACCCCGACGCAGGAGGATGTTCGTTGACCAAGCAGGACTTCATCCAGAAGGTCGCCGCGAAGAGCGGGCTCTCGGCTCGCGATGCGGGCAAGGCCGTGGATGCATTCATGGAGACGGTGACCGAGACCCTGAAGGCCGGGGATACCGTGAACTTCACCGGCTTCGGCAAGTTCTCGCCGTCGGCGCGTGCGGCGCGCCAGGGCGTCAACCCCCGCACGGGCGAGCGCGTCCAGATCGCGGCGACGACCGTGCCGAAGTTCTCGGCCGGCAGCCAGCTCAAGGCCGCGCTCAAGAGCTAGTTCTCGGGCCAGTTGGTGTCTGACACCGTGGTGTCAGACACCAACTGCGTCCGCAGCCGCCAGACGCGTTACCGTGCAGGCTGATGGCTGTCGCCACGACGACCACCTTCGCCGACCGGCTTGCCGCCGAGGTCGAGCGCAAGCATTCTCAGCTCGTCGTCGGGCTCGACCCGAACATCGACCTGATGCCCGTCGAGCTCCGCGGAGATGTTGCGCGCTTCTGCTGTGGATTGATCGATTCGGTCGCGCCCCACGCCGTCGCGGTGAAGCCGCAACTCGCGTTCTTCGAGGCGCTTGGACCTGCGGGCATGGCGGCGTTCGATCAGGTCTGCACCTACGCGCGGCGCGCCGGGCTCCTGGTCGTCGCCGACGGCAAGCGCGGCGATATCGGCTCGACGGCACGCGCGTACGCGGAGGCCTACCTCGAGGGCGAACCACCGCGCGCCGACGCGCTGACGGTCAACCCGTGGCTCGGCCGTGATTCCGTTGAGCCATTCCTGGGCGCCGTGCGCCGCGGCGGCGTCGGCATCTTCGTCGTCGTGCGCACCTCGAACGCGAGCGGCGACCTGCAGGACGCCGTCCTCAAGGACGGTCGGCCGATGTGGCATTACGTCGCAGGGCTGGTCGACGAGTGGGGTGAGGGAACCGTCGGCGAGGTGGGTCTGAACTCCGTCGGCGCCGTGGTCGGCGCCACCCATCCGCGTGCGGTGGCGGAAGCGCGGAAGCTCATGCCTCGTTCGATCCTGCTCCTGCCGGGAATCGGTGCGCAGGGAGGCGCGGTCTCCGACCTGACCCGCGCGTTTCAGAGCGGGCCCGCGAGCGCGCTCGTCAACGCCGCCCGGTCGATCAATTACGCGTTCCGCGAGAGCGGCTCCGATTACCGTGAGGCCGCGGGCGCCGAGGCCGCACGGCTCAAACAGGAGATCTGGGCTGCCTCCGGTTGGTAGTGATCCCCGACGACTGGCGCCGGTATCTCGCTCCGGCTGCGTTCCTCCTCGCGGCGACGATCGCCGTCGTGTTGATCCGTTCCGGCATCGAGTCCGGCGGCGGGAGGCGCGGGGCGAACGCAGGCTCGCCCACGCCCGGGAGGCACGTCGTGGTCACCACGACGACCACCGGACGATCGCCCGCGAAGCGTTTCTGGATCGTTCGAGCGGGCGACACGTTCGCGGTGATCTCCTCGAAGTCGGGCGTCCCGGTTGCGACGCTCGTACGGCTCAACCCGAAGGTTCACTCGACATCGCTCTTCATCGGGGAAAGGATCCGGCTCAGGTGAGACTCGTATTCGGAGTGGCAGTTCTGCTGGCGGCGTGCCTGTTGCCGGCGACCGCACGCGCGGGCGTCCCGCCGGTCCGAGCGGCGGCGTACCTCGTCGAGGATGCGCGGACGGGCGAGATCCTCGCATCGTCGAATGCCCACGCCGAACGTCCGATCGCATCCCTGACCAAGCTGATGACGGTGCTCCTCACGTTGCAGCACCACAAGCTCACCGACGTCGTGACCGTCGATCCGCGCGCGGCCGCAGTCGGCGAGTCGTCGATCGAGCTGGACAGCGGGGAGCAGATGACCGTGGCGGATCTGCTGAGGGGCACGCTGATCCAGTCGGCGAACGACGCGGCCGACGCGCTCGCGCTCTCGATCGCCCCGGACTACCCGTCGTTCGCGCGGCTCATGAACGCCGAGGCGGTCAAGCTCGGCTTGCACGACACACATTTCGTCCGGCCCGACGGGCTCGACGCTCCCGGCGAGTATTCGAGCGCAGCGGACATCACCAAGCTGGCACGACTGGTCATGCACACACGATTCGTCCGCGACACGGTGCGCGAAGAGACCGCAACGATCTCGGGAGGTCGCACGCTGCACACCTGGGACGACTTGTTGTCGGAGTTCCCGCAGACGATCGGCGTCAAGACGGGTCATACGGACCTCGCAGGCTGGTGCCAGGTCGCCGCGGCGCGCGGCCGTGGCGTGACGATCTACGCGACGCTGTTGGGCTCGCCGACGCGCTCGGAGCGCAACGTCGATCTGGAGTCGCTCCTGATCTGGGGGCTCGCCCAATTCAGGCTCGTCCCCGCGGTGGCGTCGGGGCATGTCTATGCCGACGTGAACCTCCCCTATGGTCGAGCTCCGGTGTCGCTCGTCGCTGCGAAGCCCCTGCTCACCGTCGCCCGCCTCGGTCGGCCGCTGACCGAGACGGTCATCGCTCCGGTCGCCGTCTCTCTGCCGGTGCGGCAGGGGCAGGTGCTCGGGCGGGTCGAGATCCGCCAGGGCAAGCTCCTGGTCGGAACCCGCGACCTGGTGGCTACGCGGAGCATTAACAAACCAGGCCTCGGGAGCCGACTAGGGTGGTACGCCGGCAGGACGTTGCACCACCTGGCGCACCTGCTTTAGCCAATGATCGTCACAGTCACACTCAACGCGGCGATCGATCGGACGCTGACCGTGCCGAATTTCCAGCGTGGGCAGCGGCATCGCGCAAGTGCCGGCGTCACGCTCGCGGGCGGGAAGGGCATCAATGTCGCCCGCGCCCTGAAGACGCTGGGTGTGCCGGTCGTCGCGACCGGGCTCGTCGGCGGGCAGACCGGGACGCGCATCATCGAGCAGTTGACCGAAGAGGCGATCCTCAACGACTTCGTGCACATCGACGGTGAGTCGCGCACGTCGACCGCCGTCGTCGATCCGACCGGCGGTACGTACACCGAGATCAACGAGTGGGGCCCTGCGGTGCTCCCCGACGAGCTCGACACGCTGCTCGAGAAGCTCCGCTACCTGACGCAGGGCGCTGAGCTGGTCGTGTTCGCGGGCTCGCTGCCCCGTGACGTGGCCGACGACTTCTACGCGGAGGCCGTGCACGATCTGGCGCGGCGTCACGTCCTGGCGGTTATCGACAGCGAGGGCGAACCGTTGCGGATGGCGGTCGAGGCGGAGCCGTTCCTCGTCTCGCCGAACCAGAGCGAGGCCGAGGCGCTCGTCGGCCAGGAGTTCCACGACGACGAGGACTTCCGCATCGGGCTCGAGACCCTCGCCGAGATGGGGCCGCGAAACGTCCTCATCACCACGGAGCTCGGTTGCGTCGCGCTGCTGCGCGAAGACCGCGAGGCGCACCGGTTCCGCGCGATCGCGCCGCGGGTGGAGCCCGTCTCCGCGGTCGGCTCCGGCGATGTTCTCCTCGCCGCGTTCCTCGCTGCGCGCCATGCCGGTCGCACGCACGGGGAGGCGCTGCGCTCTGCCGTTGCCGCCGGGGCCGCCTCGACGCTCGAGGTCGGGGCCGGACGCTTCGACGCGCGGCAGGCGGGCCGGCTGCAGGCCGGTGTCGAGCTCTCGGAGCTCGAGCCCGTGCAGGCCTGAGCGTCGACGGCCCTTGGCTCTCATCCGTCCTCGTCGGTACCCTTCCCGGATGGACGTCGAGAAGCTCGGGCTCGACCCGTTGGAAACGAGCCTTCCGGCCAAGTTCGCCAAGGAGGGGCTCACCTTCGATGACGTGCTGCTCGTCCCGGCCGAGTCGTCCGTGTTGCCGAACGCCGTCTCGACGGCGACCCGCCTGACCCGCACGGTCGTGCTCGAGGTGCCGGTCGTCTCGGCCGCGATGGACACGGTCACCGAGGCGCGGATGGCGATCGCGCTGGCGCGCGAGGGCGGTCTCGGGATCCTCCACCGCAACCTTTCGATCGACGCGCAGGTGGCCGAGGTCGACAAGGTGAAGCGCTCGGAGGCCGGCATGATCGTCGAGCCGGTGACGTTGGCGCCCGACGCGCTCG
The DNA here is from genome assembly GCA_963806025.1 of uncultured Thermoleophilia bacterium. Classification (GTDB taxonomy): domain Bacteria; phylum Actinomycetota; class Thermoleophilia; order Gaiellales; family Gaiellaceae; genus PALSA-600. The sequence continues at coordinate 214,029 of CAWDWI010000002.1, read as the reverse complement.
TCTCCGATGCGCTCGAACTGATGGAGCGCTACCACATCTCGGGCGTGCCGATCACGGGCGACGACGGCAAGCTCGTCGGCATTCTCACCAACCGCGACCTGCGGTTTGAGCGCAATCTCGGACAGCCCGTTTCCGCGTTGATGACCTCGCGCGATCTCGTCTCGGCGCCCGTCGGTACGACCCTTGCGGAGGCCGAGCAACTGCTCCACCGCCATCGCATCGAGAAGCTGCCGATCGTCGACGAGGCGGGTCGGATCAGGGGCCTGATCACCGTGAAGGACATTCAGAAGCGTGTCGAGTTTCCGCAGGCGACGAAAGACACGCACGGCCGCCTGCGTGTCGGTGCGGCCGTGGGTGTCGGGCCCGATGCGATCGAGCGCGCCCAGGCCCTGAGCGCGGCCGGCGCCGACGTGCTTGTTGTCGACACTGCGCACGGACACTCGAGCGGTGTCGTCGACATGGTCGCGCGCATCGCCGCGCTCTCCGGCGAGTTCGAGGTGATCGCGGGCAACATTGCGACCGGGGAGGCGGCGGACGCACTGATCGACGCGGGCGCGGACGCCGTAAAGGTGGGCATCGGGCCGTCGGGCATCTGCACGACCCGCGTCGTCGCGGGGGTCGGCGTCCCACAGGTGACGGCGATCCACGATGTCGCGCAGACCGCAATGTCCCACGGCGTTCCCGTGATCGCCGACGGCGGCATCACGTCGTCGGGCGACGTTGCGAAGGCGATCGCTGCGGGCGCGGACAGCGTGATGATCGGCGGGATGCTGGCCGGCACCGACGAGACACCGGGCGACGTGGTCTACGCACAGGGCGAGCGGTACAAGGAGTACCGGGGCATGGGATCGCTCGGAGCGATGAAAGCGCGGGGCTACTCGAAGGACCGGTACTTCCAGGGCGACGTGGAAGACGTCGAGAAGCTCGTCCCCGAGGGAATCGAAGGACGGGTCGCGTACAAAGGCCCTCTCACCGGCGTGCTGCACCAGATCGTCGGCGGCCTTCGCCAGGCCATGGGCTACTGCGGCGCGCCGACGATCGACGCGATGAAGCAGGCGCGCTTCGTGCGCATCACCGGTGCGGGGCTGCGCGAGTCGCATCCGCACGACATCACGATCACGAAGGACGCTCCTAATTACCGGCGCGGCTGAGGTCCTGCAGCTCCATCCGGAGGCGACTCCGGAAGAACGGCCGGTCCTCGTGGTCGATTTTGGTGGGCAGTACTCGCAGCTGATTGCGCGTCGCGTGCGTGAAGCGCGCGTCTATTCCGAGCTCGTCTCCCATCGCGCGACGGTCGACGAGATCCGGGCGCGCAATCCGGTCGCGTTGATCCTGTCGGGTGGGCCTGCCTCGGTGTACGCCGAGGGGGCTCCGAAGATGGACACGAAGATCTTCGAGCTCGGCATCCCGACGCTCGGCATCTGCTACGGCGCGCAGCTGCTCGCGCTCGACCTGGGCGGTCGCGTCGATCAGACCGGGGCCGGCGAGTACGGGAAGGTCGGGATGCGGACGAACGAGGGAGCGCTCTTCGCGACGCTCCCCGCGGATCAGACGGCGTGGATGTCGCATCGCGACACGGTCGTCGAGCCGCCGTCCGGGGCGCGGACCGTCGCGACGTCCGAGCACACCCCGGTTGCGGCGTTCGAGGACGCGGCGCGGAAGCTCTACGGCGTGCAGTTCCACCCCGAGGTCGTGCACACCCCGCACGGACAGGCTGTCCTCAAGAACTTCCTCTACGACGTTGCGGGAGCTGCGCCGTCCTGGACGCCCGCGGCCGTGATCGAGGAGCAGGTCGAGCGGATCCGTGCCGAGGTAGGGAACGAACGCGTCCTCTGCGCGCTCTCCGGCGGTGTCGACTCGGCCGTCGCGGCGCTGCTCGTCCACAAGGCAGTGGGCGACCAGCTCACCTGCGTGTTCGTCGACCACGGGCTGCTGCGAAAGGGTGAGGCCGAGCAGGTGGTCGAGACCTTCGACGGTCTGTACCACGTGCCGCTCGTGCACGTGCAGGCGCAGGAGCGCTTCGTTTCCAAGCTGGCCGGTGTCACGGATCCGGAACGCAAGCGGATGATCATCGGCGAGGAGTTCATCCGCGTCTTCGAGGACGAGGCGCGGAAGCTCGGCGACGTCAGCTGGCTCGTTCAGGGGACGCTCTACTCCGATGTGATCGAATCGGGCGGCACCGACGGAGTCGCCGAGACGATCAAGTCGCACCACAACGTCGGCGGACTGCCCGACGACATGACGATGAAGCTCGTCGAGCCCCTGCGCCTGCTCTTCAAGGACGAGGTGCGGCGCGTCGGCGAAGAGCTCGGGATGCCCGAGCGCATGGTCTGGCGCCAGCCCTTCCCCGGGCCGGGGCTCGCGATCCGCATCATCGGCGACGTCACGGAGGAGCGGCTCGACACGCTGCGCGAGGCCGACGCGATCCTGCAGGAGGAGGTTCGCAAGGCCGGCCTCTACCGTGAGCTCTGGCAGAGCTTCTGCGTGCTGCCGGCGATTCGCTCGGTCGGCGTGCAGGGCGATTCGCGCACGTACGGCTATCCGATCGCGATCCGCGCCGTGACCTCCGAGGACGCGATGACCGCAGACTGGGCCCGGCTCCCCTACGACCTGATCGAGCTCGTCTCGTCGCGCATCATCAACGAGATCCCCGCCGTGAACCGCGTCGTGCTCGACGTGACCTCGAAGCCGCCCGCCACGATCGAGTGGGAGTAGCCTCGGCTCCGCCGTACCGGATCGAGACCGACCGTCTCGTCATCCGCTGCTACGACCCGCGCGACGCGCGCCTCCTCAAGGAGGCGGTCGACGCCAGCATCGAGCACCTGCGGCCATGGATGCCGTGGATCCGATTCGAGCCGCAGACGGTCGCCGAGAAGGTCGAGCTGCTCCGCGGCTTTCGGGGCGGGTTCGACCTCGGAACGAATTTCGCCTACGGCATCTTCAACCGAGACGAGACGGAGCAGCTCGGCGGCACCGGACTGCACTCACGTGGGGGCGAAGGCTCGCTCGAGATCGGGTACTGGGTCTCGGCGAACGCGATCGGGCAGGGAATCGCGACGGAGGCGACGGCGGTGCTCACCCGCGCCGGCATCGAGCTCTGCCGCCTCGAGCGGATCGACATCCAGGTAGAGCCGCACAACGAGCGCAGCCTGGCGATCCCGCGCAAGCTCGGGTTCACGCAGGAAGGCGTGCTGCGCCGCCGGCTCGAGCCGAGCGACGACGGCCCACGCCGCGACTCCGTCCTCTTCACGATGCTCCGCGAAGAGCTCGCCGGCTCGACCTGCATGTCCTACGAGTACGCCGCCTACGACGTCGTCGGCAATCAGCTCGCGTAGCCGAGCACCCACTCGGAGAGGAACGGCTCCGCGACCTCGTAGAGCCCCTCGGGCGTCTTGCGCACGAGCTCGTTCTCGACGAGCGGCCTGAGCGCGCGCTGCACTCCCGACACCGGCGGCAATTCGTGCGCGAGGCGGTAGCCGTTGCTGAAGGGCCGGCCGGGCTCGGCCGCGAGCGCTTGCAGAAGCAGTCGCTGAGGCTGGGTCGCGTTCTCCCAGACGAGCGTGAAGCGGGCGTTCTCGGAGCGCAGCACCGCCTCCAACGCTGCGTCGAAGTCCGTCACGGTTGCCGTGAAACCCTCCGGCACCAGGTCCCAGAGTGCGAACGCGAGCTCCTGGGTGGCGTACGGATGACCGCCGGTGACGGCGAGCAGACGCTCAACCGTCTCATCGTTCACGCCGCGGTTGGTGCGGTCGAATTGCCGTCTGACGTAGTCGGCGAAGAGCGGCGAGGAGATCGCACCGATCTCCATGATCTTTGCGCTGCGAAAGAACGGTTCGTTCTTGTCGCTGAACAGGTTGTGCATCATCTCGCGCTTGCTGCCTGCATAAAGATGCGCCACCTCGCGCTGCGTCTGGAAGATCGAGCGCATCAGCGCCGGCAGGTGTGGATCGAGCGAGCTCACCTCCTGGAACTCGTCGAAGAAGACGACGAGTCGCCGGCCCCGGTCGGCGGCGAGCTCCGCCGGCAGCTCGAGGAGCCGCTCGATCGTGGCGTCGATCTCCGTCGAGCCGCGGGACGCCGCGAACGAGAACCGGACCGAGCTGTTGAGGTCGACCGTGACCGTCGGGACCACGCGCAGCGTGCTGAAGAACCGGAGCGCCTCCCTGGCTTTCATGAACGACGAGGCGACGTCGTCGTGGATCGACTTGGCGAGCTTCGCCGCGAGGCGCTCCTTCGTCGGCGTGGTCATCAGATCGACCTCGACGACCAGCATGCCGTCCGCCTGCACGCGCCGGAGCGCGGCCTTGACGAGCGAGGATTTGCCGTAGCGGCGGGGCGCGATCAGGGCGACGTTCTGGCCGTTCCTGAGGTCGCTCGCGAGCTGGTCGAGCTCGGTCTCGCGGTCGGTGAATGCCTCATCGGAGACGAGGTCGCCGTAGGTGAACGGATTTCTCGGGTGCTGCACGCCTCGCTGACTATACCAAATGGTATTACACGTTAACGTATAACACAGTTGTGTATATCTAGGTCTAAGGACCGCCCCGGACGTAGACGACCTGGCCGCTGACATAGCTCGCGTCCTCGGAGCAGAGGTAGGCGATCAGTCCGGCGACGTCCTCCGGCTCGCCGACGCGCCGGAGCGGGATCTGCTCGGACGCCGCGGCCTTGAACTCGTCGAACGGCATGCCGACGCGCTCGGCGGTCTGCCGCGTCATCGCCGTCGCGATGAACCCGGGAGCGACGCAGTTCACGTTGATGTTGTACGGCCCGAGCTCGATCGCGAGCGTCTTCGTCATGCCCTGCAGGCCGGCCTTCGCTGTCGAGTAGTTGGTCTGGCCGCGGTTGCCGAGTGCCGACGTCGAGGAGATGAGCACGATCTTCCCGCTCTGCTGCGGCACCATGTGCTTCTGCGCCGCCCGGACGGTGTGGAACGTCCCCTTCAGGTGCGTGTCGATCACGGCGTCCCAGTCGTCGTCGGTCATCTTGAAGAGCAGGTTGTCGCGGATGATCCCCGCGCACGTCACGACGAGGTCCAGCGAGCCGAGCGCCACGGCGGCCTCGACCGCCGCTTCCACGTCCTCGCGCTTCGTGACGTCGCAGCGAACGGCGTGGCCGCCGACTTCCCGCGCCGTTTCCTCCGCGGCAGCTTCGTCGAAGTCGGCAACCACCACCGTGGCCCCTTCCGCCGCGAGCCGCTTCGCCGTCGCGGCGCCGATGCCCTTGGCGCCGCCGGTCACCAATGCTGTCTTGCCCTGGAATCTGGTCATGCTGCCGACGATATACGGTGTCGACCGTGGAGTTTCGCGAGATCCTCGGCCGGCGGCGGATGCACCGTGCGTTTCTGCCGGACGCGCTCCCTCGTGAGCAGATCGAGCGGGTCGTCAGCGTGATTCGACGGGCGCCGTCGGGTGGCTTCAGCCAGGGTGGGAGCATCGTGGTCGTCACGGACGGCGGGAAGCGCGCAGAGATCGCGCGGGCCTTCGGCGACGAGCACTATTCGCGCGGAGGCCGGAACTACATCGCCGACGCTCCCGTGTTGCTCGTGATCTCCGCGAACGAGTCGCTCTATCACGCCCGCTACAACGAGGCCGACAAGCTCGCTGCGACGGGCGGCACCGAGGTGACCTGGCCCGTCCCGTACTGGTTCGTCGACGCAGGTGCGCTGATGATGCTCGTGCTGCTGGCGGCAATCGACGAAGGCCTGGCGAGCGCGTTCATCGGTCATCCCGACCAGAAGCGGATCTTCGACGAGGTGCTGGGCTTGCCGGAGGACGTCGTGCCGATCGGTCTCGCGCTCATCGGCAAGCCGGGCGAGGACCCGCCTCCGGGCTCACGCCTCAAGGAGCGGCAGCGGGCGCGGGACGACCTGGTTCACTGGCAGCAATGGTGACCGCGGGGTAGCGCGCCCGAACCTCGTCCACGAACGCCGCGAGGCGATCGGCGATCGCTGGGTCTTCGATCTCGAGCACGTTCTCCGCATTCTTCTCACCGCTCCGCGAGAGGTTGAACGAGCCGACGAAAACCGTGTCGTCGCAAACCGTCACCTTCGCGTGCATGAAGTCGTGCACACTGCCCGCGCCGTACGGTGTCGACTCCTTTCCCGTGAACGGGCCGGCCATGACACGCTCGAGCAGCGGCAGTTTCCACGAGATGTTGCCGTTGATCCGCCACTGATGGATCACTTCTCGGATCTGCGTGACGTCGACGCAGCCCGCGACGTCGACGCGGCCGTCCGCGATCACCTGGGCCAGGGTCCCGAGCACCGGCCCGGTCGTGATCACTGGTGAGCAGATCCTCACGCGCCGCTTCGCACGGCGGATGACCTTGGCGATGCGCGCCGACAGGTCCTCGCCGTGGCCGGGGGTGAACCAGGCGCGGACGCCGTCGTCCCAGCGGGGGTCGACGAACCCGCTCTTCATCACGTCCGACGTCGACCACAGCTGGTCGAAGTCGATGCGGAACGCCTTCGCGATCGCCTCCGAGTGGACGATCGCGATCACGTTTTCCTGTCGCGACCACGAATCGTCGGTCCAGTTCAGCGAACCGGTCCAGACGTCGGCGCCGTCTCGGATCACGAACTTGTGATGCATCAGGTCGGGAACCCCGGCGATCGGCCTGCCGTCGACCGGTAGCGAAGCGATCAGCTTTGCGTCGGGCTCCGGTGGTGGCGGCACCGGGATCGGGAATCCGTGATCGACGTTGTAGGTGAAACGCGTCTTGACACCACGCGCCGCGGCACGGCGAAACGCATCGCCGACGATCAGCGAGGTCTCCGGGCCGAGGTTGAAGTCGTACTGGGACACGTCGAGCGTGTGCTGCGCCCCGTCGAGGAAGGCGGCCACGGCGTGGGCGATCTCCGGCGGCTGTTGGCCGCCGTCGGTCAGAGTGCGGATCTCGATGCGTTCGCTCATTGATCGGCTCGTCGCCGCCCGCATCGGGCAGACGACCAACTTCTACCGGCTCGGCACGGGGGCTGCGCTCCGGCGCGAGCGTCTGGCCGCCTATCTCGACGCGCGGGCGGAGGCACCGCTCCTCCTGGTCGGCGAGGCGCCCGGCTACCGCGGCGCACGTGTCTCGGGGATTCCATTCACCTCCGAGCGGCAGCTGACCGGCCGGGGGCCGGCGGAGGCGACCGCAACGATCGTGCACCGCGTGCTGGCGGAGCTGGACCTCTCCGACCAGGTGCTGCTCTGGAACGTCGTTCCGACCCATCCTGGGACGGATCGGTCCAATCGGCCGCCGACGCGCGCCGAGGTGGCCGCCGGCCTGCGGTTCGCCGAAGAGCTCGCCGCCGGCCGCTTTGTGATCGCCGTCGGCCGGATCGCGGCGGGTGCCCTGGGTACCCCGTATATCCGGCATCCCTCCCATGGTGGGCTGGCCGAATTCCGGGAGGGGCTGCTACGATTCGCGCCCGGCGGACGGTCTGTTCGCCCTTTCTTCGTATGAAGACCTACAACGCCAAGCCCGGTGAGATCGCGCGCGACTGGTATCTCGTGGACGCCGAGGGGAAGACTCTGGGCCGAATCGCGACGCAGATCGCGGACCGCCTGCGCGGGAAGGGCAAGACGGCCTTCACGCCGCACGTCGACACCGGCGATTTCGTCGTCGTGGTGAACGCCGAGAAGATCGCCGTCACCGGGAAGAAGCTCGACGAGAAGATGTACTACAAGCATTCGGGCTATCCGGGTGGGCTTCGCGAGCGGACCCTGCGCGAGCAGCTCGAGCGCCAGCCGACCGAAGTCCTGCGCAAGGCCGTCAAGGGGATGCTCCCCCGCAACAAGCTCGGGCGTGCTCAACTGACCAAACTCAAGATCTACGCGGGCCCGGAGCATCCGCACGAGGCTCAGGAACCGACCCCCCTCGAGGTGTAAATGGCGACTCCAGCTCAATATCTCGGCACCGGCAAGCGCAAGACCTCCGTTGCGCGCGTGATCCTGCGTCCCGGCGACGGCGCGACCTGGGTGAACGGCAAGTCGATCGAAGAGTATTTCCCGCGCATGGTGCACCGGATGCTCGCCACCGCGCCGCTCAAGACGGCTGGTCTCGACGGGCAGTACGACCTTCGCGTCCGCGTCCACGGCGGCGGTCCCTCCGGTCAGGCCGGAGCGGTTCGGCACGGCATCGCTCGCGCGCTCGTCGAGGTGAACCCCGAGCTGCGGGTGCCCCTGAAGCGGGCAGGCTTCCTCACGCGCGACGCGCGTATCGTGGAGCGCAAGAAGGCCGGCCTGCACAAGGCGCGCAAGGCGCCGCAGTTCAGCAAGCGCTAAACGCTTCATCGTGGCGCGCAAGTACTTCGGCACCGATGGGGTGCGCGGCGTCGTGGGCGAGTTCATCACGCCCGAGCTCGTCGAGCGGCTCGGTCGCGCAGCTTCCCTGTGGACCGGAGCGGCGAAGGTGTTCGTGGGGCGTGACACACGAGCGTCGGGCGTCGAGCTCGAGGAGGCGTTTGCGCGCGGAGTGATCTCCGCGGGCGGAGACTGCATTCTCGGCGGCGTCCTCCCGACTCCCGCCGTCGCGTTGCTCGCACTCGACCTCGGCGTCGTCATCTCGGCATCTCACAACCCGCCGGAATACAACGGCGTCAAGTTCTTCGATTCGCGGGGCAACAAGCTGTCGGACGTCTCGGAGGAACAGATCGAGGAGCTGCTCGCCGCGGCGCCGGGAATCGACCAGGGGCAGATCGAGCACGTCGAGGTCGCACCGGACTCGTACCGCGAGCACATCATCGAGCGCTTCGGCGCCGATCTCACCGGGATGCGGATCGCGGTCGATTGCGCGAACGGCGCGTACGCGGGTCTTGCGCCTCAGGCCTTCGAACGGTGCGGCGCCGAGGTTCACTCGATCGGGGACGAGCCCGACGGTTCGAACATCAACGTCGGCTGCGGCGCGACCGATCTCGCACTGCTCCAGGAGACCGTGCTCGAGGGCGGGTTCGACCTCGGGATCGCGTTCGACGGCGACGGCGACCGCATGCTCGCAGTCGACGAACGGGGTGAGGCCATCGACGGCGACCAGATCGTCGCAATTCTCGCGCTCGACCAAGAGGTCGACCAGGTGGCCGTCACCGTGATGACCAACCTCGGCTTCCACGCCCTGATGCGCGAGCGCGACATCCGCGTGCACACCACCAACGTCGGCGACCGCTACGTCCTGGAGGCCCTTCAGCGCGAGGGCGCACTGCTCGGCGGCGAGCAGTCAGGGCACGTGATCTACCTGCGTGACCATGTCACCGGTGACGGGCTCGCGGCCGGTCTCCTGCTCTGCGGGGCTCTCAAGGGCCGCACGCTGAGCGAGGCCGCGTCCGTCATGTCGCGCTGGCCGCAGCAGAAGGAGAACGTCCCCGTGGCCGACCGGGAACTGACGCCGGAGGTGCTCGACGAGGTCGAGCGGTTGAACAGCGCATGGAACGGCCAGGGCCGCGTCCTCGTCCGTCCGTCCGGCACGGAGCCCTTGATCCGGGTCCTCGCCGAGGCCGAGGACCCGGAGGTCGCGAAGGAGGCCTGTGCTAGCATCGCAGCGCTCGTTCGCCGAGAGCTCGGCTGACCGTTCCGACGCAGGAATGGGCCCGCAGCCGGGCTTTTGCGTTTCCAGGGAGGCTTTCGGGGCAATTCCCGGTGTAGCGCCGGGGGAAAGGAGACTCTGGGATGTGCGGGATCATCGGATATGTCGGCAGCCGGGCCGCGAAGCCGCTGCTACTGCAGGGTCTTCAGCGCCTCGAGTACCGGGGCTATGACTCGGCGGGCATCGCCCTCCTGGAGGAGGACGGCCTCGACTACGTGCGCGCCGTCGGGAATCTCGCGTTCCTGAAGGAAGCAGCCGGCTCGAACGGCTCGACCTCGTCCACCGGCCTCGGCCACACCCGCTGGGCGACCCACGGCGGCGTCACCGAGCTGAATGCCCATCCCCTCACGCCGTGCGACGAGCACAAGCTGGCGATCGTCCTGAACGGGATCGTCGAGAACTACCGCGAGCTGCGCGACGAGCTCATCGCCGCCGGGCACACGTTCACGTCGGAGACGGACGCCGAGGTCGTGGTGCACCTGCTCGAGGACGCCTACGACGGGGACCTCGTCGAGGCGATGCGCGCGACGTATGCGCGGCTCGAAGGCCACTTCACGTTCGTGCTCATTCATCACGATCATCCGAACGAGCTCGTCGGCATCAGGCACCAGACGCCGATGGTCGTGGGCCTCGGTGAAGGCGAGAACTTCCTGGCGTCGAACCTCGCGGCTTTCCTGGCCGAGACCCGCCGCGTGCAGTTCCCGAACGACGGTGAGATTGCGTTGATCACACCCGAGGGCGTCACTTTCACCGACGCGGTCACCGGGGGCTCGGTCGAGCACGACGTGCTCGAGGTCGACTGGGACGACGACGCTGCCGAACGCTCCGGCTACGAGACGTTCATGCTCAAGGAGATCTTCGAACAGCCGGAAGGCGTCGCCGAGACGATCGGCGACCGCGTGCGCCACGGCCATCTCGTGCTCGACGGGCTCGGCATGTCCGAGGAAGAACTGCGGGTGCTGAAGCGGATCGTCATCGTCGCGTGCGGCACCGCCTACCACGCCGGCGTCGTCGGTCGGTACGCGATCGAGGAGTGGGGGCGGGTGCCGGTGGAGCCCGACGTTGCGAGCGAGTGGATCTACCGCAACCCGGTGATCGACCCGGGCACGCTCGTGATCGGGATCTCCCAGTCGGGCGAGACGCGCGACACGATCCAGGCGATGAAGCTGGCCCGGGAAAAGGGAGCGCGCACCGTCGCGATCACGAACATGATGGGCTCGCAGATCACCCGCGAGGTCGATTCGGTGCTCTACACGCGCACCGGCCTCGAGGTGGGCGTCGCGGCGTCCAAGACGTTCACCGCGCAGATCGCCCTGCTCTTCCTGATCGGGCTGAAGGTCGCGCAGTGCCGCGGAACGCTGCCGGAGAAGGACGTCGAGTTCATCCTCGACGAGGTCTACGACCTGCCGGCGAAGATGCAACGCTTCCTCGATGCCGACCATCCGATCGAGGACATCGCCCAGCGTTTCTACGACAAGCCGTTCTTCCTCTACCTCGGCAGGCACATCGGGCTGCCGGTGGCCCTCGAAGGCGCGCTGAAGCTGAAGGAGATCTCGTACATCCCGACCGAGGCGTACTCGGCCGGGGAGATGAAGCACGGCCCGATAGCACTGCTCGAGGAAGGGACGCCCGTGGTCGTCGTTGCGACGCGCATCCACGTCTACGAGAAGATCGTCTCGAACATCCAGGAGACTCGGGCGCGCGGCGCGCACGTGATTGCGATCGCAACCGACGGCAACGAGGACATCCAGCATCACGCGGACGATGTGATCTACGTGCCGGAGTCACCCGCGTTCCTCCAGGCGGCACTCGCCGTCCTCCCACTGCAACTCCTCGCCTACCGCATTGCTCGGCTTCGCGGGTTGAACGTCGACCAGCCGCGGAACCTCGCCAAGACCGTCACCGTCGAGTAGGAGCAGGGCGGCTCAGGCCGCGAGCGCCGTCTCGATGAACGCGCGGGCCGCCGGCGACGCATAGCGGTCGCGGTGGCGCCCGATGCCGACGACGCGCGGCTCGACCGCGTCCCCGAGGTCGACGGCAACGATTCGCGGGTCGCCCGTGTCGACCGTCAGCAGCGGAACGATCGCGCTGCCCATCCCCGCGGCCACGAGCCCCTGCACGGTCTGGTTGTCGTTCGACCGGAAGGCCCACCGTGGCTCGACGCGCGCAGCGCGGAACGCCGCCTCGATCGGGTCGGTCGAGAGGCCCGAGCGGAACCCGACGAGCGGTTGCCGGGCAATCTCCTGGAGCGAAGGGGGGCCGGCGGCGAGTGGAGATCCGGCGGCCACGACGAGGACGTACGGGTCGCGCAGCAGCTCGACCGTGTCGAGGGGCGCATCGCCGATCGGCAGCAACAGGAAGCCGACGTCGAGCTCGCCGCGCTCCAACGCGTCCGCGATCACCTCGTCGTCGTGCTCCTCCAGCATGACCTCGATCAGCGGCCACTGAGCGGTGAACCGGCGCATGATCTCCGGCAGGACGCGGGCCCCGGCGGACTGGAAGGTGCCGACGCGCAGCGTGCCCGCCTCGCCGGCCCGCAGCGCCTGCAGATCGGCCTGCGCGGCCTGGAGTCGCGCGACGATCGAATCCGCATGGCGGAGCAGCAGCTGACCGGCCTCGGTCAGGGAGACGGGCCGTGGGCCGCCCGGCCGCTCGACCAGCTTCTCGCCGACGATCCGCTCCAGGGTCGCGATCTGCTGGCTGACCGCCGACTGGGTATAGCCGAGCCGTTCCGCGGCCCGTCCGAACGAGCCGGCCGAGGCGACCGCCTGGAGGGCGGCGAAGTGCCTCAGCTCGACGCCGAGCCAACTATCAGGTTTCATAATGAAAACAAACAATATCACGATTTGTGCTGATAGTCCCTGCTCGGCATAGTGAGCGCATGCCCGCCATCATCTTCCTGATCGTGCTGCTCGTCGTCGGCGTGCTCGGTGCGCGCTACGGCGTCGACTCGCGCTTCGACCGCCCCGGCCGCCAGCTCTAAGCCGCGCGCACCGGGCGCACAACGCCCTCCCAGCCGGCGGAGCCGGCTTCCGGGCGTCGCGCTCTCGACGCTGGCTGCACGCCGCCTTCCGGGGCCGTGCTCGAGCACTGTCCCCTCCGGCGTCGCACACCCAGCGTCGAGCCGGAGCACGCGGCTCCGGGGCGCACGACGTTTTCCTCAGGCTGCGCTTGCGCGGCGCTGCCAGCGCTCTCCCCACGACTCGGGGGTGAGCGGCGACATGACGGCGCGGCGCACGAGCTTGCCGCCCCGGCCACGCCCGAGCAGGTGCACCCGCAGGGCCTTCGACCCGAGCGGCACCTCCACCGACGTTGCGTCCGCCGGCAGCTTCCGCTCTTCCCGCACGGCGTAGCCCCCGCGCGGATCGCTTCGCTCGCTGACTCGCGCCACCCACTCGAGCACCTCCGGCGTGGCGTCCCAGCGGAGCACGAACGCCTCACCGTCGGCGTCACGCCTGACCTCCATGTTCCCGGTGATCGTGGGGCGCTCCCGCAGCGCAGCGGGTCTCCGCGTCGGTGCCGCCCGCTCGTCGGCCGCCGGTGCCAGACGAGCGCGCGCCCGCTGCACGGAGGCCAGCAGCTGCAGCTGCTTCAGGGCGCGTGCCTCCCGGTCCGGGTCGGTGTTCGCTCGAGGGTGCAGCGCGACCGCCTGGACACGTGCTTCGAGCACCGACCAGTCGGGCGTGCGGCCGGCGGCGATGCTCGCACGTGCCTGATCGAGGATGACCGCGTACTCGTCCACGGCGGCCCAGGTTAGTCGTCGGTGTCCCGCCGCAGTTGTTTCGTCACACTCCGCCGCTTCTTTTCGTCGAGACGGCGCTGCTTGGACGCGGCGGTCGGCTTGGTCGGGTGTCGTTTGCGGCGCACCTTCACCGCCTCGCGCAGCTGCTCGATGATCCGATCGGTCGCGAGCTCGCGGTTGCGGAGTTGGGACCGCTCGTCCTGCGCGATCGCCCGCACGACCGGGCCGATGCGCTCGAGCACTCGACGACGTTCGGCCGGGCTGAGTCCCGCCGAGTCCTCGACGTCGAACAGCGCCTCCACACGCGTCGAGCTCTTCTGCGCATGTTGCCCTCCAGGGCCGCTCGACCGCGAGAACCTGAAGGCAATCTCCGAGCGAATAGACTCGATCTCCATGGCTGCCATTCTCCTCGACGTGGACGGCGTCCTGCACGTCTCGGGCGTACCGATCACCGGGGCAGTCTCGGCGGTGCGCACGCTGCGTGACGCGGGGCACAGGCTGCGGTTCGTCACGAACTCGACCACGCTGTCGCGGCAGGAGCTCTTTCAGCAGCTCCAGCTCATGGGCTTCGACATCGAGGTGGATGAGCTCCAGACGACCGGCTCGGTGGCGGCTCGCGAGTTGAAGGGCAAGCGCGTGCTGGCACTCACCATGCCCGGAATTCTCGACGACCTCGAGGGGCTGCAGCTCGTCGGGATGAACGTCGACGCAGTGCTCATCGGCGGTGCGGATGAAGGCGAGGAGGTGGGTCGGATCTTCTCCTACCTCAACCTGAACCGAGCGTTCCACGAGCTCGAGGCCGGAGCCGACCTGTACTGCCTGCACAAGAACAAGTGGTGGCAGACGGCAGACGGCCCGCGGCTCGATACCGGTGTGTTCGTTGCGGGGCTCGAGTATGCCGCCGAGACCGAGGCGACGGTGCTCGGCAAGCCGTCGAGCGCCTACTTCACCACCGCCCTCGAGACGATCGACGCCGACCCGAGCATCACGTGGATGGTCGGTGACGACCTCGAAGGAGACATTCTCGGCGCACACCGCTTCGGCATGAAGACGATCCTCGTGCGCACGGGCAAGTTCCGCCCCGACGAGGTGGAACGCTCGGCAGTCCAGCCCGAAGGGATCGTCTCCTCGATCGCGCAGCTGCCGAACTGGCTCGAAGCGAATCTGTAGTGAAGGTCGGCGTCGACCTGATCGAGATCGAACGGATCCGGCGCGCGCTCGAACGGCACGGGGACGGCTTCAAGCAGCGCTGTTTCACCGAGTCCGAGCGCGCGTACTGCGACTCGAAGCCCAATCCGCCGCAGCACTATGCTGGTCGCTTCGCCGCAAAGGAAGCCGTCGGGAAGGCGCTCGGCTCCGGTGTCTACTTCACGTGGAAGGAGATCGAGATTCGCGGCCGCCCGAAGCCCGGGGTCTTCCTCAGCGGGCGCACCGCGGCGTGGGCTGCGAAGGTCGGTGCGGGGGAGATCGAGCTCTCCATGACCCACTCACGCGAGCTGGCCGCGGCGGTTGCGGTGGTGATCGACCGTGCGGCGTAGGCTCGACGGAGCCGCCAAAGAGCGGAGGTGCCGGCTTTGCCGGCGCTGGAGCGGGAATGAGGCTGCAGCCGTTGCTGACCGCAGCCGAGACGCGGCGTGCGGAGGAGGCGCACCAGGGGCCGCTGGCCGAGCTGATGGAACGCGCCGGGACCGCGGTCGCCGAGTTCGTGCTGCGGGGGTTCCCGGGGCGGGTGACCGTCGTCTGCGGCCGCGGCAACAACGGCGGCGACGGCAAGGTGTGCGCACGGATCCTGCGCGAAGCCGGCCGCGAAGTAACGCTCGTGGAGGGCGTCGGCGACCTTGATCACCCCGACGTGCTCGTCGATGCGTTGCTCGGCATCGGACTGGACGACGCCCCCCGCGAGGACGCGGCCCGGATGATCGAGCTGATCAACGCAAGCGGCTGCCCCGTCGTCGCGGTCGACGTTCCGTCGGGCGTGAACGCGTCGACGGGCGAAGTCCCCGGCATCGCGGTCCAGGCGACCGCGACGGTCACGTTCGGGGCCGCGAAGGTCGGGCTCGCGATCGCTCCGGGCCGGTTCCATGCCGGCTCGGTGCACATCGCACCGATCGGATTGCGGCCGCGTGAGCACGAGCACGCCCTCGTCCCGGCCTCTGCGCTCCTCGAGGTTCCGGCCAAGCAAACCGAATCGACCAAGTACACCGCCGGCTCGGTGCTCGTGGTCGGCGGGTCGCGGGGCCTGACGGGCGCGCCGATGCTGACGGCGCTCGCCGCGTTCCGCGCCGACGCGGGCTACGTGGCCGTGGCCGCGCCCGAGTCGACACTGCCGGTGCTCGAGTCGACGCTGCTCGAGGTGGTCAAGCGGCCACTCCCCGAGGATTCGTCGGGACGACTGCTGCCCCGTTCCATCGACGCGATCCTGGCTGCCGCGGAGAAATCCGACGCGGTGGCGATCGGTCCCGGCCTCGGCCGTAGCGACGGGACGGTCGAGCTGGTGCGCATCCTCCTCGAGCGCCTGGACCAGCCGCTCGTCCTGGACGCCGACGCGTTGTGGCAGCTCGAGCCCTTCGTGCGCGCGGCGCCGACCGTGTTGACTCCCCACACCGGCGAGCTCGCGCGTCTGCTCGCCCTCGAGAGTCGCGAGATCGAGGCCCATCGCCTCGATGCCGCCCGCCGGGCCGCCTCGCGCTTCGGTTCGGTCGTGCTGCTCAAAGGCGCCGACACGATCGTCGCGACCCCGCGCGAGGGAGTCCTCGTCGCCGCCTACGGCACGCCTGCGCTCGCGACCGCCGGGTCCGGTGACGTTCTCACCGGGATCGTGGCTGCATTTCTCGCCAAGGGCATGGAGGCGCGGTTCGCGGCGGCCGCCGGCGCGGTCGCGCACGGTGTTGCGGCCGAGCTCGTCGATCCGCAGCGTGGAGCGATCGCATCAGACCTCCTGCCCGCGCTCCAGCGCGCGCTGTCCGGCCACGGGTTGCAGCGCGCGCCGCTGGCGTGAGGTCCCAGATCACGATCGACGTCGCCGCGTTGCGGCGCAACGTGCAGACGCTTCTGCGTGCTGCCGCAGGCGCCGAGGTCTGGGCGGTCGTCAAAGCCGACGCCTACGGGCACGGCGCCCACGATTGTGCCGCCGCGGCGCTCGACGCCGGTGCCGGCGCTCTCTGCGTCGCCACTGTCGGTGAGGCACTCGCGTTGAGGGGCGCGTTTCCAGCGGCGAGGCTGCTCGTCCTCGGGCCGGCATCGACCGAGGAGGTCGTTGATGCGCGTCAGGCCGGGCTCGAGCTCGTCGTCTCGAGCGCGGAGATCCCGGAGGACATCGTCGTGCACGTGAAGCTCGACACGGGCATGGGCCGGTGGGGCGTGTCGGAGCTCCCTGCACCCACGCGGTCGGTGGCCGGGGTGATGACACACCTCGCGACCGCGGACACGGACCCCGAGTTCGCCCGCGTGCAGATCGAGCGGTTCCGCGCCGCCACAGGCCCCGTGGCTCATCTGACCCGGCACGTGGCGAACAGTGCCGCTGCGCTCAGGATCCCGGAATCGCGCTTCGACGCCGTTCGCTGCGGCATCGCGCTCTACGGGCTGTCACCGTTCGGGACCGATCCAGCCGAGGACGGGCTCGAGCCGGTGCTCTCCTGGATGACCGAGCTCGCCCAGTCGAAGCTTCTGCGGGCCGGCGAGTCGACCGGCTACGGCCGGCTCTTCGTCGCCGAACGCGAGACGTGGATCGGGATCCTGCCCGTCGGCTATGCGGATGGCTTCCGACGCGACCTGACCGGGACCGCCGTGCACATCGGCGGTGAAACGTGCAAAGTGGTCGGTGCCGTGTCCATGGACGCCACCGCCATCGAGCTCGACCGCGAGCTGCCGCCGGGCACTCCGGTGACCATCATCGGTCCCGGCGCCCCGCTCGAGGATCATGCGCGCGTTGCCGGCACGCTCACCTACGAGCTCGCCTGCGGTATCGACTCGTCGCCGGCCCGAGCCCACCGTGTGGTGGTCGGAGGCGCGTGAGCAAGGTTGACAAGCGCGCAGCGATGCAGGCCGAACGCGCCGCGGCGCTCGGGGCGCATCTCGATGACCTCTTGCCGCTCCGGGGCGATGAGCGGGTGCTCGACGTGGGTGCGGGGACGGGCGCATTCGCGTTCGCCGTCGCGCCGCGTGCACGCGAGGTGGTGGCTCTCGAGGTCGACGGGGAGGTCGCTGAGCGGGCCAAGGCAGATGCGCCGGCGAATGTCGAGGTCGTGGTCGGAGACGGCGAGCATCTGCCGTTCGACGACTTCGAGTTCGATGTCGCGGCGACGCTGCGCACCTTGCATCACACCCAGCGGCCCGAGTTGCTCGTGGCCGAGCTCACGCGCGTCACCAAGCCGGGTGGAACGATCCTCGTCGTCGACCAGCTGGCGCCGAACGAGCCGCTCGCCTCGATCGAGTTGACCCGGTTCGAACACGCACGCGACCCGTCGACAACACGTCTGCTGGCCGACGTCGACATGCGGGGGCTCTTCGATTCGAACAACCTCGTTCTACGCCGTCAGGAGGTCATGCGCGAGCCACGGGACATCGAGGCCTATCTCGACCTCGCGGGCTGCGAGGGCCCGCAGCGCGAGCATGCCCGCAACCTGGCGCCTAGGGGCTACGAGGCCATCGTCGGCTGGTACGTGCTCTCGCGCTAGCGATCGCACCGGGCGCGAGCGCTTGCGCCCAGGCTGCCGGCCGGTACCAGCGGGGAACGACGATCTCGCGCTTTCCCTTGTCGACCGCTCCGAGCACGCGCTCGACGACGAGCGCCGGATCGGCCACGAGCCGGTGGAACACGCCCGGGAAGCGCTCGCGCTGTGGGAACCCCTCCGTCTCGACGAAGCCTGGGCTCACGGTGTGCACCAGGATGCCGCGCGGCGCGAGCTCCACCGCGATCGAGCGCGAGAACGCGAGTTGAGCGTGCTTCGAGGCCGAGTACGGGCCTGCCGCCACGCTCCCTGCCACCGAGACCATGTTGACGACATGCGAGCCGTCGGCGAGCCCCGGCAGGAATGCCAGCGTCGACCAGACCGTGCCCAGGTAGTTGACGCGAATCAACTGTTCGATTCGCTCCGGCTCTGCGGCGAGGTAGCTCGCGCGCCCGCCCACTCCCGCATTGTTGACGAGCAGGTCGATGCGCGGATGGCGCGCCAGGACCCTGGCGGCGGCGGCTTCGACCGCATTCCGGTCCGCAACGTCGCACTCCTCGTGCTCGTCGGCGTCGGAAGGGCGGCGCGAGAGCCCTACGACGAGGGTGCCACGGGCTTGTAGGGCCCGCACCAGTTCGGCGCCGATTCCCGACGACGCACCGGTGACGACAGCTACTTGCAGATCTTGAGCTCGCGGACGGCGGTGGCGCGATGCCCCGAAGCGTCCGTGACCGTCGCCTGCAGGCTCCGGGTGCCCTTCTTGAGATTCTTGGTGTTCCACCCGACCGAGTACACACCTCCAGGCCCGTTCTTGTCGACGCCGATGCGGTGCTTGCCGTCGGTGAAAGTGACGTCCTTGATCTTCTCGGTCGCGCCGGCTACGACGACGAGCCGGTCGTTCTTGAACGCGCAGACGTGAGCAGGTGGCTCCACCCAGGTGACGGTCGGCCCGTTCACGACGGTCAACTTCGTCTGGAGGAACGCCGTGTTGGGGTAGATGTCGTTGCCGACGGTGTTGATGTTCTTCGACTCCTGGTAGTCGGACGCCGCCACGATCGCCTTCGTGGTGCCGGGCTTCAGTTTCGGCGCCGCCGTCGGAATGCCGAAGAGCACGAGCCCGGAGACCGGGTCGTACGCGGAGGCCCCCACCAGGGCGTTGTTGTAGTTGACGACCAGGGAGAGCGGGTCCACCCCGGACTGCGAGTCGATCGCCTGTGCAACGAGCAGCGGTCGTCCCGCGCTGACCTTCGTCGTCAGCACCCGTACAGCGGGTGGGGTCAGGTCGTTGATCCAGGCGTTCAGCAGGTACTGCCCCTTCTGGGACCGATTCGTGAACGGATCGGCGCGCGAGTCGACCGCGATGTAGAAGCGTTGCAGGCGCGGGAACTGCACGCCGGCCGCGCCGATGTCGAGGTTCGCGTCATAGGTCAGCGAGTTGACGTCGGTAGGAATACCGGCGTAGCCCTGCACGTCGTTCTCGTCCTTCGACCCGAGCACGAACGGGTCGATCAGCGCGCCGGCGCTGCTGCCGAGCACCGAGACGCCGAGGTTGACGATCGGCTCGTTGACGTCGGTGTAGTAGAGGTGCTCGGAACCGTCCTCGTTCATCGTCGGGCCCGTGTAGTCCGGCGGCGGCCCGAACGGGGCAAGCGGGCAGCAGTAGGTCGACACGAGGCTCTTGCCGGTCGCCGTGTTCCCGATCTGCAGCTTCTTCAGCGGCACGGCCGGAAGGTTGCGCAGAGCAGGGCGCTCGATGAGGAACTCATACGGCACGCGCCGCTGCACGCCGTTCTGCGTCAGGACGACGAAGCCGTAGTTCTCGCCGATGCCCGCGCCGGCGGCTGCCCGCACCACCACGGGGATTGCGACGTCGCCTCCGGGGGCGAGCGCCACGGTTCCCGGCACGTCGATCTCGACGCCTGTCGTCTGTGTCTGCGGTGCGAGTGACACCGTCCAGTTCCCTGCGCCGTCACCGGCGTCGGACATCGTCAGCAGCATCGATGAGCGCTGTGCGCCGGTCGAGACGTCGATCTTCTCGAACGAGAGCGACTGCGGATCCGTGAACACCTTCGGGTCGTCCGCGGTGAGCACGTTGGCGAGCCCCGCACCCTCGAGCAGGACCGGGGCCTCCTGCGTGCGCGCCGTGTCACCCCAGGCAGGCCCGGCAGTCGACATCAGCGCCGACTTGACCTCCCACGGCGTCCAGCCCGGATGCTGCTGCAGAAGGAGCGCCGCGGCCCCGGCGACATGAGGCGTCGCCATCGAGGTGCCGGCGAAGACGGAGAACAGCTCGCCGGTCGTCTTCGGCGGTGTGGAGGACAGCACGTCGAGCCCGGGCGCCGAGAGGTCCGGCTTGAGCATGTGGCCGAAATCGGTCGGACCGGCCGACGAGAAGCTCGTGATCACGCCGGCGCGGTTGGTCGGGATCTCCTGGATGTTGCTCGTCACTCGCATGGTCGCCTGGCCGCCGTTCGCGTCGGCGTAGGCGCGCAGCTGCTGACCGTCCAGGTCGGCGATCATCCCGGCGGGGATCGGCAGCGGAATCGGGATCTGGTTGGCCTCGCCGAAGCGGTTGTCGACCAGGATGATCCCGATCGCTCCGCCGAGCTGCGCCCGCTCCGCCTTCGAGACGAACGTGCAGTCGCCGCGGGAGACGAGCAGGATCTTCCCCTTGACGGAGTCTTTCGGCAGCGTGCCGATGGTGCTGTTCGGATCGCTTGCGGATCCGCACAGATGCGACTCGACCGGCTTGCCGTCGGTGCCCACGATCGACGAGACGTCGACCACGGTCTGGTCGAGGGTCGCCCAGGCGCTCGGCAGCGGGGTGCCGCCCGCGTTCTGGATCGGGATGGCGCCGAGGGAAGGCGGCCCTCCGACGACCGACAGCGCCGGCGCGAAGACGTGTGAATTCGAGGTCGCGGCGACGGAGATCGCATCCGGCGCTGTTCCTGGGGAGCCGGCAGTCCCGAGCCCGAAGTCCTCACGATCGTTGCCCGCTGCGATCACGGGCACGACACCCGCCAGCGACGTGTTGTGGATCGCCTCGTACATCGCGTCGTTGGCCGGGTCGGTCTGCGGCCCGCCGCCGGAGAAGTTGATGACGTTCATCCCGTCGGCGACCGCGGCCTCGAAGGCGTTGACGATCTCCGGCGTGTCGGCTTCGTGGCCGAGTGGCGTGGGCACCGTGAACACGCGGTAGTTGCCGATCCACGCCTTCGGCGCGACCCCGGAGAGGCCGGTCACCGCTGGATGGTCGGTGCCCGCCGGCGCGGTTGTGTTCTCGTCCCCCGCGGCGATGCCGGCCACGTGGGTGCCGTGCGGCTCGGTGGGGTCGAACGCCTTGTTGCTCGACGCGTCGCGGACCGGGCCCGGGAACACCTTGGCGACGATCACCTTGGGCGTTGTGAGCTTGGTGTCGCCCTTCGGGAATCCGGGCGGATAGGAGAACCCGGCGGGATTGAGAAACGGGTTCGACGAGTCGACGCCGGTGTCGACGACGGCGATCTTGATGCCCTCGCCCTTCTCTCCCGTCGCGGCTTCGAGATCGGTCGCGTGGATCACGCTCGGCCCGCGGTCCATGGTCGCCATGTAGGTGAGGCTCGGGTAGATCTTGTTGACGGCCTGGACGCTCAGCAGCTTCGGCAGCGAACGAGCAGGCAATTCGACGGTGAAGCCGTCGAGGAGGATCGAGAAGTGCTCCTGGATGCGTGCCGCGGGGATCGCCGCGCGCACCTGCGCCACTGCGACCTTCTGAAGCTGCGCGAGCTTGGCGAGGTAGGCGACCGAGCTCGCCGAGTGGACGTTGAGGTGGGTCGCGCGCGAGGCGAACGAGATCGAGCGATCGGAGTGCCACGCCGCTAGCGGCGGCGCGGCGAGGCGGACGATGACGCGCGTCAGCCCGCGCGTCCGGGCGGCCGGAATACGGATCACTCCGGCGCGAACGCGCGGAAGCGAGGTCTCCCCGACGGGACGACGGACCGGCGTGAGGGCGGCCGAGGCAGACGCCGCCGCCACGAGCCCCAACACCGCCGAGAGCAGCAGCAGGCGACGCAAGGTCCCGCAGGTTAGCGGAACACGGTTAGAGTCGGCCCCAGAATGTTCGCCGGAAAGAACGCACTCATTCTGGGTGTCGCCAACAAGCGCTCGATCGCGTGGGCGATCGCGCAGCGACTGGCCGCGGGAGGCGCCAGGCTCGCGTTCACCTTCCAGGGTGAGCGGATCGAGAAGAACGTTCGCGACCTGGCCGAGTCGGTTTCGAGCCCACTCGTCACCGAGCTCGACGTTCGGGACGACGCAGCGATCGCCCGCGTCTTCACCGAGGTCGGGGAGGTGTTCGGCGGAAAGCTCGACATTGTCGTCCATTCGGTGGCGTTTGCGGCTGCCGAGGATCTCGAGGGCCGCTTCACCGATACGCCGCGCGACCGATTCTGGATGGCGATCGACGTGAGCGCCTATTCCCTGGTCGCGACGGCGAGGGCCGCCGAGCCGCTGATGGAGGCCGCAGGCGGGGGTTCGATCGTCACGATGACCTACCTCGGCGGCGAGCGTGCAGTGCCGCACTACAACGTGATGGGCGTCGCGAAGGCGACCCTCGACTCGTCGGTCAAGTACCTCGCCTGGGACCTCGGTGAGAAGAACATTCGAGTCAACGCCATCTCGGCCGGCCCGGTGCGCACCCTCGCCGCTCGGTCGATCGCCGGCTTCCCGACGATGGAGTCGATCGTCGAGGAGCGCTCGCCTCTGCATCGCCACGTCGACGCCGAGGACGTCGGAGCCGCCGCCGAGTACCTGCTCGGCGACGGCGCGCGCAACGTCACCGGCACGACTCTCTACGTCGACAGCGGCTACCACGCGATGGGAATGTGATCGGGGCCTCGACGGCCCCGATCACATTGGAATCTGATTCGCGAAGCGAACCGATTCCTGAGTTGCGGCCCTAGCTGAAGGGCTTGGTGACCATGTCGGCGATCACCAGCAGCAGCACGGCGACATCGACGCGGGCGATCAGCAGGATCCGGTCGATCAGTGCGAGCGTCGTCGGGTGCTCCGGGCCGTTCTGCTCGGCCGACACATGAACCTTCTTCGCGAGCGGCGACAGCACGGCGATGCCGGTGACGAATGTCACGGCGTAGCCGATGAGCCCGAAATCGACCCAGAATTTGCCCCAGCCCCAGTTCGTGTTGATCATCATCGCGATCCCCATCAGGAAGACGATCAGGCCCGCCGGCGCGAAGATCTTCTCGCCGGCGAACGCTGCCTGCTGAGCGAGGGTGACGACGGCGCGCGGGTCAGACTCCCGCTGGGCCCGCAACCCGAGGATCGTGAGCAGGACGCCGCCCCCGACCCACACGACCGCGAGGATCACGTGGACGGACTTGAAGACGGCGTACCAGTGGTCTGGCAGCAGGTTCGTCGAGAACGCGAAGATCGCTGTGACGACGATGACGATCGCCAGGAGTGCGTAGGTGAGGTTCCCGCCGGAGCGCGACGGGACGACGGTGTCAGTTGCAGGTGTGTCCATCCGGCGATCTAGCCAGATGCGCGGGCAGGTTTCAAGACCTGTGCAGCGGCCTCGAGCCATTCGTCGACGTCGGGCACCTCGCCCGACGGGTACTGCCACGCCGCCAGGACCTTGCCGCCGCTGTCGACGAGGAACGCGCTGCGCTGCGCCACGTCCCGGAGGCCGCGAAACTCGAAGCCCACGCCGAAGGCCCGCACGGCCTCACCGTTGAAGTCCGACAGGAGCCCGAAGTTGAGGTCGAGTGCCTGCGTCCACGCAATGTGGCACCAGGGCGAGTCACGCGAGATCCCGACCGGCTGAACCCCCAGTTCCTCGAAGTCCGCCAGCCGGTCGCGCACCAGTTCCATCTCGTTCGTGCACGTGGAGGACCAGTCGAAGGGGTAGAAGACGACGAGCTTCGGCCCGTCCTCGACCAGGTCCAGCAGGGTCAGGGGGCGGCCGGGCCCGAGGAACACCGTTGCTGCGGGAAGTGTGTCGCCAACCTGGAGCACGGTCTCGAGACTAGCTGCTGCAGCACCAGCGGCCCGACAGTTCGAGCGGTCGGGACAGGCGGTCGACCTGGGCGAACTGCTCACGGATGTTGCCCACCGCCTGTACGTGCGAGCCGCGCAGGAACACCCACTGGTTCGCCGTCGGCCAGTCGACGAGGAGCCAGCCGCCGCCGGGCGACCACGCGATGTCGCCGAACGTTCCCGGCCCGGCAAAGAGCAGCTTGGACCGGCCCGGCCGATCGACGTCGACGAGCTTCACCTCGCTGTGACCGCTGAGGCGGACGGTCACGGCGAGCCGGTGGGAGCCGGGCTTGAATGCGGACTGCTGGAGGTTGGCCCCGAGCATCGAGATGGTCCGCAGCACGCGGCCGCGTGAATCGAGGACGACGATGCGCCCGCCGGAGACGACCGCGAGCCGGCGGCCGTCGGAGGACCAGTCGAGGCTCGCGGGCAGGATGCCGACGGGAGCACGCCAGAGGACCCCGCCGCTCGCACGCCGCAGCACGACTGCGCGACCCGCGGAGTAGGCGAGGACATGCAGACGGGTGGGATCCCAGGCCGGAGCGACGCTCCGCGCGTTGCGGTCGAGCAGCCGGTCGCCGGTGCCGTCGCCGCCCACAACGCGCAATCCGCTCGCAGAGATGTACGCGATTCGCGTGTCCGTCCGCGTGCCTTCCCAGGCCGGGTCGCGGACGCCGCGGCGCGCGAGCGACCAGCGGACGTCGCCTCCGGCAGTCACCGCCGCCAGCTCGTCGGATCTCGACACGACCAGATACAGGCCGTGTGGCGACCAGGCGGCGTCCTGGTAGGAGCCCAATCGCCGTTTGAGGCCGTCGCTCCGCACGACCCAGACGCCGCCGTGCCCGGGCGAGACGACGAGCAGGCGTCCGCTCGCCGGGAGCGAGAAGAGCGCGGGCGCGGCGTGTTCGACTCCGACCGCCTCGCGCACGCGCTCGAACACGGCGCGCCCGGGTGGCGAGAGGATCGCCGCCGCGACCACGACCGCAGCCGCGAGCACCGTCAGGAGCAGGCCGTTGCTCGCGAGGCGGCGGCCGCTGTGCGGAGCTCGTTCCTCGTAGGCGCGCCTGACGACCTCCCACGCGCGCTCTTCGACCTGACTCACGCCTCCAGCTCCTTCAGCCGGTCCAGGCCGCGCCGCAGCCGCGAGTTGACCGTGCCGCGCGGCAGATCGAGCAGCTCGGCGATCTCCCCCGGGGTGTACTCGAGCACGTAGCGGAGCACGACGACGGCGCGGTGCTCGGGCGTGAGGTCGCCGATCCGGCCGAGCACGGTGCCGTCGGGCTCGGGCCGCTGCGGCGCGGAGACGGACGGCCCGAGCTCCACCTCGGCGCGAAGCTTGCGGGCGCGTGTCCAGTCGATCGCGCGGTTGACGACGATTCGATGCAACCAGGGAGCGAACGGTCTGCGCCGGTCGAAGCGGTCGAGGTGGCGCACCGCGGCCAGGAACGCCTCCTGGGCGATGTCTTCGGCCGCGGCAGCGTCGCCGGTGACGAGGAGCGCCGCTCGATAGGCGCGCGGCCAGTGCTCGCGGAAGAGCCGCTCGAGATCGGCGACCGACCCGCGCTGGGCACCCCTGATCCAGGCGCGCTCCGACACCCTTCGACTCTACGACGGGAAGCAGCCACGAGGTCCATACGCGCCGGGGACCTCGAGCGGTCCATGGCGCGTATCCCTCGTTGTGAAGCGCCTCGCTTTCGGACTCGTCGCGGTCGGGCTGCTGCTGCTCCCGGGCGCAGCCCGGCCGGCAGGCTGCTCGCCGCTCGACTGTGCGCCGAGCCAGTTCGTGATCGCGCACGGCGCACTGCTCGCGACCCGACAACGAGCCGATTCGCCGGTCCGTGTGATCGACCTGCGCTCGGGGGCCACACGCTGGAGGCTGCCGCCGGGGATCGTCACGGGCCACCAGGTCGTGCACCAGGACGGCGGGCTCCTCACCTGGTTCGACGCTGCGACGGGCGCCCGTGTCGGCAGCGCGACGCTGCAGCAGCGTGCGAGGTTCTCGCTGGTCGGCACCTCACAGGACGCCACGCGTGCGGTGCTCGCGCGCACCCAGGCCCGTTCGACCACGTTCGCGATCGTGTCGCGGTCACGGCCGGAGCAGATCGTGAGGCTCGGCGGCAACGCCTGGTCGTTCGACGCCCTGCGCGGGTCGAAGCTCTTCCTGATCAAGTCGTTCGCCGGGGGCTACGAGGTGCGGCAGTACGACCTCGCGTCGGACACGCTGGCAGGGGCGGCGCTCAAGGATCCCGGCGAGTCGGCGACGATCTCAGGTGTTCCCTTTGCGCGGGCTGCCTCCACCGACGGCCGTTACCTGTTCACGCTCTATCTCGGCTCGGATGGCGGCGCGATGGTCCACGAGCTCGATCTCGTCGCAGGCACGGCGCGCTGTGTCGATCTTCCCGGCAGCGGCGACTTCAGCGCGGCGATGACGTGGGCGCTCGTGGTCGATCCCGACGGGCGCACGCTCTGGGCGGTCAGTCCGGGCTACGGCCGCGTCGTGGCCGTCGACATCGCGGCGCACCGGATCCGGGACGGCTACGCGTTTCAGCCTGCGCGTTGGGCCCCGAACGCGGGCGTCGCGGTGATGGCGCCCGACGGTGAGCGGATCGCGGTCACCGATGCCCAGCACGTGTGGTTCGTCGAGCTCGCCCGGCGCAGGGTGGTCGCCGGCGGAAATCACGTCGCGCTTGCGCTGGGATTCGCGCCGGACCTGAGCCGTCTGTGGGTCGTCGGCGAGCGCAGTCGCGTCAGGTCGCTGCCGGTGCGCTGACGGCGGCGGCTTCCGTCGCCGTCGAGATCTCGCGCACGACCTCGACGATGTCGCGGTTGGCGTTCCAGATCCGCAGCTGGCGGTCGGAGCCGTTGCCGCGAGCCAGGATGTCGCGCACGCCTTCGAGCTCGCGCTCCGAGCCGAGCTCACGGGCATGCGGCTCGATGTCGCGGAGCGTGCGCCGAACGAGTTGAGCGATGGGCACACGGTTGCGCCGACCCGTCGCGAGGTCCATCACCGGTGCTTCGAGGCCGTACCGGGCGGCCAGCCACTTGTTCTCGGTCGTCAGCAGCCGGTGCCAGCTCGGGATCGTCTTGCCCGCCTCGTACAGCTCGCAGTACATCTTCACGATCGCCTGGAAGAACGCGGCGATCGCAACCACATCCTCGAGCCGCGTGACCGCGTCGCAGACGCGCATCTCGATCGTCCCGAGGCGCGGATGCGGACGGATGTCCCACCAGATGTGGGTGTAGTCCGCGATGCAGCCCGTGCGCTCGAGTTGGCCGACCACCTCCGCGTAGTCGGCGTAGTCGTTGAAGCGCGGCGGGGGGCCCGACCGCGGGAAGGCGGCGAACACCATCTGCCGGCTCGACGCGAGGCCTGTCGGCTCTCCGCGCCAGAACGGCGACGACGCCGAGAGGGCGAGCATCTGCGGCAGGTGCACGAGCAGCCCGTTCATCACCTGGATCGCCTTCTCCGGGTCGTCGACGGCGACGTGCATGTGCATCCCGAAGATCAGCTCCCGGCGCGCGATGTACTGCAGCTGGTCGACGAGCTGGCGGTAGCGGTCGCGCGCAGTGATGCGCTGACGCTCGAACAGGCTGAACGGGTGCGTGCCCGCAGAGCCAAAGCGACATCCTTCGCTTCGCGCGATCTCGGCGACGTACCCGCGCAGCTGCGACAGCGAGCGCATGACGTCGCCGGCTGTCCTGCACACGGGTGTGGTCACCTCGAGCACGGATTGCATCAGTTCCGCGTGAATGCGGTTTCGGTGCTCCCCGTGCTCGACCGCCGCGAGCACCGAGTCGATGTGCTGCACGAGATCCCATGTCTCGGGGTCGAGCAGCATGTACTCCTCCTCGACGCCGAGCGTGTACGGGTCGCTGTTGCCGAAGGAGTGATCGAGCACGCTCGCGTGGCCCGCCCCGAGGCCTTCGGCGCCCTTGCCGGTGATCGACGCCGGGAAGATCTGCTTCATGCGACCAGTATCACCGCTTCCGCCTCGATCTCCACCAGCCAACGCGGGTCGAGCAGGGACGTGACGATGCCGGTCGTGGCCGGTCGCGCTCTCGCGAATGCCTGACCGTGTGCACGCCCGACCTCGTCGATGTAGGCGGCGTCGGTGACGTAGATGCGGGTTCTCACGACGTCGTCGAGAGACGCGCCGGCTTCGGCCAGCGCCCGCTCGATGATCGCGAGGCACACGCGGGCCTGCTCGTAGGGCGTCCCGGGCGGTTCCCCGTCGTCGGGCATGATCGGCGCCGTGCCGGAGACCCAGACGCGGTCACCGACTCTCACGGCCCGCGAGTAGCCGACACGGTCCTCGAACGCGGCGCCGGAGGAGATCAACTGTCGTTCCATGCTCGCTAGTCTCGCGGTTCGTGGATGCCCTGCGCCAGGTCGACAGTTGGCCGTGCGAGCACGTCGCGGTCGGCGTGACCGGGCTCGTCGAAGCGACGCACGGCGACGTGGGGCGCAGGTTCGCGTGGGCGTCGGTGACGAAGCTCGCAACGGCGGTTGCCGTGCTCGTGGCCGCCGAGGAAGGGCTCGTCGATCTCGACGAGCCGGCGGGGCCGCCCGACTCGACGTTGCGCCACCTGCTGGCGCATGCTTCCGGGCTTCCGTTCGATCAGGGCCCGCCGGTCTCCCGGCCGGGTGTGCGGCGCGTGTATTCGAACTACGGCTTCGAGGTCGCGGCCGCGCTCGTGGAACAGCGCGCCGAGATGCCGTTCACCGACTACTTCGCTCATGTGTGGCGCGGAACCTCGGCTGTCCTGCGCGGCTCGGCAGGTTCGGGCGTCGAGGGGACCCTGGCCGACCTGCTCGAGCTCGCCCGCGAGCTGCAGGCGCCGACGAGGCTTGCGCCCGAGACGCTCGCGGAAGCCGCCACGGTGCAGTTCCCCGGGCTCGGAGGCGTCCTGCCGGGCTTCGGTCGTCAGACCCCGAACGACTGGGGGCTCGGGCTCGAGCTGCGCGACGCGAAGGCCCCGCACTGGACCGGCTCGCGGAACGCCCCGGAGACGATCGGCCACTTCGGCAGGAGCGGCACGTTCCTGTGGGTCGACCCCGTGGCAGGGATCGCGCTCGGTTGCCTGACCGATCTGGCCTTCGGAGACTGGGCCGTGGAGGCCTGGCCGCCGTTCGCGGATGCGGTGCTCGCCGCGGCACGGTGACTCTTTAGCCGGGCTTAACCTTGACCGCCCTACTCTCAGGTCGATGGGGTCCTTGGGCGACGCGCTCGCCAGATCGACCGGCATTCTGGCGAGGCGGCTGTTGGTTCTTTCATCTGTTGCAGCGCTCGCCGTCGGGTGCGGAAGCGCCCACAGAGCGGCGACCACGACCACGAAAACGCGCGACGTCGCCCGCACGAGGCCGGTTCGCCGCGTCGTTCCGGTGACCGTGGCCGAGCGTGCCCTCGGAAGCCTCGCTGCCCCGGTGCAGGACGCCACATCGGCGCCCTGGCACGGCGGTGCGATCCTTGCCGGTGGACTGACCGCCGCCGACACCTCGACCTCGGCCGTCGTGGCCGTGAGGTCGCCCGGGCACCTCCCGCCGCTGCCGGTCGCCCTCCATGATGCGACCTCGGCGTCCGTCGGGGGTGCCGTCTACCTGTTCGGCGGGGGCGACGGCGTGCGGCAGCTCGACGGGATCATCCGGGTCGCGCCAGGCTCACCGATCACGGTCGGCCACCTCCCGGCGCCGAGCTCGGATCAGGCCGGAGCCGCGATCGGCGGAGCCGAGTACGTCGTCGGCGGCTACACCGGCTCGCGCTGGTTGAACACGATCGTTCGCTGGCGGCCGGGTGAACAGGCCCGAGTCGTCGGCCATCTGCCGGAGGCGCTGCGCTACGCCGCCGTCGCAGCGGTCGGCGGACGGATCGTGATTGCCGGAGGCTCAACACCAGAGGGGACGGCCAGCAACGCCGTTCTGTCGTTCGACCCGGCGACCGGGCGGGTGGCATTGATCGGACGGCTGGCCAACTCGACCACGCACGCTGCCGCGGCTGCGCTCGGCGACAAGGTCTACGTGATCGGCGGGCGGGGCGCGACGATCGATACACCCACCGCCGCGATCGAGGCAGTCGACCCGGTCACGCGCGACATTTCCGCGGCCGGCACTCTCGCCTCCGCGCGGAGCGATCTCGCGGCCATCGGCCTGCCGGGGAGAATCCTGCTCGCCGGCGGGCGAGGCGCCTCGGGCACCCTCGGAGGAATCTCGGAGCTGGTCCCGTCGAGGAAAACAGTCTCCTCCGTGCCGAAGCTGATCGACCGGAACAACGTCTACGCCGCCGACAGCGCAAACAACCTGACCGGAGCTGCGCGCACCGCGCTGCCTCGGATCTACGTCCCGAATTCGCAGTCGAACACCGTCGACGTCATCGATCCGGCGACCTTCAAGATCGTCGATCACTTCGCGGTCGGTGGGCTTCCCCAACACGTCGTTCCGGCCTACGACCTCAAGCACCTGTATGTCACGAACGACGCCGGGAACACGCTCACCGAGATCAATCCTCAAACCGGCAAACCCACACGCACGATCCCAGTCGAGGACCCGTACAACATGTACTTCACGCCCGACGGGCGGTACGCGATCGTCGTCGCTGAACGCAACGCGCGGCTGGACTTCCGAGACGCGCACACGTTTGCGCTCGTCAAGTCCGTTCCGACGCCGTGTCGCGGAGTCGACCACATGGACTTCACCGCGGACGGGACAAAGGCGCTCGTCAGCTGTGAGTTCTCAGGGCAGCTGCTCGAGCTCGACGTGCCGGCACAGCGCATCGTCAAGGCGTTCAGCGTCGGCGGCGGTGGGATGCCGCAGGACGTGAAGCTTTCCCCGGACGGCCGCGTGTTCTACGTCGCCGACATGATGTCGAACGGCGTCTGGGTCGTGAACGCCAGGAGCTTCCGCGTTGTCTCCGAAATTCACACCGGTACCGGCGCCCATGGGCTCTATCCGAGCAGGGACGGTCGCTACCTCTACGTGACCAATCGCGGGGAGGGCTCGATCTCGGTGCTCAGCTTCGCGACGCGCAAGGTCGTGCATACCTGGCGGATTCCCGGCGGCGGCAGCCCCGACATGGGCGGCGTTTCCGCCGACGGCAAAGTGCTCTGGCTCTCGGGGCGCTACAACGGAGTCGTGTACGCGATCTCGACCGGCGACGGGAAGCTGCTCGCGCGAATCCCCGTCGGCGCAGGTCCGCACGGCCTGTGCGTCTGGCCGCAGCCCGGCCGGTACTCACTCGGGCACACGGGCATCCTCCGCTAGGAACTCGAGCAGCAGGGCGTTCAGCTCCTCAGGCTGGTCGACGCCGACGAGATGACCGGCGCCGGGGACGATCGCGAGATCCGCGTCGGGGATCTCCTCGGCGAGGTGCTGGGCGATCGCGAGGAAGTCCGCCTTGTCGTCCTCACCGACGACGACGAGCGTCGGGATTCGGAGCGTCGATAACGGCGCCATGTCGGGCCATTGCACCTCAGGCTCCTCGTGCGCGGTCTGCAGTTCGAGGGCGCGACGCTGCTGAGGGCGCACCTCGTCACGATGGGCGGGGGTGACCCAGAACTCCAGGTTGATCTCGGTCGCGCCGTCGAGATCGCCCGCCTCGATCGCCGCTTCCTCCGCCGTGAAGTAGTCGCGCATCTCCTCGGTCCAGTCCCACGCCGGCAGGCCGGCGCCGACGAGCACGAGCCGTTCCACCCGGTCCTGATGCGCAAGCGCGGTCCGCAGTGCGACCGCCCCACCGAACGAGTTGCCGACCAGGACGGCGGGCAGTTCCGCGGCGACGAAATCGACGAACGAGAACGGCTCGGTCGGGAGCGGCGTCGCACCCCAGCCGGGCAGGTCGGGTGCGAGCACCTCGAAGTCGGAGCGAAGGATCTCGATCTGGCGACGCCAGAGACGTGAGTCTCCGAGCGCCGAATGCAGTAGGACGACCTTGCGCATGTGGGGATTCTCCATCATGTGGCTCGATGGGCGCACTCGACGAATGGCGCTTCTGTCCCCGGTGCGGCGGTGATCTCGCTTCGGTCGAGGATCACCTGGTCTGCCCGGACTGTGGTGAGGAGCTCTGGGCCAACGCGATCCCGGGCGTGCAGGGGATCCTGGAGCGCGACGGACGCGTGCTGCTCGCCCGCCGCGGGCGTGAGCCGCGGCGTGACTTCTGGGACCTCCCCGGCGGCTTCCTGCACGAGACGGAGGGCGCGGCGGATGGGCTGCGACGCGAGTTCCGGGAGGAGACGGGGCTCGAGATCGAGCCGGTCCGGCTGCTCCGCATCGACATCGAGCCGTACGGCGGCCGCCATGTCTTCTCCGTCACCTGGCTCGTCAGCGGTGACGGTGAGCCGGTCGCGGCCGACGATGTCGCCGAGCTGCGCTGGTTCGCGCGGGACGAGCTTCCCGAGATGGCGTTCCCCGGCCAGAACCTCGTGCTGGCCGCGTGGGCCGCAGGTCAATTCGAGCCCTGGTCCTAGGAGGGCCTGACAGGCCCGAAAGATGGGCCGATCGGCTCATGCGGCCGCCGGTCCAACCGTCGAAGATCGAACGATGGACGAGGACGGCGTGCTCCACCTGATCGAGATCGATCTCTCGGAGACCTGGGTCGCCGACGCGGCGCATGAGGGTGTCGACGCGATCGAGCGCTACCTGGCCAAGCACCTCGCCTTCTTGACGTACCTCGACGAAGCGTCGGCCTAGAGCAAGGTCGGGGGCGGAGGCCTAAGCCTCCGCCAGCCCCAGAGCTTTCTCGAGCGAGCCCTTCGGCATGGCGCCGATGGCGGAGGCCAGCGGCTCGCCGTTCTCGAAGAGGACCATGAACGGGATCGACGCGACGCCGTAGCGCTGCGCGAGGTCCTGCTGCTCGTCGATGTTCACCTTGACGACCTTGACCTGATGCTCGTCGGCGATCCGGTCGAGCACGGGCGAAACGGCATGGCACGGTCCGCACCATTCGGCCCAGAAATCGACGATCACCTTGCCGTCGGACTTCAGAACCTCGGTCTCGAAGGTCTCGGTTGTTGCATTGGTTGCCAATTGCTTCCTTTCTCAGTGGTCTTACGGATGGGTCAACGCCGGCCCGGGAACGTTTGTTCCCGGAAGCTAGGATCGAAGCATGTTTGCGCCGCTTCCGGACAAACCCGATCATCACGCGCTCGAGCTGGAGATCCTGGAGCTCTGGGAGCGCGAACAGACCTTCGCGCAGCTCCGCGACCGAAACCGGGGCAACGAGCGCTGGTCGTTCGTCGACGGGCCGGTGACGGCGAACCGGCCGTCGCTCGGCGTGCACACAGCCTGGGGCCGCACCCTGAAGGATGTCTTCCAGCGCTACAAGGGCCTGCGCGGCTTCGACCAGCGCTACCAGAACGGGTTCGACTGCCAGGGCTTGTGGATCGAGGTGGGGGTCGAGCGCGAGCTCGGCCTCAACTCGAAGCGTGAGATCGAGGAGTACGGGCTCGAGGAGTTCGCGCGGAAATGCCGCGACGTCGTTGTCCGCTCGTCCGCGGCGCTGACACGCGGCAGCAAGCGCCTCGGCCAGTGGATGGACTGGGGCAGCGACTACTTCACCTTCAGCGACACGAACATCGAGTACATCTGGAAGTTCCTCTCGATCGTCCATGAGCGCGGCTGGCTGTACATGGGCCACCGTTCGACCGAGTGGTGCCCGCGCTGCGGGACGTCGCTCTCACAGCACGAGCTCACGCAGTCCGGTGTCTATCAGGATCGCGCCGACCCCTCTCTCTTCGTCCGCTTCCCGCTGCTCGACCGCGAAGGAGAGCACGTCGTCGTCTGGACGACGACCCCGTGGACGCTGCCCGCGAACGTGGCGGCAGCGGTCAATCCGGATGAGGAGTACGGGCGGCGCGAGAACGGCGAATGGGTTGCCGTCAAGCTGTTCCCGGGGGACACGTTCACCGAGCGGCTCCGCGGCAGCGACCTGGTCGGGTGGCGCTACCGCGGCCCGTTCGACGACCTGGCTCCCGGGTCGGAGGTCGAGCATCGCGTGATCCCGTGGGATGACGTCACGATGGATCAGGGCACGGGCATCGTCCATATCGCGCCGGGCTGCGGCGGCGAGGACTTCGAGCTGTCGAAGGTGCACCAGCTCGCCGTCCTGACACCGGTCGACGAGTCGGGGCGGTTCTACGACGACTACGGCTGGCTGCACGGGCTCTCGACGACTGAGGCGGCCGATCAGATCATCGGCCGGCTCGGCGAGACCGGGTTCCTCGTCGAAGCGGGCCTGTACACCCATGCGTATCCGCACTGCTGGCGCTGCGACACGCCGTTGATCTTCCGGCTCTCCGACGACTGGTTCATCTCCGTGGATCAGATTCGGGAGCAGCTGCTCGAAGAGAACGCAAAGGTGGAGTGGGTCCCGGAGTACATGGGCAAACGGATGGACGACTGGCTGCGCAACATGGGCGACTGGAACATCTCGCGGCGCCGCTACTACGGGCTGCCGCTGCCGTTCTATCCGTGCTCGTGCGGCCACCTGACCGTGCTCGGCTCGAAGTCGGAGCTGCGGGAGCGCGCGACGGAGGGCTTCGAACAGCTCGAGGAGCTGCGCCGGCCGTGGGTCGACCGCGTGCCGATCCGGTGCGCCGCCTGCGGTGAGACGGTCACCCGGATCCCGGAGGTCGGCGACGTCTGGCTCGATGCGGGCATCGTTCCGTTCGCGACCCTGGGCTGGCAGAACGAGGAATGGGTGACCGAGGGCTACGCAACCGGTGCGGCCCGCGGGCTGACGAAGGCGGACCTGCCCGACCACGAGTACTGGGAGCGCTGGTTCCCCGCCGACTGGGTCTCGGAGATGCGTGAGCAGATCAGGCTCTGGTTCTATTCCCAGTTCTTCATGTCGGTCGTGCTCGTCGGGCGTTCGCCGTACAAACGCGTGCTCGGCTACGAGAAGATGCTCGACGAGCAGGGACGCGAGATGCACGCCTCGTGGGGGAACACGATCCCGGCCGAGGACGCATTCGAGCAGATGGGTGCCGATGTGATGCGCTGGCAGTACTGCGCCCAGCCGCCCGACCGGAACCTTCTGTTCGGCTTCGGCCCCGCACACGAGATCAAGCGGAAGCTGCTCACGTTCTGGCACTCGGTCAAGTTCCTCGTCGACTACGGGAACATCGAGGGCTTCGCGCCGTCGTGGGACCGGCTGGAACCGGATGTCGAGCTTCGTCCGCTCGATCGCTGGCTCGTCGAACGGACGAAGCAGTTCGTTCTCGAGGCGACCGCAGGCTACGAGGCCACGCTCACGGTTGACGTGACGCGCGCGTTCGACGCATTCGTCGACGACGTTTCCAACTGGTACATCCGCCGCTCGCGAAGGCGTTTCTACTCCTTCGACGAGGCTGCGTTCCGCACCCTCTGGTTCGCCCTCGTGCAATCGCTACGCGTCGTCGCGCCGGTGATGCCGTTCCTCGCCGATCATCTGTGGCGCAACCTCGTCCAGGACGGTCCGGCATCGGTGCATCTCGCGCCCTGGCCCGAGGCCGGCGAGCCCGACCGCTCGCTGCTCGCGGAGATCGCTGAGGTCAGGCGCGTCGTCGAGCTCGGCCGGCAGGCGCGTGCAGCCTCGCAGCTGAAGCACCGTCAGCCGTTGCGCCGGCTGATCGTGGCCGGCGCAACGCTCGCCGGGGGGCATGTCGACGAGATCGCCGAGGAGCTGCGCGTGAAGGAGGTCGAGTTCGGCGACGTCGAGGCATCGGAGCTGCGGGTCAAGCCGAATCTGCCGGTGCTCGGGCCGAAGCTCGGCTCCGCGCTGCGTGAGGTCCGCGACAGCCTCCAGCGCGGTGAATTCGAAGAGCTTGCGGACGGCCGCTTCCAGGTCGACGGCCATGTGCTCGAGCCGAACGAAGTGCTCGTCGAGCGCGTCGGCCGCGAGGGCTGGGCGGTCGCGAGCGAGGACGGCGTCACCGTCGCACTCGACACCGAGCTCGACGACGAGCTCCTGCTCGAGGCGAAGCTGCTCGACCGCGTGCACGAGGTGAACGTGCTGCGCAAGCGGTCGGGCCTCGAGATCACCGATCGGATCAACCTGTGGATTCCCGACGACGCGCTGATCGAGCGCTACCGCGACCGGCTCGCGGCGGAGACCCTCGCGGTCGCCGTCGAGCGGGGCGAGCTGCGAATCGAGAAAGCCTGAGGCGCGAACGTGAACCTGGTTCCGGCTTCGCCGGTAACGAGGTTCAGCCCTGAGAGTCCGCGAGCGCGAGCTCGCGGCGCAGCTCGGTCGGCAGGCGAAACTCGACGCCCTCGTCGACGAGGCGGTACGGCTCGATCTCCGTGATCCCACGACCTCGGAACCAGTCGCAGACCCGCTCGACGAGCTTCTCGGGCGCAGAGGCTCCCGAGGTGACGCCGACCACCTCGACACCGTCGAGCCAGCTCTCGTCGATCTCCGTCTCGTCGTCGATCAGGTGCCCGCCGACCCCGGCAGCCCGTGCGGTCTCGACCAGCCGGTTCGAGTTCGACGAATTGCGTGAGCCGATCACGAGCAGCAGCTCGATCTCGTTCAGCATCTCCTTCACCGCCCATTGACGGTTGGACGTGGCGTAACAGATGTCTTCTTTCTTCGGCGCGTAGATCTTTGGGAAACGAGCGCGCAGCGCAGTGATGATCTCGCCGGTCTCGTCGACCGAGAGCGTCGTCTGCGTGACGTATGCGAGCTTCGTCTCCGGCGTGAAGGTGAGCTGCTGAACGTCCTCGACGGATTCGACGAGCACCATCGAATCCGGCGCCTCTCCCATCGTCCCGACGACCTCCTCGTGCCCCTCGTGTCCGATCAGCACGACGGTGTAGCCGTCGGCGGCGTAGCGCCTCGCCTGCACGTGCACCTTGGTCACGAGTGGGCATGTGGCGTCGATCGTGTTCAACCTGCGCGCCTGGGCGTTGGCATGCACGGTCGGCGCAACTCCATGCGCGGAGAAGACGACCGTCTCCCCCTCGGGGACCTCTGTCTCCTCATCGACGAACACGGCTCCGCGTGCCTCGAGATCGCGGACGACGTGCAGGTTGTGGACGATCTGCTTACGGACGTAGACGGGAGGCCCGTACAGGTCGAGCGCCTTCTCCACGGTCTCGACGGCGCGCTCGACCCCGGCGCAATAGCCACGGGGAGACGCGAGCAGGACCTTCCGCACCACGGAGCCAGCGTACCGCTCGGGAAGAAAGAGAGGCCCGCTGCTCGGGGGGTCGTCGCAGCGGACCTCTACTGATCGCTCACCACGGCGCATGGCCAGGAACGAGCCGCCGCGGATCGCATTGCCCAGCTCCGTTGACGCTAACGGGACCCGCCGGCAGATGAAATAGGCCGAGAGGCCCATCTTTGCAAGCCACACGCATGTCGATCAGGGGGCGTACCATTTGGCGCCCCGGATGGTGGACGCGCTCTGAGCCAGGCAACCGAAGCAGTTCTCTTCAACGGCGTGCCGTTGCTGCTGTTGGCGGCCGTCTACGGCGCTGTGACCGTCGCGATCCTGCCGATCCTGTGGCGGCAGCGCCGTCAGGCGCATGCGCTCGACTGGGCCGTGGTGCTCGTCTTCCCCGGGATCGCCTTCGCAGCCGGTGTCTTCGGCGTGCTGGCAGTCGGTGAGGGCCGTCCGGTTGACGGCCACACCTGGCTCTCGTTCGTGGCGATTCTGGCGGCGCTGGCGCCCGCCCTGCTCCTCCTCACCCGGTGGCGCGACCGCGCTCTCGTCGTGGGCGGCATCGGCCGCACCCGCGATGCGGAGGCGCGCGTGTCGATCCGCGACCGCGAGCTCGAAGCGGTGGCGGACATCTCGAACGCGCTTGCACGGGCGCGCACGCCGGTCGACGCAGCACGTCCGCTCGTACGCAAGGTCACGGCCCTGCTCGGCGTCGGCTTCGCGGGAGTCGTGGTCGTCGGCGACGACGG
Organism: uncultured Thermoleophilia bacterium; assembly: GCA_963806025.1. Classification (GTDB taxonomy): domain Bacteria; phylum Actinomycetota; class Thermoleophilia; order Gaiellales; family Gaiellaceae; genus PALSA-600. Next base: position 176,140 of record CAWDWI010000002.1, on the reverse strand, counting down.
AGACGACGCGACCGGGGTCTACGCGGAGCTGAACGGTGTCGAGGCCGCATGGTGGGACGAGGTGCAGGTCGACCTTCGCAACGAGCCCTCGGGCATCGCGAGCGCCGTCTTCGACGCGGCCCCCGTCACGGTCTACGACATCGGCAGCTCTTCGCGAATCAGCCCGCGGCTCGCGGCGATGGTCGGCGCGCAGAGCGGTGCCTGGGTTCCGATGCTTGCCGAAGAGCGCGTGATCGGTGTGCTCGTCTTCGCGTCGACAGACACCAAGCGGACGTTCGCTGCGGACGAGCTCGCGGTCCTGCAAGCGCTCGCGTCGGAGGCCGCGCTCGCACTCGAGCGGCTCCGTTCAGAGGCTGCGCTCTCCGACGCGCTCGCGCGGGAACAGGTGACGGCTCAGGTCGTGCGTCGGATCCGGGCTCAGCTCGACGCGGGAGCGGTGCTCGACGTCGCGCGAGAGGATCTGGCGCGGGCGCTCGATCTGAGTGCCGTCTCGATCACGATCGAGGACGGGGCGCGGGTGACCTGTGAGCGTGAGCTCACGCCCGGCGAGCGGTTCTTCGTCGACACGGTCGAGCGCGAGGTCGACGCCGCGCTGCACACCGCCGGCCTGCTGGCGGAGAACGAGCGACGGCTCGATCAGCAGGCGGCGCTCCTGCACGCCGCGCAGGTCGTGACCAGCGAGCTCGAGATCGAGGCGGTGCTCGAGCGGCTCGTGCACGAAGTGACGAAGCTCCTCAACGCGGACGCGGCCGACTGCCACCTTGTCGACGCCGAGCGCGGTGTACTGCGGTGCGCCGCGGTCCATGGATTCGGCGACGCGCAGCTCCTCGGATCGGAGTTCACTCCGCCCGAAGGGCTTTCGGGCGCTCCGGTCCCGAGCCCCGCCTATGACGGGTTCGCGCGCGCACTCGTCGCGCCGATGGTCTGGGAGGGCGAGACGCGCGGCGTCCTCGGCGTTGGGGTGCGCGACCCGGCGCGCACGTTCTCGGAGGGAGACGTCGAGCTGCTCGAGGCCTTCGCGTCCCTTGCATCCCTTGCACTGCGCAACGCCGAGAGCTTCGGCGAGCGCTCGCGTCAAGCCCGGGTGCAGCGCGGCTTCTATCGCATCGCCTCGCTGCTCGGAGAGCCGTTGTCGCTCGCGGAGACCTATGACGCAGCTGCGCAGGCGGCGGCCGAGGCGCTGGGGGGCGAGTTCTCTGCTGCGCTCGTTCGCAGCCCGGCCGGACTCGGTCTCGTCGGCGGGCACGCGCTGCCCGAGGCGGTGCGATCGCTGGAACTGCCACGCGCGCTCGATGCTGCGGCGCTCGAGGGTCATCTGCTCGCGGCGAGCCGGATCTCCGACGACGAACGGTTCGACGATCGATGGCGCGACGCTCCGTTCGCGGCGCTCCTGGCAATTCCGGTGGGTGGTGAGACGCCGGGGCTCGTGCTCGTTTTCTTCGTCGAAGAACGCGACTTCGCCCGCGATGACCTCGAGCTTGCCCACCAGGTGGCGGCCGCGGCCACCGGCGCACTCGACCGGAGCCGCCTCTTCGAGGCCGAGCGCAGTGCGCGTTCGCTCTCCCAGCAGCTGGCGCGCACAGGAAGCCTGCTCGCGACCGAGCTCGACCCAGCGGCCGTGCTCGAAGCCGTGGTCGGCGAGGCCGTGAACCTGCTCGACGCCGACGCTGCGGCGCTCGCCGCGCTCGAGGGCGAAGAGCTCGTCATCATCGCCGCGTCCGGGAGCGGGGCGGAGCAGGCACTCGGCGCGCGATCGCCGGCGACCGGTTGGGTCGCCGGCGACGTGGCGCAGTCCCGAGCGCCGGTTGCCCACGAGGACACGGCTACGAACGAAGGCCTTGCCCAGTCGGACGTCCTGCTCTCGCTCGGCCACCGCGCGTATCTCGGAGTGCCGCTGACCGGGCGGGAGGGCGCTCTGGTCGGTGTCCTCTCGGTCTACTCCCTGCAACCCCGGCTCTGGCGGGAGGACGAGACTCAGGCGCTCGCAGCGCTCGGCGCGAACGGTTCGATCGCGCTGTCGAACGCCGAGCTCTACCAGCATGTCGCGGTCGAGCGTGAGCAGAGCGTCGCGATCCTCGCGAACATCGCGGACGGGATCGTTGCCGTCGATCGCGAAGGGAACGTCGTCCTCTGGAACCGCGCAGCCGAGGAGATCACCGGCGTACCTGCGGCAGAGGCGGTCGGCCGCGCGCCGGCACAGGTGCTGCAGCGAGACCTCCGGTCGGAGCACGCCGGCACGAGCCGCGAGCTCGCAATCGTGAACGGCGACCGTGAGGTGTGGTTGTCCCTGTCAGAGGCCGTGATGCGCGATCCCACCGGAGCTGTTGCCGGCCGGATCTTCGCGTTTCGCGACATCTCGTCCGAGCACGTCGTGGAACAGATGCAGTCGGACTTCGTCTCGACGGCTTCCCTCGAGCTGCGGGCCCCTCTGACGTCGATCTACGGATTCGCCCAGACGTTGCTGAGGGAGGACATCACCTTTGGGGAGGCCGAGCGGCGCACCTTCATCGAGTTCATCTCGAGCGAGGCAAAGCGGCTGACGACGATCGTCGATGCGCTGCTCGACGTGGCGAGGCTCGACGCGGGCGAGCTCGACGTTTCGCTCGTCGCCACCGACGTCGGGTCGGTGGTGACGGACGTCGTGGCCGCGGCCGGGTCGGCGGCGAACGGCCATCGGGTGGTCGCCGAGGTCGGGCCCGATCCGGTCGCCGCGCAGGCGGACCCGGGCAAGCTCAGGCAGGTGCTCGACCAGCTCGTTTCGAACGCGGTCAAGTACTCGCCGCGCGGCGGCGTCGTCAGCGTGTCGGTGCAAAGGCACGATGATGCGGTCGCGCCCGATGAGCGTCGAGGTCGCGGTCGCAGATGAGGGCGTCGGCATCCCGGTGTCAGAACACGAACGGATCTTCGCGAAGTTCTACAAGGCGGGCGGCGGACAGGGCACCGGCCTCGGGCTCTTCATCGCCCAGGGGCTCGTGCGCGAGATGGGCGGCCGGATCCGAGTCGATTCGGAGGAAGGGCGCGGGTCCACCTTCGCCTTTGAGCTTCCCGTGGCGAAGGAAGAGGCGGTGTGAGTTTTGCGGAAAGAGGGATAACGATCGGAATGACAATGCGCGTGCTGGTGATCGACGACGAGTCGCCGATCCGGCTCCTCTGCCGGATCAATCTCGAAGCCGAGGGGATGGAGGTGTTGGAAGCCGCCGACGGCCTGAGCGGATTGGACGTCGCCCGGCTCGAGCGCCCCGACGTGATCCTGCTCGACGTGATGATGCCGGGGCTCGACGGCTGGCGGGTTGCCGAGGAGCTACTCGACGACGACCGCACCGAAGAGATCCCGATCGTCTTCCTCACTGCGCGCGCCGAGCTGCGTGATCGGGCACGCGGCATCGACCTCGGCGGTGTCGACTACGTCACCAAGCCGTTCAACCCGGTCGAGCTCGCGCCGCTCGTCCGCGACTTGCTCGTACGCGTCGAGCGCGGTGAGCGTGACGAGTTGCGCCGCGAGAAGCTGTCCGAGCTGCGGCTGCAGCTCGACCGCGATTAGACGGGAAACGGGGCCTCGCTCACGAATTCGAAGCTACCCGCACGACACGCCTACACTGCGCGGCGACGGGACGTAGCTCAGCCTGGTCAGAGCGCCGCCTTTGGGAGGCGGAAGCCGTCGGTTCGAATCCGACCGTCCCGACTTGAACCGGGGGAAACCATGTTTCCCCCAGTTCAAAGCTGCCAGTCGCCGTTTCTCAGAAGGGGGACGGCTTCGCCTTGCTTGGTGATGCCGTCGACTTCCAGGTCGTCGGAGCCGATCATGAAGTCGGTGTGAATCGAAGATTGGTTCACGCCTCGTTCCTGCCGTTCTTCCGGGGATGCGTCCGGTGCCCACGGCAGCGCTTGCACGATCGATGCGCCGAAGGCGATGTGCGACGACGCGTTCTCGTCGAAGAGCGTGTCGTAGAAGACGAGCCCCGTCTTGCGAACGGCCGAATGGCTGTCGAGCAGTGCCACCTCGCCGAGCCGTGCGGCCCCTTCGTCGGTGGCGATGTGCGTGCGGATCACGTCCTCGCCCGTCTCGGCACGCACCTCAACCGCTCGGCCGCCGGCGAAGCGCACCTCGAGGCCCCGCACGATGTTCCCCTGGATCTGGAGCGGCAGCGTCGAGCGAACCGTGCCCTCGACGTGACGGGCGTCTGGAGTCGTGAAGACCTCTTCTGTCGGCATGTTCGCGACGTGTTCGATCCCATTCGATTTGTCGAGCGCTGCCTGCCAGTCCGCGTCGAGGTGCAGCCCGATCGTCAGGTCGGTGCCGGGGCCGCGGTAGCGGAGCTCCGCGAAACGACGCTCGTTGAGCGCTGCAGCGCGCTCCTGGAGGTGGGCGATGTGCTCGCGCCAGGCGGCGACGGGATCGGCCTCGTCGAGCCGCACCGTCTGTCCGACGGCGCTCCAGAGCCGCTCGACGTCGGGCTCGCCGAAGACGGTGCGCGCCCAGCCTTCGTTGGGATAGGCGACGATCGTCCAGTTGCAGAGCCCGTCGGTCAGCTTGAGGGACTCCTCCGCAAGGGCGTGCATGCGCGCCTTGCCGACGCGCGCGCCGTCGAGATCGGAGAACAGCTCGGGCTCGGGGTTCCCGGTGATCGAGCAGAGCGCTCCGCCGATCTCGCCCAGCTGGTGCAGCCGCTGGACGAGCCACGGCGGCGAGTAGTCGAGCAGCTTCTCACCGGCCAGTTCGATATGCGCGCGTCGCACGTGCTGGTCGGTATAGAGCACGTCGACGTATTTCGCTCCGGCGTTGTACGCCTCGCGCGTAACCGCGCGGGCGAGCGGCGCATGCTCGATCAACGCGTTGATCCCGAGGATCTGGCCCGGTTGAAGGTTCAGCCCGACCTGAACGACCAGGCGTGCATAGCTGTCGAGACGCTGGTCGGCTCCGGGCACGGCGGGGAACTGTAGCTACCTGGCCGAGCAGGCCCGTAGACTGACGCGCCGTGAAGCGGATGATCGTATTGACGGCCGTGCTCGCAGCGCTGGCGGCAGGTTGCGGAGCGAGTTCTTCGCACATCTATTCGCTCGGCAAGACGAGCGCTTGCCTTCAGAAGAAGCCTGTGCGGCTCGGCGGTCAGCTCGACTTCGTCGCGAGCACTGCCACCGGCGGTGCGGTGAAGATCCACACGAGTGACAACTTCTTGACCCTCGTCTTCGGGAAGACGGTTGACGATGCCAACAACATCGCCGATGCCTACCGCCGGTTCGCCGCGCAGAACGTCGGCATCAACGATGTCCTCGTTCAGAACCAGAACGCGGTCATGCTCTGGCACACCCACGCGAGCCAGCCTGATCTCGACCTGATCGCCAGCTGTCTCAAATAGCGCCCTCCTCCGCGAGGAAGCGGCGAAACCAGTAGAGGAAGACGACGAACAGAACGACCGCCTGTTCGGCCACCATCGTCACGCCCGCGATCTGCTGATCGGTGATCGGCGTCAGACCCCACAAGCGAGGCGCATGAACGTAGAAGTCGTATGCGGGTCTCGGCACGAGCGCCAGGAGGAGACCGAGCGGTGCCGCGAGCACGAACGCTGCGAAGGCGTAGGCCGCTCGCGTGCCGGAGGGCAACCGTCGGGGGAGGTCCTGGACGAGCGGCCACCAGAAGAGGATCCCGGTCGCGAAGTAGCAGCCGTGCTCGACATGGATCAACCACTCCTGGTGCCGTAGCGCGGCGTCGTAGACCGGAGGCGCATGCCAGAAGAAGTAGTTCCCGATCCAGACCGGCAGCGCGAACGCCGGGTGCGTGGCGAGCCGCCACCAGCGCAGCCGGGCCAGGCGCTCGGCCATCGGCCGCGATGCGCCGAGCACGGCGAGGAGCGGCGCCCATTCCGCGAGGATCACGTTCTGCAGCAGGTGCGCCGTGAGCAGGTAGTGCAGCCCCAGATGATGGATCGGTGACCAGAATGCGATCGCGAGCAGCGACATTGAGCCCGCGTAGCAGGCGATTCGCCAGCGCGGCGCACCGAGCCGCCCGACGGCAAAGAGGTAGAGCAGCGAAAGCACCGGCACGACCACCGTGGTGTCGACGTCCGCCTGCCACGCGTACGGAGAATGCGTGTGAGCGAGCAGCACGCTGGCTAACCTAGAGGGCGCACGCGGGTGTAGCTCAATGGTAGAGCTCCAGCCTTCCAAGCTGATTACGCGGGTTCGATTCCCGCCACCCGCTTCTTTGAGCTTCCGGGCGCAGCATGAACTGGACGAGCGAGTCGAACGCGCCGTCGGCTCCGCACCGGTGCGTTACGTCGCACGGCCGGGCGGTTACTCGACGGCCGACCGGTTCTCGGTCGAGCTCGCAGATGGACGACGCGTCTTCGTGAAGTCGGCTGAAGACGCGAACCTCGCCGGTTGGCTGCGGCGCGAGCACGAGGTCTACGCGTCGGTCGAAGGGGGTTTCATCCCGCGCCTCGAGGGATGGGACGACGACGGCACGCGCCCCGTCCTCGCGATCGAGGACCTGAGTGACGCAGACTGGGTGCCGCGGTGGGACGCGACACGCGTCGGCGCAGTGATCTTGGCGCTCGAGGAGATCTCTCGACGTGCGCAGCGACAACATTTGCTTCCGCGACTGGGCGTGCGATCTTCGTCGACTGGAACTGGGCGACCTTCGGCAATCCTCTGCTCGACCTCGCGGGGTGGCTGCCGAGTCTCGCGTGTGAGGGCGGCCCCAAGCCGTGGGAGTCCTCCCGGCGGCGCGGCGTACGGAGCAATGGTCTCGGGTGTGTGGGCCGCGGTCGTCGGCCTGCCGCCGCCCGAGACGGCACCCGGCGTACGTGACGTTCAGCGCCGGCAGCTCGAGGTGGCGCTCGCATGGTGCGAGCGTGAGCTCGTCGGCTAGCGCAGCTGGTCGGCGAACGGTTCGAGCTCGTGCGCGTGCAGGCCGATTTCGCCCGCCTCGAGCGCGGCCTTCACTTCACGCGCGAGCGCCAGCGCCTCTCGCGACTGACCCGGGTCGAGGACCGTCGACACCGAAGCGATCACCGCGCCCCCTTCGTGCAGCTGCAGGTCGACCGTCCTGAGCGTCGACTTGTCGTTGATGTAGGGATCGTCGGGGATCCCGACCCAGATCATGACGCCGCCACCCTTCGGCAGCGTGGCGTGCTCGGTCACCGGTGCGGAGCGCAGGCTCATATGGCGCACCGTACCAACGTCCGATTGGCCGGGGATCCTTAGGCGATGACGCAGGAGCGCGTGATCGAGCTTCGCCCTCGCACCATTCTCCGGGTGGTGTTCATCGTTCTGGCGGTCGCGGTCACGCTCGAGGTGGTCTGGATCGCGCGCCACATCCTGGCCTGGGTGGTGATCGCGCTCTTTCTCGCGCTCGCGCTCAATCCGCTCGTCGGGTTGATCGAGCGCCGCGGCCACGTTCCGCGTGCAACGGCGATCGTGATCTCGTACGTCGCGGTGCTGATCGTCGTTGCCGCCGTCGGTGCAACCTTCGTGCCGAAACTGATCGACGAGGTGAATGGGTTTGCACAGGCGACTCCGGGCTATGTGAACGACCTCACTCACGGCCGCGGCCGGCTCGGGTTCCTGGAGCGGAAGTATCACGTCGTGGAGAAGGTGCGCGAGCAGGTCAAGAACGGCGGCGCGAAGAAGGCGCTCGGGCTGTCGGGTGCCGCGGTCGCGGTGACGAAGAGCATCATCACGGTCATCGCTGCGACCGTGACGATCGTCTTCCTGACGTTCTTCATGCTGCTTGAAGGAAAGAGCTGGGTCGAGCGTGCATACCTGCTCTTTCCCGAGGAGTCGCAACCTCGTTGGCGACGGGTCGGGGAGGACATCTCGAAAACGGTCGGCGGCTATATCACCGGCAACATCCTGATCAGCCTGATCGCCGGTGCGTCGATAACGGTCGTGCTGCTCGTCATGGGCGTCCCGTACGCCGTCGCGCTCGGTCTGCTCGTCGCGTTCCTCGATCTGATCCCGCTCGCGGGGGCGACGATCGCCGGAATCATCGTTGCGATCGTCGCGTTCCTGCACTCCGTTCCCGCCGGCATCGTCGCCGTCGTCTTCGTGATCGTCTACCAGCAGCTCGAGAACCATTTCCTCCAGCCGGTGATCTACGGCCGCACCGTTCAGCTGTCACCGCTCGTCGTCCTCATCTCGGTGCTCATCGGTGCGGAGATCGCGGGCATCCTCGGTGCTCTCGCGGCGATTCCGGTTGCAGGCACGTTGCAGGTGATCGTCCGCGACCAGCTTGCGACGCGGCGCGGCCTCCTCCCAGAGAGTGGGCCGCCGTAGGTTCCCGCTTGCACCGCGGGGGCTGCGACGAGATAGTCGGGGTGTGGTGAAGCGAATCGCCGTCGCGGTCACGCTCGCACTGCTGTGCGTAGCCGTGGCGGCGCCCTCAGCGTTCTCCGCGCGTCGAGTAGCGCTGACGTCGCTCGAGGCGGGCGTGCTCGTCCGTGTGAATGAGATCAGGGCGCAGCACCGGCTCGTCCCCTTGAGATTGAGCGCCCGCCTGACGGACGCCGCGACGGAGCATTCGGAACAGATGGCTGTCGACGGCTTCTTCGACCACTCTTCGGCCGACGGCACGGCGTTCTGGAAGCGCATCGGCCACTGGTACGCCCCGGGCGACAGCGGGACCTGGTCGGTCGGGGAGAACCTGCTCTGGTCGTCGCCGCGGGTCGGTTCGGCCGCTGCGCTCAGGGTCTGGATGGCCTCGCCGGAGCATCGCGCGAACATCCTCAGCCCGAAGTGGCGTGAGATCGGCGTCTCGTCGGTGCACGTTGCCAGAGCGCCCGGCGTCTTCGCCGGGCGCGAGGTGACGATCATCACCACGGACTTCGGCGTCCGTCGCTAGCGGGGCACGGCGGTACCCTCAAGGGGCGCGCCCGTAGCTCAGTGGAAGAGCGGCGGCCTTCTAAGCCGTTGGTCGGAGGTTCGAATCCTCCCGGGCGCATGCCCCGCGACAGAGCCGGTTCAGATCCACCGCGGCGCGCATTACCGGGTGCGCGACCGCCAGGGCTCGTGCTCGTGCGCGAGCCAGACGAGCTCGGGCTCGAGCGCACGCACCCGCAGCTGGCCCTCCGTGCGCGGCTCGTCGAGCTCGCCGAGGCGAACGGCCACGTCGCCGCCGACGACGACCGGCCGCCCCGCCGTCTCGACGACGACGACCTGCAGGCCGCGCGTGTGGCCCGGCGCCGGGACGAGGCGGAGCCCGGGCAGCAGCTCGAGCTCGCCGTCGACCGGCTCGTAGCGCAGGCCGGGCGCCTCGACCCACTCGCGAATTGTGTAGTCGTCCTCGGTGCGCGCGTCCTCGAGCTCCTGCCGCTGAACGTAAATCGGCCGTCCGGCGAAGAGGTGGTTGCCGCCGCAGTGGTCGAAGTGCAGGTGAGTGTTGACGACGATGTCGACGCCGGCGAGGTCGAAGGCCTGCTCGCTCAACGGGAAAAGGCGGGGCTCCATGTCGGCCACCGCCGGGTGCAGCACCGTCATGCCGGTGTCGACCAGGACACGCGCGTCGGGATGGTCGATCACGTGGACGTAGACCGGCCAGCGCTCGCCCTCGACGAGCAGTTCGGCCGCGAGCAGCGGCGTGATCGTGGGCGGCGGCGGCACTCGCCCATCTTGCCGGAGCCAAAGAGAAGGGCGGGCATTTGCCCGGCCTCGTGCAGCTAGTAGGTCAGCGACGACTGATCGAACCAGACGATCAGTAACACGACGAGAACGAACAGGGTCACGACGAGTGAGCCGACGATCAGGCCGATCCAGGCCTTCGTGCTGCGATAGCCGAGCTCGCGCCGGCTCCGAACGGCAAAGACGATTGCGAGCACCGCGCCAACCGGGCCCAGCAGGAACACCATGCTCGCCGCGAAGATGACCGAGAGGGTGCCGTTCCTATCTACAGGCTTGGTCCGGTCCAAGCCACGAGTCTGTCCTAACGAACGGGGGACTCACCGTCACAACGGAGCGAGTCTTCGGCCCGGGGCGCCGCTAGGATGACCGGCGCACGGTGGCGGTAGCTCAGTTGGTAGAGCCCCGGGTTGTGGTCCCGGTGGTCGCGGGTTCGAGTCCCGTTCGCCACCCTCGCGAAAGCCCGCTTGCCGAGCGGGCTTTCGACATCTCGGGTCGGGTGCATCGTCCCGACCCATCCCGGGTCATCGTTCGCCGAGCCTCACCGGTTCCTTCGATCGGCCAGGGCACGCCGGATCTGCACGATGAAGAACCCGAGGTAAAAGGGCGCGGCGATGAAGAAGAACCAGGCCGACCCGTGCGGGTGCCGTGCCTCTCTGATGAGGACGAAGATCCAGAGGGCGATCGCGAAGCCTGCGAACACCAGCCGTCGGCCGGGTGTCGCACGCTGCCACCAACTGCCCACGCCGATGAGTATGAACTGATAGCCAGGGCTCGAGCCCCGTCGCTAGGCTCGTGTCGATGAGCGTGAGCGCACGTGCAACCGGGCGCTGCCTCTGTGGTGCGGTGCGCTTCGACCTGCAGGGGCCGCTTCGTGATGTGTTGCTCTGCCACTGCGTCGAATGCAGACGTTGGAGTGGGCACGTCTTTGCTGCCACGGCAGTTCGGCGTGAGCAGCTGGTGCTGCGTCAGAGCAGCGCGTTGCGCTGGATCGCGAGTCCCGAGAGCGAGAGCGAGGCCCGCCGCGGCTTCTGCGCCGAGTGCGGATCGAGTCTGTTCTGGGACGCTCCCGCGAACGACACCGTCAGCGTTGCAGCCGGAAGCCTCGACGAGCCAACCCGGCTGCACCTGCTCGGCCACGTCTATGTCGCGCAGGCAGGCGACTACTACGAGCTCCCAGAGGACGGCCTCCCGCGCCGCGAGGGGCTCGTCTGAGAACGCGAGCCGGCTCGGTCGAACGAGCTGCGGGGGCTACTGGCCCAGGCTGAGCCGCCACTCGCTCCGAGGGAGAACGGCGAAGACTTCACCGTCGGCCGGCTCGCGTCCGAGCACATCCACCACCGCTCGTGCACGCGACTTGCGGGCCGGCAGCCCGGGACGCCGATCAACGTCTCCGAGCAGCCGCCAGTCGTCACCACCCAGCTTCTGGAGGACGACGTATCCGCCGAGATTCGCGTTCATCCTTCGATCCTAAAGCGGTGGCGGCCTCAGCAGGTTCCCGCGGCGGGTGTTCCACCGGGGCCGTGGAGCGCTGCCGCTACGCCGTCCACCACGCTCTCGATGCAGTACTCGGCCGCCGAGCCCGTGATCGAGACGGTGGGACTGAGACCCGCGTCGAGCATGCGGATCGCATCCGCGGTTGCTCCCTGATAGCCGCCGTGGGCGTCGAAGTACGACTGCATCGGGACGGCAGCTTCGCTCACGTTTGTCTCGGCGACCTGCAGGGCCGCTGCGCTGGGAGTGCTCGTGACCACCTGTACGACGGCGTCCGACCCGCCACAGCCGGAGGCGAGCACGGCCGCTGCGGAAGCCACGAGGATCAACGCGCGCACCACCAGACAGTGACACGCGGGACGTCGAATCGTCCATCCCCGCGACGGGTTACGCTGACGGAGTCCGTTCTCCGACCTCAACACGATCAGAGGAGCCGCGCGTGGTTGTGAACGTCATCCTGGTGATTCTGTTGCTCGGGTTGGTGGGCCTTGGCGGGTGGTTTGTCATTCGGGCGCTCGGCAGCCGCCGCCGCTAGAGACAGCCACGCCGCTCAGGCGAGCCCCGTTCGCCGCCCTCGCTAGGCTTCAGGAGCTCGGCCCCGTAGCTCAGAGGACAGAGCGGGAGCCTTCGAAGCTCCGTGCGGTGGTTCGATTCCACCCGGGGCCGCTAACCAGTCAGCTCGTCCGCCGCGGGGCGTGCCCGTCGGCGCGCGCGTTACCCTGTCTTGCGACCACGCGGGTGTGGCGGAACTGGCAGACGCGCCGGGTTTAGGTCCCGGTGGGCTTCGGCCCTTGGAGGTTCGACTCCTCTCGCCCGCATTCTCCGCGCTACGGGAGAAACTGCAGCAGCTCGTCGAGTGCGAGCCGTTCCTTCGGCGGAGGCTCACTCACGGCGGGGCCTAGGTGGACGAGCGCCACCACGCGCTCCTCGGCGCCGAGCCCCACCGCTGCGCGGACGGGGTCGTCGTTGAAACACGCGGGAGTGCGCCAATAGGAGGCAAGGCCGCGGTTCGTGGCGCCGAGCAGGACCGCATAGACGGCGCAGGCCGTGGCGTGCAGGTCTTCCTCGTCGACGTGCGGGTCGCCGGAGAGGCGCGCTGTCGCGAGCACGAGCGTCGGGGCCCGCCGGAGCTTCATGGCCTCTTTCTGGCCCGGCGAGCTCGTCGATTCGAGCGCGGATCGCAGGCCCCAGGACGCGGAACCGCCACGGCTGCGTCAGCTTGTGGTTCGGCGCGAAGCGCGCGAGGTCGAAGAGCTCGCGGAGCGTCTCACCGTCGACCGGCAGCGATCCGTACTGCTTATGCGTCCTGCGGGCCTTGATCGCTGCCTCGGCGTCCACTGCCTCTGACGGTACAGGTCTGGTTCAATGGCGCCACATGGCCGCACAAGTCGAGGAGCTTCCGGAGAACAAGGTCAAGCTGACCGTGGACGTGCCGGCTCACGATGTGCACCACGCCGTCGAGCACGCTGCGACGGATCTCGCGGCCAGCGTCCGCATTCCGGGCTTCCGGAAGGGCAAGGTGCCGATGCCGCTCCTCGTTCAGCGCGTCGGCCGGGAGCGGATCTACGCGGAGGCGGTCGACAGTCACATCGGCGGCTGGTTCTGGAGCGCTGCGGCTCGCGCGCGCGTCAACCCGATCGCGCAGCCGGAGTACCAGTACGACCTCCCGACGTCGGACAGCGAGGACTGGAGTTTCTCGGCCACCGTCGAGGTGCAGCCGAAGCCCGAGCCGGCGGACTGGACGACCCTCGAGGTGCCGAAGGTCGAAGCCGCGGTCCCGGAGGAGGCGGTGCAGGCGGAGCTCGAGACGCTTCAGCGCATCGCCGCCGAGATCGTTCCCGTCGAAGGCCGCTCGGCGCAGGAGGGCGACACTGCCGTGATCGACCTCGTGTCCGAGGACGGCACGTCGCAGCGCGACTACATCATCGAGCTCGGCTCGGAACGGCTCGTCGAGGAGGTCGAGCAGGGGATCCGCGGCCTGTCCGCCGGCGAGAGCCGCGAGATCGCCTACGAACTGGCCGATGGGACATCACGAAACGCGACGGTCACCCTGAAGGAACTGAAGGAGCGGGTTCTGCCGCCGCTCGACGACGACCTGGCCAAGGCCTCCTCGGAGTTCGACACGCTTGCGGAGTTGCGCGCCGACATCGAAGGCCGGCTCCGCGCCCAGATCGACGACGAGATCGAGGGGATCTTCCGGGCGGCCGCGATCGATGAGCTCGTGCGCGCATCCAACTTCACCGCCGCAGGCCCGCTCGTCGAGGCTCGTACCCGCGAGCTCCTCAACGGCCTCGGACGCAGTTTGCAGGAGCGCGGCATCGACGCGAACACCTACCTGCAGCTCACGGGCCAGACACCGGAGCTGCTCGAGCAGCGTCTGCGCGCCGAGGCGTCACTGTCCGTCTCACGCGAGCTGGTGCTCGAGGCGGTGGCAGACCAGCTCGGCATCCAGGTGACCGACGACGACATTCGCGAGGAGCTGCGCTCTGCCGGTGAGAGCGACGAGGACATCGACGCTTTCGTCGCCGAGGGCGGCGCAGACCGTGTTCGCGACGACATCCGCATGAAGAAGGCGCTCGACCGCATCGCGGCCGACGTGAAGCCGATCGCGCCGGAACTCCACGAGGCGCGCGAATCGATTTGGACGCCGGAGAAGGACGAACCGGCCGAACCAGCGAAACTGTGGACCCCCGGCAGCAAGGAGCAGAGCTAATGAGCCCGCTAGTCCCAATGGTCGTCGAGCAAACCTCGCGAGGCGAGCGCGCCTTCGACATCTACTCGCGCCTGCTCGCAGAGCGCATCGTCTTCCTGGGGACCCCCGTCGACGACCAGATCGCAAACCTGATCATCGCCCAGTTGCTGCATCTGGAATCCGAGGATCCCGACAAGGACATCTTTCTCTACATCAACTCCCCGGGCGGCTCGGTCTACTCCGGTCTCGCCATCTACGACACCATGCAGTTCATCAAGCCCGACGTGCAGACGATCTGCGTCGGCATCGCCATGAGCATGGGCTCGCTGCTGTTGGCCGGCGGCGCGAAAGGGAAGCGCATGTCGCTGCCGAACTCACGGATCCTGATCCATCAGGTGTCCGGCGGGTTCCAGGGCCAGGGCACCGACATCGAGATTCAGGCCCGCGAGGTGATCGGCCTCAAGCGGCGCCTGGAGGAGATCTACACGGAGCACACTGGCAAGACCCAGGAGGAGATTTCACGCGATATGGAGAGAGACTTCTTCCTGAGCCCCACCGAAGCTGTGGATTACGGGATCATCGACTCCGTGATCACACACCGCGACACAGTCCGCAACGAGGCCGCTGCTTAATACGACCGCACTAGCCGTACAGGCGAATTCGGGGTAAAAGGAGAGACGGGATGGCGCGCGCGAGTGAAGGAAACGAGCAGCTTCTCTGCAGCTTCTGCGGCAAGTCGCAGCGGCAGGTCAAGAAGCTCATCGCCGGTCCCGGCGTCTATATCTGCGACGAATGCATCGATCTCTGCAACGAGATCATCGATGAGGAGCTCACCACCCCGACCTCCCTCGACCTCGAGAACCTGCCCCGGCCGAAGGAGATCTACAGCTCGCTGAACGAATATGTCGTCTCGCAGGAAGAGGCGAAGCGCACCCTGTCGGTGGCGGTCTACAACCACTACAAGCGCGTCCAGATGGGGGTCGAGGACGGCGAGGTCGAGTTGCAGAAGTCGAACATCCTGCTGCTCGGGCCGACCGGCTGCGGCAAGACCCACCTGGCGCAGACGCTCGCGCGGATCCTCAACGTCCCCTTCGCGATCGCCGACGCGACGGCGCTCACCGAGGCCGGCTACGTGGGTGAGGACGTCGAGAACATTCTCCTCAAGCTGATCCAGGCCGCCGACTTCGACATCAAGAAGGCGGAGACCGGGATCATCTACATCGACGAGGTCGACAAGATCGCGCGCAAGGCGGACAACCCGTCGATCACGCGCGACGTCTCGGGAGAGGGCGTCCAGCAGGCGCTGCTGAAGATCCTCGAGGGGACCGTCGCCTCGGTGCCGCCGCAGGGCGGTCGCAAACATCCGCACCAGGAGTTCCTGTCGATCGACACGACGAACATCCTCTTCATCTGCGGCGGCGCATTCGCCGGCCTCGACAAGATCATCGCGAAGCGCGTCGGCAAGAACGCGGTCGGCTTCGGGCGCGACATCTCGTCGAAGCGCGACTCCGCCAGCGCGGAACTGCTCGCCGAGGTCATGCCCGAGGATCTCCTGAACTTCGGCCTCATCCCCGAGTTCATCGGTCGCCTTCCTGTGCTCAGTGCGGTGCATCAGCTCAAGCGTGAGGACCTCGTGCAGATCCTGACCGAGCCGAAGAATGCGCTCACGCGCCAGTACCAGCGTTTCTTCAACTACGACTCGATCGATCTCGTCTTCACCGACGACGCGCTGTGGTCGATCGCAGACAAGGCGCTCGACCGTGAGACCGGGGCCCGCGGCCTCCGGTCGATCATCGAGAACGCCTTGCTCGACGTGATGTTCGAACTGCCCTCCCGCAAGGACGTCTCGAAGTGCGTGATCACCAAGGAGACGATCGAGAAGGGCCTCAAGCCGACGCTCGTGACGAGCGCCGGCGCCGACGCGGTCGAGCCGGACGAGCTCGCCGAGGAGTCGGCGTAGCCGCCGGCGGCCTGCGCTCGGGAGCGATCCGGTGAACGTCGGCGACGTCTTCGGTCCCTCGAGTTGGATCGAGATTCCGCAGCAGAAGATCGACGCGTTCGCAGAGGCGACGGGTGACCATCAGTGGATTCACGTCGACCCCGAGCGCGCGAAGGAGGGACCGTTCGGGACCACGATCGGCCACGGCTACCTGACGCTCTCGTTGATTCCCGTGATGTCGTCCGAGGTAGTGCCGCGCGGAGGCCGCATGGGCATCAACTACGGCCTCAACCGGGTCCGCTTCCCAGCTCCCGTACCGGTCGGATCGCGCCTGCGCGGCGCGTTCGAGATCACGAAGGTCGAGGAGATCGAAGGCGGCGCTCAGGTGACGATGACGGCGACCGTCGAACGTGAGGGTGGCGAGAAGCCGGTCTGCGTCGCGGAAGTTCTGTTCCGCAACTACGACTGAGCGTCGCATCCGGTGACCGACGTGCTGTCGCGGGAGGCGCTCGGGTTTGTCGAGCGGTTGCATCGTGAGCTGAACCCGGAGCGTGAGCGTCTGCTCGCGGTGCGGGAGGCGCGGCGGGGGACAGAGCTGAGGTTCGTGCGGGCGCCGGAGGAGTTCACGGTTGCGCCGGCGCCCGCCGACCTGCGGGACCGTCGGGTCGAGATCACGGGGCCGGTGGAGCGGAAGATGATGATCAATGCGCTCAACTCGGGCGCGAGGGTGTTCATGGCGGACTTCGAGGATGCGAACTCGCCGACCTGGGACAACGTGCGCGATGGCCAGCGCAACGTGTACGACGCGGTGCGGCGCACGATCGAGCTCGAGACCGGTGAGAAGAGCTACCGGCTGAACGAGGAGACGGCGACGTTGCTGATCCGCCCGCGCGGCTGGCATCTGCTCGAGCGCCATCACGAGGTCGACGGGGCACCGGTGTCCGCGTCGTTGTTCGATTTCGGGCTGGTGGTGTTCAACAACGCCCGTGAGCAGCTCGATCGTGGGAGCGGCCCGTACTTCTATCTGCCGAAGCTCGAGTCGCACGAGGAGGCCAGGCTCTGGGCGCGCGCGTTCGGTCTGGCGGAGGCGGAGCTCGGTCTGCCTCACGGCTCGATCAAATGCACCGTCTTGATCGAGACGGTCCTGGCGGCGTTCGAGATGGACGCGATCCTCTACGAGCTGCGCGACCACTCGTGCGCGTTGAACGCGGGCCGCTGGGACTACATCTTCAGCTGCATCAAGAAGCTCGGTGCTGTGCTTCCCGACCGGGCGCAGGTGACGATGACGGTGCCGTTCATGCGAGCGTACTCGGAGCTGTTGGTCAAGACCTGCCACGAGCGGGAGGCGCATGCGATCGGCGGTATGGCGGCCTTCATCCCGTCGCGGCGCGACGCGGAGGTGAACGCGGTCGCGCTTGCGAAGGTGAGCGAGGACAAGCGGCGCGAGGCCGGAGCCGGCTTCGACGGCACCTGGGTCGCGCACCCCGACCTCGTGCCTGTCGCCCTGGCCGAGTTCGACGCCGTGCTCGGCGAGCGCCCCAACCAGGTCGAGCGCAAACGTGACGACGTTCAAGTCAGCGAGGAGCAACTGGTCGACTTCGAGATCCCCGGCGGGGAGATCACCGACGAGGGCCTGCGGGTGAACGTCAGCGTCGGCGTCCGCTACCTCGACGCCTGGCTGCAAGGCGTTGGCGCGGCAGCGATCGACAACCTGATGGAAGACGCCGCCACCGCAGAGATCTCCCGCGCCCAGGTCTGGTCGTGGGTCCAGGCGGGCCGTTTCGACGAGACACGCGTCCGCCGGGAGATCGCCGCTGTCGAGGCCTCCGACGCCGCCAAACAGGTCTTCGCCGACGTCGCGCTCACCGTCCCGCTGCAGGACTTCCTCACCACCTCCGCGTACGATTTGCTGGCATGACGCTCGAATCCACCAAAGCGGACGACATCGCGGTCGTGATCGAGGAGGCGATCGTCTCCGGTGAGCTCGCCCCGGGGTCGGTCCTGCGCCAGGAGCAGCTCTCGGAGCGCTTCGGCGTCTCCCGCACGCCCGTGCGCGAGGCACTGCGGCGTCTCGCCGCGCTCGGGCTCGTCTCGTTCGAGCCGAACAAAGGCGTCCGTGTTCGCACGCTCTCGCGCGACGACCTCCGCGAGGCGTTCCTCGTTCGGGCAGAGCTGGAGGCGCTCGTCACCGAGATCGCCGCGCGCAAGTGGACACCCGAGGCGATGCTCGAGCTCGAGGAATGCGAGAAGCGGTTCGCGCGACTGACGAAGGAGATCCGCTCGCACGAGCCCGGCGGGGAGCGGCGTTCGCTGATGGCGGACTGGATGCATGCGAACCACGCGTTCCACGACGTGATCTACCGGGTGGCGGACGTGCCGTTCATCGAGTCCGTGGCGAAGAGCGCCCGCCGCACGTTTTCGGGGCCTACCGTCTGGGCCCCGGTCGACGAGGAGCTGGAGCGCCTCTACGAGCGGAACCAGGCAGAGCACCGCGCAATTCGGCAGGCGCTTGCGGCGGGGTCCGTCGCCGGCGCACGGGTGCTCGCACACGAGCACGTCATGCACTCGTTTCGGCTGCTCACCACGATCCTCGACCACGTCGGCGCCGACTGGGCGCGCAACTGAGCTTCACGACCCGTCCCGAGCTGAGCGGGACGTTCGGCGCGGTCGCGTCGACGCACTGGCTCGCGACGCAGACCGGCATGGCGGTCCTCGAGCGGGGCGGCAACGCTTTCGACGCGGTCTGCGCAGCGGGTTTCGTCCTCCAGGTCGTCGAGCCGCATCTGAACGGGCCCGGCGGTGACCTCCCTGCGGTGTTCTGGCCGGCCGAGTCCGGCAAGCCCCTCGTCCTCTGCGCCCAGGGCGTTTCTCCGGCGGCCGCCACGATCGAGCGGTTTCGGTCCCGCGGGCACGTTCTCGTGCCGGGCATCGGCGTCGAAGCGGCATGTGTCCCAGGGTCGTTCGGCGGCTGGCTCCTCCTGCTCGAGCAGTTCGGAACCTGGACACTCGACGACGTGCTCGCCTACGCGATCGGTTACGCGGAGCACGGCTATCCGGTCGTCGACGCAATCACGGCGACGATCGTGCGGGCCGAGCCGCTGCTGCGTCAGTGGCCGGGGTCCGCCGAGCTGTACCTGCCGGCTCCGAGGCCCGGCTCCACGTTCCGAAACCCGCGGCTCGCCGCGACCTGGCGGCGCCTGCTCGCCGAGTCCAACGGGACGGCCGACGGCGCCCGGCGCGTCTACTACGAGGGCTTCGTCGCCGACGAGATCGACCGCTTCTCGGCTGAACACGAAGGGCTCCTCACGGGTGAGGACATGGCCTCCTGGCGCGCGACACTCGAGCCGCCCGCGACCGTCGACTACCGCGGGCTCACGGTGTGCAAGACCGCGGCGTGGGGGCAAGGCCCGGCAGCGCTGCAGCAGTTGCGCCTGCTCGAAGGCTTCGACATCTCGTCCCTCGGTGAGGCAGAACTGGTGCACGTTCTCACCGAGGCGTCGAAGCTGGCGTTCGCGGACAGGGACGCGAATTACGGTGATGTAGATGTACAGCTACATCACTTGCTCTCGAAGGAGTACGCCGCCGCGCGACGCGCCCTGATCGGCGACGAAGCGAGCGCGGAGCTCCGACCCGGCGTCGGACGGCTGCCCCGCCTCGTGGACGCGGGCTCGGAGCTCGGTGCGGGCGAGCCGACCCGCGGGGACACCGTTCATCTGGACGTGGCCGATCGCTTCGGGAACCTGATCTCGGCGACGCCGAGCGGAGGGTGGCTGCAGAGCTCCCCGACGATCCCGGCGCTCGGCTGGCCGCTCGGCACCAGGGCGCAGATGTTCTGGCTCGAGGAGGGCCTGCCGTCCTCGCTCGCGCCGCGCAGACGGCCGCGCACGACACTCTCGCCGGGTCTCGTTCTGCGTGACGGCGAGCCGTGGCTCGCATATGGCACGCCGGGAGGCGACCAGCAGGAGCAGTGGGCGCTGCACGTCCTCCTCCGTCATGTCGACCGCGGGCTCGGCTTGCAGGAGGCGATCGACGCGCCCGAATGGCACACCGATCACCTGATCTCGTCGTTCTATCCGCGCGGCTTCGAGCCGCGGTCGTTGGCGGTCGAGTCCCGCTTGGGCGGCGAGACGATCGCCGACCTCCGCCGGCGCGGGCACGACGTCACCGTTGCAGGCCCGTGGGCCCTGGGGCGGGTCAGCGCGGTCGCCCGCGAGGGCGATCAGCTCCGTGCGGCCGCAAACGCGCGCGGAATGCAGGGCTACGCGGTCGCGCGCTAGGTACCATCAGCCGCATAGTCGCTGCCTGACCTGATCCCTCGCACGCGTAGCATGGGGCCGCCCGTGAGCGAGATGCTGCCCAGATACGAGCCGCAAGGCGTCGAGGAGCGCTGGCAGGAGACGTGGGAGGCCGAGGGCCTCTACAACGCGGATCCGGATCCCTCGCGGCGCTCGTTCGCGATCGCGCACCCGCCGCCCAACGTGACCGGCGACCTGCACCTCGGGCATGCGTTGCAGCTGTCGCTCGCGGACGCGATCGTCCGCACGCGGCGAATGCAGGGGTTCAACGTCCTCTTCCAGCCCGGCTACGACCACGCCGGCATCTCCACCCAGAACGCCGTCGAGAAGCACCTCGCGCTGGAAGGAAAGACGCGCCACGACCTCGGACGTGAGGCGTTCGAAGCCCTCGTCTGGGAGTGGCTGCGCGAGTACGGCGGCAAGATCATGCTCCAGTTCCGGCGCATCGGCGCGTCGCTCGACTACCGTCGCGAGCGGTTCACCATGGACGACGCGTACGTCCGCGCGGTCATGCGGTTCTTCGTGCACCTCTGGGACAAGGGCTGGATCTACCGAGCGAACCGGATCGGGAACTGGTGTCCGTACCATCTCACCTCGCTGTCCGATCTCGAGCTTGCACACGAGGACGTCGACGACGCGCTGACGTATGTCCGTTACCCCTTCGCCGACGGTGATGGTCACATCACGATCGCCACGGTCCGGCCCGCGACGATCCTCGGTGACGTCGCGGTCGCGGTCCACCCCGAGGACGAGCGCTATCGCGAGGCGGTCGGCCGCCAGGTCGTCGTCCCGTGGGTCGAGCGATCCGTCCCGGTGATCGCCGACGAGCGCGTCGAGCGAGACTTCGGCACGGGAGCGCTGAAGATCACTCCTGCCCACGACCCCACCGACTACGAGATCGGGCTCGACCATCACTTGCCCGCGCTGACGGTGATCGGCCCCGACGGGCGGATGAACGACGAGGCGGGCGAGCTTGCAGGGCTCACGCAGGACGAGGCCGAACAGCGTGTGCTCGCGTGGCTGCGCGACCGCGACCAGATCGAGAAGCGCGAGTCGTACCGTCACACGGTTGCGCTCTGCGACCGCTGCAAGACCCGCATCGAGCCCCGGATCTCCCTCCAGTGGTGGTGCGCGATGGAAGAGCTGAAGAAGCCTGCCCTCGAAGCGCTGCGCTCGGGGAAGGTGCGCTTCCATCCCGAATCGCAGCATCGCTTTGCGATCGCCTCGCTCGAGGAAGCACCCGACTGGAACATCTCACGTCAAATCTGGTGGGGGCATCAGCTGCCGCTGTGGGAGTGCCCCGATGGGCACGTGACGGTTCAGGAGGCCGAGCCCGACGCCTGCCGTGAGTGCGGCTCCAAGGAACTGACGCGCTCGACCGACGTGCTCGACACGTGGTTCAGCTCCGCGCTCTGGCCGTTCGCCACTCTCGGTTGGCCGGACGACACCGATGACCTACGGACCTTCTACCCGGGCGACATGAACACGACGGCGCGCGACATCATCCGGCTCTGGGAGAACCGGATGATCTTCGCAGGCCTCGAGATGATGGGAGAGATCCCGTTCAGCGATGTCGTCATCCATTCGACCGTGCACGCCCCGACCGGCGGACGGATGTCGAAAAGCCTCGGCACCGGCATGAACCCGCTCGCGCAGATCGACGCACACGGTGCGGATGCGACCCGCTACGGCCTGATGAAGATGGCCTCGTCGCAGGACGTGCGGTTCTCCGAGGGTGCGATCGAGGAAGGGCGCAAGCTCGCCAACAAGCTCTGGAACGTCGCTCGGCTCATCCTGCAAGCGAGTGAGGGGGCGGCGCCCGACGAGCGTCCCCGCGCGCTCGAGGAGGAATGGATGCTCGCCCGTCTCTCGCAGTCCCAACGGGCGGCCGAGCGCTTTCTCGACGAATTCGACTTCTCGCACCTCGTCGACGAGCTCTACCACCTGACCTTCGACGACTTCTGCGACTGGTACGCGGAGGCGATCAAACAACGGCTCTACGACGGTGACGCCGACGCCCGGGCGACCGCCACTGCCGCGCTCGAGCGGCTGTTGAAGCTCCTGCATCCGGTGCTGCCGCACGTCACCGAGGAGATCTGGTCGTATCTGCCGAGCCGTTCGACACGTCTGATCGTCGCGTCGTGGCCCGCGGCCGGCGACGAGTCGCAGGCAGGAGCGCTGGAGCGCGTCCAGGACCTCGCGCAGATGTTCAGACGCTCGGGCGTGGTGCCGCCGCTGGAGGGCGACGAGCGACGCATCTTCGACGCCGTGGTCAAGCCCGAGCGGGCAAAGACGAACGGCAATGCCGACGCGGAGCGCAAGCGGCTGCGCAACGAGATCGAACGGGCCGAACGGCAGCTCGCGAACCAGCGCTTCGTGCAGAACGCTCCGGCCGACGTCGTCGACGCCGAGCGCGAGAAGCTGGAGCGATACCGGCGCGAGCTCGATGCAATCGGCGACTGATTGGCTCGAGACGCTCAGCCCTTGGCCCAAGGAGGGCTTCGGCACCGAGCGCATGATCGAGCTGCTCGACAGGCTCGGCAACCCCGAACGCAGCTTTCGCGCCGTCCACGTCGTCGGGTCGAAGGGCAAGTCGACCGCGGCCCGCCGGATCGCCGCCACGATCGGCGGTGCCGCCTACACCTCGCCGCACGTCTCCGGCTGGCACGAGCGGCTGCAGACGGACGCCGACGGATTCGAACGGGCAGTTGCCCGCGTGCGCGCGGACGCGGCAGCGGTGGGGGCAACGCAGTTCGAAACGGTCACCGCCGCGGCGTTCGCAGACTTCCAGGCGCGCGGAGTCGAGTCCGCTGCGATCGAAGCCGGCCTCGGCGGGCGCCACGACGCGACGAACGTGATCGCTGCGCCCGTCGTTCTGCTCACGAACGTCGCCCTCGAGCACACCGAAGTGCTCGGGGAGACACGCGAGGCAATCGCCGCTGAAAAGCTCGCGGTCGCCCAGTCCGGGGCAACGGTGGTGCTGCCGGATGCGTGAGTTCGCCCCGCTCGTCGCCGGATGTGAACTGCGGATCGGCGACGCCCGGGTCGCCGCCGAGGCCTTCCTCGGGCGCCCCGTCGACGCGCTCGCAGAGGCGGCCCTGCCCGGCCGGTTCGAGATCCGGGGCGACGAGATCCGGGATGGGGCACACACCCCGGAAGCGGTCGACTGGCTGCTCGAGCGGCTCCCGCAGCCCCGCGATTACGTCGTCGTCGCAGCGATCCTGCGCGACAAGGACGCCGACGGGATGCTCGAACGGCTGGCGCAGGCTGGGCCGACCCTGGTCGCAACCCGCTCCTCGAACGACCGGTCGCTGGGCGCGGGGGAGGTTGCTGCCCGGGCCCGAAACTGGTTCGCGACCGTGAAGATCGCCGACGATCCCCACGACGCGCTCGCCCTCGCGCGGGGCCTCGGCCCACGTGTTCTCGTCACCGGCTCGCTCTACCTGCTTGCCGACCTGACCTCTGACGAGTGAAATGCATACGATGTCGCGCTCCGGTGAACGCATCAGCGTCCTTCTGTTCGCCCTCTTTCTCCTGGCGCTCTTCGTCGGGCTGGCGTTCGCCGCCGGCTATGGACTAGGAAGAATCTTGCTGTGATCGCCACCAGTTTCAGCAGCGTGCACGACTTCTTCCACTCCTCCACGTGGTACGTCATGCGGAACCTCGCGGTCTTCTTCGTGGTCGTCTTCTGGATCGCGACCATCTACTGGGTGCACAAGGACGCGAAACGTCGCATCGACGACACGATGCTCGTGTGGGTCTCCACGCTGCTGGGCGTGATCCCGTTCATCGGCCCGCTGATCTACATGCTCTTCCGCCCGCCGGAGTACGTCGAGGACGTTCGCGAGCGTCAGCTCGAGATCAAGGCGATGGAGAAGCGTCTCGACGGCGGCGACCTTCAGTGCCCGGTCTGCCGCGCGGAGGTCGAGGAGGATTTTCTCATCTGCCCCGTCTGCACGACCAAGCTCCGGCAGGCATGCGTCAGGTGTCACCGGCCGCTCGAGGCGTTGTGGCAGGTGTGCCCGTACTGCGAGACGCCGATCGAACCGGACGAGAACGCGATCCCGTTCCGAGAACCTCCGCCGCGCCGCCAGCGTTCGAGCCGCTAGTCTCCCGCCCGCATGGCAGTCGAACGCACCCTCATCCTCGCGAAGCCCGACGCCGTCGCGCGCAACCTCGCCGGCGAGATCCTCGCCCGCTTCGAGCGCCGCGGGTTGAAGATCCGCGCCGCGCAGCTCCTGACGGCGAGCCGCGAGCTCGGCGAGACGCACTACGCGGAGCACAGCGAGAAGCCGTTCTTCGGTGAGCTGGTGGCGTTCATCACCTCGGGCCCGACGCTCGCGCTCGTGCTCGAGGGCGAGGGTGCCATTGCGACGTGCCGCAAGACGATCGGCGCGACCAACCCGGCGGACGCCGACCCCGGGAGCCTGCGCGGAGAGTTCGCGCTGGCGATGCCGGACAATCTCGTGCATGGGTCGGATTCGCCCGAGTCGGCCGAGCGCGAGATCGGGATCTGGTTCCCGGATGGACTGGCGTAGCGACGCTGCGAAGAACGCAGCGCTCTGGGCCAAGTCGAACGCCGACTACACGGACGAACATGCCGCCGACAACTGGGCGCTCGACGAGATCTGCTGGGGCATCTGGGGGATCGACGAGTCGGAGCTGAACGTCCTTGGCGACGTGGGCGGGCTCGACGTCGTCGAGCTCGGGTGCGGCACCGCGTATTTCTCGGCCTGGCTCGCCAAGCTGGGCGCGCGGCCGGTGGGCGTCGACATCACTCCGGCGCAGCTCGCGACGGCGCGCCGGATGATGGCCGAGACCGGGATCGAGTTTCCGCTCGTCGAGGCGGACGCTGCGGTCACCGGCCTGCCGGACGCGTCGGCCGACCTGATCGTCTCCGAGTACGGCGCATCGATCTGGGTCGACCCCTATCGCTGGATCCCCGAGGCTGCGCGGCTCCTGCGCACGGGCGGACGGCTGGCATTCCTCCGCAACTCGACGCTCGTGATCCTCTGCTCGGACGACGACGTTCCGGCGAAGGAGAAGCTCGTCCACCCGCAGTTCGGCATGCGCCGTTTCGAGTGGCCCGACGGCGGCGTCGAGTTCCACCTGCCCCACGGCGAGTGGATCGGCCTGCTGCGCGCGAACGGCTTCGAGATCGAGCGGCTGATCGAGATCCAGGCGCCGGCGGACGCCGAGACGCACCACTACTACTCCTACGTGACGGCCGAGTGGGCGAAGAAGTGGCCCTGCGAGGAGATCTGGGTCGCGCGGAAGGCGGCCTAGGCTTGACGGCCGATCCGCTGATCCTGGCGTCCACGTCGCCCCAGCGGCGCGCGATTCTCGAACAGCTCGGCATTCCCTTCGACGTCGTCGCGCCCGATTTCCACGAGGCGGCAGGCACAACGCCGCTCGAACGCGCCGCCGGCAAGGCGCGGTCGGTCGACGGGGGCGAGCGGCCCGTGCTCGGCGTCGACACCGAGGTGCTCCTCGACGGCGGCCTACTCGGCAAGCCGCGGAACGCAACCGAAGCCGAGGCCATGCTCGAGGCTCTGTCGGGGCGCACGCATGAGGTGTGCTCGGGCCTCTGCCTGCGCACGGTGGCCTGGGAGGAGCTGCACGCCGAATCGACGTTCGTCACGTTCCGGACGCTCACACCCCGCGACCTGGCCCACTACGTCGCGGCCGACGAATGGAACGGACGGGCGGGTGCGTACGCGATCCAGGGCCTCGGCGCGAGCCTCGTCGAGCGAATCGAGGGCGACTTCCTGAACGTCGTCGGCTTGCCGGGCGCGTTGCTGGTGCGCCTCCTCAGCGTGCGTTTTCCGGGCACCTACGGGTTCGGCTGATGGTGAAGATGCACGAAGACGAGCTCGAGCTCGACGAATCGCTCGTCCGCGCCTTGATCGAAGAGCAGTTCCCGGAGTGGGCCGGGCTGACGCTGGGCCGCGTCGAGCCGTCGGGGACCGACAACGCGATCTTCCGGCTCGGGACCGAGCTCGCCGTGCGGCTGCCGCGCCGTGACGGGTCGCTCGACGAGGAGGACAAGGAGCACACCTGGCTGCCGCGGCTGGCACCTCGGCTGCCCGTCGAGATCCCGCTGCCGGTCGCCCGCGGCCGGCCCGGCCCGGACTACCCGTGGCACTGGTCGGTCTGCACGTGGCTCGAAGGCGAGACGCCGATCGGCGTTCCCCTGGCCGCGAGCGAGCTCGTGGCGTTCGTCGGGGCCCTGCAACGGATCGATTCGCGCGGAGCGCCCGATCCGGGTGCCGGCCGCGGCGAACCGCTCGCGCTGCGCGACCGGCAGGTCCGCAAAGCGCTCGAGCGTATCGAGGTGCCGGGGGCGGCCGAGCTCTGGGAGGAGGCCGCGGCGGCGCCGCAATGGCAGGGCGAACGCGTTTGGCTTCACGCGGATCTCGACGCGCGGAACGTCCTCGTTCGGGACGGTCGGCTCAGCGGTGCAATCGACTGGGGCTGCGTGGGCGCCGGCGACCCGGCGGTCGACCTGATGGCGGCCTGGAAGCTTCTGGACGCAGAGGGTCGCGAGCGGTTCCGGGAGGCGCTGCCCGTGGACGAGGACACGTGGCTTCGCGCGAAGGGCTGGGCGCTCTCGCAGGCGCTGCTCGCGCTCCACTACTACACCCTCGAGACGAACCCTGTGCTGGTGCGGGAAGCGCAGCATTGGTTGGCCGAAGTGCTCGCAAGCTAGAGTGGCCGCGGCTCGATGGGCATCTTCAGTTACCTCACAGGCTTCGGCGGCCGCGACATGGCCGTGGACCTCGGCACCGCGAACACGCTCGTCTACGTGCGCGGGCGCGGCATCGTCCTCTCGGAGCCGTCCGTGGTCGCGATCGACCAGCGCACCGGCGAGGTGCATGCGGTCGGGCTCGAGGCGAAGCGCATGCTCGGGCGCACACCCGGGACGATCAGTGCGATCCGGCCGCTGAAGGATGGGGTGATCGCCGACTTCGATGTCACCGAGCAGATGCTCCGTCATTTCATCCAGAAGGTCCACCAGCACCGCTTCGCCCACCCGCGCGTCGTCGTCTGCGTCCCGTCGGGAGTCACGGGCGTCGAGAAGCGCGCGGTCGAGGAGGCGACGCTCTCGGCCGGAGCGCGCAAGGCCTATCTGATCGAGGAGCCCATGGCAGCAGCGATCGGCGCCGGCCTCCCGGTCGCCGAGCCGACGGGGAACATGATCGTCGACATCGGCGGCGGCACCACCGAGGTCGCGGTCATCTCGCTCGGCGGGATCGTCGTGTCCCAGTCGCTGCGGGTCGGAGGCGATGAGATGGACGAGGCGATCATCAATCACATCAAGCGCGAGTACAAGCTGCTGATCGGCCAGCAGACGGCCGAAGAGATCAAGCTCGAAGTCGGCTCCGCGCACGCGATGAAGGAAGAGGTTCAGGCCGAGGTGCGTGGGCGCGACATGCTGAGCGGACTGCCGAAGACCGTGATCCTCTCGAGCGAGGAAGTGCGACATGCGCTCGAGGAGCCCGTCAACCAGATCATCGATGCGATCAAGTCGACGCTCGACAAGACGCCGCCCGAGCTCGCCGCGGACATCATGGACCGCGGCATCGTGCTGGCCGGCGGCGGTGCGCTGCTGCAGGGGCTCGACGAGCGCCTGCGGCACGAGACGCACATGCCGGTGCACCTTGCCGAGTCGCCGCTCACCTGTGTCGCGGTCGGCTCGGGCCGCAGCCTCGAGGAGTTCGACGCGATCCACCGCAGTTCGCGCGCCCGCCCGCGGTCGCGCGGCCGCAACGGCCGCCGCTACTAGCCGGCCATGCAAGTTCGTGAGCTCGACGTGGCGAACGCGGCCGACGAGGAGCTGCTTGCGCTGCACGCGCTGGAAGAGGCCTGCTGGCTGCCCGGCGAGCGGTTTCGGGCGCCCGGGCTGTCGCTCGCGTACTACCGGCACTCAACGGCCGCAGTGGGCCGGCGCTGGCTCGCCGAGGACGCCGGTGAGCTTGCAGGGGCCGCTGCCCTGTTCGTTCACGGCCCTGCCTTCGTGTACGTCGACATCATTGTGCACCCGAACAAGCGGCGGCGCGGCACCGGCTCGGCGCTGGTCGAGACCGTTCGCGGTGCAGCGCGCGACGAGGGGATTCGGTCGTTCTTCGGGCACCACTGGAGCGAGGCCGGCGCGGCGTTCGCCGCTCACGTCGGCGCGCGCGACGACCAGCGTGACATTCGTGCCGCGCTCGACCTGCGCACGGCGCTGTTGCCTGAGCCGGTCGTCCCTGCAGGCTGGCGGCTTCGCTCGTGGGTCGGGCGCGCGCCGGACGAGCTGGTCGAGTCGTTTGCGGCTGCCCGCGATGCGATGAACGACGCGCCTGCACCGGCCGGCGTCGAGGGCTGGACGACGACGGTCGAGGAGGTACGACGCATCGAGCAGACGGCGGTGGCGCGCGGCCGGGAGATCCGCGTCACGGTCGCGCTCGACGGTCACGACGAGATCGGCGCGTTCACCGACCTCCGGGCGACACCGGGAGAAACAGCGGCAGCGACGGACGACACCGCAGTGATCGCGTCGGCCCGCGGGCTCGGCCTCGGGCGCGCGGTGAAGGTGGAGTCGCTGCGCCGTTTGCGCGCCGAGCGTCCGGAAGTCGAAACGGTCACGACGATGAACGCCGAGCTCAACGCGGCCATGCGTCACATCAACACGCAAATCGGCTTCGTTCCCACCGCGACGCTGACGACGACCGTGCTCACCGTGTGATCGAGACGTCGCGACTCACCCTGCGGCGCTTTCGCGCGGCAGACCGCGACACCGTCGCGCGCTGGAACGCCGATCCCGAGTACACGCGCCATCTCTCCGGGGTGCAGAGCCGCGAGCAGAGCGACGAAGCCTTCGATCGGTGGGATCGGCACTGGGCCGAGCACGGCTTCGGCCTGCTCGCCGTCGAGTGGCGCGAGACCGGAGAGCTGATCGGTCGAACAGGCCCGCAGTTCCACCGCGTCTGGCCGGGCGATCCGGAGATCGGTTGGGCGCTCGACCCGGACTGGTGGGGACGTGGGATCGCCACCGAGGCCGGTCGGGCATCAGTTGCCTGGGCGTTCGGTGAGCTCGGGTTCCACCGCGTCGTGTCGATCACGACCGAGCCGAACATCGCCTCGCTCAACGTGATGGCGAAGCTCGGCTTCGCGCTGCTGACGGAGATCGAGAGCGAATGGGGGCCCCTTCGCGTGCACGCGCTCGACCGGTAGCGTGGAACGCGGCCGTCGTCGGGGGAAAGAGGAAACGCTGTGAAGCCGGAGCCAAACCGGTGGCTTGTGCTCGTGCTCGTCTGTCTCGCCCAGTTCATGGTCGTCCTCGACGCGACGATCGTGAACGTCGCGCTGCCGTCGATTCAGGCGGCGCTGCATTTCACTCCGACGAGCCTGCAGTGGATCGTCAATGCCTACACGCTGATGTTCGGCGGCTTCTTGCTGCTCGGCGGCCGCGCCTCCGACCTGCTTGGGCGGCAGCGTCTCTTCATCGCCGGGATCTTCGTGTTCACCGCTGCCTCCCTGATCAACGGCGTCGCCCAGTCCTCCGACGTGCTCATTGCGGGCCGTGCCCTTCAGGGGCTTGGCGCCGCCCTCGTCTCGCCCGCTGCGCTCGCGATCGTCACCACGACCTTCGCCGAAGGCGCAGAGCGCACCAAGGCGCTCGGGGTCTGGAGCGCGATCGCGGCCGGCGGCGCTGCGGCCGGCCTCGTCATCGGCGGCTTCCTCACCGAGACGCTCTCGTGGCGCTGGATCTTCTTCGTCAATCTCCCGATCGGCATCGCCGCTGCGTTGCTCTCGCTGCGCTTCGTGCCGAACTCCCGGCCGGACGACCGTCCCGAGACCTACGACACCGCCGGGGCGGTGACGGTCACCGGCGGTCTGTTGGTGCTCGTCTTCGCGATCGTCAAGGCCCAGGGCTACGGCTGGGGCTCGTCGAAGACCATCGGGTTGTTCTTGCTCGCGTTCGCGCTGCTCGCGGCGTTCGTCGTGATCGAGCGCCGCTCGAAGGCGCCGCTGATCCGGCTCGGCATCTTTCGCATGCGGTCGCTGTCAGGCAGCAACGTGGCGATGCTCCTCGTCGCCTCGGGTCTGTTCGCGATGTTCTACTTCGCGTCCCTTTACATGCAGGAGATTCTCGGTTACGGCCCGCTGAAAGCGGGCGTCGCATTCGTCCCGTTCACACTCGGGATCATCATCGGAGCAGGAGCCTCCCAGGCTCTGATCCGGAGGATCGGGATTCGCATCGTCGTCTTCACGGGCATCACGATGGGCACAGCGGGTCTCCTGTACTTCGCCCGGCTGCCGGCCCACGGCTCCTACGTGCCCGACCTCCTGCCGACGATCGCTGTGGTCTCGATCGGGATGGGGATGACATTCGTGCCGCTGACGCTGCTTGCGACGACGAACGTCGAGCGGGCGGACGCGGGACTTGCATCGGGGCTGTTCAACACGTCGCAGCAGGTCGGCGGCGCATTGGGCCTCGCCATCCTCTCGACCCTCGCGGCATCGCGGACGAGCAACCTGCTCGGCGGCGGCGTGGTGTCGTCGGTTGCCGTTCGCGACTCAGCCCTCACGAGCGGCTACCACGTCGCTTTCGCCGTCGGCGCGGCGATGCTCCTGGCCGCGCTGGTCGTGCTCGCTGTCACGATCCGCAAGCAGGATGTCGAGCTGATCGACAGCGGTGAAGCGAGCTTGACCCCGGCGTAGAGCCGATTTTCGGACGTGTACGGGTCGCCGGGACCGCGATCCTCCCGGCCTTGCGGCTACGCTCCCTCGAGTGCCTCGCAACCGGACCGTCCGTCTCGCGGTCCTGGGCTCCTCGGTCCAGCGCGCCGCTCCCTCCGGCTACCCCTCGAGTCGCTCCAGCGCCCTGAAGCGCCGGATCATCGTGGGTGTCCTTGTGCTGCTCTCGCTCGTCCTGATCACCGTCTCCTTCCGGTCGAGCGCGCTCGACGGCGTCCAGGGGACGGCCGCCAGCGTCCTGAGGCCGTTCGAGGTGGCTGCTGATCGCGTGACTCGGCCGTTCCGTGACGCCGCGAGCTGGACGCGGGGGCTCGTCCACGCGAAGTCGGAGAACGAGAAGCTCCGCAAGCAGATTGCGTATTACCGCGAGCAGTTGATCCTCGACGAGGGCGCGGTCCAGGAGAACGTGCAGTTGAAGGCCGCATCGAACTACCACGGCCCGGCGACGATCGCGGACTTCCATCCGGTGGTGGCGGCCGTGCTCGTCAATCCGCAGAACGCGATCGACCAGAGCGTCGAGATCGCCGCCGGCTCGCGCGACGGAGTTCGCGTCGGGAACGTCGTCGTGGCGAGCTCGAGCGGCCTCGTCGGGACGGTCGCACGCGTCTCGCGAAGCGTTTCGCGCGTGACGCTGCTCACCGACGACCAGAGCGCCGTGACGGCGTCCGACCTCACACACCCGAGCGCCGTCGGCGTGATCAAGCGCGGCGGCGGCGGGAGCGACGTCCTGATCCTCGACCGCGTGGCGAAGAACGACAACGTCAACGTCGGTGACACGATCATCACCGCAGGCACGCTCGGCGGCCCGGGCGCGCTGCCCTCGATGTTCCCGCGCGGCATCCCGATCGGGTCCGTCACGAGCCGGAGCAACAGCGACGTGAACCCCTTCAAGAACATCCAGGTCTCGCCGCTCGTCGACTTTTCGTCCCTGCAGACCGTGATCGTCCTCGTCCCGAACGGCTGATGGACGGCATCAAGGCCGCACTCGTCCTGTTCGTCGCCGCCCTGCTGCAGCTGTCGGTGCTGTCGGAGTACCGGCTTTTCCGCACGTCGAGCATCGTTCTCGTAGCGCTGCTCTCGATTGCGCTGCTCCGCGGGTCGATCTTCGGTGCGGTGGCCGGCTTCATGACCGGGCTCCTGATCGACACGGCGACGCTCGGCACGCTGGGAGTCACCTCGCTCCTGCTGACCGTCGGGGGCTTCTGGATCGGGCGCTACGGCGAGACGACCGCCCGTGACCGCTTCCACGCGCCGTATCTCTCGGTTGCGGTGGTCACCGTTCTGTACGCGTTCGGTCAGGTCGTATTGCAGTTCATGCTCGGGGAGCCGGCTCCGGCCGGGCTCGTCGCAGACGGCGTGCCGCTCGCACTGCTCGTCAACCTGCTCCTGACGCTCCCGGTCTACGCGCTCATCCGCAGGTTGTTCCCACCGCTCGAGCTCGGTGACCGCGTCCGCGAGGTCCGGCTCCTTGGCTAGCGGTGCGGTCGGCGGCCGCGGCCGCTTCCTGCCCGGCGATCCGCGGACCTCGGAGCCCTACCGGCTCACACCGCAGACCGCGCTCCGGGTCGCGATTCTCGCGTTTCTCGCACTCGGGGTGTTCGCCGTCCTGTTCCTGCGCCTCTGGGCGCTACAGGTGCTCTCCGGCCAGCGCTACCTCGCCCAGGCGAACGACAACCGGGTCCGTACGCTGCGCCTCGAGGCGCCTCGCGGGCCGATCCTCGATCAGAACGGCCGCATTCTCGTGGAGAACGTGCCCGGGACGAGGCTCGAGCTCTGGCCCGCCGACCTCCCGAAGACGTGGCACGCAGAACTGAAGGAGCTGAAGACGCTCTCGATGGTGACGGGCATCCCCGTGACGACGATGGTCGCGCAGCTGAGACAGCACGGCTCCGACCCGTTGACGCCCATCGTCGTGCAGCGCGGGCTGCGCCAGGACCAGATCGACTACCTCGAAGAGCGGGCGGCGGAGTTCCCCGGGGTGCAGACTCAGGACAGCTATCTGCGCAAGTACCCGTACCAGTCGCTCGGAGCCCAGGTGCTCGGGTACGTCGGGCAGATCACCGCCCAGGAGTACAAGCACGACAAGAAAGCCGGCTATCAGCCGACCGACTCGATCGGGCAAGCGGGGATCGAATCCACCTATGACACCTACCTCCGGGGCAAGAACGGCACTGCGCAGCTGACGGTCGACTCGCGCGGCCGGCCGAAGGGGCCGGCGACCCTCGTCGCGCAGCCCAGTCCCGGCGAGTCGCTGCGCCTGACGTTGAACATCGGACTACAGCGTGCGGCCGAGAAGGCGCTTCGCTACGGCATCACTCTCGCGCACACCGGGATCGAAGGTGCGCACGCGAACGGCGGTGCGATCGTGGCGATGGATCCCCGGAACGGTGCGGTGCTCGCGATGGCGTCGTATCCGACCTACCAGCCCTCGATCTACGTCGGCCATCCCGACCCGCAGAAGTTGGCGCCGGTGCTCAATCCGACCACGGCGGCCGCCCTCAACTATCCCGGAATCAACCGCGCGATCGACGCCGCGTATCCACCGGGCTCGACGTTCAAGCCCGTTACCGCGCTCGCCGCAATGCAGGAAGGACTGGTGCATCCGTTCGACCAGATCCTTTGCTCGCCGGACTTCAAGGACCACGGTCAGACGTTCCTCAACTGGACACCGTTGATCGACCAGTACATCGACCTTCCGACGGCGCTCGCGATGTCATGTGACACCTACTTCTACGAGCTCGGCAAGCGCTTCTACAACCTTCCTCCGGATCGCGGGCACCCGCTCCAGGGCTGGGCGAATCGCTTCGGCCTCGGCGGGCTGACCGGAATCGACATCGGCCCGGAGGTGAAGGGCTTGATCCCGACGCCCGAGTATCTGAAGGAGCGGTATCCGTCGAGCAAGGGCTACGGCATCCTCGACCGCACCTGGAAGCCGGGGTACTCGATTCAGATGGCGATCGGCCAGGGGCAGATCCTCGTGACGCCGCTGCAGATGACCCGCCTCTACGCGATGATCGCCAACGGCGGCAAGCTCGTGACGCCCCACCTCGCCGACGATGTCGAGCTGACCGGCCCGAGCGGCCAGCCGGCGCGTGTCCTGCGCCGGTTCGGCGCACAGCCGGCCCAGGCGACCGGCGTCGACCCGACTGCGTTGCGCTACGTCCAGCAGGGGCTCGACGAGGCGACGCACTCTCCCTTCGGGACCGGAGTGGGCGTGTTCGGCAACTTCCCGATCAACATCGCGGGCAAGACCGGTAGCGCCGAGAAGAACGTGACCCTGCCCGGCGACAAGTACCCGCAGAACCTGACGCAGTCGTGGTGGTGCGGCTACGGACCGTACGAGCAGCCGACGATCGCGGTGTGCGCCGTGATCGAGAACGGCGGCCACGGCGGCACGGCGGCCGCACCCGCCGCGCTCCGCGTCTTCGAGAAGTACTTCAACAAGACGGCCCCGACGACCCAGCACCCCTCCGATTGATGACGATCGAAGCTGTCGACACCAGGGCACGTGGGCTCCGCAACCGCCGCGAGGCAGAGGTGTTCGGGCTCGGGGGAGTCCTGCGCCGACTCGACTGGGTCCTGATGTTCGCGCTCGTGGGCGTTGTGGGCTACGGGCTGTCGGCGATCGACGGGATCACCAAGCACGACATCGGCGGTTCTGCAGCCTCGCGGCAGGGGCTGTATGCCGGCGCGGGCGCGCTGCTCTTCGTACTCGTGCTGTTCATCGATCCCGACACCTACCGGCGACTCCGCCGGCCGATCTACTTCGGGGCGCTCGGATTGATGGTGTTCGTGCTCGCAGCGGGCGCGGCAACGCGCGGATCGCACAGATGGATCAATGTCGGCTTCTTCACGTTCCAGCCGTCAGAGTTCGGGAAGGTGCTCTTCGTGCTCGTGGTGGCGGGCTTCCTCGCCGACCGGTCGCGGACGATCACGTCGGCCGGCACCGCCCTCGCCGCCATCGGGTACGGGCTCGTGCCGATCGTGCTCGTCTTCGTGCAACCGGACATCGGTACGGCGCTCGTGTACATGGCAGCGCTTGCGGCAGTTCTGTTCGTTGCGGGTGTGCGGTGGATGCATCTCGCCGTGCTTCTGGCCGTGACCGTCGCCTGCTCGCTCGCCGTCCTCTGGGCGCTGCCCGCGGCGGGCGTCAACGTGCTCAAGCCGTACCAGGCGGCGCGGCTGACGGGGTTCACGCATCCGAGCACCGATCCGCAGGGCGCGACGTACAACCTGCGCCAGTCGATCACCGCCGTCGGCGCCGGCGGCCTGCGGGGCCGCGGGGTCCTCGGCGCGACCCAGACGCGCCTGAACTACCTGCCCGAGCACGCGACGGACTTTGCGTTCGCATCCCTGGCCGAGGAGCGGGGCTTCTTCGGCGCTTCGGTTCTGCTGCTGCTCTATCTGCTCATCGTCTGGCGAGCGTTGAAGATCGTCACGACAGCGCGAGACCTCTACTGTGCGATCGTGGCAGGCGGGCTCGCATTCATGTTCTTGTTCCAGGTCTTCGTGAACAGCGCGATGACGATGGGGGTCGCGCCGATCACCGGCATTCCGTTGCCGTTCGTCTCGGTCGGCGGGTCCTCGATGATCACGAACTTCCTCGCGATCGGCATCCTCCAGGCGATCTACCTCCGACGGCCGGGGCGGCGGCGTGGATGAGTAAGCGGAAACTCACGCTCACTCCACTGTCGGTGATCTCGCTCGTCCGCGAGCTCCGTCGTGGCTCGGGCGACCCGCGGCCGCTTGCCATCTCGGGCGCGCGGGAGCTCGTGCCGCTGCTGGCGCGAGAACTGCGGGCCGGCGGCGACGCTTCGGCGGTCGTCGAGGGACGCTTCGAAGGGGCGTCGGTGCTGGTCTGGATCGGAGCGCCCGATGAGGACGAGCTGCGCGGGGCCTCGCGTGCCGGCGTTCCGATCATCGCCGTCACCGAGGCGGACACGGTCCCGTACGTGCTCGCGACGGATCTCGTCCGCGTGCCGCCCGGCGCAGGGTTTCCCGTCGAGGAGATTGCCCGCGCTGTCGTGAGGCGCCTCGGCGAGGACAGCACGTCGCTCGCGGCGCGGCTGCCGGTGCTGCGAGGCCCAGTGTGTGACGAGCTGATTCAGGCGTTCTCGAAGCGCAACGCGATCATCGCGGCCGCGGTTTTCATCCCGGGCATCGACATGCCGATCCTGACCCTCAATCAGATGCGGCTCGTCTTGCGGATCGGTCTGGCGCACGGCCAGTCGGTGGACAATCAGCGCGCCGCAGAGCTGGTGGCCGTCGTGGGCGCGGGCTTCGCGTTCCGGACGGTGGCCCGCGAGCTGCTCGACGTCGTGCCCTTCGCAGGCTGGGCCGTGAAGGGAGCTGTGGCCTACACGGGCACGAGGGCCGTCGGCGAGGCTGCCGAGCGCTATTTCGAGGCGCGCGGCCGGGCCTGACGACGAGCGCTGTCCGGTCCTGGTCCTAGGCTCTCCAGATCGACTGGAGGTGACGCCCGCATGGCCCTGACCGGACACCAGGAAGCGCAGGAATTGCTGCTGATCGAGGAAGCGGACGCCTGGTTCGAGTACCTCGAGACGACGCGGGGGCAATCGGCCGTCCGCTATGTCGAACTCGAGCCGTGGGCCTGGGCCCGCCTCGCCCAGCGTCTGCGCGCGATCCGCACCCGCAGAGCGAAGCTCCGCCCCGCCGCCGAAGCGGCGTGACGGGCCACTGATACCCTGAGGGAAGGCCTATGCCAAGGCTTTTCCCAATCAACAGCGCCGCGCGCCCGTGTGACACGAGGCTGCGCGTGCGCTCCTCACAGGAGAGATCGTTTGCCATTGTCGTTTTTCCGACGCAAGAAGTCGGAGGACAAGGCGCCGCCCACGCGCGCGCCGGAGCTTCCCCAAGCTGAACCGCTAACCGTCGAATCGTCCACCGCACCGGTGGATCGCGACGGACAATCGAGCACCACCCAACCGAAGAAGCGCCGCCGCGGGACGCGTGGCGGGCGCAACCGGAAGAAGAGCACGGCCGCAGGCGGCGGGGCGACGGCCGCGACTGCGACGGCGGCTGCGTCGGCGACCACGTCGGAGCCGAAGGCCGAGCCGAAGAAGACCGAGCGCAAGACGCGCACGTCCACACAGGCGTCCCGGCGGCGCACGCCGCCGAAGCGCGCCCCGCTTCCGAAGGCGAAGCGGGAACTGCTCGTCTCCGTCGATGCCGGCGAGAAGCGTGTTGCCGTCCTCGAGGACGATCAGGTCGCAGAGGTCTACCTCGAGCGGCCCGAACGCCGGTCGATCGCCGGCAACATCTACCTCGGAGTCGTCGACAACGTCCTGCCGGGCATGGAGGCCGCATTCGTCGAGATCGGGCTCGAGAAGAACGGCTTCCTCTACGTCGACGAGATCGTCGGTCCCGAGCTCGAGGGCCGCAAGGGCGCCCGCAAGATCCAGGATCTGATCCAGAGAGGCGAGAACGTCCTCGTCCAGGCGGTCAAGGACCCGATGAAGACGAAGGGCGCCCGGCTCACGACGGAGATCTCGCTGCCCGGTCGCTTCGTCGTCTACGTGCCGCACGGTGAAGGGCTCGGTGTTTCCCGCCGGCTCGAGGACGACGAGCGGAACAGGCTGAAGGCGGTGCTGAAGGAGTATGCGCCGAAACAGGGCGGAGTGATCGTCCGCACGGCCGCCGAAGGCGCGTCGGCCGAGGACATCGAGCGCGACCTCGACTTCCTGCAGCGCCTATGGCGCTCGATCGAGGCGAAAGCCAAGGAGTCGACGGCGCCGTCGCTCGTCTACCAGGAGGCGGAGCTGCCGCTGCGGGTCGTGCGCGACCTCTTCACCGGTGACTTCGAACGGCTCCTCGTCGATCACGACCGAACCCACAAGCGGATCGTCGGCTACCTCAAGAAGACCTCGCCCCACATGGCAGAGCGGGTGACACGCTACAAGGAGCGTGAGCCGCTGATGGAGGCGATGGGCGTCGACCAGGAGATCAAGTCGACTCTCAACCGCCGCGTCGACCTGCCGTCCGGCGGCTACCTGATCTTCGACTACGCCGAGGCGTTCACGGTCATCGACGTCAACACCGGCCGCTTCGTCGGCTCTCGGTCGAAGAAGTCCGGTGCGCGGCTCGAGGACACGATCACAAAGAACAATCTCGAGGCGGTCAAGGAGGTCGTGCGCCAGCTGAGGCTGCGCGACATCGGCGGGATCATCGTCATCGACTTCATCGACATGGCGAGCCCGAAGAATCGCGCCGCCGTCGAGACCGCACTCGGCGAGGAGCTCGAGCGCGACCGCACGAAGACATACGTGGTCGAGATCTCGCCGCTCGGGCTCGTCGAGATGACGCGCCAGAACGTCACCGACGGACCGCGGGAGGTCATGACCAAGAAGTGCCCAACCTGCGGAGGCGACGGGATCGTCATCTCCGAGCACACGGCCGCGGTCGACATCGAGCGGCGGTTGCGCTCGCTCGTCACACCGGGCTCGCGCGACAAGGCGTTCAAGGTGGAGGTCTCCGCGAGAGTTGCCTGGCTCGTGGCCGGGCCGGGCGCATCACGGCTGCGCGAGCTCGAGGAGACGACGAAGCGCCGTTTCTTCCTCGTCGGCGTCGAGGGCGAGCACCTGGATCACCTGCGGGTGCTCGAC
Organism: uncultured Thermoleophilia bacterium; assembly: GCA_963806025.1. Classification (GTDB taxonomy): domain Bacteria; phylum Actinomycetota; class Thermoleophilia; order Gaiellales; family Gaiellaceae; genus PALSA-600. The sequence goes on along the minus strand of CAWDWI010000002.1, from coordinate 137,743 downwards.
CAGGGAACGCTCGAGAAGGTCGCGCCGAAGCTTCCGGTCGAGGTCGGCCAGCAGGTCGAGGTCAAGCTCGGCGAGGTCGGTCTGCATGATCCGCACGCCGGGACCGGCAAGATCGGTGACGTCGACGTCGTCGTCGGGGACGCAGCCAAGCTCGTTGGCAAGAAGGTCACCGCGACCATCACCGCCGTCACGGAAGGGCTGGCGTGGGCCGAGTTGCTCGCGCCGGCCGAAACGCCCGACGAGCCGCTCACGGCGGAGGCGGAGGCCGAGAAGCCGACGCGCGCCAGGCGAAGCCCGGCGCGCAAGAGCGCCGAGGCCGCGGGCGACGTCGCGGTCGAAGAGGAACTTGCCGTGGCCGGTCAGGAAGAGGCCGACGTCGAGCCCGAGCTCGAGCCCGAGTCGGAGGTGGCGGGCGTCGACGCGGCGGCCGCCGCCGAGGACGGCGATGCCGTGCCGTCCGTGCCCAAGAAGCGGACGCGACGCGGCTCACGGGGCGGCAAGAACCGCAAGAAGAAACCGGCCGTCGCAGCGGCCGCGACGAACGGCGGCCAGCCTGCGGAACCGGGTGAGCCGGACTTGGAGTCGGAGCCGGAGGTCGAGGCCGGGCCAGAGAGCGGCGCGGCGCCCGAGTCGACGCCCGAGGTCGCCTCGGGCGGTCCGGTGATCCACGTCCCCGACCGTGCGCTCGAAGGGGCTGCGGAGGGCGAAGACGGCGACGGTGCCGCTCCCGTCCGCAAGAAGACACGCCGCGGCTCCCGCGGCGGCAAGAATCGCCGCAAGAAGCCGGTCGGTACAGGCGGTGCGGCTGTCGCGACCGTCGAGCCCGAGGCTGCCGACGGCACGGTGGAGGTCTCGGAGGTCGAAGTCTCGGACACGCCCGAGCCGGTGGTTCCCGAGCCGGAATCGTCCGAGAACGGCGACGACGACTGGGGCTACACCCCGATGAGCCAGTGGGGGTTGGACGAGTAAGAGCCGCAGTCGCTACACTGGCGACCGCTTCGCGGGCTTCCGCCTGCGAGCATCATGCTGATGGAATACGCAATCATCCGTTTGGGCGGCAAGCAGTACCGCGTCCGTGAGGGCGAGTACCTGATCGTGGACCGGGTCAAGACGGACGAGGGCGGGACGTTCTCGCCCGAGGTGCTCCTCGGAGACGGTGCCGTCACGGCCAAGGTGCTGGCGCACGAGCGTGGCCCGAAGATTCGCATCGGCAAGTACCGCAAGCGCACGGGGTACAAGCGCCACAACGGTTTCCGCGCTGCGACGTCGCGGATCGAGATCTCGCTCGGTGCGCCCAAGCGCGCGGCTGCGAAGAAGACAGAGGAAGCCCCGGCCCCGAAGGTCGAGGCACCTGAAGCGCCGGCCGCCGTCGAAGTCGCGGCGGACGATCACGTCAAGGGCATGCCGAGCGGGTACGAGTCGATGACGGTCGCGCAGGTGTCCGAAGGCGCAAAGACCTGGAACCGGCCGATGCTCGAGGCCGCGCTCGCCTACGAGCAGGCCCATGCGGCGCGCAAGGGCGCGATCGCGGCGCTCGGATCGGCGTTGAAGGCGAAGGAGGAGGACGTCTAGATGGCACACAAGAAAGGTCTCGGCTCCTCGAAGAACGGTCGCGATTCGAACCCCAAGTACCTCGGGGTGAAGATGTTCGACGGCCAGGTCGTGCAGCCGGGCAACATCATCGTCCGCCAGCGCGGCACGAAGTTCCGTCCGGGCCCCGGGACTGAGATCGGCCGCGACGACACGATCTTCGCGATCCGTCCCGGCACGGTCTCGTTCCGCACGAGCGGCGAGCGCCGCTTCGTGTCGGTCGTCGAACCGCCGGCGTAGCGCACCGCGCTTCGAACGTGGTCTGACCAAGCGACGTGCCCCGGGCGGCCGTGTCGGAATCGGCCCGAACTGACGTTGCGACGCCGCGGGCGGGGCGTGTGGATCGATCGTTGCAGTTTCGTGAACTTTGGTCTGACCACAAGACTGGTCTCGCCGCGACCTGTCCTTCAGGGACGGCGCGCTACGGTTCGTCCGATGTTCAGTGATCGCGCGACACTCCACGTTCAGGCTGGCAAAGGCGGCGACGGCGGCCTCTCTTTCCGCCGCGAGAAGTTCGTCCCCAAGGGCGGGCCGGACGGGGGCGACGGCGGTGACGGAGGAGATGTCGTCCTGCTCGCAGATCCGTCGCTCCGGGATCTCTCGTCGCTGCAGAGGCGAAAGTGGATCAAGGCCGAGCGTGGCGGCAACGGCGGTGGAGCGCGCAAGCACGGCGCCGACGGCGCCGATGCGGAGCTGCGCGTTCCGGTCGGCACGCAGGTGTTCACTGACGCTGAGGACCTGATCGCCGACCTCGCCCACCCCGGCGCGCGCGTCGTGCTCGCGCAAGGTGGTCACGGCGGGCGGGGGAATGCGCGCTTCGTCTCGTCCACCCGGCAGGTGCCGCGCTTTGCGGAGGTCGGCCCGCCCGGCGACGAGCGCGACGTGGAGCTGCATCTGAAGCTGCTCGCTGACGCTGCGCTCGTCGGATTGCCCAACGCCGGCAAGTCGTCCTTGATCTCGCGCGTCTCGAACGCAAAGCCGAAGGTCGCCGCGTATCCGTTCACGACGCTGCAGCCGGTGCTCGGAACGGTCGAGTCCCCCGACGGTCGGCAGCTGGTGATCGCCGACGTACCCGGGCTGATCGAAGGAGCGAGCGAAGGTGTCGGCCTCGGTCACGAGTTCCTCGCCCACCTCGAGCGGGCGCGCACGCTGATTCACGTGATCGACGCCTCACAGCCGGCCGAAGAGCAGTGGCGGACGATCGACGCCGAGCTCGGGGCCTACGGCGCCGGCCTCGACCAGCGCCCGCAGATCGTCGTGCTCAACAAGATCGATCTCGAGCCCGATCCGGAGTTCGCCATCGACGATCCGCGCATCACCGCCGTCTTCCGGCTCTCGTGCGCGACGGGCCAGGGCCTCGACGATTTCCGCCGCAGGCTCTTTTCGCTGGTGCCCGAACCGCCCGTCGAGGAACGCAGCGAGGACGAGTTGGCGGACTTCCTCGTCTACCGGCCGCAGCCGAAAGTGCGCGGCTGGCGTCTGCTGCGGACAGAGGACGGATTCCGGGTCCTCGGCACGCCGCCGACCGATGAGGAGCTGGAGCGCGCACTGCGCGCCGCGGGAGCGAAGGACGGCGCGACGGTCGAGATCGGCGACGAGGAGTTCGAGCTCGCCTGATGCGGACGGCGGGGCCCATGCTGGGGCTCTTCGGCGGTGCGTTCGACCCGCCGCACCGTGGACATGTCGAGCTGGCGCGTCGCGCGAAGACCGAGCTCGGGCTCGATCGGCTCGTCGTGCTCGTCGTTGCCGATCCCGGCCACAAGGACGTCGATACGCCGGCCGACGTGCGGCTCCGGCTGGCCCAGGCCGCGTTCCCGGCCGACGACGTCCTGCTCGACACGCACGCGCGCACGATCGACACGCTGCGCGCGCATCCCGAGTGGGTCGACCCGGTGTTTCTCATCGGTGCGGACCAGTTCTGCGACTTCCTGTCCTGGCAGGAGCCCGACGAGGTGCTCGAACGAACGCGGATCGCGGTCGCCACCCGGCCCGGCTTCCCTCGCGAGCGTCTCGAGGGGGTGCTGGCCGCGCTCGACCAACCCGAGCGGGTGCTCTTCTTCGAGATCGAGCCGATTCCGGTGGCCTCGAGCGATCTGCGGCGACGGTTCGTCGACGACGAGGTTCCGTCCGCCGTGGCGGAGATCGTCCACGGCGAGGGACTTTATGCCTCGTAGGCATGGGTACACTTCAGCGGCTTGAGCCCTCACGAACAGGCACGCCGGATTGCGGCAATCGTCCACGACAAGCTCGGCCGCGACGTCGTCATTCTCGACATGCAGCCCGTCTGCGCGTACACCGACTACTTCGTCGTGGCGACGGGTGGCAACGCACGCCAGACCAAGGGCATCTGGGACGAGGTGCACGGCCGCCTGAAGCACGACCACGACCTGCTGCCACGGTCGGTCGAGGGTGAGCAGGAGGCGACTTGGATCGTCGGCGACTACATCGACGTCGTGCTGCACGTCTTCACGCCCGAGGCGCGCGAGTTCTACCGCCTCGAGGATCTGTGGGACGACGTCCCGCACGAGACCGTCGAAGCAGCCACGGCCTGACAGCAGAGGTCCGCGCGGCCGCGAAGCTCGTCCGCCGCCCCGCATACTCTGTTGTCAATGTTGACGACGGATCAGAAAGGCGCTCTCGCTGAACAGGCGATTGCATTCGAGGCTCTGACCCATGGCGTGGGCGTGTCGCGGCCGCTCGGTGACGAGCGCTACGACCTGATCTTCGATCTCCGGCCTCGACTGCTCCGGATCCAGTGCAAATGGGCCGTTCGACGAGGCGATGTCGTGGTGATCGTCTGTCGGACGAGTCGCCGTGGCCCGAACGGAGTCGTTCCCCGTCGTTACAGCGGGGAAGAGATCGACGCGATTGCTGCGTACTGTCAGGCGACCAGGAGTTGTTATCTGCTTCCGAAGGAACTTTCGGTGCTGCGGGCGGGTGTCCAGCTACGACTTTCGCCACCCAGGAACAATCAGATGACCAGGATCCACTGGGCGCGCGATTTCGAGCTCGGAGCTACACTGACGCAGCTCCTCGGGCCCATAGCTCAGCTGGGAGAGCGTCGCGCTGGCAGCGCGAAGGTCGCCGGTTCGAGCCCGGCTGGGTCCACCTGAGAAGCCCCCGACGGGGGCTTCTTTCGTTTTCGGAGACGTACGTAGGGCCGATCGAACGTCGGGTCACTCTTGTTAAGCAGGTGTTATGGAGCGGAACTTCTACGGCTTCATGATCGTGACGGTCGTCACACCCCCTGAGATGGCAGGCGAATGGTGGTCGGGAGTGGAGTTGCGACACCTCGTGGCGCTGGACGCGGTTGCGCGTGAAGGGTCGTTCCGCCGCGCGGCCACCCGCCTCGGGTACGTCCAGTCGGCGATCAGCCATCAGATCGCGGCGCTCGAGAACCTGACGGGGAAGCGACTGATCGATCGCTCGCGCGGGACGCGGCCGCTCGCGTTGACCGATGCCGGCGAGATCATGCTCGCGCATGCCGATGCGGTGATCGCACGTGTGCGCGCCGCGCAGGCCGATCTGGCGGCGCTCGACGGGAACGGCAACGCAGCCCTGCGAGTCGGCGCGACGCCAGACCTGCTCGCACGTCTCGTCCCGTCGTTGCTCCGGGTCTACGGCGCGCCGGTGACGTTGAACGAGAACTCGTCGACGGTCGCGCTGCTGACCGCGCTCGTGCGCGGCGAGATCGACCTGGCGCTGGCCGAGACGCCGTTGCCCAAGGGCCCGCTCGACGCCGCCGCGCTCTGCACGGATCCGTTCGTCGTGATGTTGCAATCAGGCGCACCTCTGACGCGTCGCCGCAATCCGATCACGCGCGACGAGCTCGCGCGGCTGCCGCTCGTCGCCCATGCGCCGTCGCGAGCACATGTCGAGGAGCAGCTGCGCACACACGGCATCGAACCGAACTTCGTCCTGCAGGCCGAGACGGGCGCCGGTGTGCAGGGCCTCGTCGCCGCGGGTCTTGGTGCTGCCGTGCTGCCTCGCCTGGCCACCGACGAACGCCGCGCCGAGACCCAAGTGGTCGAGCTTGCGCCCGGCGTGATCCCGGCACGGACGGTAACGGCGGTCTGGAGCCGTCTCCAACCGCTCTCGAGCGATGCGGCTGCCTTCGTCGACGCGGCCCGCTCGGCCTGCGCCGGTGAGCGGCTGCGCGAGCCGTCGATCGCATAGATCTTCGATCACCCTCATCGCCGACGTCGATCAACCAGGAGCACCGACGAGCGTCTCTACCACCCGTATGACTCCCAGTGGTCGCCGGAGTCGCGCTGCCGCAGGCGCGGCTCCGGCATCACCCGGCGAGTCCTACACGGTCGGTCTGCCATTTCGTCTGAGCGACCGGGGGAGCAGCGGCGGCGCAGCTCCGGCTCTCGGAGCTGCGCCGCACGATGCTGCCGGACGACACAGCCGAATAACGCAGCCGAGCGGCGACCGTGCCAGAGTGCAAGTCGAACCATGAGCATCGTTCGCCGCAAGAGCACGTTCTCGATCGTCGCGGCCGACCTGGAGGCCGGCGAGGTCGGCTGCGCTGTCCAGTCGCGCTACTTCTCCGTCGGCTCGGTCGTCCCGTGGGCGCGCGCCGGGGTCGGGGCCGTCGCCACCCAGGCGGCGGGCGTGGCGGTCTACGGGCTTCGCGCGCTCGAAGAGCTTGAGCGAGGCGCTTCTCCGGAGGACGCGCTCGCGCACGTTCTCGCGGACGACGATGGCCGGGAGACGCGCCAGCTCGGAGTGGTGACAGCGGACGGCCGAGCAGCCGCCTTCACGGGTGCGCGCTGCCTCGACTGGGCCGGCCATCGCATCGGCCCGGGCTTCGCTGTACAGGGGAACATCCTCGCGGGCGAAGCCGTCGTCGACGAGATGGCGCGGGCCTACGAGGAGACGGTGGGCTCGCTCGTCGAGCGGCTGGTCGCCGCGCTCGAAGCAGGGCAGGCTGCGGGCGGCGACAAGCGCGGGCAGCAGTCCGCTGCGGTCATCGTCGAACGGGTCGAGGCACGTGCCGATTCTCGTGAGGGCATCGACCGGATCTGCGACCTGCGTGTCGAGGATCACGTCCAGCCGATCGTCGAGCTCCGCCGACTGGTCGGGCTGTGGACGGCCTGGGAGGCGCAGCGCCGCGCTCATGCGTTCTACGAGCGGGGCGACAGCGCCCGTGCGGCCGACACGCTGCGTGTTGCGTTGGCGCGCGGCGACGACGCCGGAATGCTCTACAACCTGGCGTGCTACGAGTCGCTCGCAGGGAGAGGCGACGCGGCCCTCGGCGCCCTGCGGCGATCGATCGAGCTCGACCCTTCGTTTCGGGAGCTCGCGCGAGACGATGCCGACTTCGACCCGATCCGGGCCGCGGTGTCAGAGCTGTAGCTCGAGGAACTTCGTCCCGGCAACCGGGTTGTGCCTGTACGGCGCGATCTCCCTGAACCCGAGCTCGTCGTAGAGCGCTTGCGCGACTGCCATGCCCGGCGTCGTGTCGAGTCGCATCCGGGCATAGCCGAGCAGGCGCGCCTCGGCGACGACGGCCGTCGCAAGCGTGCGCCCTAGGCCCGTGCCGCGGGCAGCCGGGAGCACGAAGAGCCGCTTCATCTCGCAGACATCGTCCGCGAAGGGACGCAGTGCGACGCAGCCGGTGACCCCGCCGTTGCCATGTGCGACGAGCAGCGCTCCGTGTGGTGGTGCGTAGGCACCGGGCAGCTCCGCGAGCTCGCGTTCGAAATCCTGGAAATCGAGCTCGAACGGGAGCGACTCCGCATATGCGCGCAGCAGCGCTCGCACCTCGTCGGTTTCGGACACGTCCATTTGCACCACTAGCGCATCGCCGTCCACAACGGCACGCTATCGACACGCATCGGGCACAGACACGCGCGCTCGCTCACCTTATCGTTGCCCCAAAAGACAACGGAAGGAGTCGAACGTGCGCAAGATTCTGCTCGTGCTCGGAGTCGCAGCTGCATTGGCCGTTCCGGCAGTGGCTGCCGGCAAGACGCCGCCGCCCCCGGTCGCATGCGGCCCGCAGTGCGACAACAACGGCGGTTGGACGGGCTGCACCCAGATCACCGCCTCGCATTCCGGCAGCGCCGGGCCTCTGGCTCACATCAGGCACTTCCTGGTGGTGAACTACTGCAAGCACTACGGCATCATCACGAGCGTGTCGATCGCCGCTCACGGCTGCGACACGAGCGGGCTCGTCTCGTGCCACATCGGTCCCGCCTGGCAGACCGGAGGCGGGGTGGGATTCACCTCGGCGACGTTCGAGGGACACGTGACCTGGACCGTCACGACGCTCCCGTTCGTCACGAACAGCGACACCCTCACCCTCACGGTGCCGGCGGGCTAGATGCGGCGGCGGCGGCTGATCGTGACGGTGATGGTCTGGCTTCTGCTCGGCCTCGCCCTCAACTTCGTGATTCGCGCCACGCTGCACTGACGTATCGTCGCGGTCGTGGAGCTTCGCCCCACGACCGACGGCGATCTGCCGGCACTTCACGCGATCTTCCTCGGCGCAATCGGGAGTGTCTTCCTTCCGCACGGCTTCGAGCCGCCGACGCCGACGCTGGAGACGTTCTCGAACCTCCAGGGGCACATCCTGCGCACCGGGACCTCGATCGTCGCGGAGGCGGATGGAAGGCTGGTCGGCTACGGATCGTCCTGGGTTCGCGGCGACGATTGGTTCCTCGCTTCGCTCTTCGTCGACCAGTCGGCCCACGGCCAAGGTGTCGGCACCGCGCTGCTCGACGCGGTGTGGACGCCGGCGAGCCGTCGGCGGACGATGACCGATGCGATCCAACCGATTTCCAACGCGCTGTACGGCGGCCGGGGGCTCGTTCCCGCGACACCCGTGCTGACGTTCCAGGGTCGTCCGCAGATCGAGGCACCGCTCGGGCAGGGCGCCGGCGCCGCCGCCGCCGACCTCCACCGGATCGACGAGCTCGCGTACGGGTTCGACCGAGAGGTCGATCACCTCCACTGGTCACGGCATGCCGTTCGAACGGAGTGGCGAGACGCCTATTCCTACGCGTTCCCGGACGGGGAGATCGGGCCGGTGGCCGGCGCGACACCGGCCGCGGCAGCCGCGGCACTGGCAGGCGAGCTGGCCGCCGCGGCGGGAAACGTGCGCGTTCACATCCCCGGTTCGGCCCGCCTGCTCGTCGAGGTCGCTCTCGCCGCCCGTTTGCGTCTGGCGCCCGTTCCGGGGCTGCTGCTGCTTTCACGCGGCGTCGAACCGCCCGCCGCGCTCGCGCCGGCGAGCTACGCCCTCTATTAACGTCGAGGTCCGCTCGCCGGAGCACCTGTTGGTTTCCTACACTTCGTGAATGTCGGGCCAAGCCTGGGAGCTGATTTTCATGATGCTGATCCTGAAGATCCCGATCATCTATCTGGGTCTCGTGGTCTGGTATGCGATCCGCGCCGAGCCGGAGCCCGGAATCGACCCGACGGAGTACTCGGTCTGGCGGCCGTGGCGGCGCCCGTCCGGCGCAGGCCCGCGGCCGAGGCGCGGCGGGCCGCACGGGACTCGCGACTCGATCCGCGTCGAGCGGGCACGTCGGGATAGAGTCGCACCGTGAGCTCGACCACAGACGACCGGCCGCGCCCCGCCGAGGCGGTCGCGGGCCTGCTCGCGGCAGGTGCACTGTTCCTCGGCGGGTTCGAGTTGCTCTACCGGCCGTTTCGGCTTGCGCCTGCCGCGTTGATCATGCTCGTCGCAGCCACGATCATGAGCCGCGAGCAGCAGGGCCTGATCAAGGTCGCCTACGCAGCGGTGGGGATCGGCTTCGTCGTCGGCGCGGCCATTCAGGTGCTCACGCACCACCCGCTCTACTAAGGGAGAGGCAGGACAGCCGGCACTCCCCTGGTACAACACAAGGGTGAGCACGCACGACGTCGACGGCCTGAACGACGGCTATGCGCGCGCTCTGCTCGACGAGTACCTCGAGAACCCCGAGGCGGTGCCGTCGGAGTGGCGCGCGCTGTTCGAGAGCGGGCAGTCCGGCCTGGTCGCGACCCATCCGGGGATCGCACGTCTCCTCGACGTTCTGCCGGCCGCGGCAGCGGAAGAAAACGGTCACACCGAGCGCCCGGACTCAGCACCGATCGCAGTCGCCCTCGCGGACGACGTGCCCGACCCACAGCTGCTCGGCGGGGTCGCGGCGGCCATGGCGCTCGTCAAGGCACACCGCACGCACGGCCACCTCGCCGCCCGGCTCGACCCACTCGGGTCGGAGCCCGTCGGAGACCCGTCGCTGGAGCCGTTGCGTCTCGAGCCGAAACTCACGCCGGAGCTGCAGGCGCGGATCCCGGCATCAGTCTTGCGCGTGCACGTCGAGGGCGAGACGCTCGCGGACGTGCTGCCTCAGCTCGGCGAGACGTACTGCGGCACGATCGCCTACGAGCTCGAGCACCTCTCGGATCATCAGCAGCGTGTCTGGCTCCGGCAAGCGATCGAGTCCGGCCGGTACCGGCAGCAACTTGCCGCCGAGGAGAAGAAGGCGCTGTTCCGCCGCCTCTGCGAGGTGGAGGGAATGGAGCGGTTCTTGCGCAAGCGCTTCCTCGGGCAGAAGCAGTTCTCGCTCGAGGGCCTCGACGTGATGATCCCGATGCTCGACGAGACGATCGAACTCGCATCCGAGGCGGGCGCGCACGAGGTCGTCCTCGGCATGGCTCATCGTGGACGTCTCAACGTCCTCGCACACACGATCGGGATGCCGTACGAGTACATCCTGCGCGAGTTCGAGGGCGAGCGGACGATCGAGGCGGTTGCGGTCGACCCGGAAGGGGGAACCGGGGACGTGAAGTACCACCTCGCGGCGAACGGAACGCGCACGACGTCGAACGGCCAGGTCGGCGTCCGGCTCGTGGCGAACCCGAGCCATCTCGAGGCGGTCGATCCGGTCGTGGAAGGTCGCACACGCGCCGAGCAGACCGATCGTTCGACGCGGAACGGAGCCCACGACCCGTCCGTGGCACTGCCGGTGCTGCTGCACGGCGATGCGGCGTTCGCCGGGCAGGGAATCGTCGCCGAGACGTTCAACCTGCACGGTCTCGAGGGCTACTCGACCGGCGGCACGCTGCACCTGATCACGAACAATCAGATCGGCTTCACCACCGATCCGAACGAGGGCCGTTCGACGCGCTATTCGTCCGACCTCGCCAAGGGCTTCGACGTTCCGATCATCCACGTCAACGCCGACGATCCCGAGGCCTCGATCTCCGCGACGCGGCTTTCGATGGCCTATCGCCGCCGCTTCGGCCAGGACGTGGTCATCGACCTTGTCGGGTACCGGCGATTCGGCCACAACGAGCAGGACGAGGCCGCCTACACACAACCGTTGATGGTCGAGCAGATCAACGCGCATCCCTCTGTGCGGGAGCTCTACGAGGAGCAGCTGATCGAGGAAGGCGTGCTGACGCCGGACGAGGCAGCCTCGTTCGTCTCGGAGGTCGAGCAGATGCTGCGCGAGGCGCATGACCGGCTGAAGGCCTCCTTCGGGGCGAGCGAGGAGCACGACGGTGCGATCCCGCGCTCGACCGGCGGCGAGGCGCTCACGGCGGTCTCGGCCGACACGCTCGTGGAGCTGAACGAGGCGCTGCTCGCGACGCCCGACGAATTCACCGTGCACCCCAAGCTCGCCCGCCAGCTCGAGCGGCGGCGCACAGCCATGGACGAGGGCGGGATCGACTGGGGCCACGCGGAGTCTCTCGCCTACGCGTCGCTGCTCGTCGACGGCATCCCCGTGCGGCTCACCGGCCAGGACGTGCAACGCGGGACGTTCGCGCAGCGCCACCTCGTCCTGCATGACGTGAATACCGGCGAGACGTACACCCCGATGCAGCACCTCGACGAAGCATCGGCGTCGTTCGAGGTCTACAACTCGCCGCTCTCCGAGTACGCGTGCGTGGGATTCGAGTACGGCTACTCGGTCGCCGCCCCCGAGGCACTGGTCCTCTGGGAGGCGCAATACGGCGACTTTGCAAACGGTGCGCAGATCGTGATCGACCAATTCATCTCGTCGGCGATGTCGAAGTGGCGCGAGACGTCCCGCCTGTCGCTGCTGCTCCCGCACGGGTACGAGGGGAACGGACCTGAGCATTCGAGCGCGCGGCTCGAGCGCTTCCTCCAGCTCGGAGCGCAGGAAAATCTTCGAATCGTCAACTGCACAACTGCGGCGCAGTACTTCCATATCCTCCGCCGCCAGGCTCTCGACGCGACCGCCCGGCCGCTCGTCGTCGTCACCCCCAAGGGGCTGCTTCGCTTGAAGGATGCGACGTCGACGCTCACCGAGCTCTCGGCCGGTGGTTTCCAGCCGGTGATCGACGACGCGCGCGCCGACAAGGACGCCGTGCGGCGGCTCGTGCTCTGCAGTGGCAAGGTCTACTACGACATCCTCGGGCACGAAGCTCATGCGGCAGCCGGCGCGGTCGCAGTCGCCCGCATCGAGCAGCTGTACCCGTTCCCGACGGACTCGGTCGCCGCGCTCGTCGCGTCGTATCCGTCGCTGACCGAGGTTGTATGGGCGCAGGAAGAGCCGCAGAACATGGGGCCGTGGCGGTCGATCCGTCACCGGCTCGAGGAAGCCTCAGGTGCGGCGCCGCTGCGGTACATCGGCCGGACGTGGCGGGCAAGCCCGTCCGAGGGCTACCCGACCGCTCACCTGATCGAGCAAGACCGCATCGCGCGCGACGCGCTGACCATCTCGAGCTAGCTTCGCCGGCGGTTGCGCTGCGCCTCGAGCGCCTGTTTGGCGATCCGAGGGCCATGGTGGCGCGCCTGCTGTGTCAGCCACTGCCGCTGCTTCGGCGGTAGGCGGCGCCAGATGTCATACGCGGCGAGCGCCGCGGTGACCGGGCCGACCCCGCGGGTGATCTTCACAGGAGGCATCGGCCCCATTGTGCCGACAACGGCTACGGCCGGTGGTTCGAGTCGTGCCCGCCCTTCGAATTGCTGCTGCTGCTGTCGCGCTCGTGGTGGTCGTGGTGGTGGTCGTGGTCTTGGTACTGGTGCTAGATGTGGCGCTGGTTGAGCTTCCGACGGTGCCGCTGGTGGGGGCGGTGGGGGCGGCGGTGGTGGTGGTGGTGGTGGTCGGTCGGTGGTGGCGGTGGCGGTGGCGGTGGCGGTGGCGGTGCTGCTGCCGCCGCAGTCGCCGCCGTGGTCGTTGGCCTCCTGCTCGAGCGCGTCGACGAACTTTTGCGAGGACGAGGTGATGAGGATCTTGACCGACGTGGAGGCGAGCGACCGCCCGCTCGCCGGCGTGACGCCCGGAGGCGCCGCAGGCGGCGGAGGGGCTGCGGCGGGCGGGGGTGGAGGCGCCGGAGTGGGAGCAGGCGTCGGAGCCGGAGTAGGAGCGGGGGTAGGCGCAGGCGTTGGGGCCGGAGCCGGTGTCGGGGCGGGCGTCGGCTGAGGCGTGGGCGCGGGGGTAGCGCCCGGCTCCGCCGGGTGTGAGGTCTCGCCGGCCTGCGGGGCCGTCGGCTGTGCAGCCGGTACCGGGGTCTCGGTGGGGACGACGGTGTGAGCGACCGGCACGGGTTGTCGAACGACCACGCTCGCGAGCTCGGCCGTGCCCGTGGCTGGTTGCGCGGTCACTGGGGCCTTGACGGGGTTCCGGCCGGCCTGGGTGATGCCTGGCGCGACCTGCACGACGGCGGGCGCTTCGGGAGCCGTCAGCCGTAGAGGCGCACCCTGGTTGCCGGAAGTCAGCAAATGCCCGGGAAGGAGCATGAGGCCGGCGACGACTGCACATGCGAGTGCTCCCGCCGCGGTCTGCGCCCAAACCCCCCTCATGGTTTCCCCCGTTCTGGCCGACAATGACTACTAGAAAAGCGTATCGGCACCTCCGGCCGATCACTTGAGCGCGAATGGGAAGCTTCAAACTCAAACTAGTGATGTGGTTCGCGCTGTTGGCGCTGCTGCCGCTTGCAGTTGCGTTCTACGGTTATGACTCGCTGACGAGCCGCAGCGAGACCGGGCGCACGGATGCCGCACTCCAGGCTGGACTGCGGGGAGTGGTCGCCGGTTACTCGGCGCGACTCGCGGACGCGACCACTGAGGCGCGGCGACTTGCGAACGATCCTGCCCTGCAACGTGCTCTGCGCCGGCACGACGAAGCAGCGCTGGCGAAGGTCGCTGCTGCTCATCCCACAGCGGTGTTCGGGTTCGGCGCCGGCGGCCCGGGTGCCGTCTCCGTCGTCGATCACCACGGGCGGGTGATCGGGTCTGCGTCCGTGCGCGTGCCGATCGACCCGCCACTCGTGCGGTCCCTCGCCGCCGGGCTCTCACCGCCGTTCGGCCTCGTCGTCGCTCGGCTCGGACGAATCGTCGCCGGCGTCGGCAGTGGCAGCGTGCTTCCGCTCCAGCCCGGCCACCCGTCCCGCGTCCGGCTCGCCGGCACCGAGTATCGAGGGCTGCAGACGGCGCCGCTCGCACAGCCGAAGGGGCTCGTCTTCGCGGTAGTGGAGCGACAGCGTGCGATCGACGCGGCCGGGCGCTCGTCCGAGGAACGGCTCTTCGCCGCTCTGCTCGCATCGCTGTTGATCTTCGGAATCGTCACGTACCTGCTCGGACGATCGATCGTCGGAACGCTCCGCAGGCTCGTCGCTGCCGCCAACGCGATCGCCGATGGGCGCTTCAGTGAACGCGTCGAAGTCAGAGGACACGACGAGTTCGCGGAGCTCGGCACGGCGTTCAACCGCATGGCCGCCCAGCTCGAACAGCGGCTCGCGGAGCTGCAGACCGAGCGCGAACGTATGCGCGACGCGACGATCCGCTTTGGCGAGGCGCTGATGGCGACGCACGATCCGGGGCAGCTCGTCCGCGTCGTGGTCGAATCGGCGGTCGAGTCCACGGGGGCCACAGGCGGCGTCGTGCTCGGCCCGCACGGCGAGCTTGCACGAGCGGGCGACCCCGACGCAGGCCTGGAGCGGATCTCCTTTCCGCTCCGCACCGGGTCGTCCGACTTCGGGCAGCTCGTTCTCGCCTCCAACTCGTTCGAGGCAGAGCAGGTCGAGACTGCGACCTCACTCGCGAATCAGGTCGTCGTCGCGCTCGAGAATGCGCGCCTGCATCGCCTCGTCGAACGGCAGGCGCTCGTCGACAGTCTCACCGGACTTGCGAACCGGCGCAGCGTCGAAGAAACCCTTCGTTCCGAGCTCGCCCGCGCGTCACGCTTCGGCACCGAGGTGTGTGTCGTTTTCGCCGACCTCGACTTCTTCAAGCTCGTGAACGACAGGCACGGGCATGCCGCAGGCGACGAGGTTCTCAAGGCATTCGCGCTCGCGCTGCGGGAGACGGTTCGTGAGAGCGACGTCGCCGGCCGCTGGGGCGGTGAGGAGTTCGCGATGGTCCTGACCGGCACGGGCTCGATCGGCGGCGCCCGTCTCGCCGAGCGCGCGCGGGTGGCGATCGAGGACCGCAGCGTTGAGATGCCGAACGGAGAGATGGTCTCGGTCACGGCGAGCTTCGGGGTCGCGTCGTACCCCGAGACACATGAGCTCGGTGAGTTGCTCGCCGCTGCAGATTCGGCGCTCTACGAGGCCAAGCGCGCCGGGAGGAACCGAGTCGCGGTCTCGCCGGAATCGAGCGTGCCCAAGATCGTCTAAACTGCCGCGTCGGAGAGAATATGGCGTCAGAGCAGGAGGGTTTCATGGCCGTCGACGCTCCGTCGATGTTCGCGCAAGTGATTCAGGACCATCTCGAGTTGAAGCGGCGCAACGCTGCGCTCGAGCACGAGATGCCGCTCGAGAAGTACATGTCCGACGATCCGTTCGAGAACCATCCACTCTTCAAGACCGAGGAGCAGGCGAGGATCGAGGAGACGATGGATGGTGTTCCCGGGATCGAGGCCGAGGAGACGTCGCTCGACTGGCCGACCACCGAAGACACCTTTATCGACGAGCCCGCATCTTCACCCGCTCTCGAGGTGACCGAGGAGGCCGCGACCGCCGCGCCTGAGGGGGACCAGCCTTCCGACGAGAATCTCTGGTCGCGCTCCCGCGACTTCGACTGGGGCGACTAGAAACGGGGGAGCACCTCCGGTTCTCCCCCGTTAGCCCCCTCTCCGACACGTTGCAACTGTCCCCCGGCGAGCACGGGCAAAGCCCGCACTCGCGCCGCCTCGAAGTGCAGAGGCAACCCGCCTCAGAGCTCGAATCTGATTCGGCGGAGCCGAACCAGATTCGCGAGTTCAGCCCTGATTCCCGGATTCGGTCAAGCCGCCAGGTGGACCGCAGTTACGGCTGTGAGAGCCTCGCCCAGAGGTTGTCGAGCATGCGCTTCACCGGCCAGAACGTGGCCGAGCCGCCGAAGTCGAGTGTCCCGGCGGCGAACACCTTCGCCCCGGCCGGCGTCTCGTAGTAGCTCATCTGGGCCGTGAGCCCAGGGCCGAGCAAGTCAGGGATCTGGGCGACGACCACCGTCCCGGGCGGTGACTCGGGCGCGATCGAGTCGATCTCGATCCCATAGCCGCCGACGAACTGGCCCAGCGTCGAGCCGTCCGCGAGCCCTGTCCCGTCCCAGAGCCACGGAGTCGCCGCGCTGTTCTGCACGGTGTAGAGGCCTTGCCGCTGCCCGTCATCGTTCGCGCGGTATTCGACCCCGATCAGGGCAGCTTCCGGCCGTCCCGCGTCACGCCAGCGGCCGATCTTGACGAGCTTGTTCTGCGACTTCTGGACCTTCCAGAAGAAGTTGTTCGCCGAGAGGAACATCAGGTTGCCGCCGAGATCGCGGAAGCGCTGCACGACGTCGTACTCGTGCGGCCGCACGTACTCCTCGTGGCCTTCGAACACGATCAGGTCATAGCTCGCCGCGAGTTGGTCGCCGGTCGCGATGTTGTCGAAGTCGGAGTCGGAGATGAACTCCGCTCGTTTGCCGGACCAGTACAGCCAGTGCAGGAACGGCAGGTCGTATCGGTAGAAGCGAGGCGGCGGTCCGCGCGCGATGTAGGTGCGGCCGAGGTCGACGGTGCGGTTCGGCGGCCCGGCGTACCACGTGTCGCCGTAGCCGTCGCCGTTCACGTCCTGGAAGTTGTACGCCTGCCAGGTGTTCGTCGGCAGGACGACGAGCACACGGCTCGTCTCCCCCAGCATGACCGGTCGCACGACGAACGGTGCGTAGCCGACCCTCCCGTCGCTTGCGGTGAACTCGACGTAGTAGAGGCCGCTGGGCAGGTCGGGAACGAGGAACGCGATCGTGTGCGGGGCGTTTCGCCACGCCGACCAGTCGATCAGCGTCGGCCCCTCGTCGACCTCGACCCCGGCGAACTGGTTGTCCGCGTAGGTGACCACCTTCTCCGGGCCCGACTGGAACACGCGCTCCGTGAGCGCCGGCGCATCGGTGGCGATGTGGATCTGTGCGACATCGCCCGGCAGATAGTTCGGTCTCGCAAACCCGGCGTCGACGCCCTGGATGCGCACGACGACGCCGCGAGGACTGCGTCCGACGAATGCGTTGGGCGCGCCGTAGACGATGCTGTTGCCCGTGCCGTCCACGGCGGTGAGCCGAACCAGGTACGTGCGCGGGTTCAGGTTCGCTGCCGCCGCCCAGGTGAGCGTGTGCTGTCCGCGGCCGAACCTCTCAGTCGTCGTGAAGAAGGATCTCGGGGCCTTGACGGTGCGCGTGACGTCCATCGTCACCGTCGCCGCTTCCCGGAGCCGGAACGAGATGTTCGCCTGCTCCCGGAACCCGTCGCCGTTCGGGCTGATGGTCGTCAGAAGAGCGTTGTCGCCTGCGAACGGTGTGCTCCCGTTGTCCGCGTGCAGGTCGTACAGCCGTGGGGGCCGCGTGTCGATCCGCAGCCGCGTGGTCGCGAGCACGCTCGAGCCGTAGACGAGGCGGACGCCGTAGGTGCCGTCGGCGACGCGTCTGCCTCGGATACGCCCGTCCCAGCCGATCGCGAGGGTACGGCGGCGTGAGGGCGGAACAATCCAGCCGACCGGTTTCCCACCGCGCGTGACGAGGCGAACGCCGACCTTCCGTTCGAGCGAGAGCTGCGCAGACACGCGCAGTGTCGCTCTGATCGGAGAGAAGTCCTGCGGAACGACGGTCAGCGTCGCCGCCTGTGCATGCGCGGTGACGACGAGTGCCGCCGCGACCACGAATCCCAGCCGGCGCACCGCGGCAGGTTAGCCGCCGCACAGGACTGCAGGGTCGTCTGGGTGTGCCTGCGGGATACCCTGTTCCCTTCGTGCCGCCCCTCAAGACCTCCACCTCGTACGTCCCGACCGGCGACCAGCCTCAGGCGATCGAAGCGCTCGCGAACGGGCTGAGGGCGGGCGAGCAATACCAGACGCTCCTCGGTGCGACCGGTACCGGGAAGACCGCCACGATGGCGTGGATCATCGAGCAGGTGCAACGGCCGGCGCTCGTGATCGCGCACAACAAGACGCTGGCCGCGCAGCTCTGCAACGAGTTCCGGGAGTTCTTCCCCGACAACGCCGTCGAGTACTTCGTCTCGTACTACGACTACTACCAGCCTGAGGCCTACGTTCCCCAGGCCGACCTCTATATCGAGAAGGACAGCTCTCGGAACGACGACATCGACCGCCTGCGACACGCGGCGACGTCGAACCTCCTGTCGCGGCGCGACACGATCATCGTTGCGTCGGTCTCCTGTATCTACGGGCTCGGCTCGCCGGAGGAGTACGAGAAGAAGATCGTCTTCCTGGCCGCCGGGGAGGAGACAGACCGCGACCTCGTCCTGCGCAAGCTGATCGACATCCAATACGCCCGGAACGACACGCTGCTCGGCCGCGGTCGGTTCCGCGTGAAGGGCGACATCATCGAGATCCAACCCGCGCACTCGGAAACGGCGTATCGCGTTTCGTTCTTCGGCGACGAGGTCGAGCAGATCTCACATTTCGACCCGCTCACTGGCGAGGTGCTCTCGAAGCTCGATCACATCACGGTGTTCCCGGCGACGCAGTACGTCACATCCGCGCCGACGATCGAGCGCGCAGCGGTCGAGATCCGGCATGAGCTCGAGGAGCAGGTGAAGCACTTCGAGGCGAAGGGAATGATGCTCGAGGCGCATCGGATCAGACAGCGCACCGAGTACGACCTCGAGATGATGCGCGAGCTCGGGTTCTGCAACGGGATCGAGAACTACTCGCGGATCCTCGACGGGCGTCCCGCCGGTTCGGCGCCGCACACGCTGCTCGACTACTTCCCCTCCGACTACGTCGTCTTCGTCGACGAGTCGCACCAGACGGTTCCGCAGGTGGGAGGCATGTACGAAGGCGATCGCTCCCGCAAGCAGACGCTCGTGGACTTCGGTTTCCGCCTGCCGAGCGCGCTGGACAACCGCCCGCTGCGGTTCGACGAGTTTCTCGCGAAGGTGCCGCAGGCGGTGTTCGTCTCGGCCACGCCCGGCGCCTGGGAGCTGCGCCAGTCGACGAAGATCGTCGAGCAGTTGATCCGGCCGACGTACCTCGTCGACCCGGAGGTCGAGCTGCGCCCGACGCGCAATCAGATCGACGACCTCCTGAACGAGATCCGTCACCGCGAGGAGCGAAACGAGCGCGTTCTCGTGACGACGCTGACGAAGAAGATGTCCGAGGACCTCACCGACTACCTGCTCGAGGCGGGCGTCAAGACGCGCTATCTCCACTCGGAGGTCGACACCCTCGAGCGCATCCAGATCATCCGCGAGCTTCGGCTCGGCGAGTACGACGTGCTCGTCGGTGTCAACCTCCTTCGCGAAGGGCTCGACCTGCCGGAGGTGTCGCTGGTCGCGATTCTCGACGCCGACAAGGAAGGTTTCCTGCGCGGTAAGACGGCCTTGATCCAGACGATCGGACGGGCAGCGCGCCACCTCGAAGGCCGTGTGCTGATGTATGCCGACAAGCAGACGGAGGCGATCAAGGGCGCGCTCGAGGAGACCAACCGCCGGCGCAAGACTCAGCTCGCCTACAACGAGGAGCACGGCACGAAGCCGCTGTCGATCATGAAGGGTGTCTCCGACATCGCCGAGTTCCTGGCGCTCGAGCAGCCGCATGTGCCGAGCTCGCGCCGCCGGCGCGGCGACAAGGCCGAGGGCATGAGCCGCGAGGAGCTCGAGAAGCTGGCGATCACCCTCGAGGAGGAGATGTTCCAGGCCGCCGAGGAGCTGAGGTTCGAATACGCGGCCAAGCTGCGCGACGAGATCAAGGCGCTGCGCCGCGAGCTGCTCGCGTTTGCCGAACCGGAGCGGGTATGAGGCGTAGGCTCGACGGAGCCGCCCAAAGAGCGGAGGTGCCGGCTTTGCCGGCGCTGGAGCGGGCATGAGGCGTAGGCTCGACGGAGCCGCCCAGAGAGCGGAGGTGCCGGCTTTGCCGGCGCTGGAGCGGGCATGAGCGTTGGGTTTGTTCTTGCCATCCTGATCTCGGGGTTGATCACGGGCGGGCTGGCGCGGTTCGCGATCCCCGGGCCCGACCCGATGCCGATCTGGCTGACGATCTCGATCGGGCTGACGGGATCGATTGCCGGGGCGGCGATCGGGAACGCGATCTCGCACAACAACGGGTACCTCGTCTCATTCCTCTCGTTCGGGATCGCGATCGCGCTGGTCGCCTCGTACCGGCGGTTCGTCCAGAAGCGCCCGATCTGGGGGCCGGGGGCGCTCGCGTTCCCCGACCGTGGGCTCGGCGTCGACCAGCAGCGCGAGCGCCTGCAGAAACTCGGGATCGACCCGAACGCACTGCGCCCCGACCCGGCCCAGCTGGAACGCACGCGCCTCGAGGCAATGCTGCAGGAGCTGCATCGCTCCGGGCTGCTGACCGACGAGGAGCTCGCCGCCAAGCGCGCCATGCTCGACGAACGCGGAGCCCGAAATGGTGTCTGACACCACGGGTGTCAGACACCAGTCGCGGCTAGCTGCCGTACGATTCACGTCATGTACATCGTCGGACTGATCGTCGCCGGGCTGATCATCGGCGCGCTGGGACGTCTCATTCACCCGGGTGCGGATCCGATGCCGATCTGGCTGACCCTTCTGATCGGGATCGCCGCCTCGCTGATCGCAGGCCTGCTGATCGGCGGGCTGCTCGGCTTCGTCCTCGCGGTTTTGATCGCGGCCGTCCTCGTCGGCGTCGTCGGCAACGTCCGCGGCGGTTCTCGAACCGTCTAGCCCTCGACGGTGAGCGGCTCCATGCCGCGCGGGAACCGTCGGGTCGCCGTGAGCCCCCAGTCGTCATCGCGCCAGATGTAGGTGTCGACGACCAGCGTCCGTTCGTCGGCGCTGTAGACGATGCAGCCGCGCGCCTCGCCCTGGCGTTTCGGCCGCGGCTGCCCCAGACCTGGAGCGATCGAGACGACGACACCGCGGGCGTCACCCCTGATCACCTCGAACTCGTGCCGTTCACTGACCGTCGCCTGGTGGATGTGTCCGCCGACGATCAGGTCTGCTCCAGAGTCGACCAGCCTCGCGAGCACGTGATTTCGGCGGGCGACCGGCTTCTTCCGTGACCGCCACGGCGCGCCGATCAGCTGATGGTGCAGCGCGACGACACGGAGCGCGCCCGGCGCCGCCAGGCGGAGCTTGCCCGTCACCCGCTCGAGCTGCTCCTCGCCGATGCCTCCCGACTGGTGCCGCCAGGGCCGGACCGAGTTGAGGCCGACGACGTGAGCGTGCGCCGAGACGAGCTCGGGCTCGGTGGTCTCCCACTGGCGCTCGAACTCTCGCCAGGGGCTGCTGAACCGCGCCGGAAACGTGTACGGGATGTCGTGGTTGCCCGGTACTGCGAGCACCGGGAGCCGAAGGTCGCGTAGAAACGCGCCCGCGCGCTCGTGCTCCGCGCGACGCCCCCGATTGGTGAGATCGCCGCTCGCAATCACGAGTTCCGGTGCCACACGCCCGATCAGCCCTGCGAGCGCCGGCCCGAGGACCGGGTCGTCTCCCGCCCCGAAATGGAGGTCGGAGACGTGCAGGATGCGGGTATTCACTGCCGAAGCAGGCTATACAGTGACGGGGATGGCCGACGAGCAGTCGACTGAGATCTTCGACGACCTCTACCTCGGGCTGCGCGCCGGGGGAGCGCTGCGCAAGCAGCGGCGTGGTGAGGAGCTGACGAGCGAGGAGCGAGAGGCGCTCGGCCGCTGGCAGCGCCTGTCGGCCTGGCGCAAGGGCGTGGCGATCGGCGGCTTCGCCTTCGGCACCTTCGGTCTCGGGTTCACGCTGGGCGGCCTTCTGTTCGGCCGCTGGCGCAAGGCCTAGGCCGGGCCTCTACGCCTCCACGGCGGCGACGGCCTCCTCGCCGCCACGCCGGGACAGAGCGACGACTCCCGCAAGCGCCGCGACCGCCGAAACACCGCCTGCGATCCACAACGTTCCGCGCGCTCCGACGGTCGTCACCAGTACGCCCCCGGCGGCGAGTGCAACGAGCTCGGCCGTGTTGCGCACTCCGTTGAACGCGGCGAACGCGCGCCCGTGCTGCTCCGGTGGGACGCGCTGGTGGATCAGCGTCCGGAAGCCGGTGTTCTTCACGCCGTGCCCCATCCCGCCGATGAGCCACCAGACGACCATGAACCAGAACACGGTCCAGAACGGCGCGATGAACTTGGCGAAGCCCTGGAGGGCAGCGGCAAGCAGCGTCGCGATCGCCACGGCCGAGACCGGAATTCGGTGTGGGATCGCGTTGGACGCAGCGATCATCCCGATCGCCCAGACGCTCAAGACGATGCCGATTCCCGCCTCCGGATGCCCCAGCTGTGCGACGTAGGCGAAGTCACCCGGGATCGACGCCGACATGAACACGAGCGTCACGGCACCGGCCCCGAGGACGATCGCGAGCACACGCTCACCCCGGAGGAGCGCCAGCCCGTCACGGGCGCGCGGTTTGACGCCGCCGGGCACCTGAGCGATGCGACGGCGGACAGGCAGTGCCAAGAGCGCAGCGGCGATCACCAGAAATGTCGCCGCGTCGGCGAAGAGCGCAATCTGGACGCCCGCCCCGGCTGCCAGCGCTCCGCCGACCAGGGGCCCGACCATGAACCCGACCGAGCGCGCGGACTCGACGAGGCCGTTCGCGCGACCGATCTCCCGCGAGCCGGCAAGCAGCGGGACGAGTGCGAATTCCGACGCTTGCGACACCGCGACGCCGGCTCCGAGCACGACGGTCAGCGGGAGGATCGCTGCCAGGGAATGTGCGAAGGCGAGGGCACAGACGACGACCGCCTGAAAGACCGCCGACCAGATCGCGAGCGCTCGGGTCTCGACGCGGTCGACGAGCACGCCGACGTGGCCGGCGAGCACGGCGAGCGGCGCCCAGAGGCAGATCAGCAGCACCGCGACCCCCGCGCCGTGCCAGAGTTCGTTGGCCCGCAGCGAGAGCGCGATCATCGCGACCCAATCGCCGATCGACGAAATGGCGATTGCCCCGGCGACGATGCGCAGGTCGCGGTTTCGCGTTGCCGCGGTCACCCGCCGAATCTACGCCGAAGCGGGGCGGGCGCAAACGAAATCGACCCTGTACGAACACACGTTCGCGAGGTACAATGGCGTTCTCGATGGCGGCCGACGAGCTAGTAGTCCACGGCGCCCGGGAGCACAACCTGAAGGACATCACGGTCCGGCTCCCGCGGAACGCGCTCATCTGCATCACCGGGCTTTCGGGCTCCGGTAAGTCGAGCCTCGCCTTCGACACCATCTACGCCGAGGGGCAGCGGCGCTACGTCGAGTCCCTCTCCGCGTATGCGCGGCAGTTCCTGCAGATGATGGAGAAGCCGGACGTGGATTCGATCGACGGGTTGAGCCCCGCGATCTCGATCGACCAGAAGACGACGTCGCGCAATCCCCGATCGACTGTCGGCACGGTCACCGAGATCTACGACTACCTGCGGCTGCTCTTCGCGCGCGTTGGCCGGCCGCACTGCCCGGTTTGCGGCCGGGAGATCTCCGGACAGTCGATCGACTCGATCGTCGAGCAGATCCTCGCCCTGCCGGCCGGCACGCGGTTCACCGTCAATGCACCGGTCGTCCGCGACCGGAAGGGCGAGTACCGGGAGCTCTTCGAGGAGTTGCGGAACGAGGGCTTCTCGCGCATCAAGGTGGACGGCGAGCAGCACACGCTCGACGAGCCGCCGACGCTCGACAAGAAGTTCAAGCACACCATCGAGGTCGTCGTCGACCGCCTGGTGATGAAGGAGGACCTGCGCACGCGCCTGACGCAGTCCGTCGAGACGGCGGCTGCTCTCGCGGAGGGTCTTGTGGCGGTCGACCTGGTGGAGACCGGCGAGACGGCGACGTACAGCCAGAACTTCGCCTGTCCCGAGCACGGGGTATCGCTGCCCGAGCTTCAGCCGCGCATCTTCTCGTTCAACTCGCCCCACGGGGCGTGCCCGCGCTGCACCGGCCTGGGCGCCCAGCAGGAGATCGATCCCGACCTGCTCGTCCCCGACCCCACGCTCTCGATCGACGACGGCGCGCTCGTCCCGTGGGCGGTCGGAGGCTCGGGGTTCTACGAGTCGGTGATCCAGGCGATCGCGGACCGGTACGAGATCCCCACCGATGTCCCGTGGCAGGAGCTTCCCAACGACCAGCAGGAGTACTTCCTCTACGGCACGGGTGGCGACAAGGTGTATGTCCAGTACCGCAACCGCATGGGCCGCAGGCGCTCCTACATGATCGACTTCGAGGGGATCATCTCGTCGCTCGAGCGACGGTATCGCGAGACCGATTCGAGCACTCAACGGGAGCGGATCGAGGAGTACATGTCCTTCCGGCCGTGCCCCGTCTGCAAGGGCGCGCGGCTCAAGCCCGAGGTGCTGGCAGTGACCGTCGGTGAGATCAACATTCACGAGTTCACGCGGTTCTCGATCACGCGCGCGCTGGAGTTCCTCCATGCGCTCGGCCTCACCAAGACCGAGCAGCTGATCGGTCATCGCATCGTCAAGGAGATCCGAGAGCGGCTGACCTTCCTCGACGACGTCGGGGTCGGGTACCTCCAGCTCGATCGCGCGTCGGCGACGCTGTCGGGCGGAGAGGCACAGCGCCTGCGCCTCGCGACGCAGATCGGATCGCAGCTCGTCGGCGTGCTGTACATCCTCGACGAGCCGTCCATCGGCCTCCACCAGCGAGACAACGACAAGCTGATCGGAACGCTCGAGCGCCTGCGGAATCTCGGCAACACCGTGATCGTGGTCGAGCACGACGAGCAGATGATGCGCGTGGCCGACTGGCTGGTCGACATGGGGCCGGGCGCCGGTGAGCACGGCGGCCATGTGGTCGCGGAAGGCACCGCCGCGAAGGTGCAGCGCAACAAGAAGTCGATCACAGGCCAGTTCCTCGCCGGCGGGCGGGCGATCAAGGTCCCGGAGCGGCGGACCGAGGACAACGGCTGGTTCACGGTGCTCGGCGCGGCCGAGCACAACCTGAAGGGCATCGACGTCGATTTCCCGGTCGGCAAGTTCATCGCGGTGACGGGCGTGTCCGGCTCCGGCAAGTCGACGCTCGTGAACGAGATCATCTACAAGGCCCTCGCCAACCAGCTCTCGAGGGTGCGGGTGCGGCCGGGCGAGCACAGGGGCGTCGACGGGATCGAAGTCTTCGACAAGGTGATCGAGATCGACCAGCGGCCGATCGGGCGCACTCCGCGCTCGAATCCGGCCACGTACACGGATCTCTTCACCCACATCCGCGAGCTCTACTCGCTGACGCCCGATGCGAAGGTGCGTGGCTACAAGCCGGGGCGGTTCTCGTTCAACGTCAAGGGCGGCCGCTGCGAGACGTGCAAGGGCGACGGGCAGATCAAGATCGAGATGCACTTCCTGCCCGACGTCTACGTGCCGTGCGAGACGTGCAAGGGCAAGCGCTACAACCGGGAGACGCTCGAGGTTCGCTTCAAGGGCAAGACGATCGCCGACATTCTCGAGATGTCCGTCGAAGAGGCGCTCGCGTTCTTCGCGAAGATCCCGAAGATTCGGCGTCGCCTGCAGACACTGCACGACGTCGGCCTCGACTACATGACGCTCGGCCAGCCGGCGACGACGCTCTCAGGCGGAGAGGCGCAGCGTGTCAAGCTCGCCGCCGAGCTGTGCAAGGTCTCGACCGGACGAACGCTCTATATCCTCGACGAGCCCACGACCGGGCTGCACTTCGCCGACATCGAGAAGCTGCTCGAGACGCTGCAGCGGCTCGTCGACGGCGGCAACACGATGCTCGTGATCGAGCACAATCTCGACGTGATCAAGCAGGCCGACTATCTGGTCGATCTCGGCCCCGAGGGTGGAGAGGCGGGCGGCGAGGTCGTGGCGGTCGGCACGCCCGAGGAGGTCGCGCGGGTGCCCGACTCGTACACCGGTCAATTCCTGCGGCCGTTGCTCGAGCGCAGCGCCGTCGCCGCGTGAACTGGCGGAGCAAGCGCTCGGTGCTGCTCATGCTCGGGGCGGCATGCGTCGTGGTCTTCGTCGCCGGGATGGCGGCGGCCTGGAACAACCGCCACCACACCATCTGCCCGGACGGCAAGGCGCCGGTCTCCCAGCGTGGCGGCATCCTCGGGCAGGTCGAGTACCGCTGTCACGACGGCCGCGTCGTGACGACGCCGGGCTGATGCGCGACTGGTGGCTGCGAGCGCTCCTCGTCCTGCAACGGCCGCGGCCGGTGTTCGTCGCGTTGCGCGACGACTCGAAGGAGTCCGTCTCCGACCGGTCCGAGCCGGTGCTCGCGATCGTGCTGCTCGCAGGCATCGCCGCTCTGCTCCCGACGCACACCGCCGGGACGTTCCTGGACGACGGTTCCTACGGCGGCCTGGTTGTCGCGGTCTGGGTCTTCCTGGCGGGCAGCCTCTACGGCGCGTTCGGGTTCTTCGCCATCGGGGGGCTGCTCTACGGGGGCTCGAAGGTGCTCGGCTCGCAAGGCAGTTACCGCCGGTCGCGTCACGTGGTCGCCTTCGCGGCCGCACCGATTGCCCTGTCGTTGGTTCTCTGGCCGGTCAAGCTGGTGCTCTACGGCAACGCCCTCTTCCGCTCGGGCGGCAGCGACCATGGCGTCGGGGCCGGCGTCTTCGACGCCCTGGAGCTCGGGTTCCTGCTCTGGTCTGCGGCGCTGCTCGTGATCGGCGTGCGCGCGGTGCACGGTTGGACCTGGGTGCGGGCGGGTGCAGCCTGCTCGCCGGCGATCGTCGTGCCGGCCGTGCTTGCGGTCGTTTTCTCCGTCTAGCCTGCGGCGTTCCCGGCGCAACCCGTAGGAACTACCGTCTCTGAACGTGGAGCCTCCTGATGCCTGGCCCGGTTGGTCGGCGCAGTCTAGGCCCATGACGACGACAGCAACGACGACGCTCACGCCTCGCGAGCGGCAGGTCGCGACGCTCCTCGCGTACGGCTACACCAACACGGTGATCGCGGACCGGCTCAACATCTCCGTCAGGACTGCGGAGATGCATCGTGCAAACGCGATGCACAAGCTGGGGGCCGACGCGCGCTCCGATGTTGTTCGTTGGGCGCTCGACCACCATCTCCTGGCCTAGTCAGCGCCCCGCGCGAACCTCCGCCAGCGAGTCCTCGAAGAGCGCAAGCTCCTCTTCGGGGATCGCATAGGTGTGCTGCTCCGCCGGGAACGAGCCGCTGCGCACCTCTCCGGCGTAGTCGGCGACAGCGGACTGGATGATCGGCGCGAGCTCGGCGTACTGCTTGACGAAGCGCGGCGCATGGCCGTCGTAGAGCCCCAGCAGGTCGTGCCACACGAGCACCTGGCCGTCGCACGAGGCGCCGGCGCCGATGCCGATCGTCGGGATGTCGAGTGCGCGCGTGATCGCCTCTGCGACCGGTGTGGGAACGGCTTCGAGAACGATCGCAAAGCACCCTGCCTCCTGGAGCGCGAGCGCGTCCTCGTAGAGCTGCACAGCCCTGGCGGCTGTCCGTCCCTGTGCCTTGAAGCCGCCGAGCATCGTCGCCGTCTGAGGGGTCAGGCCGATATGTCCCATCACCGGCACGCCGGCGCCCGTGATCGAACGCACACGTGAGAGCGACTGCCCGGCTCCCTCCAGCTTCACGGCGTCGGCGCTTGCTTCCTTGACGAAGCGGATCGCGTTCTCGAGCGCCTGCTGGTCCGAGACCTGAAACGAGCCGAACGGGAGGTCGGCGACGACGAGCGGCCGGCGCGCGCCGCGGTTGACTGCGCGCGTCAGGATGATCATCTCGTCCATCGTCGCGGGCACGGTCGAGTCGTGGCCGAGCATCACCATTGCGGCAGAGTCGCCGACGAGAATCAGATCGACGCCTGCCGCGTCGGCGATTCGGCCTGACGGCGCGTCGTAGGCGGTGATCATCACGATGCGATCGCCCCGACGCTTCATCTGCGCAAGCTCGGGCAATGAGAGCTTCCCAGGGGCCGGTGTGCCGGGCGCGGGCTTCCGGGGGCGCGTGGTCACGAGTGTTCTCCTTCCAGGAGTGGGATGTTGTCGATCAATCGAACCGGGCCGACTCGGGTTGCGATCGCGAGGGTCGGGCCGTCGAGGTCAGCGACCTCGACGTAGTCGGGCTCGAGGCCGGCGCCGGCGAGAATGTCGCGTGCGCGAATCGGATTGCGGGTGAGGAGCGCACGGTGGATTGCGAGCGCCTGCTCGCGCTGGTCGGGTGAGAGCAGCTCGTTGCGCGACGAGAGCGCCAGACCATCCTGGTCGCGAACCGTGTCGACGACCCGGATCTCCACACCCAGGTTGAGGTCGCGGACGAGCTGCTTCACGACGGCAACCTGTTGTGCGTCCTTCTGTCCGAACCAGGCGATCTGCGGCCGGACGATGTTCAGCAGTTTCAGACAGATCGTGGCGACGCCGCGGAAGTGCTGCGGCCGATGCTTCGACTCGAGGCCTTCCGCTGCCCCGGCCGGATCGACCCACGTCGCGAAGCCGGGCGGGTACATCTCCGACACGTCGGGCGCGAAGAGCACGTCGATCCCCTCCGCCTCGGCGTGGGCGCGGTCGCCCTCCGCATCACGCGGGTAAGCGGCGAGATCGGTGCTCTCCGAGAACTGCGACGGATTGACGAACAACGAGGCGACCAGCACGTCGCACTCGGGTCGCGCCGCCCGGAAGAGCGCCGAGTGGCCGGCGTGCAGCGCACCCATCGTCGGCACGAGGCCGACCACGCCGTGCCGCGGCAGGTCGAGCTCGGCGATCGTGCGGACCACCTTCACCGGTGACTCCGCTCCGGAGCCGGCGAAGCCGGCACCTTCGCTCCTTGTTCGGCTCCGTCGAGCCTACGCCTCAGGGTCGCCTCCACCAGTGCGTCGTAGGCCTGCTCGAACCCGGAGCCGCGCAGTGCGTCGCGGTGGCGCTCGACCGTCTCCCAGTCCCCGCGTGCGACCGGCCCGGTCAGCTCGAAACCGTTCTCGATCGTGCGCTCCAGCAGAGGCACCAGCGCCTCGGGTGGAGCACCGGCCGCCTCGAAGAGCCCGGACGAGACCCGGTACAACGTGACGAGGAAGTTCGATGCGATCGCCGCGCCGGCGTGGTACGCCGCCCGGTCCCGATCGGCGAGCGGGAACGGGCGCAGGCCGAGCGACTCGGCGAGCCACAGCGCACGGGTGCGGGCTTCGTCGTCCTCGCCCGTCACCGCGCCCCAGGCTCCGTCGAGCTGCTCCGGGCCGCGCGAGAGCACAAGGGTCTGCAGTGGATGCACCGAGAAGCGGCGAACGTGAGGCTCGAGCGCGGCGAGCGGGGTCCCGCCCGAGACGTGGGCGACCCAGGGCCCCGGTTCGATCGAACGGGCGACCTCCCCGATGGTGCGATCGGGCACACACAGCAGCCGCAGTTCCCCCTCGGGGCCCACCTCGACCCCTCGCTGGCGCAGTCGCGCAGCGATCGCCGAGCCGGCGCGCCCTGCGCCGATGACGGTGACGGTGTTGAACATGTCGCGCTCCAGTTCCTCGCGGATACCGGGCACCCGCAGTCTAGCCGACCGGGCTCGGCACGTCCGTCCGGCCGAGGCGTGAAGATGGCCCCTTGCTAGGGTCTGTCAGGTGCCGATCTACGAATATGTCTGCATGAGCTGCGAGTCCCATTTCGAGGAGCTCGTGGGCATGTCGGACCCCGATCCGAACTGCCCGGACTGCGGGAACGCCAAGGTGGCGAAGCAGTTCAGCATGTCGTTCGCGGCGCACGGCACCTCCGGACAGCCCAGTTTCGGCGGCGGCTGTTGCGGTGGTTCCTGTGGCAGCTGCGGCTGACCTTTCGCTGCTCGCCTACGGCGACGTGGCCGCGGGCTGCACGCGCTGCGCGCTCGCTGCGACCCGGACCCAGGTCGTCTTCGGCTCGGGCTCCCCGACAGCCGACCTGATGTTCGTGGGCGAGGCGCCCGGCTTCCATGAGGACAAGCAGGGAGTGCCGTTCGTCGGCGCGGCCGGGAAGCTGCTCGACAAGCTGCTCGGGGGGATCGGGCTCTCACGCGAGGACGTCTACGTGGCGAACGTCTTGAAATGCCGGCCGCCGGGCAACCGCGATCCACAGCCGGCCGAGATCGAGTCCTGCGAGCCCCATCTCTGGAAGCAGATCGAGCTGATTCAGCCCAGGCTGATCGCAACGCTCGGCAACTTTGCGACCAAGCTCCTCTCCGGTAAGCCCAACGGGATCACCCAGGTGCACGGTCGCGAGCAGCAGGTGGTGCTGGGCGGGAGCCCGGTCACCCTGTATCCGATCTTCCATCCGGCGGCGGCGCTCTACACGCCGCGGATGCTGCAGGTGCTCGAAGAGGACTTCGCGCGGATCCCGGCCCTGATCGGACGAGTGGCCGAGCCGCTCCCGGTGGCGCCGGCGGCCCTTCCTGTTTCTGCGCCCGAGCAGCCGACCCAGCTCGGCCTCTTCTAGCCGAGAGGTGCCCCACACCCCCTCCGTGTCGGACACCATGTGTGAACGATGCAGACCGTCACGAGCTCACCCGAGGCCACCGAGGCCCTCGCCGCCGACTTGGCGCGCCTGCTCGACGCCGGCGACGTCGTCGCGATCTCCGGAGAGCTCGGTGCCGGCAAGACGACGTTCGTCCGCGGGGCCGCACGGGCGCTCGGGGTCACCGAGCCGGTCTCCAGCCCCACGTTCACCATCGGGCATCGCTATGAAGCAGACGTGCCCGTCGCCCATCTCGACCTGTATCGCGTCGACGGGCTCGATCCGGAGGAGTGGGGCGACCTCGAGCCCTATTTCGACGGCACGATCGCCTTCGTCGAGTGGCCGGAGCACGGCGGACGTTGGCTCCCGGAGGCCCGCGCTGTCGTTACGCTCGAGCACGTCGACGAGTCACATCGAAACGTGAGGATCGACAGTGATCTTGGCCTTTGACACCGCCACGAGCTTCGGGGCCGTCTGCGCAGTCACACCCGACCGGCGTGGCCGCGCCGCGCGCGCCGGCGACCTGCTGGTCGCGGTCGACGGGCTGGTCGACGACCCGAGTGCGATCGAGGGGATCGTCGTCGGTTGCGGGCCCGGCAGCTTCACGAGCATCCGCATCGGCCTCGCGATCGCACGCACGCTCGCGCTCGCGCTCGACGTGCCGGTCGCCGGCGCGTCGACTCTCGACGCCTTTGCGACCGGGACGCCCGTGCTCGACGCTCGGCGCGGCGAGGTCTTCACCACCGGGCCGCGCGTCTGCAAACCCGAGGAACTCGACGTCGCCGGTCAAACACTCGTCGGAGACGGTGCAATCCGCTATCGGGAGCTCTTCGAGGAACGCGGCGCGACGATTCCGGCGGACGGCAACCCGGCCCATTTGCCAGACCCGTTCTTGCTCGTCGAGCGGGCCGGGGCATTTGGCGCGGCCGGGCTCGTCGAGCCGCTCTACGTCCGGGATCCCGATGCGAAGGCTCACGCGTGACCGCCGTCGCGCTCGAGATCCGGCCGCTCGACCTGGCGGACGTGAATGCGATCGAGAGCATCGAGCAGCGCGCGTATCCGACGCCGTGGTCGCGCTCGATGTTCGCGTCGGAGCTCGCGAAGCCGACGTCGATCTGTCTCGGCGCGTTCGACGGGAGCGATCTCGTGGGGTACGTGATCAATTCGCGCTACGTCGACGCGTGGCACGTGATGAACGTCGCCGTCGACCCGGATCATCAGCGCCGAGGCGTCGCGACGGCCCTGCTCGAGCGGTTGTTCGAATTGACCCGCGACGACGAACGGCGCGGGTACACGCTCGAGGTGCGGATCTCCAACGACGGCGCAATCCGGCTCTACGAGCAGCTGGGATTCGAACCACGCGGTGTCCGCCGCGGGTACTACACGGACAATCGCGAGGACGCCCTCATCATGTGGCGTGACGCGCGGCAGCCTTGATCCTGGGCATCGAGACGAGCTGCGATGAGACCGCCGCGGCGCTCGTGACCGACGACGGCGAAATTGCGTCCAGTGTGGTCGCGTCTCAGGACGAGCTGCACGCAAGGTTCGGTGGGGTTGTGCCCGAGGTCGCCAGTCGCAGGCACCTCGAGCTGATCGCGCCGGTGATCAGGCAGGCGATCGGGGATACCCAGATCAACGCTGTCGCCGTCACTGCGCGGCCCGGTTTGATCGGCGCGCTGCTCGTCGGCGTCTCTGCGGCGAAGGCGCTTGCGTGGGCGTGGCGATTGCCGCTCATCCCCGTCAACCACCTGCACGGCCACGTCGCGTCTCTCTATCTGAAGCCGCTCGATCTGCAGCCGCCCTTCACCTGTCTCCTTGCGAGCGGCGGGCACACGATGCTCGTCGACGTTCAGGAACGGGGTGGGTTCCGCGTGCTGGGGACGACCCTCGACGACGCTGCCGGCGAGGCTTTCGACAAGGGCGCACGGCTGCTCGGCCTCGGTTATCCGGGCGGCCGGGAGATCGACGCGCTCGCAGCGCAGGGCGACCCCAAGGCGTACGACTTTCCGGTCGCACGCGTGCCGGGCCTCGACTTCTCGTTCTCCGGGCTCAAGACGGCCCTGCTCTATCGGGTACGCGACCTCGCCCCCGCGGAGCTCGCAGCCCGGCGGGCCGATCTCGCCGCGAGCTACCAGCGCGCGATCGTGCGGGCGCTCGTCGAGCGGCTCGAGGCCACAGGCGCCGCCCGAGTCGCCGTGGTGGGCGGCGTCGCGGCGAATTCGGAGCTTCGAGCGGCGTTGCCGGGCGCGGCTCTGGCGCCGCCGGCGCTCTGTACCGACAACGCCGCGATGATCGCGTCGGCCGCCCGCTACGCCGACCCCGTCCCCTATCCCGACTACCTTTCGCTCGATGCGCATCCCACTGCGTAGCGCCGCGGTCCTGGGAGCGGCCGCTCTGGTGATCCTGCTTGGGGCGACCGTCACCGCCCGCGGTCGCGAGACGACGACCAGGCAGACGGCAGTCAGCTGGCTCGGGCTCGTCGGCGAGCCGCGTGCCGCGACGCTCGCGGGCCAGCGGTCGATCGTCCTGCTCAACACTCCGTCTGTGGCCGAACGGCTCGCGCGGGTGCGCTATGCGACCGAGGCGCAGGAGCGCTCGTGGGCGACCCAGGCGTTCGCAGCCCAGCAGGAGGTGCTGACCAAGCTGGCGTCGCTCGGCGTGATCGTGCGACCCGACTACACGTACGCACGAGTGATCGACGGCTTCGCGGCCTCACTCGATCCGCGGGCCATCTCATTGCTCGGCCAACTGCCCGAGGTGGCGGGGGTGTTCCCCGTACGTGCCGCGTTCCCCGCTTCGATCTCCGAACAGCTGCTCGCCTCCAAGGAGTTCGGGCCGGCGAGCGGGCATCGCCCCACCGCCGAGCTGCCGGGCTTCGACGGGCGCGGCGTCACGATCGCGCTCCTCGACACCGGCGTCGACGAATCTCATCCCTACCTCCGCGGCAGAGTGCTCCCGGGCATCGACATCGTCGGCCAGGGCGACGACGCGGCGGCCCGCTCGGATCCTCAGGATCCAGCTCAGATCGAGCGCCACGGCACCGAGATGGCAGGCATCCTCGTCGGCTCCGGCGGGCCTGCCGGCCTGCACGGCGTCGCGCCCGGGGCAACCGTTCTGCCGATCCGCGTTGCGGGCTGGCAGACCGCCGCAGACGGGCACGATGTCGTGTTCGCCCGCACGGATCAGGTGATCGCCGGCCTCGAGCGGGCGGTCGATCCGAACGGAGACGGCGACACGCACGACGCTGTGCGCGTTGCTCTCCTCGGCGTGGCCGAGCCGTACGCGGCGTTCACCGACGGGCCCGAGGCTCAGGCCGTCCAGGGGGCGCTCGACCTGAACACCGTGGTCGTCGCGCCGGCCGGCAACGACGGCAACGCGGGGCCGATGTTCGGCTCGATCGCCGGGCCGGCCGGCGCGCCCGGCGCGCTCGCAGTGGGCGCCACCGACTCGCGAGCCGATCTGCCGCACGTTCGCGTGGTCCTGCGCCGCGGCCTCGACGTGATCCTCGACCAGCAAATGCCGCTGCTCGGCGCCGTCGCGCCGCGCCATTCGCTGAGCCTCCGCGTTGCGACTCCCCGCTCGACGAAGGGTCTCGCCGGATCGCAGAGCGTCGACTACTTCAACGCGAAGGGCCTCAGCATCGTCGCGGGGCGGGCGGTGGTCGTCGAGGCAGGCGCCGATCCCCAGGCAGCCGCGCTCGCGGCCTCCCGCGCCGGAGCTTCTGCCGTCGTCCTCTACGGTGCCTCGCTCCCGCCGGGGTCGCTGCGTGTGGCCGAGGACGAGACCGCGCCCGTGGTCGTCATTCCCACGGCGGCGGCGGTCGAGTTGCTCGCTGCCCGGCGCGCCGGGCTCGACGTCGGGATCGCGATCGGCGCCGAGCACGTCGACACGAATGCCGCGCGCGGGCAGGTGGCAGGCTTCTCGTCACTCGGCCTCGCCTTCGACAGCGGCATCAAGCCGAACGTCGCCGCGCCGGGGATCGCGCTCGCAACGGCCGAGCCGGGAGCCGCTTCGGACGGCTCCCCGCTCTACGGGACCGTCAACGGCACGAGCGGTGCCGCGGCGACGGTCGCCGGGGGCGCTGCGCTCCTCGCTCAGATGAGGCCCGCACTGGACGGGGCTTCGCTCGACAGCCTCCTCGTGGGATACGCGCAGGCGGGGCGTGCACCCCCCACTGCGGTCGGAGCCGGCACATTCCGGCTCGGCGCCTCCGCCGTGGGAGAGGTCGCGGCCCAGCCGACGAGTCTCGGGTTCGGGCTCTGGCAGGGCGCTCACTGGCATGCCACCCGTTTTCTCGTCGTGCGCAACGTGTCGACCAGGCGCTTGCAGCTCTCGATCAGTGCCGTCGCCGGAGGAGAGTCGGAGGCGCTCCGGTTCACCGTGGTGCCGAACCACCTCGTCCTGCGCGTCGGTCGGGCCGCACGCATCCAGGTGACCGTGCGCGCCGCCGCGGCCCCGGATGCCCGGATCGCAACGGGGGTGGTGCAGATCGCACCCGCGGGCTCCGAACCGCTCCGCGTCCCGTGGGCGCTCGGCTTCGGGAGCGTGCCTGAGTCGCTGCTCGGCCCGGTCACCATCGACCGCCCGTCGTTCGCGCCGTCGGACACCGATCCCGCGATTCTGAGCGTGCAGGCCGGGAGCCTGGTGCACGACGGCGGCCTGCAGATCCAGGCCGTCTCCCGCCTGGACATCCTCCTCTACTCGGCAAGCGGCAAGTACCTCGGCGTGATGGCCCGTCTGCGAGACCTGCTGCCCGGCTCGTACAGCTTCGGCATCACCGGGCGCGGGCCGACGAGCGCGAGGTTGCGCGCGGGCTCCTACGAACTGCGCCTCGCCGCCTGGCCGACCCTGCCGCTCGACGCGAAGCCGGACCGCGCGCAGGTCTCCTTCAAAGTGGAGTAGGCTGGTCCCTCGATGGCCGCTGTGGCCCCCGAGTCCCACCTGCGCGAGAACCCGTTCCGGCTTGCGCAACAGCAGCTCCACAAGGTCGCCGACACCTTCGGCATCGACGAGCAGCTCGTCAACGTCCTGCAGGAGTGCAAGAAGGCCGTCGAGGTGTCGATCCCGACGTCTCTCGACGACGGTTCTGTTCGCGCGTTCCAGGGCTTCCGGGTCACGCACAACGTCTCGCGGGGCCCCTCGAAAGGGGGCATCCGGTACCACCCGGACGTCACGCTCGACGAGGTCAAGGCGCTCGCCATGTGGATGACGTGGAAGTGCTCGTTGATGGGGCTTCCGTTCGGCGGGGCGAAGGGCGGCGTGTGCTGCGACCCGAAGAAGATGTCGCCCGGCGAGCTCGAGCGCATGACGCGCCGGTACACGTCCGAGATCATCAACGAGATCGGCCCGGAGAAGGACATCCCCGCGCCGGACGTCGGGACGAACGCCGCGACGATGGCCTGGATCTTCGACACCTATTCCATGAACAAGGGTCACTCGGTGCTGGGTGTCGTGACCGGCAAGCCGCTGGCGATCGGTGGGTCGCTCGGCCGCGAGGAGGCGACCGCGCGCGGCGGTGTCTTCTGCCTCCAGTCGGCCCTGGAGAAGCAGGACCGTTCGATGGACGGTGTCAGCGTCGCCGTCCAGGGCTTCGGCAACGTCGGTTCGTTCTTCGCCAAGTTCGTCGGCGAGCTCGGCGCCCGGGTCGTGGCGGTCTCCGATTCGACCGGGGGTGTGCACAACGCGAACGGCATCGACGTGGCGGCCGCATTTGCGCACAAGCGCTCGGGTGGCGCGCTCTCGGAGCTGAAAGGCGCCGAGCGCATCACGAACGAGGAGCTCATCACGCTCGACTGCGACGTCTTTGCTCCGTGTGCGCTCGAGCAGGTCGTCACCGAGGAGAATGCCGCCGACGTGAAGGCGAAGGTGATCGTCGAAGGGGCGAACGGGCCGCTCACTCCCGCCGCCGACGACATCCTCGAGTCGAACGGCGTCCTGATCCTCCCGGACGTGCTCGCGAACGCAGGCGGGGTCGTCGTCTCCTATTTCGAGTGGGTCCAGGGGCTGCAGGAGTACTTCTGGAAGGAAGACGAGGTCAACGCCCGGCTGAACGAGATCGTGCGCCGCGCGTTCGACGAGACGTGGGCGACCTTCACCGACCGTAAGGTCTCGATGCGGATGGCCGCATACGGTCTGGCCGTGCAACGTGTCGCCGAAGCGACCATCACGCGCGGCCTGTACCCCTGACAAACGGCGGAGAACCGTGAAAGTGATGCTCTTCACCGGGCGCGAGTGCTCGCTCTGCGAGCGGGCCCGCGGGGTGCTCGATCGTGTCGGTGTGCCGTACGAGGCGGTCGACATCACGGGCGACGACGTGCTCGAGGCTCGCTACCGCGAATGGCTGCCGGTCGTCGAGATCGACGGCGAGCGGGCGTTTGTCTACTACGTCGACGAGGCGGCCCTGCGCCGAAAAGTGTCACAAGCGCCCTAGTTTGTGACAACCGTACGAGCGTAGGCGAGCCTTGGGCACAATGCGCTCGTGATGTTGCAAAGTCCCGTTCCAGGCGACGCTCCCGACCGGCTCACGGTCGGGGTCGCAGCCCGCCTTTCGCGCTACCTGCAGGTGCTGACCCAGTCCAAGAAGATGGGGAAGGACCGCATCTCCTCGCAGGAGATCGCCGACTACACGAGCATCAATGCCACCCAGATCCGCCGGGATCTCTCGAACTTCGGGAAGTTCGGCAAGCGCGGCGTCGGCTACTCGATCGACTCTCTGCTCTCCGAGATTCGCAAGATCCTCCGCACGCAAGGCCAGCACAACATCGCGCTCGTAGGCGCCGGCCGGCTCGGCCAGGCGATCGCCAGCTCTCCGATCTTCGCCGAGCACGGCATCAACATCGCGGCGGTCTTCGACTCGAGCCCCGACGTGATCGGCGCTGACGTCGGCGGTACGACCGTCGAGGACGAGCGCAGGCTCAAGGACATCGTGCGCGACAAGAACATCGTCGTCGGCGTCCTCGCGGTGCCGGCCGGAGCCGCCCAGAAGGTGGCCGACGATCTCGTCGACGCCGGTGTGCGGATCATCTTCAACTACTCCGAGGGGCTGCTGGACGTTCCGAGCGACGTGACGGTGCACACCTCGAACCCCGCGGTCGAGTTGTTGCACGCCTTGTACTTCCACCTGGCCTAGGCCGTCTCTCCCGAAACCGAACCAGATTCGCTCTCTGAATCTGGTTCGCGAGTCTCTCGAGAGGCGAGCGGTAGGTCCAAACCCGTGAACCTGGTTCGGCTGCGCCGAATCAGGTTCAGGACAGGTCTTGCGAGTAGCGTTCCGTCGATGCGGATCCTGCTCTGGCACGGCTACCTCCTCGGCGGGACCGGGTCGAACGTCTACTCACGCGCGCTGGCGCGCGAGTGGAGCCGCGCGGGGCACGACGTCGTCGTCGTCTCGCAGGAGCGAGCGCCCGAGCAATACGACCTCGGCGGCGCGAGGACGGTCGCGGTCGATCTCCCGGGCGGCCTGCTGCCCACCTTCGTCATGGACCACTACGAGGGGCTCAAGCCGAAGTTCCTCCAGGATTTCACCGAGGACGAACGACGTGCATACGTCGAAGCGAACGCGGCCGCGTTGCGGGAGCTTCTGCCCGCCGATCTCGTGTTCGCCAACCATGTGCTGATGGGCGGCCCGGTCGGAGCTGCGAGTGGTGCACCGTTCCGCGTCAAGGCGCACGGCTCCGAGCTGGAGTACTCGATGCGCGGCCGCCCGGAGCTCGGCGAGTGGGCCAGAGCGGCGCTCGCAGGTGCGGAGGTGACGTTTGTCGGGTCGGAGCACATTCGCGAGGTGCTCGAGGATGTCGTGGGACACGTTGAGCGGGTGGTGGAGGTGCCACCGGGCGTCGACGTCGAAAAGTTCAGGCTGCAAGACCGGGACCATGCACTCGCGAACCTGCTGGCGGAGGCGCGTGCGGATCCGCCGAACGGCGGTGATGAGCGCCTGCCGGATGACGGCAACGCCGACCGGCTCGCCGCGTTCCTCGGAGAGCCGGGGCCGCTCGTCGTCTACTTCGGCAAGCTGATCGAGCAGAAGGGCGTGCAGGTGCTGCTCGAGGCGATGAAGGCGATCGATGCGCGCCTCGTCGTCGTCGGCTTCGGGCCCTACCGCAGCGTGCTCGAGGCGGCAGCGCCGCCTCGCACGCTATTCACAGGCCCGTTGGAGCACCGTCACCTGGTTCATCTCCTGCCGCTCGCCGACGCGACCGTCGTTCCTTCGATCTTTCCCGAGGCGTTCGGAATGGTCGCCGCCGAGGCCGCGGCGGCGGGCTCACCGCCACTCGTCGCCCGACACTCGGGGCTCGCAGAAGTGGCGGCCGGGCTGGAGGAGGAATATCCCGCGCACCTCCGGCACCTCGCGTCCTTCGAGACCGGTGATGCCGCCGACCTCGCGCGCAAGCTCGGCGAGCTCCTCGCACTTTCCCCGGTCGACCGCGAAGCTCTGCGGCGGGCCGCGCGGCAGGCGGTCGTCGAGCGCTGGTCCTGGCGGAGCATCGCGGAGCGTCTGCTCGCACCCTTCTAGCCGTCCCGCACGGATACCCTCTGCGCGAATGGGCGACGAGCAACGCGTCTCCTGGCAAGAGCTGATCGCGCAGAGCCGCGACGACTTCGAGGCCGGCACCGACTTCACGCTGGCCGTCGAAGAGGAGTTTGCTCTGCTCGATTCGCACACGCTGGCGCTCACCGATCGGTTCGAGGAGATCTACGCCGCAGCGCTCGAGACCGATCTTGCACCGAACGTCGTCGGTGAGCTGATCGCCTCCGAGATCGAGGTGCGCACAGGGAGGTGCGAGAACTTCGGCGAGGCTGCCGCTGCAATGCAGGAGCGGCGCAGCCAGATCCACGGCGTCGCGCGCGAATTGCAGCTTGCGCTCGGCGGCACCGGGACGCATCCGTGGAGCCGCTGGCAGGACCAGCGCATCATCGACACGCCGCACTACCGTCGAAACGACGAGCTGCTTCGCTACGTCGTGTGGCGCAACAACACCTTCGGCCTCCATCTGCACGTGGGGATCGCCGGAGCGGATCGCGCGATCGCGGTACACGACGCCCTGCGCAACTTCCTGCCGGAGGTGCTCGCGCTCTCGGCGAGCTCGCCGTTCGTCGAATCGGTCAACTCGGGCCTGCACTCGGCGCGCACCGAGATCTTCACCCGCATGTTCCCGCGCTGCGGCATCCCGGACGCCTACGGCGACTGGCGCGGGTGGGAGGACTACGTCGCGTTCCTCTATCGGACCGGTTCGATCACCGAGCACACGCAGATCTGGTGGAGCGTCCGCCCGCATCTGGCGTATCCGACGATCGAGATTCGCATCGCAGACGGGCAGCCGGATCTAGCGGAGGCACAATCGCTCGCAGCGTTCTGCTACAGCCTGGCCGTCCGGTGCGCCCGCGCGATCGACGAGGGGGAAGCGCTGCCGAGCCTGCCGAACCGCCTGCTGGAGGAGAACATGTGGCGGGCGATCCGATACGGCCTGTCGGGCGAGCTGCTCGACTTCGATCGCGGTGAGCAGGTGCACGCACGGGCAAGGATCGAGCAGCTGCTCGAATGGGTGGCGCCCGTCGCCGGTGAGATCGGTGCAGCGGCGTTCCTGAACATCCCGGCTCGGAACGCCGCCGAGCGCCAGATCGCCCGGTTCGACGAGGGCGCCTCGCTGGAGGAGATCTACTCCGAGCAGGTGCGCATCGGAGAGCCGGCCGGGACGAGATCCGATGGCTGACGAGCCGAACGGCGAGATCGACGTCGAGGCGCTGCAGGAGCAGCTGGCCTCGTTCAGCGTCGAGCAATTCCTCGTCTCGGCCGCCTCGACGATCGCGAGCCTGGCCTACGCCAAGCTGGAGCGAAAGGACTTCCCGGAGGCGCGCAAGGCGATCGACGCCCTGGCAGCCCTCGTGCCGCAGCTGGAGGGCGAGCTGGCCGACGACCTCGCCCTGGCCCTGACGCGGCTGCAGGTGGCCTACTCCGACGCGGTGAACCCCTAGATAGTTGATCGACAAATTGACGCCGTCGCGGCTGGGGGCCTGCACGCGGCGCATCGCGTCCGGCTCGCCCGGCACCAAGGCCCACCGGCCTTGGCACCGATCGATCCGTCCACGCTGCTTGGTGCAGGCCCTCCCCGCAACGACGGCATTTACCGATCTACCATCTAGGCTCCCCGGAGCTTGTGATACATAATCGCCCGCGCCGAAGCCCTTCGGCGCTTGACTTTGTGAGGGAGCGAAACGGATGGATTGGTTCATGCATCACGCCGTGCTCGTCGGCCTCGTCGGTGCCGGCGTGGCCGTGGCGTACGGGCTGTACCTGATCTGGTGGCTGCTCAAGCAGCCGGCCGGAAACGAGCGGATGCGGGAGATCTCCGCGGCCGTCCAGGAGGGCGCCGCGGCGTATCTGAAGAAGCAGTACAAGACGATCGCGATCGTCGCGATCGCGCCGTTCATCCTGCTCGGGGTCTACGACAAGCTCGGCTGGGGCACCGCGTTCGGTTTCCTCATCGGCGCCGTGCTCTCGGCGGCAGCCGGCTTCATCGGGATGAACGTGGCTGTGCGGTCGAACGCCCGCACGGCCGAGGCTGCCCGCAACGGGCTCGCCCCGGCGCTGAACGTCGCCTTCCGCGCAGGCTCCGTGACCGGACTGCTCGTCGTCGGGCTGGGGCTCGCCGGCGTCTCCGGGTACTACTGGTTCCTGACAGCAGCGCTGAACAACTCACCGACCTCCGCGATCCACGACCTGGTCGGGCTCGCATTCGGCGGCTCGCTGATCTCCGTGTTCGCACGGCTCGGGGGCGGCATCTTCACGAAGGCCGCGGACGTCGGCGCCGACCTCGTCGGCAAGCTCGAGGCCGGGATCCCCGAGGACGATCCGCGGAACGCGGCCGTGATCGCCGACAACGTCGGCGACAACGTCGGCGACTGCGCCGGCATGGCCGCCGACCTGTTCGAGACGTACGCCGTGACGGCCGTCGCCGTGATGCTCCTCGGCACGCACTTCCCGGATGCGAAGCTCTACCTCTACCCGCTCGCGCTGGGCGGCGTCTCCGCGGTCGCATCCGTGCTCGGCACGTTCTTCGCGCGGCTCGGCAAGGGCGACAACGCGGTCATCAACGCGCTCTACAAGGCAGTGCTGGCCGCGACGATCCTGTCGGCGCTCGGCTTCATCCCGGTCACGATGGGCTTCGACACAGGCCGGTACGGGTTCACCGACCTGTACCTGTCGGCGATCGTCGGTCTCGTCGTCACCTTTCTGCTGGTCGCGATCACCGAGTACTACACCGGTACGCGCTGGAATCCGGTCAAGGCGATCGCCAAGGCGTCGCAGACCGGCCACGCGACGAACATCATCGAAGGCCTCGCGATCGGCATGCAGGCAACGGCTGCTCCTGTGATCGTGCTCGTTGCCGGCATTCTCGTCGCGCATCACTTCGCCGGTCTGTTCGGCATCGGCGTCGCCGTGATGGCGCAGCTCTCGATGACCGGTCTCATCGTCGCGCTCGACGCGTACGGCCCGGTCACCGACAACGCGGGCGGGATCGCCGAGATGGCGGATCTGCCCGAGGGCGTTCGCGCGATCACCGACCCGCTCGACGCGGTCGGGAACACGACCAAGGCCGTGACGAAGGGCTACGCGATCGGCTCGGCCGCGCTGGCCGCGCTGATCCTGTTCGACTCGTACACGACCGGGCTCACCGAGCAGGGGCTCCCGACGATCTTCACCCTCTCCGATCCCTGGGTGATCTCGGGCCTCTTCCTCGGCGGCCTGATGCCGTTCCTCTTCGCGTCGCTTGCCATGCAGGCGGTCGGCCGCGTGGGTGGGCTGGTCGTGCAGGAGGTGCGGCGCCAGTTCCGCGAGCACCCCGGGATCATGGATTACACCGAGAAGCCCGACTACAGCCGCGCGGTCAGCATCGTCACCGGGTCGGCGATCAAGTCGATGCTCGCGCCGGCGCTGATCCCGATCGGGTTCCCGATCGTGGTCGGGATCATCAGCGTCAAGATGCTCGGCGGTCTCCTGATCGGAACGATCGTCACCGGGCTCTTCCTCGCGATCGCGATGACCTCCGGCGGTGGCGCCTGGGACAACGCGAAGAAGTCGATCGAGGACGGCGCTTACGGCGGCAAAGGCTCGGAGGCACACGCCGCCTCCGTCACCGGCGATACCGTCGGCGACCCGTACAAGGACACGGCAGGCCCGGCGATCAACCCGATGATCAAGATCACGAACATCGTCGCGATCCTGATCATTCCGCTGCTCATCTCGATCCACGGCTGAAATGACTCGACGCTGCGCGGGGGCTCGGCCCCCGCGCAGCGTTCTATCCTTCGCGCATGGACAGTCCCGCCGCTGTGATCCCCCGCGTGCTGCACCTGTCGCTGATCGTCGGCTCGGATCTGATCGACGGGACGGGACGGAAGCTCGGTCGTGTCGACGACCTGATCGTCCGCCTCGGCGACGACGAGTATCCGCCGGTCAGCGGCATCCTCGCGACGGTCGCCGGACGGCAGGTGTTCGTTCCGGCCGAGGCGGCTGTGGAGATCGAGCACGGCCGGGCCACACTCACGGTCGCGCAACTGGACCTGCAGCCCTTCGAGCGCCGCTCGCAGGAGGTGCTGCTGAAGAAGGACGTGCTCGACCGTCAGCTGATCAACATCGACGGCGCGCGTCTCGTGCGGGCGAACGAGATCGAGATCACCCGGCTCGAGGGCTGGTACCGGGTGGTCGGGGTCGACGTCCGCATGCGGGGGATCGCCCGCAGGCTCGTCCCCAGGGTGCTCTCGGGCAGGATCGCTCCGGGCGAGTTCCTGGACTGGGCGAGCGTCGAGCCGTTCACGGGTCACGTGCCCACGGTTCGGCTGCGCATTCCGCATCCGAAGCTGGCGCGGCTTCATCCGGCGGAGCTCGCCGACCTGGTCGAGGCGGCCTCCCATCATGAGGGCGAAGAGATCATCGATGCGGTTGGCGAGAACCCGGCGTTGCAGGCCGACGTGTTCGAGGAGCTGAACCTCCAGCACCAGGTCGAGTTCATCGAGGACAAGAGTGACGAGGAGATCGCGGACGTCCTTGCCCATATGGAGACCGACGACGCCACCGACCTGCTCGCCGCGCTCCCGGAGGAGCGCCGGGAGGACGTCGTGCGACTCCTGCCTCCGGTTCAGCTGCGGCGCATCCGAGCGCTGATGGGCTACGACCCGGCCACGGCCGGAGGATTGATGTCGCCCGACTTCGTCTGTCTCTATCGCACGGCGACGAAGGCCGAGGCGATCGACCGCGTGATGCGCTCGTCGTGCTCGGCAGATTCGCTCGCCTGGATCTTCCTCATGAATGCGCACAAGCGGCTCGACGGCGCGATCGCGCTCGCCGATCTGCTTCGGGCTGACGCTGCGATTCCGGTCGGCGAGGTCGCGATTGCAGCGAAGAGCGTCAAGGCGGGCGCCGAGCTCGAGGAGGTCGCTCGTCTGATGACCGACTACGACCTCAGCGTCGTTCCCGTGGTCGACGACGAGGACCGCGTGATGGGCGTGATCACCGTCGACGACGTGCTCGAGCTCGTCCTCCCACAGGGCTGGCGCCGCCACTTCCATCTGTTCGGCGACGACTGACCGGTCCGCGCCGGCAGTGGCGTAGAATGCCGCGGCCGTGGAAGCCCTGCTCCTAGCACTCGAAGTCGATGACGCGCCGAGTCCGCGCTGTCATCGGGCGCCTGCGCGAGCGCGCGCTCTGGGCACGGCCGCGGCTTCGTCCGCGTAGCCGCACCTCCCGGCGCCTACTTCCTCTGTTCGCGTTTCTCGGCCCTGGCCTGATCGCCGCGAACGCCGGTAACGACGCAGGCGGCGTCGCCACCTATGCGTCCGTCGGCGCGAAGTTCGGCTACGACCTGCTCTGGATGATGGTCGTGATCACGGTGTCGCTGATCGTCGTCCAGGAGATGGCCGCCCGGATGGGGGCGGTCACCGGCAAGGGCCTGGCGGAGCTGATCCGTGAGCATTACGGGATCCGCTGGTCGGCGTTCGCCACGCTTTCGGTGCTGATCGCGAACCTGGGCATCTGCATCAGCGAGTTCGTCGGCATCGGAGCCGCCTTGAGCCTCGCCCATGTCCCCAAGTACCTCTCGATCCCGGTCGCGGCGCTCCTCGTCTGGCTGCTGCTCGTCCGCGGGTCGTACCGGGGCGCCGAGCGGATCTTCGTCCTGATGACGTTGCCGTTCTTCGCCTATCCCATCGCCGCGATCCTCGCCCGCCCGAACTGGGGCCACGTCGGCAAGGCGATCGTCGTGCCGCACGTCCAGATGAGCTCCGCCTACCTGCTGCTCTTCGTCGCGACCGCGGGAACGACGATCACGCCGTTCATGCAGCTCTATCTGCAGTCTGCGGTCGTCGAGCGCGGCATCGGCCCGGAGGATCTCGGCCCCGAGCGTGCCGAGGTCGTGACCGGGTCGATCTTCGCGAACCTCGTGGCGATGTTCATCATCATCGCCACCGGCGCCACGCTCTACGTCCACGGAGATCACACGATCGGAAGTGCCGCCGACGCTGCGAAGGCGCTCGCTCCGTTCGCCGGCCGCTACGCAGAGATCCTCTTCGCCGTCGGGCTGCTCGGCGCGAGCCTGCTCGCTGCCGC
This sequence comes from uncultured Thermoleophilia bacterium, assembly GCA_963806025.1. GTDB lineage: Bacteria > Actinomycetota > Thermoleophilia > Gaiellales > Gaiellaceae > PALSA-600. The sequence continues at coordinate 92,778 of CAWDWI010000002.1, read as the reverse complement.
GATCCTGCCGGTCACCGCCGCGTACGTCGTCGCGGAGACGTTCGGGTACGAGAAGGGGATTTCGCGCAGGCCGCGGGAAGCCCCTGTTTTCGTCGGAGTGATCACGGTCCTGATCGTGATCGGCACGGCAGTTGCGCTGATCCCCGGGCTGCCGGTCATCTCCCTGCTCGTGTTCGTCCAGATCGTCAACGGTGCGCTGCTGCCGATCACGCTCTTCTTCATCTGGAAGCTGGCCTCGAACAGGGAGCTGATGGGCAGCTACGCCAACACCCGCACGTTCAACGTGCTCGCCGGCGGCACCGTGCTCGCGACCTCGACGCTCTCGGTGCTGCTGCTTCTTGTCACACTCGGCACGGTCTTCGGCCTTTGAGCCGGCCGTGCAGCGAACGCACGTTGTTCTGAGGGGTTACCGTCCCGGGATGGTCGTGAAGCTCGCGGGCTCCATCGCCGCCGTGACCGTCACCACGCTGCTCGTCTGGGTGCTCGAGCCCTTCGCGCCGACGGTCAGCCTCGGCGTCCTCTACATCTTCGCGGTCCTGCCCGTGGCGGTCGCCTGGGGCACCTACTGGTCGCTGCCGGTGGCCGTCGCGAGCATGCTCGCCTTCAACTTCTTCTTCCTGCCGCCGAGGCACACGTTGACGCTGCAGGACTCGGCGAACTGGTTCGCGCTGGCCGTCTACTCCGTGACGGCGCTCGTCGTCAGCGAGCTGGCGAGCAGGTCGCGGCGGCGGGCGGCGGATGCCGAGCAGCGCGAGCGGGAGTCGTCCCTGCTGGCGGAGATCGCCGGGCACCTGCTCGGCGGGCAGCCTCTGGACAGCGAGCTGGGCTGGGTGGGGATGCAGGCGGCGGGCGTGCTCGGCATCTCGCGCGCCGAGATCGAGCTCGGCACGCGTCGGCGCCGTGGGGCGGACGCGCCGATTCCGCTCGAGGTGGACGGCCGAGCCGTCGGCACGCTCTACGTGCCGGCCGACGCCGACCCCGATCTCGGGGTTCGCCACCGATTCCTGCCGGCGCTCGCAGCACTGCTCGCCGTGGCGTTCGACCGCAGCCACCTGGAGCAGGAGGCGCTGGAGGCCGAAGCGCTCCGGCGCAGCGACCTCGTGAAGACCGCGCTGCTGCGAGCGGTCTCGCACGACTTGCGGTCGCCGCTCACGGGGATCACGACGGCGATCGGTGCGCTTCGCAGCGAGACGCTCGTCTTCAGCGACGACGATCGCCGGGTGCTGCTGGACACGATCGCTGTCGACGCCGAGCGGCTCGGACGGCTCGTCGGCGACCTGCTCGACCTCTCGAGGCTCGAGGCCGGTGGTGCCGAGCCCGAGGCGGAGGTGTGGGCGCTCGACGATCTGGTTCGGGAGGCGGTCGGGGATCTGCCCGGTCACGATCGTGTGGACGTCGCCGGTGAGGCTCCGCTCGTCAGCGTCGACCCGATCCAGATTCAGCGGGTCGTCGCGAATCTGGTCGAGAATGCGCTGAAGTTCTCCCCGTCCTCCGCTCGCGTTCACGTGCGCATCACCGCCACCAGGCAGGAGGCGATCGTTCGGATCGTCGACCAGGGGCCGGGGCTCGACTCGAGCGAGCTCGAGCGGGTCTTCGAGCCGTTCTATCGCCGGGACGGCGACCAGCGCTCGGGCGCCGGATTGGGACTTGCGATCGCGCGCGGGTTCGCTGCCGCAAACGGGGGCCGCGTCTGGGCCGAGTCGAGGCCCGGCCAGGGCGCGACGTTCGCGCTCGCGCTCCCCGTCGTCGAGGTGACGGCGGAGCTGCCCGCATGAAGCAGCGGGTCCTGGTGGTCGACGACGAGCCGCAGATCCTGCGTGCGCTCGGCACGACGCTGCGGGGCGCCGGTTTCGAGGTCGACACCGCCGACACGGCCGAAGGAGCTCTCGCAGCGGCCGCTGCACATCCGCCCGCCGCCGTGATCCTCGATCTCGTGCTGCCGGACGGCAGTGGCACCGACGTGTGCCGCGAGCTGCGCACGTGGACGGACGCCCCGGTGATCGTGCTGTCCGCGGTGGGGGAGGAGCGAGAGAAGATCGCGGCGCTCGACGCGGGGGCGGACGACTATGTGACGAAGCCGTTCAGCGTCGACGAGTTGCTCGCGCGCTTGCGCGCGGTGCTGCGGCGGTCGGCACCGGAGCCGGGGCCCGTGATCGAGGTGGGCGAGCTGCGGATCGACGTGCCGGAGCGGCTCGTGACGCGCAACGGCGAGCGCATCCGGCTGACCCCGCACGAGTTCGACCTGCTGCGTTTCCTCGCGCAGAACCGCGGCAAGCTGCTCACACACCGCATGCTGCTGCGGGAGGTGTGGGGGCCTGCCTACCAGGTCGAAGCGCACTACCTGCATGTGTACGTGTCGCACCTGCGCGCCAAGATCGAGCCGGATCCCTCGCATCCGCGTTACGTGCTCACCGAGCCCGGAGCGGGCTACCGGCTGGTCGATCCGACTCAGTCTTGAGGAACCTTTAAGGGGCGGCCGGCGAGGTTTGAGGCCGCATTGACACGGCCCGTCGTACCTTCGAAGGCGTGGCAACGATTGCTCATCCGCGCGCCTGGCTCGAGCGCCGCCGCGCCAGGGCGGAAGCCGACGAATGGATCCGGCACGGCTTTGCCTCGCGCTTCCAGTGGCGTGTCGAGGAACTGACGACGCCGCGCGAGCGCAAGCTCTGCGCGCGTTCGCTGCACGGCGTGCTCGGTGAGATCGCCGGCAAGAAGCTGCCGGGGGCCGCGCCGCTTCACACCACTGCTCTTCGCCCTCATGTCGCGCTGCTCGAGGCGATCGAGGCACGCCTGCTCGACGACGCGCCGGTCGGCGCCGTCGGGATGCTCGCGGTCAACGACTTTCTGACGAGCCCGGACAGCTGCCTGTTCTCCGATGTCGACGACGTCGGTTCGTACCTGCAAGCCGTGCTCGACCAGCTTGAAGTCCGCTGATGTTCGACCTCGCCGCGCTCGGGATCGCCGCTGTCTGCTTTGCGTTCTGCTTCTTCTTCCTCTACGTGATGGAGAAGGTCTGATGTCCGCCGGTGACGCGTTCGGCCTCGTGATGGCGCTCGCGGTTCTGGCGTACCTCGTCTACGCGCTGTTCCGCGGGGAGCGCCTCTAGTGAGCGGCCAGGGACTCGCGCAGATCGTCTTCTACTGCCTCGTCCTGATCGCGCTGGGCTACCCGCTCGGGATCTTCATGGCCCGGGCGTACTCGCGCGAGCAGCTCGACCCTGTCGAACGCGGGTTCCTGCGGCTTCTGGGCCGCGGCAGTGGCGACGAGCAGGACTGGAAGGCGTACGCGAAGACCGTCCTGATCTTCAGCGTTGCCTTCAGCGCCGTCCTGTACGCCATCCAGCGCATCCAGGGGCACCTCTTCCTGAACCCGGATCACCTGAAGGGTGTCGCACCGCACATCGCCGTCAACACCACTGCAAGCTTCATCACCAATACGAACTGGCAGTTCTACGGCGGTGAGTACACGATGTCGTACCTGACGCAGATGGCCGGGCTCGCCGTCCAGAACTTCGTCTCGGCAGCGGTGGGGATGGCGGTGCTGATCGCCGTCGTCCGCGGGATCGCCCGCCGCTCCAGCGACAAGCTCGGCAACTTCTGGCGCGATCTCTACCGGTCGCTCGTCTACATCCTCCTGCCGCTGTCGATCGTCCTCGCCGCGCTCCTGATCTGGCAGGGCGTGCCGCAGACGTTCCACGGTCACGCGACCGCGACGACGCTGCAGGGTGCCAGCCAGACGATCGCACGCGGTCCCGTTGCCTCCCAGATCGCGATCAAGCAGCTCGGCACGAACGGCGGCGGCTTCTACAACTCGAACTCGGCGGTGCCGTTCGAGAACCCGAACGGCTTCACGAACTTCCTCGAGATGCTTTCGATCCTGCTGATCCCGGCCGCGCAGGTCTTCATGTTCGGCAAGCTCGTCCTGGCCCGTCGGCACGCCTTGATGGTCTTCATCTCGATGTTCGTGGTCTTCGCACTCGGCGTCGCGGTCAACCTGCCGGCGGAGCAGCACGGTTCCGCGGTGCTGCGGCAGTCGGGTGTCAACCTGACCCAGGGCAGTGGGCAATCGGGCGGCAACATGGCCGACAAGGAGGTGCGCTTCGGCCAGGCGAACACCGCCGTCTGGACGGTCGCCACGAGCGACGCCTCCAACGGCTCGGTCAACGGCGGCTTCGACGCGCAGACACCGGCGGGTGGGGCTGTGCCGCTCGTCAACCTCTTCCTCGGGGAGGTGATCTTCGGGGGCGTCGGGTCGGGGCTGTACGGAATGTTCTTCTACATCCTGATCGCGGTGTTCGTCGCAGGTCTGATGGTCGGGCGAACGCCGGAGTGGCTCGGGAAGAAGATCGAGGCGCGTGAGATGAAGATCGCCGCCGTCGGCGCCCTGTTCGTGCCGACGATGGTGCTGACGCTGACGGCGATCTCGATCTCGACGCACTCCGGGCTCGCATCGATCTACAACAGCGGCGTTCACGGCTTCACCGAGACCCTCTACGCCTACGACTCACAGTCGAACAACAACGGCAGCGCGTTCGCCGGGTTCGGCGCCACGAGCTTCTCCGCCGAGGTCGGTGCGATTGCCATGATCCTGGGCCGGTTCGTGCCGGTGATCGCCGCGCTGGCTCTCGGCGGCGCGCTGGCGAAGAAGAAGATCGTGCCGGCTTCCGCCGGCACGTTCCGGACCGACGGGCCGACGTTCGTCGTCCTGCTCGTCGGCGTGATCGCGCTGACAGCCGGGCTGATGATCTTCCCGGCGCTGACGCTCGGGCCGATCGTCGAGGGGCTGATGCACTGATGCGCGCACTCGTTCGCTCCCTCCTCGTGATCGTGCTGGCGACGCTGCTCTTCGGCTTCGTCTACCCGATCGCGATGACGGGCTTCGCGCAGGTCGCGTTCAAGAACAAGGCGAACGGCAGCCTGATCACCCGGAACGGGGTCGTGGTCGGCTCCCGGCTCGCTGCGCAGGGCTTCACGGCCGCCAGGTACTTCCACCCGCGACCGTCGGCGACGGCGCCCGCCTACAACGCCGGCGCGACGACGTTCGCGAACCTCGGGCCGACGAATCCCGATCTCGCCAAGAACGTCAAGGCGGCAGCGGCAGCGATCCTGAAGCTCGAGGGCCCGTACAACCCCGGCCTGAAGATCGGAGACATCCCGGTCGATGCCGTCACGACGTCGGCCTCGGGGATCGACCCCGACATCACGCCCGCGAATGCCGCACTCCAGTCTCGCCGCATCGCAGCGGTCCGCCACCTGCCGCTCGCGACCGTGCAGAAGCTGATCAAGGACAACACCGACAGCCGGAGCCTCGGCTTCCTCGGCGAGCCCGGCGTCAACGTCCTCGAGCTGAATCTCGCCCTCGACAACGTCGGAGGCAAATAGCGATGGCCCGCGCACGCGGCAGCGTCTTCTCGCGCGAGCTCGTGCTCGTAGCGATTCGCGATTCGTTCCCGAAACTGGATCCGCGCTCCCAGATTCGGAACCCGGTGATGTTCATCGTCGAGCTCGGCAGCGTGATCACGACCGGGATCTTCTTCCTGAGCGTTGCCCGCGGCGACACGAGCGGCCTCTGGTTCGTCGCTTCGATCGCGATCTGGCTGTGGCTGACCGTGCTCTTCGCGAACTTCGCCGAAGCGATCGCCGAGGGCCGCGGCAAGGCTCAGGCGAGCGCGCTGCGGGCGACGCGCACGACGACCAACGCGTCGCTGCAGGACGGTCGTTCCGTGCCCGCCGCCGACCTGCAGCGCGGCGACGTGGTGATCGTGGAAGCGGGGGAGATCATCCCCGCGGACGGCGAGATCATCGAAGGCGTCGGCTCTGTCGACGAGTCGGCGATCACCGGCGAGTCCGCACCCGTCATTCGCGAGTCAGGCGGCGATCGCTCGGCGGTCACGGGTGGCACGAAGCTGCTCTCCGACCGGCTCGTGATCGAGGTGACGCAGGAGCCCGGCAAGTCCTTCCTCGATCGCATGATCGCGCTCGTCGAGGGTGCAGAACGTCGCAAGACGCCCAACGAGATCGCGCTGAATATCCTGCTCTCCGGCCTGACGATCACCTTCGTCGCGGCCGTGGCGACCCTTCGTCCATACGCGCTCTACGCCGGGACCTCGACCTCGCAGACCGTGCTGATCGCCCTGCTCGTGGCTCTGATCCCGACGACGATCGGCGCATTGCTCTCCGCGATCGGGATCGCCGGCATGGACCGGCTCGTGCAGCGGAACGTGCTCGCGATGTCGGGGCGTGCCGTGGAGGCATCGGGCGACGTCGACGTGCTGCTCCTCGACAAGACGGGCACGATCACCCTCGGCAATCGCCAGGCGTCCGAGTTCCTGCCGGTGGACGGCGTCGAGGAGCGCGAGCTCGCAGAGGTCGCCCAGCTCGCGTCGCTCGCGGACGAGACACCGGAGGGACGCTCGATCGTCGTGCTCGCCAAGGACCGGTTCGGCCTGCGTGAGCGCATCCTCGGCGAGCACCAGTTCGTCCCGTTCAGCGCGACGACGCGGATGAGCGGCGTCAACATGAACGGCACGCTGATCCGGAAGGGCGCCGGCGACGCCGTGAAGCGGTTCATCTCCGAGCAGGGAGGGAGCTCGCCGGCCGACCTCGACCGGCTCGTTCAGGGGGTGGCGGAGCAGGGCGGGACACCGCTCGTCGTCGCTCGCGACAACTGGGCGCTCGGCGTGATCCACCTGAAGGACATCGTCAAGGGCGGTATGGACGAGCGCTTCGACGAGCTTCGGCGCATGGGCATTCGCACCGTGATGATCACGGGCGACAACCGCGTCACGGCCGCAGTGATCGCCCAGGAGGCGGGCGTCGACGACTTTCTCGCCGAGGCGACGCCGGAGACGAAGATGGCGCTGATCAAGGAGGAGCAGGGGAAGGGCCGCATGGTCGCGATGACCGGCGACGGTACGAACGATGCGCCGGCGCTCGCGCAGGCCGACGTCGGTGTCGCGATGAACACCGGCACGTCCGCCGCGAAAGAGGCCGGCAACATGGTCGACCTCGACTCGAACCCGACCAAGCTGATCGAGATCGTCGAGGTCGGCAAGCAGCTCCTGATCACGCGCGGAGCGCTCACGACCTTCTCGATCGCGAACGACGTCGCGAAGTACTTCGCGATTCTCCCGGCGATGTTCGCGTACACGTACGCGACCGTGCCGGGGCAGCGAGGGCCTCTGCAGAGGCTGAACATCATGCAGCTCGGCGATCCCAAGAGCGCGATCCTGTCCGCGGTCATCTTCAACGCGCTGATCATCCCCGCGTTGATCCCGCTCGCCCTCAAAGGCGTGAAGTACCGCGCGATCGGAGCGACTGCGCTGCTCCGCCGCAACCTCGGCATCTACGGGCTCGGCGGAGTGATCCTGCCGTTCATCGGGATCAAGCTGATCGACCTGATCGTGCACAACGTCTTCGGGGCGTAGAGGCTACGTGGATGCGTGGTCGCTACCGGATCCTGCTCGGGATGGCAGCGGGCGTGGGGAAGACCTACCGGATGCTGCAGGAAGGCCGGTCGGCGCACGCTGACGGGCGCGACGTCGTGATCGGCTATCTCGAGCCGCATGATCGCCCCGAGACGACCGCTCTCGCGGAGGGCCTCGAGCAGCTGCCGCGGCTCCGCTCGAGCCACGGCGGGCTCGAGCTCGAGGAGATGGACGTCGACGCAGTCGTCCGCCGTGCGCCGGAGCTGGCGTTGATCGACGAGCTCGCGCACACGAACGTCCCGGAGGCGCGCAACGAGAAGCGCTGGCAGGACATCGACGAGGTGCTGGCTGCGGGAATCGACGTGATCTCGACCGTCAACATCCAGCACCTCGAGAGCCTGAACGACGCCATCGCGGAGCTCACCGACGTTCGCGTACGCGAGACGTTTCCCGACCAGGTGCTCGAGGATGCAGACGAGGTTGTGCTCGTCGATCTGACGCCCGAGGCCCTGCAGGAGCGGCTGCGCGCCGGCAAGGTCTACTCGCCCGAGCGTGCGGGGGTGGCGCTCGACAACTTCTTCCGGACCGACCGTCTGTCGGCGTTGCGCGAGCTCGCACTACGCGAGGTCGCCGAGGGCGTCGGAGCGCGCCGCCAGGCCGTCGTGCTCGACCCCCTCAGCGCGCAGGCCGTGGCGGAGCGCGTGCTCGCGCTCGTCACGCCCGAACCGAGGTCGCAGCGGATCCTCCGCCGCGCCTGGCGCTCGGCGGAGCGCCTCGGCGCGCCGCTCGACGCGCTCTGGGTGCGGCACCGCGGCCACGAGCTGAGTGCCGACGAGCAGGTGCAGCTTGCGGCGCTGCGCCGGCTGGCCGTCGTTCTCGGCGCGCACTTCCTCGAGGAGGAGGGCGACAGCCTCGTCGACACCGTGCAGCGGGTCGTCGAGGAGCGCGGCTCCACCTACGTGCTCGTCGGGACGCCGAACGAGAGCCGTCGCCGCGAGATCCTGCGCGGCTCGCTCGTCTCGGCCCTCGTCCGCGAGCTCCCCGGCATCGATATCCGGGTGATCGCAAATCGCGCCGATCGCGAACAGCGCGGATGATCCCGGCCCTGATCGTCGTCCTCGTCCTCGCCGCCGCCGCGGTGGCCGGCGCACTGGTGTATCGCGCCCGGCGGCCGAGGGCGAAGTACGACGGCAAAGGACGCATCCTCGTTCCCTTCTCGGGTGCGCTCGAGCCGACCGTGCTGAACGCAGCGATCCGGATCGCCAAGGCCCAGGAGTCGACGCTCGTGGCGGCGTACCTCCTCGTCGTGCCGCTCCAGTACCCCGAGGAAGCACCGCGGCGGGATCAGGTCGCGCTGGCGGTACCGCTGCTCGAGGCTGTCGAGCTCGCCGCACTGCGCGCCGGCGTGCCCGTCGACGCCAGGATCGAGAAAGGCCGCTCGCTGACGCATGCTCTCAGTCGACTGTGGGAGGTCGAGAGCTTCGAGCGGATCGTCGCGCCGGCCTCCGGCTTCAGCGCGAAAGAGCTCGCGTGGATCCTCACCAACGCGCCGGCCGAGACGATCGTCCTGCGGCCGGCACCGGCTCTCGCCGCCTGACTATGTAGCTTCCTCCGGGCGTGCCTCGGCTCAAGCGCTACGTGGTCGGACGCCCGATGGCGTCCGGTCAGATGGAGGACCAGCTCCTCCCGATCTCGCTCGCTCTGCCGATCTTCTCGGCGGACGCGATCTCGTCGGTCGCGTACGCGACCGAGGCCGCCATGGTCGTGCTGGTCGGGGTCTCGCTCGGCGCGTTGCGCTGGACGCTGCCGATCGCGATCGCCGTCTCGATTCTGATGGCGATCGTCGTCGCCTCCTACCGGCAGACGGTGCGGGCGTACGCGCAATCCGGGGGCGCGTACATCGTGGCGAAGGAGAACCTCGGCAGGGTCCCGTCCCTCGTCGCCGCGGCTGCTCTGCTCGTCGACTACGTGCTCACCGTCGCGGTCTCGGTGGCCGGCGGCATCTTCGCGATCACCTCGGCCGTCTCGTCGCTCGCGCCGTACCGCGTCGAGCTCTCCCTGGCCGCGATCGGGCTGATCGCGCTGGTCAACCTCCGCGGCGTCAAGGAGGCCGGATTCCTCTTCGCGATCCCGACCTACGGCTTCATCGTCGCCCTCTACATCGCGATCGGAACGGGCATCGCGCGTTGCACGGTCGGGACCTGTCCGCATGCGGTCGCCCCGAACCCGCTCGCGGCGGGTGCGGGGGCCGTCGGCGTGCTCGTTCTGCTGCGGGCGTTCTCATCGGGCGCGTCGGCGTTGACCGGCGTCGAGGCGATCGCCAACGGCGTGAACGCGTTCAAACGTCCCCAGTCTGCGAACGCCGCGCGCACGCTCGCCGTTCTGGGCACGATCGCAATCAGTCTCTTCCTCGGCGTCTCGTGGCTCGCGGTGCACATGCACGCCCGTCCGAGCTCCACCGATTCCGTGCTCTCGCAGATCGCGCGTGCGGCGTTCCCCGTGGGGAGCACAGCGATCGTTCATGTACTGGGTCGTCCAGGTCTTCACCTTCGCGATCCTCGTGCTCGCCGCGAACACGTCCTACCAGGGCTTCCCGCGCCTTTCAGCGCTGCTCGCGAAGGATCGCTTCGTCGCCCGGCAGTTCACGAACCTGGGTGACCGGCTCGTCTTCTCGAACGGCGTTGTCGTTCTGACCGGTGCCGCGATGGCGTTGATCGTCATCTACCACGCCAATGTCAACTCGCTGATCCACCTCTACGTCGTCGGGGTCTTCACGGCCTTCACGCTCTCGCAGGCGGGCATGGTGCGCTACTGGCTGCGCACGCGCGACCCGGGGTGGCAGTACCGCGGTGCGGTCAACTCACTCGGCGCGGCGACGACCGGCGTGGTGGCGGTCGTGGTCATCTGGTCGAAGTTCTCCGAGGGCGCGTGGCTCGTGATCGTCGCCATTCCGCTCCTCGTCCTGTTGTTCGTCGGCATCAACCGTCATTACCGGCGCTTCGCTCGACGTTTGCGCGTCGGCGTCAGCGCCGTGCGGACCGCGCGGACGCCGACCAACAAGGTGCTGCTCTGGGTGGAGTCGCTCGACGTCGCGACCGAAGGCGCTCTCTGGTACGCGCGGACGATCAGCCACGAAGGGCCGATCAGGGCTCTGCTCGCGCCGGGCAAGCACACCGACCCTGGGATCCGCCCGCGCTGGTGGGACTTCGCCCAGGAGGAGCCGAAGCTCGAGATCCTCTCGACGGAGGAAGGGAGGATGCAGGCGCTGCTCGAGGAGGTGTGGCGGCTGCCTCGCGGCGAGTCCGATTTCGTCACCGTCGTGGTCCCGGAGCAGTTCAAGCGTCAGTCGCTCCTCTCGGCGGCCGGCCGAACGTCTTTCCGGCTCAAGCTCCGCCTCCTCTCCGAACCGGGCGTCGTGGTCACCGACGTGCCCGTCGTCACAACGCAACGGGTTGCCGAGGGGCACACGCCCAAGCGGGTCGTCGTCCGTGTGCTGCTCGCCAACGTCCATGCCGGCGCCATGCGGGCGATCAGCTACGCGCAGTCCCTGGGAGTGGAGGATGTCCGCGCGGTCTCGTTCGCCTTCGACGCGGACAATGCCGACCAGTTCAGAGGCGAGTGGCAGCGTGCCGGGCTCACCATGCCGCTGGATCTGAGCGACGCGCCGTACCGCGACATCGGAACGCCGCTCCGCGCGTACATCCGTGAGTTGACCGCCGATCCGGGCACCGTGGTCAACATCGTCATGCCGGAGATGGTCGTCCGTGGCTCGGCTCGGCTGCTCCACAATCAACGGGCGCTCTACATCAAGCGGCTGCTGCTCTTCGAGCGGCACGTGATCCTCTCCTCGGTGCCCTACCAGCTGTTCCGCTAGCCGTTCCGCGAGCGACGTAGTGTTCGCCGTCGTGCCACGGCGGCGGAGACAGAGCAGCGGCCTCGAACGCGTCCTCGGCGCGCCCGCGCTCTTCGCGACCGCCTACGGCAACGTCGGCTCGTCGATCTACTACGCGCTCGGCCTGACAGCCGGGATCGCGCTCGGCCTCACGCCGATCGTCTTCATCATCAGCGGCCTGATCTTCGCGGCGACGGCGGCGACGTATGCCGAGGGCACCGTTCGTTATCCGGAGGCGGGCGGGTCGTCGAGCTTCGCGCGGCACGCGTTCAACGAGCTCGTCTCGTTCTTCGCGGCGTGGGCCCAGATGCTCAACTACGTGATCACCGTCGCGATCTCGGTGATCTTCGTCCCGCACTACCTGTCGATCTTCTGGGAGCCGCTGCGGACGAACCCCTGGGACATCATCGTCGGGATCGGTCTCACCTGGCTGCTCGTCGGCATCAACATCGTGGGGATCAAGGAGGCGGCGAACCTCAACATCTTCCTCGCGGTGATCGATTTCGCCACGCAGCTCCTGCTCGTCGGTCTCGGCTTCTTCCTGATCTTCCACCCCCATGTGCTGCGAGCGAACGTTCATCTGGGTGTCGCGCCGACCTGGAGCGCGTTCCTGCTCGCCATCCCGGTGGCGATGATCGCCTACACCGGGATCGAGACGGTCTCCAACCTGGCGGAGGAGGCGCGCGATCCCGTGCGCTCGATTCCCCGCGCGATCTCGTGGGTGGCGATCGCCGTCTTCGCGATCTACTTCACGCTCCCGTGGATCGCGCTCTCGGCCATGCCCGTCGTGAACGTCGACGGGCACTACGTCACCAAGCTCGGGTTGGCCCCGCCGCTCGGCTTCAAGAACGACCCGGTGCTCGGTCTCGTCGAGAACCTCGGTCTGCATGGGTTCGTGCTCGCCACGGCCAAGGTCTACGTCGGGATACTCGCTGCAACGATCCTGTTCATCGCAACGAACGCAGGTGTGATCGGCGCCTCGCGGATCACGTACGCGATGTCGAGTCACCGGCAGCTGCCGGAGGTGTTTCGCCGGCTGCACCCGAAGCTGAAGACGCCGTGGCTCGCGCTGATCGTGTTCGGGGCCATCGGTCCGACGGTCTTCATCATCTCGGGGAAGGTTGATTTCCTCGGGCGGATGTATGCGTTCGGCGCGATGCTCTCGTTCACGATCGCGCACGCCTCGATCGTCGCGTTGCGGGTGCGCGCGCAGGGGAAGGAGCTCGAGTGGGAGGCGCGGCCGAATCTCAGGCTCGGCGGGATCGACTGGCCGCTGTTCGCAATCGTCGGTGGCCTCGGAACGGCCGCTGCCTGGCTCGTCGTCGTCGTGCAGGACGCGCCGACCCGCTATGCCGGGTTCGCCTGGCTCGCGGCAGGCTTCATCTTCTACGTCCTCTATCGGCGCTCGCAGCATCTGCCGTTGACCACGACGGTGCGGGCCCCGGTGCCGCTCGGGGCCGCGCTCGCGCTCGAGTACCGTTCGATCCTGGTGCCGATCGTGGCCGGGCCGGAATCCCGCGAGGCGGTCGAGCTCGCGGCCCGACTCGCGACGGAGCGCGCGGGCCGCATCGTGCTGCTTCGCGTCGTCGTGGTGCCGCTCGAACTGCCGCTGGACGCCGATCTGACCGAACAGCTCGCGGATGCCGACGACCTGCTCGACGAGGCCCGCGCCGTGGCCGGGCCGTACGGCGTGCGGGTCGTCGAGCGCGTCGTCCGGGCGCGGAATGCCGGCCGGGCGATCATCGAGGAGGCGGATCGCCGCGGTGCTGAGATCATCGTGCTGGGTGCGCGCCGCGGCAAGCACAAGACCATCTTCGGCAGCACGGTCGACTTCGTTCTCAAGCATTCGCCTTCGCGCGTGATGGTCGCCGCGGGAAAGACGGCGGTCCAGTGAGCACGTACCACGGTCTCGTGACGTTCCTCGCGCTGGCGATGATCCTGCTCGGCTTGGCGATGGTGGTGCTCACGCTCCTGCACGGGTTCGGCGTCGGCCTCGTCCTGGGCGTCCTCTTCGTCGCGGCCGGCGTGGGCCGTCTGATCATGTTGAGGAGAAGGAGCTAGGTGGCCCGCAAGCTGCCGGGTCTGCGCCGCGAGCTGGACGCGCGCGCACTGTTCTCCGTCGCGTACGGGGAGATCGCCTCGTCGATCTATTTCGCGCTCGGGATCGTCGCGGCACATGCACTCGGGTTCACACCGCTCGTCCTGCTCGGCGTCGGCCTGCTCTTCCTGATCGTCTCCCTTTCCTACGCGGAAGGAACTGCGGCCCTGCCCGAGACGGGTGGGGCGGCGACCTTCGTCCGCCGGGCCTCGAACGATCTCGCCGGGTTCCTCACCGGCTGGGCGCTCTTCCTCGACTACCTGATCGTGATCGCCCTCTCGGCGCTCTTCCTGCCGCACTACCTGTCCGGCGCGCTCGGCGTGTCTGCGCTCGACCGCAACCCGTGGGATGTCGTCGTGGCGGTGGCCGTGATCGCCGCTGTCGCGCTGCTCCGCCTCGTTCGGCGGCCGTCGCTCTACGGCGTCGGCATCGTCGTGCCGGCCCTCGATCTGCTGACCCAGTTGCTGCTCGTCATCCTCGGCTTCGCGCTCGTCTTCTCCCCGCACGCTCTGATGCACGGCACGTCGCTGGGCACGCATCCGACCTGGCATTCGCTCGCCTTCGCGCTGCCGCTCGCGATGCTCGCCTTCACGGGACTCGAGACCGTGGCCAACCTTGCGGCGGAGGCGCGGCGCCCCGGCGTCGACCTGCCGCGCTCCGTGTTCGGCGGCATCGCGACAGTGGTGACGATGTACGTCGCGATCGCCGTCGTGGCGCTCTCGGCGTTTCCCGGCCCACAGACGGAGCTCGGGGGCCGGTGGATCAGGGCGCCTCTGCTCGGCGTCGCCCACAGCATCGGCGACCAGCTCTCACACGGCCTCGGAGGGGTGCTCGAGTTCTACGTCGGGATCACCGGCGCCCTCATTCTCCTGGTTGCGGTGACGACCTCCATCTCCGGCTCCGCGCGGCTCGCGTACTCACTCGGAGAGCATGGTCAGTTGCCGCGCAGCTTCGGACGGCTGAGCCGGCGTGCGCACGTCTCGCCGCAGGCGATCGTCGCTGCGGCGCTCATCTCATCAGGCATCGTCATCGCCACCTCCTTCCTGCACCACGATGTCGCGTACCTGGCGAGCTTGTTCTCGTTCGGTGTGCTGATCGCGTTCACTGCGGCCCAGCTCGCGGTGATCAGGCTGCGGATCAGCGAGCCCGACCTGGTGCGTCCCTATCGCGTGCCGCTCAACATTCGCATCCGCGGTTCTGCGATTCCCGTGCCCTCGATCGTCGGCGCGATCGGGACGGGCACGATCTTCGTGATCGCGCTCGCGACCCATCCCGCGGCCCGGTATGCGGGCCCGGTCTGGCTCGCGATCGGCCTTGTCGTCTTCATCGCCGTGCGTCACGCCCACGGCGAAGGTCTGATGGAGAAGGTGATCGCGCCCGACGAGCGGCCCGCCGGCGCCACGCTTCAGTTCAAGTCGATCCTCGTGCCGATGAAGCTCGGCATCATCGGGGAGGAGATGCTGGCGACGGCCATCAAGCTCGCCAGCGATCCGGATGCGCAGGTGCACGCGCTGCACGTGATCCGCGTGCCGCTGGAGCTACCCCTCGACGCACCCCTCGAAGACGAGGACGAGCGGGCCGAGGAGTCGCTCGCGGAGGCGAGGCTCCTCGGGTCGGAGCACTCCGTGACGGTCGACGGGACTACGGTTCGAGCGCGAGCGATCGGCGCCGCGATCGTGGATTGCGCGCACGAGCTCGACGCCGACCTGATCGTGCTCGGGTCTGCGCCCCGCTGGCGGCGCCAGTCCCGCTTCTTCTCGCCGACCGTCGACTACGTCCTGCGCAAGGCGCCCTGTGAGGTGTTGATCGTCGCCTTCCCGCAGACCGTGATGGACGAGGAGCTCGCGGCCACCTGACGCCGGCATCGCGTCACGGTGATAGCCGTTGCTGGATCGGCTCGATGCCCGGTGCTCGCCGCAGGCTCAGTGCAGCGAGATGTTCCTTGTCGGGTAGAAGGGTGCGCGCATCATCAGCTTCCCGTGCTGGTTGTAGGCCGAGATGGTGGTAGCAGTCGAGGAGGGTAGTGCGATCGCCCAGACGCGGAAGGCGTCCTGGAACTGCAACGGTGCCGCAGCCGTCGCGGTCGAAAAGGTGTGACCTTTGCGGTCGCGAAGTTCGACACGTCCGACGTCGGGTCGTGCGTCGCCGAACACGATCTCGCCGCCCTCTCGAACATAGGCGTTTCCGGCGACCGGCGGCCCGGACGGGGCAGGCGGATTGGACAGCGCGGGCTCGGGCGGCACGCCGGGCGCGGCGAGAACGTAGCCGCCGCTTGCGAACGCGAGCGATTGCTCAATGGCAGCCAGTGATGGAGCGCCCTTGAGGAGAACGAGGCTGAGGTCGCGGCCACCAGAGATAACTTCGGCGTAGACCGTGTACTTCGCGCCGTGGAACTGCACGGAGGTTTGGCCGCTCACGGTGTCGCCGTCCTTCGTGAAGAACCAGGCTCCGGCCGCGACGACAGCCGCAGCCGTGACAAGCGCGGCTGCGACCGCCACGGCTGCGACGGTGAGGCTGCGTCTGCGCGGGCGAGCACGCTGGAGCACGTCTGCCCAGTCCGCCTGGCCAGGTTCGACGAGAGCGGCGAACCGCTCGGCGAGCAGATCCGTCATTGCGCGACCTCCTTCGGTGTCAGTTCCTGGAGCAGCGCGGCTCGGGCTTGCGTGAGCGTCGCTGCGACCGTTCCTTCCGAGATGTCCAACGCCAGGGCGATGTCGCTGTAGGAGAAATCAGCGAAGTACCTGAGAAACAGAACGAGCCGACGCTGCGGTGGCAACGTTCGGATCGCCGCCGCCAACGCTGGGTCGCGCTCCTCGTCGAGAATCGACATGTCAGCAAGCAGCTCTGTCTCGCCGTTGCGGGCCCGTTCGTGCAGCGCGAGCCGGTAGGCGATGCGCCACACCCACGGGGCAAGCGACTCATCGCGACGTAGCTTCCGCTGCTCGCGCAACGCGACCGCGAACGCCTCCTGAACGACGTCGCGGGCAGTCTCGATTGAACCGACGATCGGCGCGAGCGCGTTCCGGAAGCCCTCAAAGCGATCGCGGTAAAGCTGCTCGATAGAACCCATCTCCAGAGAGAGTCTCACCTGCGCCGAAACCTTTATCGCAAGGCGCATTGGTGTCGAGTTCGCCCAGGCGCCGACGCTCCCGAGCTTCGCAAGCCAGGTACCAGGTACCGATCCTGCGAACCGCCTGCTTCCTCAGGTCACACCGGTCGGTGACAGACCGCCTCGACGTTGTGCCCATTCGGGTCGATCACGAAGGCGGAGTAGTAGTTCTCGTGGTACTCCGCGCGGATGCCCGGCGGCCCGTTGTCGGTGCCCCCGGCGGCGATCGCCGCCTCGTAGAACGAGTTGACGCCTGGACGATCCGCCTTGAACGCAACGTGGAGCGACTCGACTCGGTCGCTCTCGCGGAGAGCCACCATCCCCTCGTCGGTTCCGAAAAGGACGCCACCCGGCCACTCGGTCATGACCTTCGCGCCGAGTCCTTCAAGCAGCGGCTCGTAGAACTTTCGGCTGGCAGCAAGGTCACGCACGGGTATCGCGACATGATCGATCATGTTCTCCTCCTCCGCATCGGAGCGAGATCGTCCCATCGCTGACGACGAAAAGCAATGACCCGGTCGAGCAGAGTACGCTGAGCAGTCGATGAAGGCGATCGTGATCGGATGTGGGCGCGTCGGCTCGGCGGTTGCGCAGCAGCTCCAGGCGTCGAACTGGGACGTCACGGTCTGCGACGAGAACGAAGACGCGCTCGGCCGCCTGGGCGAGCAGTGGACCGGCGGGTTCCTCGTCGGGCACGGGATGGACTTCCAGGTCCTCCGGGAGGCGGGGATCGAGGAAGCAGATGCCGTCGTGGTCACGACCGACGGCGACAACACGAATCTCGTCATCGCCCAGGCCGCGCAGAAGCAGTTCGAGGTGCCGACCGTGATCGTGCGCGTCCTCGACCCGGCCCGCGCGCAGTTCTACGCCACGCGCGGATTGCGGATCGTCTGCCCGACGTCCGCAGCGATCGAGACGCTGGTCAGCGCCGTGCGCAAGGCCGAGGAAGCGCCCGTCTGATGTACGTCCTGATCGCAGGCGGCGGCAAGGTCGGCGCCAACCTGACCCGCTCGCTGCTGCGCGCCGGGCACGAGGTGACTCTGGTCGAACAGCGGCCGTACCGGTTCGACAAGCTGGAGGCCGAGTTCGAGCACCAGGCGATTCGCGGTGACGCGACCGAGCTCTTCGTGCTCGAGCGTGCCGGCATCAAGCGCCCGCCCGACCTGCTCGTTGCCGCCACCGGTGACGACGAGGACAACATCGTCATCTGCCAGCTCGCGCGCGAGCGCTACGGAGTGGGCAACGTGATCGCGCGCATCAACGACCCACGCAACCAGCCCTACTTCGACCTGCTCGGGATCTCGCCCACCGTCAGCGCCACCGGGGCGATCATGGGCCTGATCGAGCACGAGGTGCCGGAGCACGGCTTGATCCAGCTGCTCGAACTGCGCAAGGAGAACCTCGAGATCGTCGAGGTGACGGTCGACAAGGGCGCGAACTGCCAGGGCAAGCGGGTGCGCGCCCTGCGGCTCCCCGAGGGGGCGCGGCTGATCTCCGTCGTCCGGAACGGCAAGGCCGAGGTGCCGGACGAGGAGACCCAGCTGGAGGCGGGCGACCAGGTGCTCGCGATCCTCGAGCCGGGCAAGGAAGACGAGCTCCGGCGCATCCTCCTGCACGACTGAGGCCGTCCCGGAGGCGACCGCGAGGCGCGCTACCCTCCCGGTGTGCGTCGCCCGGCGACACCTGTGTTGCTGGCCTGGTTCGCAGCGATCGCAGGCCTTATCTCGATCATCTCCGCCTTGACGCCCGAGGCGGCCGACCGTGTGCGCCTGATCGGCGGGGTGCTCCCTCCCGGCGTCCCGGACGCCGCGCGGACGATCGCCCTGGCGCTCGGCCTGGGGATGATCTTCTTCTCGCGCGGGCTTGCGCGGCGCAAGCGCCGCGCCTGGTACCTCGCTGTGGCGATCGTGATCGCGTCGGCGCTAGCGCACCTCGCGAAAGGGCTCGACTTCGAGGAGGCGACCTTTCACCTGTTGTTGCTGGTCGCGCTGTTCCGTTCGCGCCGGCACTTCGTCGCGCCGGGCGATCCCGCGACGGTGCTCCCGCTCGTCCAGGTCGTCGCGGCGCTGACGCTTGCCGCGGTGCTCTTCGTCGTCGTCATCTACACGACCGACGACGTCTCGGCCCGGATCGAAGAGGCGGGCCTGTTGCTCGTCGCGGGGCTCGGTTTTCGTGCGCTCTGGCTGTGGTTGCGACCGCTACCGGTCGTCCCGCCGTGTGCCGAGGACCGGGTGCGGGCGACCGAGCTCGTTCACGAGCACGGCACGGACAGCCTCGCCTACTTTGCGCTGCGCCGCGACAAGAGCTACTTCTTCGCACCGAGTGGCAAGTCGTTTCTCGCCTACCGTGTGATCGGCAGCACCGCGCTCGTCGCCGGCGACCCGATCGGCGAGAAGCACGAACGGGGCGAGCTGATGAGCGAGTTCGTCCGGGTCGCCCACACGAAAGGCTGGCGTGTCGCGATCGCGGGCGCCTCGAACGAGGCGCTGGAGGATTACACCGCGATCGGGTTCAAGTCGATGTACCTCGGCGACGAAGCCGTGATCAGGCCGGCCGAGTTCTCTCTCGAGGGCCGCGCGATCCGCAAGGTGCGCCAGTCGGTCTCACGGTTGGAGAAAAGCGGTTACGTCGTGCGCATTCTCTCGACCGCCGACGCGGACGAGGATCTTCGCTCCGAGTTGCGCGCAGTTTCCGAGGAGTGGCGGGGCACGTGGCCGGAGCGGGGGTTCACGATGGCGATGGACGCGGTGTTCCGGTATCCGGACACCGTCCTGGCCGTCGCGGTGAGCCCGGACGGCGGCGTCGGCGGCTTCCTCCAGCTCGTGCCGTCGCCCGCCAGCGAGGGCTACTCGCTCTCGTCGATGCGACGCCGGAAAGACACCCCGAACGGCCTGATGGAGTACCTGATCACCGAGGCGGTCGGTTGGGCCCGTGACCACAACGTCACCGAGGTCTCGCTGAACTTCGCGGTCTTCGCCGACTTCCTGCGGGCAGACGAGGAAGCAGGCGTGTTCACGCGCGCCGCCCGCTGGGGCCTGCTGAAGGCGGACCGCCTGTTTCAGGTGGAGCGCCTGCACAGCTTCAACCGCAAGTTCTTCCCCCACTGGCGGCGCCGCTACTTCTGCTTCGAAAGATGGAGCGACCTCCCGCTCGCCGGCCTCGCCTACCTGCAGGCCGAGTCGTTGCTCATCCCGCCCGGCCCCTGGGTCAAGACACCGGACCTGGCCGCGCATTGAGGTGGTTGCTCGCACTGGCAGCCGCGTTCGTCGCGGCCGTCCCCGCGGTGGCGCTCTCCGGTGCGCCGAACACCGACTGGGGACGCTTCGGCTACGACGCGGCGCGGCACAACGTCTCCGCCGACACGAAGATCACCGCCCAGAACGTGCCGATGCTCGTACGCCGGCGGGTTCAGCTCGACGGGACGGTCGACTCGTCCCCCATCTACGTGCGCGGGATGTTCATCGTCACCACCACCTACGGACGTACCGAAGCGCTGAACGCGAACACCGGCAAGGTGATCTGGCGTTTCACGCCCCCGGCGTACTCGCGGCTCGCCGGATCGGCGCAGATCACGAATGCCACACCGGTCGCAGCCACTGATCGCACGGCCGTCTATGCCGCGGCCTCGGACGGACGCATCCGGAAGCTCCGGCTGACCGACGGCAAGGTGCTGTGGACGACGACGATCACCCGCGATCCGACCCACGAGAAGATCACGTCGTCCTTGAACGTCTCTCGCGGCCTCGTGATCGCGACGACGGGCGGTTATATCGGCGACGCACCGCCCTACCAGGGCCATGTCGTCACCATGTCCGAGAAGACCGGGCGGATCGCGCACGTGTGGAACTCGCTGTGCAGCAACCGCCACACCCTGATCCTCCCGAGCACGTGTCCGGCCAGCGATTCTGCGATCTGGTCGCGCAACGGCGCGGCCGTGGATCCGGCGAACGGCGACCTCGTCGTGGCCACCGGCAACGCTCCGTTCAACGGGTCGACCAACTGGGGCGACAGCGTGATCGTTCTCTCCCCGAACGCGTCGCGGATGCTCCGCCACTGGACGCCGGCCGACCAGGAACACCTGAACACGACCGATCTCGATCTCGGCTCCACGAGCCCCGCGCTGTTCTCTGGGGGCTACGCCCTCCAGGGAGGCAAGGATGGAAAGCTGCGCCTCCTCCAGTTGCATCGGCTCCCGGGAGTCAACGCGAAGACGGGAGGAGAGCTGCAAACGGTCCCGACGCCTGGTGGTTTCGGGTTGTTCAGCGAGCCTGCGATCTGGCAGGGAAAATGGGCATTCGTCTCGGACGACGCGGGCACGGAGGCATGGCTCCTGAGCGGGGGCCGGCTGCACGAGGTGTGGTCGAACAGGAACGGCGGCACCTCACCTGTGATCGCCGGCAACCTTCTCTATGTCGCAGGTAGCGGCTCGGTGCACGTGTACCTACCGACGACCGGCACGGAGGTGGCGAACCTGGCCTCCGGCAATGTGCACTGGCAGAGCCCCATCGTCGCCGACGGCCGCGTCGCAATGCCCGAGGGCAACGCGAACGATCACGCGACGACCGGCGTGCTCGACATCTACCGCCTCCCCTGAACCTGCTCTCAGCCGGTGCGGCGACGGCGGACCTGCGGGCCTTGCGTGCCGAGCGCCGCATAGGTGATCGCCTGCAGCGAGTCGTTGAGGTTGCGGAGCTCGTGCGCGATGACCGTCAGCTCCTCGCGGCGCTCCTCGCGGGCGTTCAGCCGTGCGAGCTCCTCGACGACCCGGTCGAGGCGCCCGAGCAGCGCTTCGAGCTGACGGTCGGTGACCTCGCCGTGCTCCATGTTCGTAGCCTAGAGCGCCTGCCGGAGGCCGTGACGGCTATATTCGCGGGCGAAACGGGCGAACGGTGAGGGAACCCGGTGCAAGTCCGGGACGGTCCCGCCGCTGTAAGGGGAGTTGCCCTCCGCCACACGGCCACTGAGCGCGAGCTTGGGAAGGCGGCGGAGGGGGAGCCTCGAGTCAGAAGACCTGCCGGTCGCCCTCCATACCGATCCCCTCGCGGAAGGAGGAATCGTGGCCAAACGGCTACTCGTGCTCGTCGCTCTCCTGCTCATCCTGCCGGCGACCGCTCTCGCGGCGACCGTCCACGTTCGCATCGAAGGCAAGACCAAGAACCTGTTCGCCCCGCAAGAGGCAACCGTCACGGCAGGCAACGCGCTCGAGGCCCTCCAACAGGCCTCGCTCGCCGGCGAGTTCTACTACCACATCACTCAGTCGAGCTTCGGCAACTACGTCGACCAGGTGGGCTTCTACGGCGGCACCGCCGACAGTGGTTGGGTGTTCAAGGTGAACGACGTCTCGCCGCCGGTCGCTGCCGACCAGGTGGCGTTGAAGGACGGCGATCATGTCCTCTGGTACTACGCCACCTTCGGGCCGACGGGAGGCCCACCGACGCTCGAGGTGAAGGCCTCCGGCAAGGGCTGCTACACGGCGACAGCGTTCGACGACACCGGGAAAGCCACTGCGGTCACCGGTCTCGTGTGGCATGTCGGTTCGCAGAAATCCCTTCCGGGCTCGACGGTGAAGTCGCTGTGCCCCGGGGCGCACCCCGGTGTGCTCGTTCGCGCGACGGCGACCGGCGCCATCCGTTCGAACGCGGTGAAGTGAGGCTCGCGGCCGTCCTCGCGCTCACGCTCGCCCTCGCCGGTTGCGGCGGGGGTGGGCGTGAGCACGGAACGGCGACGCTCTGGGTGACGCGCGACCGCGGCGGCCAGGTGATCTTCGCCGGCGGTGTCCCGGCGGGCCTCGACGGGATCCAGGCGGTCGAGCGCAAGCTCAAGGTGTCGACGCGGTACGGCGGCCGCTTCCTCCAGTCGATCGACGGGATCTCCGGCTCGCTGACGGGTCAGCGCGACTGGTTCTTCTTCGTGAACGGCATCGAGGGGGACCGGAGCGCGACCGAGGTGACGCTCCATCCCGGTGACGTGCTCTGGTGGGACTACCGCAGTTGGAGCGGCGGCGCGATGAGCGTGCCCCTCGTCGTCGGCGCCTATCCGGAGCCGTTCCTGCACGGCTTCCCCGGGAGGACGAGTGTCGTCGGTGCGGACCGTGCCGTCGCGGCCCGGATTGCCGCGCAGGTGCACGGTGTGGTCGACGCCAAGCTGACGCCGCGCAACTACATCGTGATCGGCGGCAAGCTGGCACCGCAGGCCGTGCACATCGAGCGGTTTCGCAACGGGGTGCGGCTCGAGCTCGGCACGGCTGCTGCGCGGCGCCTCGCCGCCAACGCGCACGCGTTGAGGTACCGCTATTGACCGAGCGCCCGGAGACGACCGTTGCAGCGGCGCTGAGCCCTGTGCCGGCAGCCGCATTGCTCTCTGCGGCTGCGATCGCGGCACTCCTCGCCACGCACATCTGGTCGGTTGCGTTGATCGCGGGGCTGCTGTTCGCCGTCGCGCTCCGTGCTCCCGCTCAGCGCCGCTGGCCCTACCTCGTCGGGACGCTCCTCACCGGGTTGACCGTCTTCCTGCTCACGCCGTTCGTCGAGGTGATCGGATCGCACCCGATCTGGACGGGGCCGACGATCCCGGTGCTCGGCAGGCTCGACGTGACCACGGAGGAGATCGCCAACGGCCTCTTCCAGGCGCTGCGTCTCGTCGCCGTCGGCCTGGCGTTCGCGGTCTACGCGCTGCTCCTCGACCACGACCGCCTGCTCGCGTCGGCGGGCTGGGCTCGGAGGTCGACCGTCGCCGTCGGGCTGGCAACTCGCCTCGTGCCGCTGCTCGAGCGCGATGCGCGCGACCTCCGCGTGGCGCTCCGCGGTCGCGGCGTCGAGCTGAGCGCGATGCGCCAGCTCTCGCCGCTGCTCGCCGGTTCGCTGGAGCGTGGGCTCAATCTCGCCGAGGCGATGGAGGCGCGCGGTTACGGACGAGCCGACCGCACGCGCGCGCCGCGCAGTCCGTGGACCTGGCTCGACCGGCTCGCGCTCGTCGCTTCCGTGCTCATCGTCGCCGTGGGGGCGTTGTGGCTCTAGCACTCGTCGATCGCCTCGGCTTCGCCTATGGTGCCGGCCCGCGTGTCCTGGAGGACGTGTCGCTGGAGATCGGCGACGGCGAGCACGTCGCGTTGCTCGGCCCGTCGGGGTCGGGAAAGTCGACGCTCTTGCGCGCGCTCGCCGGGCTTGTCCCGCATTTTCACGGCGGCGTGTTCTCGGGCAGCGTCGTCGTCGGGGGCATCGATACGCGGGAGGCGCGCCCGACGCAACTCGCCGGGCTCGTCGCTTCGGTCTTCCAGGATCCGGAGGATCAGGTCGTGATGGCCCAGGTGGCGAACGAGGTCGCTTTCGGCCTCGAGAACATCGGCGTGGCGCCCGACGAGATCTGGCCGCGGGTGGACGACTCGCTGGCTCTCGTCGGTGCGGAACCGCTCGTGCATCGCCTCACGGGTGAGCTGTCCGGCGGAGAGCTGCAACGTGTGTCGCTCGCGTCTGCGCTCGCACTGCGACCCCGGCTGCTGCTGCTCGACGAGCCGACCTCTCAGCTCGATCCGGACGGCGCAGAGGCATTCTTCGACCTGATCGAACATCTGCCGTGCGCCGTTCTCGTCTCCGAGCAGCGTCCGGCCCGCCCTCTTGCTCGCTGCGACCGCGTCGTGTTCATGGACGAGGGCCGTATCGTGCTCGACGCGCCGCGCGAGCAGGCGCTCGAGTGGCTCGCCGAGCATCGGCCGCTCTATCTGCCACATGCCCCAGACGTCGTCGCGCGGGTCAGCGGTGCGCGCTTTGCGTACGGCGATCGGGTCGTGCTCGAAAACGCGTCGATCGAGGTGCGCCGGGGCGAGATCGTCGCGCTGGTCGGGCCGAACGGGGTGGGCAAGACCACACTGGCCCAGATCGCCGCAGGCCTGCTGGAGCCGGCGGCGGGCGAGGCGGTTCGGCAGCGGTCGGCGTATCTCGCCCAGGATCCAGGTCGTCACCTCGTCACCGAGCGGGTGATCGACGAGGTCGCGCTGGGTGCCGACGAGGCCCAGGCCCGTGCCGCGCTCGCAAAGCTCGGCCTCAGCGCCTACGCGGAGCGGCATCCACGCGACCTCTCCGCCGGTGAGCGGGAACGGTTGTCGCTCGCGGCCGTGCTCGCGATCGAACCGGATTTTCTGGTGCTCGACGAACCGACTCGTGGCGTCGACCCGGAGCGGAAGGTCGAGCTGGCGCGGCTGCTTCGCGCCGAGGCGGCTGTTCGAGGCACCCTTGTCGTCACCCACGATCTCCCGTGGGCGGCCGAGGTCGCGGACCGGGTCGTGGAGCTCCCCGTGCGGGAGGGCGTCCGTGCGTAGGCTGATCGCGATCTCGCTCGCGCTGCTGCTGGCAGCTCTTGTCGTCAATGACGGCGCGCTCGCAACCGCGCTCGGCGCGCTCTCACTCGTCGTTGCGGGGATCGCCTGGTTCGAAGCGGGGACGGACTCGACGCGCGAGCTTGCCGTGGTGGCGACCCTTGCAGCGGGCGCGGCGGCAGGGCGTGTGCTGTTCGCCGCCGTGCCGGGCGTCCAGCCGGTGACTGTGATTGCGATCGTGGCGGGTGCGTCGCTCGGCATGCGCGCGGGGGTGGCGACCGGTGCGCTCGCCGCCTTCGTCTCGAACCTGTTTCTCGGACAGGGAATCTGGACCCCGCAGCAGATGCTCGGCTGGGGCGCGTGTGGTGCAGTCGGTGCGCTGCTCGGGCCGGCGCTGCGTAGCCGTTGGGCGCTCGCTGCGGTGAGCGCCGTGCTCGGCTTCGCGTTCAGCATGATGATGGACGTGTGGCTCTGGTACGGGTTCGCGCCGCATACGCTGCCGGCGCTCGTCGCCGTGGTCGGGCGCGGCCTCTGGTTCGACGCATCGCATGCCGCCGGCAACGTGGTGATCGCGCTCGCGGCCGGCCCGGAGCTGCGGCGAATGCTCGACCGCTACGGCTCGCGCCTCCGGACGGTGGTCGTTTGGGCCTAGTTCCGTTTCTCGCCGCCGTCCTGCTCGCCGTGTCGCCGGTGTCGTTCGTGCAGGGCCACGCGGCCGGAGGGGCGTATGCCGAGCCGGGCGGATCCTCGGACGCACTGCTCACGTCGTGGGCGGTGCTGGGACTGCGCGCCGCAGGGGCCGCTTCGCCAGGCTCGCTCGCCTATCTCCAGTCGCAGGAGCCGTCGCTGCAGACTTCGAACGACTTCGCAATCGTCGCGCTCGCCGAGCAGGCGCTTGGCGACCGAAACGAGCAGCTGCTCTCCCATCTCCACGTGCAGGCGAGCGGACAGATCGGCGAGACGCTCAACTCGACGTACTGGGGCGTCCTCGCGCTCGGCCACTCGTCGCCGGCGACGACGCGGTTCATGCTCGCCCAGCAGACGAAGGCGGGCGGGTTCGCGTGGCTCGTGCACGGCCAGGCCGACTCGAACGACACGGCGGCCGCACTCGAGGCGCTCCGGGTGGCGGGCGTCCACGGCCGGCCGGTCGCGAGGGCGGTCAAGTTCCTGCGCACCTTCCAGCGGCGCGACGGCGGCTTCGAGCTCACGCATGGCCGAGGCTCCGACGCGCAGTCCACGGCCTGGGCGATCCAGGGCTTCGTGGCCGCGGGCGTGGTGCCGCCGCGCAGCTCGTTCGCCTACCTCGCAAAGCTGAGGCAGGCCGACGGGAGCTACCGCTACTCGGCGAAGTACGTGACGACGCCGGTCTGGGTCACGTCCCAGGTGCTGGCGGCGCTTGCGAAAAAGCCGTTCCCTCTTCGAGGCTAGAGTCGGCCGGTGCGGATCTGTTCGTTTCTCCCGAGTGCGACGGAGATCGTGGCGGAGCTGGGATTGCTCGATTCGCTCGTTGGTGTGTCGGAGGAGTGCCGCTGGCCGCCTGAGGTGATCGGAAGGCCGGTGGTCACGGCGGCACGGATCGATCCGGCGGCCATGTCCAGCCTGGAGATCGACGAGGCTGTTCGCGCCTCGGTTCGTGACGGCCGCTCGCTGTACCGCGTTGACGCGGACTTGATCGATGCTCTGTCGCCGGATGTGATCGTGACCCAGGACCTGTGCGCCGTCTGTGCGGTTTCGAGTGGAGAGCTGGCGGAGGCGTGTCTGGTCGATGCGGCGGTGATCTCTCTCGATCCGCGCACGCTGGCCGAGGTGGCGGAGACAGTTCGGCTTCTCGGCTCCCGGCTCGGGGCGCGTGAGCGCGGCGACGAGCTCGCCGCTCGAATGCTGCGAACGGTCGAAGAAGTCGCTGCCATGGTTCGCGGCTTGCCGAAGCGCCGCGTGTTCTTCGCGGAGTGGATCGACCCGCCGTTCTGTGCGGGACACTGGCTGCCGGAGATGATCGATCTGGCCGGCGGGGTCGATGTGCTCGGCCGCGCCGGGCAGTCGTCGCATCCGACGACCTGGGAGCTCGTCCGTTCCCTGGAGCCGGAGCTTGTGATCGTCGGACCGTGCGGCTTCGATGTCGTTCAGGCTGCGGCACGCGCCGGGGAGATCGAGGTTCGATGTCGGGTCGTCGCGGTCGACGGGGACGCCTACTACTCGCGACCGGCACCGCGCCTCGCGGACGGCGTGCGCCAGCTCGCCCACCTCATCCACCCGAACCACGTCGCGGACCCAGGGTTTCCGGTGATCAATCTCCAGCGCTCAGTGGTGTGACCTCCGCCAGATACGCCGACGTCAGGCGGGTGGTGGCGGTATGACCGGCTCTTCCTCTCTGAGATACTCGACGCGGCGGCCCGCGGGCTCGAAGCCGAGGCGGCGGTTGATGGCGAGCATCGGCGCGTTGCGCTCGTCGTTGGTCGTGAACAGTCGCGTCACACCATGGTCTGACGCCCACTCGATCGATGCGAGCTTTACCGCGAGTGCGAAACCTCGGCCACGGTGCTCCCGCACGGTCCCGGTGAACATGCTGGTCGCACGTCCGTTGTTGTCGACCAGGATCAACGACACTGCCGCGGCGACGCCGTCGACCATCGCGACAAAGCTGCCCTCCGGCGCGAACAGTGGATGCTCGAGCACATGCTGTCGCCAGTCCTCGTACGGCATCACGTTCATCGGCTCGGTGGCGGGAATGTCTCTCGTTGCCTCCATGTCGACCGTGTAGACGAGGACCGGATCGGCCTCCGCAACCGGACGCAGATCGATCTCAGGCGAGGGACGTTCGTCGACGGTGCGCGGGTCGACGCTCGAATTCGTCTCGGCACGCACCTCCCGGAACCCGCGGCCGCGGGCGAAGGCGATGCCGGCCTCGTTCTCATCGAACGTGGTGAGTACGGACGTAGCGCCTTGCTCGCGTGCATGCGCGACGGCGAGGTCGTAGAGCTGCGATCCGAGGCCGCGGCGTCGATGCGAGGTGTGGACATCGAGCAGGACGTAGGCGGTCGTCGAGCCCTCGGTGAAGAAGTTCAGGAACGCGTGGACGTAGCCGACGGTCAGGCCTCCATCCTCGGCGACCCAGCCCTTCAACTGCGCGCGCTCCGGGACCGTTGCGGTGCGATGCCGCCACGACTCGGGAGTGATCACTGCGGTGGGCGACGAGGCCCGGATGAGCGCCACGATGCCGTCGGCATCGTGCTCCTGGCGGACCTCCCTGATGGTCATACTCGTCATGTGCTCGCCGCCATCCTGACGATCGGCAACGAGATCGTGTCGGGGGACACCGAGAACACGAATGCCTCCTGGCTTGCTCGGCGCTTCGAGGAGCTCGGCGTAAAGGTCGTGCTCACTGCTGCGGTGCCGGACGAGCTCGACCGCATCGTCGCTTTCGTCCGTCGTGAACGGGTCGCCGTCGATCATCTGATCGTGACGGGCGGCCTGGGTGGGACCCCCGACGACATCACGCGCGAAGCCCTTGCGGCCGCATTCGGCGTCCCGCAGGAGGTCATCCCCGAGGTGGCGGCGGACCTGCGGTCGCGTTTCCGCGGCGACCCGGACTACGTCACGCGGTGGGCTGCACTGCCGCTTGGCTCCGAGCCGCTCGAGAACCCACTCGGCGGCGCCCCCGGCTTCCACCTCGAGAACACGTGGGTGCTGCCCGGGCTGCCGAGCGAGATGAGGGCGATGTTCGACCGCTACGCCGATGCCCTACGGGCCGAGCGGCCGATCGGCTCCTGGCGGCGGCAGTACCGGACGCGCGAGTCGATCATCTCCGGCGTGCTGGCCGAGGCCACGACGCGATGGCCGGCGGTGCTGGTGGGGTCGTATCCGAGCTTCGACGCGACCGGGCCCGAGGTCGAGGTCGTGCTCAAGTCCTCCGATCCGGACCTGCTCGCGGCGGCCAGGGCATGGCTCGAGGGCGAGCTCGACCGGCTCACCTGACGCTACTCTCGGACATAGTGGCCAGCACCCAGCCGGAGACCTACCTCGCCGACCTGAACCCCGCCCAGCGGGAGGCGGTCCTCACCACCGAGGGGCCGCTGCTCGTGATCGCGGGCGCCGGGTCGGGGAAGACGCGCGTCCTGACGTATCGCGTCGCGCACCTCCTCGCCGCGTGCGGTGTGAAGCCGAACGAGATCCTCGCGATCACCTTCACGAACAAGGCCGCCGGCGAGATGAAGGAGCGCGTCGAGCGGACGCTCGGGCCGATCGCGCGGGCGATCTGGATCATGACGTTCCACTCTGCGTGCGGCCGCATGCTGCGGAGCGAGGCCGAGCGGCTCGGCTATCGCTCGAACTTCACGATCTACGACCAGGCCGACCAGGTGCGGCTCGTCAAGGCGTGCCTCGAGGAGCTCGAGCGCGACCCGAAGCGGTTCGTGCCGCGCGGGATCCACTCCCAGATCTCGAATGCGAAGAACCAGCTGATCGGGCCGGACGAGTACGCCTCGCGGGTCGCCAGCTTCTACGACCAGACGGTCGCGGACGTCTACAACCTCTACCAGCGCCGTCTCTTCGCCTCGAATGCGGTCGACTTCGACGACATGCTGATGCTCACGGTCGATGTGCTGCAGCGTTTCCCCGAGGCGCGGACCAAGTGGGCGAAGGCGTTCCGCTACGTGCTGGTCGACGAGTACCAGGACACGAACCACGCCCAGTACGTGCTCCTGCAGTTGCTCGCGCAGGAGCACCAGAACCTGATGGCCGTCGGGGACCCGGACCAGTCGATCTACGCCTTCCGAGGCGCCGACATTCGCAACATCATGGAGTTCGAGCGCGACTTTCCGGCAACGAAGGTGATCCCGCTCGAGCAGAACTACCGCTCGACGAACTCGATCTTGCAGGCTGCGAACAACGTCATCTCGCACAACCGCGAACGCAAGGAGAAGAACCTCTGGTCCGATCTCGGTGAGGGGGAGCTCGTCCGGGTCGTCGAGACGGAGGACGAGCACTCGGAGGCACGGTTCGTCGCGGTGGAGATAGCTGCCAGGATCGAGGAGGGATACAGCGCGCGCGAGATCGCGGTCGTCTACCGCACGAACGCTCAGAGCCGCGTGCTGGAAGACGTGCTCGTGCGACAGGGAATCGCCTACCAGGTGATCGGCGGGCCGCGCTTCTACGAGCGCGCAGAGATCAAGGACGCGATCGCCTACCTACAGGTGATCGACAACCCGTTCGACGCCGTCTCGCTGATGCGGATCGCCAACCGGCCGCGCCGTGGGATCGGGGACACGTCGATCGCTCGTCTCATCAGCTATGCCGACGGGCTCGGCAGCTCACTGTGGGAGGCGCTCGCGCATCCCGAGCAGGCGGGTGTCGCCGCAGCATCGGGCCGGGCGGTCACGCAGTTTCGCAACGTGATGGAGTCGCTGATGGCGACCGCGAGCGATGCCGATGTCGCGACGATCGTCGAGGCGGTGCTCGACCGCACCGGCTATCTCGAGGCGCTCGAGGCCGAGCGGACGATCGAGGCGAGCGGTCGGATCGAGAACCTCGAGGAGCTGATCGGTGTTGCGCGCGAGTACGACGCGGCGGCGGAGGAGCCGTCGCTCAGCGGTTTCTTGCAGGAGATCTCGCTCTACTCCGATCAGGACGCGATTCGGGACGAGGACGACGGTGGCCAGGTGACGTTGATGACCCTGCACAACGCGAAGGGGCTCGAGTTCCGCGCCGTCTTCATGATCGGGATGGAGGAGGGGATCTTCCCACACGCGCGCTCGATCGAGGAGAACTCGCTGGAGGAGGAGCGGCGCCTCTGTTACGTCGGCATGACGCGTGCGCAGGAGCGGCTCGTGCTGACGCATGCGATGCGGCGGAACCTCTTCGGACGCAGCGAGGCGAACCTGCCGTCGCGCTTCCTCGACGAACTGCCTCAGTCGGGCGTCGAGCGAGAACGGCTGCGGCCGGCGTCATGGTCGGATTACGGAAGGCAGAGCGTCCAGCGCGAGTTCACGCCGCGCACGGACCTGCCCGATCTGTCGACCGGGAACACCGTGCGTCATGCGTCGCTCGGCACCGGGATCGTGACGCAGATCGAGGCCGGGGGCGTCGTGACGGTGCGCTTCGAGGACGGAAGCGAGCGACGCCTGATGCTCGAATACGCGCCGCTCGAGCGGCTAGGGTAGAGGAATGGATATCGAGGTTCGGCCCTGCGCGTCGGTCGAGGAGCTGCGCGATGCGCTCAACGCCATCAGCCACTACTTCGGCCAGGAGAACCAGCTCGAGCAGGCGGAGCGATTCGCGCAGCTGATCGAAGTCGAGCGCATGCACGCGGCCTTCGACGGAGACCGCATCGTCGGCGGGGCGGGCGCATTCACGTATCGCACGTCGGTGCCGGGCGGCGGGCTGGTCCCGGCGGCCGGTGTCACCGTGGTCGGCGTGCTGCCGACCCACCGCCGGCGCGGAGCTCTGTCGGCCATGATGAGGGCGCAGCTCGAGGATTGCCGCACGCGCGGCGACCTGGTGGCTTATCTCTGGGCATCGGAGTCGACGATCTACGGCCGGTACGGGTACGGCCTCGCCTCGCGGATCGGAGCGATCAGGCTCGGCCGCGACCGCTCTGGCTTCGCGCAGCCGTTCGAGCAGCGCGGGACAGTGCGCCTCGTCGGGCTGGAGGAGGCTGCGCGCACGTTCCCCGCGCTGTACGACCAGGTCACCGTCCAGCGGCCGGGGATGTTCCAGCGCAGCAACGCGTGGTGGGAGACGCGCAAGCTCTTCGACGACCCAGCGCGCAGGCAGGGAGGGCCGCTGAATCGCGCGCTGCTCGAGCTCGATGATCAGCCGGCCGGCTATGCGCTCTACCGCGTCCAGCAAGACTGGCAGAACGGGTTCAGCAAAGGGGCGGTCACGATCTCCGAGGTGGTCACGCCGACCGCGGAGGCAACCCGCGAGCTGTGGCGGTGGCTCCTCGATTTCGACTGGACCTCGGAGTTCGTCGCCGACCTGCTCCCGCTCGACCACCCGTTGTTCCTGCTGCTCGCCGAACCGCGCCGGATGCAGTTCACGCTCAACGACGGCGTGTGGGTTCGGCTGGTCGACGTGCCCGGAGCGCTGGCGGCCCGCAGCTACGCCGCCGCGGATCCGGTCGTCCTCGAATTGGTGGACGCGCTGTTGCCAGAGAACGGTGGCCGCTGGCACGTCTCCGTAGACGGCGTCGAACGAACCGAGGCGGCTGCCGACCTGAGGCTCGGCGTCGCACAGCTCGGCTCGGTGTATCTCGGCGGTTTCGACTTCGCCGGGCTCGCCGGGGCCTCCCGGATCGAGGAGCTGAAACCGGGGGCCGCGGCGCGTGCCGACGAGCTGTTCCACACGACGGTCGAGCCCTGGTGCGCCGAGATCTTCTGAGAGCACGGCTACAGGCGAACCGGATAGAGATGGGTGAAGGCGCCCAGGGTCACGCGCACGGTCGCACGCCCGCGAAGCGCTCCCCGAAACCGCACTGACACGAGCGCGCGGCCGTGTGGGAGGAGTTGGCGGCCTGGAGGACGCAGCCGCGCGACGACGCGTCCGTGCCGGAGCACGGCGAGCACGACTCGGCCCGGCGCGAGGCGTTCCATCACATTGCCGGCATTTCGGATCGCGAGGTCGAGTAGACGCGTGCGGCCGGCCCTGCGGACGCGCAGCGGCCCGATCACGAGCCGGCGTGCGACCTTGCCCGGCACGTGTGCCACGACGAGCACGCCGATCCGCAGGCGAACGGCAACGCTTCCGCCGTGCGGGCTGCGGGTCGTCAGGACGAGGGCGAACGGCCGGTCGCCGGGCGCCGCGCCAGTGTGGCGGCGCGGCCGCCAGCGTTACGCGTGCTCCCTTCGGGCCGACCCGCAGCCTCGATGGACGGGCCGAGACCCAGCGGGGAGCGCGGGCAGCCCCGCTCAGGCGGGGGTGCCCACGCAGGTCGAGCGCGTAGGGAGCGAGCGCGACATCGACGACCTCGGCGCCGCGTGGGGCCGCCACGTGCACCTCGGCCCGGGCCGCGCCGTCGAGGACGACGCGGCCGGGGGAGGCGGTGAGCGCCGGTCGTGGCGGCGCCGGTGCGGTCGCCGCGAGGGCGAGTGCGACCGCAGTCGCCGGCGCCGCCACGAGCAGAACGGCTCCGGTCACCGAGCGATCACCGTGAAGGTGACGGTCGCCGTGTAGTGGCCCGATGCGAGCGAGGGCAGGGGAGAGGTGAACCCGAGGGTCGTCGGCCAGTTGTCGCCGGACGCAGCGCTCGGCGCCGCCGTGGTGCCGACGAGCAGGTCGGCCGCCGGTGCCACGGGCAGCGCCGCGCGGGCGCCGCCGGCCAGCGCCGGCCCGAGCTGCCCCGTGGCAGGGGCCGTGGCGGAGAGCCCGAGTGGCAGATCGGCGGGCGCAAATGCGCTGCGGTGCGCGCTGAGTGTGTAGCCGGCACCGTTCGTGCTCGTGACGGTGATGCGGTCCGCGAGTGCTGCGGGCGAGTCACCGGGTGAGACGTTGCCGAAGCTGAGCGTCGGCTTCTCGAGTGCGATCGAGAGCGTCGACTGCAGGTCGAGTGCGACGCTGGCCGCTCCCGACGCCGAGCCGGACGGAGGCGGCGTTCCGCTGCAGGTCGTTGTCGCCGACGACGTGGTTCGCGGAGCGGGAGTGTCGGTTGTGAAGTCGGTGCCGTTCGCGTCCGTGTCGTCGCAGCCGTTCGAGCCTCGGAAAGCCGCCGCAGTGCTCGAGAGGGCGGGTGCGGCGGCACCCTCGAAGTCGGTCGCCGATCCGTAGCCGACCAGGTCGCGGACGACCGCCACGGCGCTGCAGCTTCCGGCCGTAGCTCCGCAGGAGAGCGCGGCCGCATCGTGGACGAGCGCGATCTTCCCGCCGGAAGCCGCGAGGTTCGATGTGCCCGTCGCATCGGCCGCGGGCAACGCGGCACCGTTCGCGCCGCCGGAGGCGAGCGCCACCAGGTAGTGGTGACCCGGCGCGAGCGAGCCGTCGAGCGCGGTGACCTGCCAGCTCGTGCCGGAGGCTGTCGCGTACTGCACCGACCAGCCGGAGAGATCGATGGTCGAGCTGCTGCGATTGAACAGCTCGACGAAGTCGTTGGCATAGGTCGCGCCGGAGTTCCCTCCGCCGGCGTACACCTGGCTGACGACGAGATCAGGTGACGCACCGCTTGCGATCGGCACGGCGAGCAGGGCGAGCGCTGCCGCGAGGAGAAGGGTCAAGTGGACGCATCTGTGCATGGAGTCGGCTCCTTCGGTCGAGGACGAGGTGATGTCTCTCCTTGGTAGCCGCCGCTTCGTTCGGGCGAAAGTGTCCGTTCGCTAACGGCACAGAATTGCTGCAGTCCCGTAACGCATCGCCGTCGGCGGGGCGCGCGTTTCGATCTGCAGGCGTCTCTCTTCTTGTACAAACTGAAAGCTCATGCGGATGATCCGATCGGGGGAGCCACCATCGAACTGAACGAGCAGGCGCTTCTGGAACTGGTCCGGGTCGAGGCGCAAGCCGCTCGAGCTGCTGCGGGTTCCCTGAACGACGACGCGGTCGAAGAGGCGCTGCGGGCCGCGGCGGTTCGCCTCGAGGCCGAGCAGAGCAGCGTGCTGGAGGCGAACGCCGCCGACATCTCGGCGGCAGAGAAGAGCCTGGACGCAGGCTCGCTGGACCGGTTGACGCTCGACGCCGGCCGGATCGGCGAAATGATCCGCCAGCTGCACGAGATGGCCGAGCTTCCTCCGCTCGAGCGCGAGATCGAGACCCGGCAGCTCGAGAACGGTCTGGTCGTTTCGACGAGGCGGATCCCGATCGGCGTCGTCGGCGCGAACTTCGAGGCGCGGCCGAATGTCGCCGTCGACGTCGCCTCTCAATTGCTGAAGAGCCTGAACGCCTGCGTCCTGCGCACGGGCGGTGCGGCACTCGGGACCGTGACCCGTCTGGTCGACGGCGTGTTACGGCCCGCCCTGGCGGACGCCGGGCTGCCGGTGGCCGCGGTCGGTCTCGTTCGCGCGCCGGAGCGCGCCGGCGCGGCCGCGCTCGTCTCGCTCCCCGCCGAGGTGCCGCTCGTGATCCTGCGCGGAAGCGGCGAGACGACGGCTGCGCTGACCCGCAGGGCCGCCGAAAACGGGGTTCGAACGCTCGCGCACGCCGAAGGGGGCGCTCTGCTGTACCTCGATGCGGCCGCCGACTTCGAACGTGCCCGCCTGCTCATCTCGAACAGCCTCGACCGGCTCGGGGTCTGCAATCGGCTGAACCTGTTGGTCGTCCACGAGGCGGTCGCGGATTGGCTGCCCGCCCTCGTCGCCGGGATGCGCGAGCGCGGTCTCGACGTGCTCGGCACCGAGCGCGCGCGGCGCTTCGCCGAGCTCGGCGTACTCGACCGCCCTCTCGGCCATGAGTGGGCGGGCGAGTCGGAGCGGGTGGGAACGGTGTCGGTCGACACGGTGCTGTCACTGGCGGAGGCGGTCGCGATCGCCAACGACGAGACCTCCGGTCTCGCCGCAGGCATCGTCACGGAGGACGGCGACGCGGCCTCGCTCTTTCTCGAGACCTATCGCGGCACCGCTGCGTTCTGGCACGCGCCGACCCGCTTCACCGACGGGTTTGCCCTGACCGGCTCGCCGGAGACCGGGATCAACGTCGACGGCGCTCCCGGCCCACGCGGCCCCGTGACCTATCGTGACCTCTGGCTGCGGCAGTTTCGGGTGATCGGCGACGGCACGCAACGGCGATGAACGCTCCCGTCGTCGTCAAGCTCGGGTCGAACCTCGTCGTCGACGGAGACCGCCGGCCGCGGTGGGAGCTCGTCAACGGCGTTGCTGCGGAGGTCGCCTCAACAGTCCGTGACGGCACTCCCGTCGTGATCGTCTCGTCGGGGGCGATCGCGCTCGGCTCGGCGATCGCAGGGCTCCGCAGCGGCCGCAGGAAGCTCGGGCCGTTGCAGGCTGCCTCGGCACTGGGACAGGCGGAACTGCAGCGAGTGTGGCACGAGGCATTCGCGCCGCTTGCGCTCCCGGTCGCGCAGGTCCTTCTGACTCCGGTCGAGATCACCGAGCGCCGTTCGTACCTGAATGTCGGCAACGCGCTGAGGGCGCTCTTCGAGGTGCCGGCCGTCCCGATCCTGAACGAGAACGATGCGACGGCGACCGATGAGATCAGCTTCGGCGACAACGATGTGCTCGCCGCACAGGTCGCAGTTCTCCTGCGGGCGGCCAAGCTGTTCCTGCTCACCTCGGCCGACGGAGTGATGAGCCATCCGCCTGGAGTCCCGGGCGCAACGGTGGTCGCCGACGGGGCCGAGCTGGGGGCCGCGGTGCTCGGCCCGCCCACGTCCCTCGGCGCCGGCGGCATCGAGAGCAAGATCCGCGCTTCCTCGCTCGCCGCGGCAGGCGGGGTCGAGACGGTGATCGCCTCTCCGAATGCACTTGGCGCACTTCTTCGCGGTGAAACGGCCGGCACGAGATTCGCCCCCGCCTCGACCGACGAGTCGGCGTTCAAGCTCTGGCTTCGGTACGGAAAGGCGACCGCCTCGCGTGTCCACATCGACGCGGGCGCCGCCAAGGCGATCACCGAGCAGGGCAGCAGTCTGCTTGCCGTCGGCATCAGCTCGTGGACGCGTGACTTCCGGGCGGGCGACGGGCTCGACATCTGCCACCCGGAGGAGACGGTGATCGCGCGCGGGATCAGCTCCGTCGATGCGAAGGACGTTCAGGCCCGCCAGCCCGGCGTCGAGGTGGTCCACCGCGACAGACTCGCTCTGATCGCGGGGCCAGGTACGGGTCTGCCCGCCTAGTATTGGTGGACTGCAGGCGCTTCGGTTCATGTGCTCGGTACCCACCGGGCTACCTCAGAGGAGGCGACGATGGCGGTATTGATGGTGCTCGAGGTCCCGGGTGGGACCGTCGAGCAGTACGAGCGGGCGAACGAACTGATGGGGATCACCGGGGACGACGACGCCCCGGACGGCCTCGTCTCCCACGTCGCGGCCGTCACCGAGGACGGGATCGTGATCGCAGATGTCTGGGAGTCGGAGGTCGCGCTCGAGACGTTCTTCGAGGAGCGCGCCGGTGCGGCTCTCGCCGAGGCGGGCATGCCGGAAGCGAAGCCGCACGTCGCGCGCGTGCACAATCACATCCCGCAGGGAGCGGGCACGGAGCCGGGCGTCCTCGTCTACATCGAGATCGACGAGCTCAGCCCGGACCAGTACGACCAGATGATCGCCGGAATGGACGCGCACGCCGTCGATGCCAACCACCCCGCGGTCTCGCACGTCGCAGCCGTGACCGAGGACGGCGGCTTCCTGGTCGCCGACGTCTGGGAGTCCCCGCAGGCGTTCGCAGACTTCGCCGAGAGCCAGGTCGCTTCCGCCGGGGAGTCGGTCGGGATGGGGCCGATCGAGCCGCGCTTCGCGACGGTTCACAACTCGATCAAGGGCGCGTCCAGCTGAGGACGTTTGGCCGGAACAGTACGGCCGTTTAGTCTGGGCATGATGGCGGCCGACTTTGTGATTGTGGGGGCGGGCTCGGCGGGCTGCGTCCTCGCGGCGCGTCTGACCGAAGACCCCGACGTACGGGTCGTGCTGCTCGAGGCCGGCGGCCCGGACACCGCCCCCGAGATCCACGTCCCCGCGATGTTCCCGATCATGTTCAAGTCGAGCCTCGACTGGGACCTGCTTGGCGAGCAGGAGCCGGGGCTCGACCGACGGCGGCTCTACCTGCCGCGCGGTCGCATGGTCGGCGGCTGCAGTTCGATCAACGCGATGATCTACCTCCGCGGCAACCGGCTCGACTACGACGACTGGGCGGCCGAGGGCTGCGCGGGCTGGAGCTACGACGAGGTGCTGTCGTACTTCAAGCGCGGCGAGGACAACGAACGCGGGGAGGACGCATTCCACGGAGTTGGCGGCCCGCAGACCGTTTCCGACAGTCGCTCCATGCATCCGCTCGTCGACCGAATGCTCGAGGCGGCCGTCCAGGCGGGCCATGCGGCGAACCCGGATCTGAACAGCGCGGTTCAGGACGGCGTTGGCCGTTTCCAGCTCACCCAGCGTGGCGGTCTTCGCTGCAGCACCGCCGACGCCTACCTCCACCCGGCGGCCGACCGGCCGAACCTCGTGGTGCAGGATTGCTCGTTCGTCGAGCGGATCGTCTTCGAGGGAGACCGAGCCGTCGGAGTCGAAGTCGTCCGGAACGGGGTGCGCGAGACGATTCGCGCCGAGCGTGAGGTGATCGTCTCGGCAGGCGCTTATCAGTCGCCGGTGTTGTTGATGCTGTCCGGGATTGGACTGGAGGAGGAACTCGCGCCGTTCGGGATCCCCGTACGCGAGCAGCTGCCGGTGGGCCGCAACCTGCAGGACCACTTCATGGCGAACTTGAACTACCTGAGCACCGAGCCGGCGCTCTTCGGGATCTACACGCCGGAGAATTTCGAGTTGTTGCACACGGAGGGCAGCGGGCCGCTCACCTCGAACCTCCCCGAGGCGGGCGGGTTCTTCCGCACGAATCCTGATCTGCCTG
The DNA here is from genome assembly GCA_963806025.1 of uncultured Thermoleophilia bacterium. Taxonomy (GTDB): domain Bacteria; phylum Actinomycetota; class Thermoleophilia; order Gaiellales; family Gaiellaceae; genus PALSA-600. Next base: position 54,455 of record CAWDWI010000002.1, on the reverse strand, counting down.
CTCCGAACATCGAGTTCCACTTTGCCGCATCACTCTTCTACGACGAAGGCCTGACCCCGCCGCACGACCACGGGTACGCCTTCGGACCGGTGCTCGTGAAGCCGGCCGCGCGTGGAAAGGTCTCGCTGCGCACCCCGATGGCGGACTCGAAGCCGTGTGTCCTCTGCAACTTCCTCACGACGGACGAGGACCGTGCGAGCTTCGTCGCCGGGACGCGCATCGCGCTCGACATCGCCGCGCAGCCCGCGCTGAAGGCTGTCGAGCAGTCACCGTTCAGCGTGCCCGTCTCCGATTCCGACGAGGACATCCTCGCCTGGGGCCGCCGCGTCGGCCAGCCGGTCTACCACCCGACGTCGACGTGCGCGATGGGGTCCGTGGTCGACTCTGAGCTACGGGTCTACGGGGTCGATGGGCTCCGCATCGTCGACGCGTCGGTAATGCCGACGATCACCCGCTCCAACACGCACGCGCCGACGATGATGATCGCCGAGAAGGCTGCCGACCTGATCCTAGGTCGGGTGCCGCCGCTCGCGGCGGCCACGACCTGAGGCCGGCCGGACTGTCCTAGCCGGCTGGGTCGCCGCCAGCCGCCGTAGCCTCTGCGAGCCGGCCGTGGACGAACTGCACGGTCATCGCGCCCTCCCCGACGGCCGTGGCGCAGCGCTTGGTCGAGCCGGAGCGTGCGTCGCCCGCCGCGAAGACGCCGGGGAGGGTGGTTTCGAGCAGCGCGTCGGCGTTCGCCCGCGACCCGGTGAGGATGAATCCCTTCTCGTCGCGTGCGACGGCGTCGCCGAGCCATTCGGTGCAGGGCAGCGCTCCGAGGAAGCAGAACAGGAACGAGAAGGGCAGGCGCTCGCCGGTCTTCAACGTCACTGCCTCCAGCCGGCCGGCCTCGCCGTGCAGGGCCGCGATCTCGCTGTGGTCGCGAACCGAGACGCCGTACCGCTCGAGCTCGCGCACGAGGTAGTCGGACATGGTCTCGCGAAGATCGGCCCTGCGGTGGAGCAGTGTGACCAGCGCACCGCCGCGCGCAAGCCATACGGCAGCCTGGCCGGCCGAGTTTCCACCGCCGACCACGCCGACGCGGGAGGCGCCGCAGAGCTGTCCCTCCGGCGGCCCTGCTGCGTAGAAGACGCTGATCCCCTCGAAGTCCGAGAGCCCGTCGACAGGGAGGCGGCGATACTCCGCACCGGTCGCGAGCAGCACGGTGCGCGCTGCGATCTCGTGGTCCTCCTCGAGCTGCACCAGGTACCGGTCGCCGTCCGGCTCGAGCGACAGCGCGCGGTAGGGGGTTGCGGTGCGCGCGCCGAACTTGCGGGCCTGGCTCACGGCGCGGCTCGTCAGCTCCGAGCCGGTGATCCCGGCCGGGAACCCGAGGTAGTTCTCGATCCGTCTGGACGAGCCCGCCTGGCCGCCGAGCCCGGTGCCCTCGACGACGAGCGTCGCGAGCCCCTCGGAGGCGCCGTAGACGGCTGCGCCGAGGCCGGCGGGGCCGCCGCCGATCACGACCAGGTCGACCTCCTCGCGGGGCGCGAGCTCGCGCCCGATCCCGAGCGCGCGGGAGACCTGGCCGGTCGACGGCCCGCGCAGCTCCACGCCTCCCGGGAGCCGCACCAGCGGCAGGAGCGCAGCGTCGAGCCCGGCGACGAGCGCGGCCGCAGTTGGATCGTCCGCCCGTGCGGGATCGCGCCAGGTGAACGGCAGGAGGTTCCGGCGCGCGAAGTCGATCATCCGAGCTGTCGGCTCGGACGAGTGCGGGCCGATCACCTCCAGACCGACGCCCTGAACCTGCTGCAGCGCCTCGCGCCGTGCGATGAACGTCGAGAGCAGTAGATCGCTCAGGGGGCCGTCCTCGAACAGAAGCGGACGGAGCCTGTCGCGGTCGACGGCGATGTAGCGCAACGGCTGCGTGACGACCGCCGTCAGGAAGACGGTCTGTCCGGACAAGAGGTTCAGCTCACCGAGGAAGCCCGAGGCGCCGTGCCGGACGATCTCGTTGCCGGCCGCATCGAGGATCGACACCTCTCCTTCGACGATCGCGACGAACGGATAGCGCCGGTCGCCGACCCGGAACAGGACGTCGCCGACGGCTGCGCTCCGCTCCTCGCCCAGCTCGGCGAGCTGCTCCAGTTGCGAGCTGGACAGCATCGGACTGGGAGGAGGCGGCACAGACCGAGCGTACCGGTGCACACCCGGCCTACCCGGCGTCGGTTGCCCCGGTCTCCTCGCATTCGAGACAGGCCCAGTCATCGGTTTGACCCGACCGGGCGCTCAGCGTCGCCGGCACCATCGTCACGCCGCACACCGGGCAGATCGGCGGCCGCTCGTCATCCACGAAACGTCACCAGTCGGTCGGGTGATAGTCCTTGAGGAACTGCCCCCACATGTGGGTGCCGCTGTTGAAGCCGTCGATGATCGGGTCGACGATCCGGGCCGCCCCGTCGACGATGTCGAGCGGCGGCCGAAAGCGATGTTCGACAGCCTTCCGCTCGGCGACGTGAACGGGGTCCTCGTCGCTGACCCAGCCGGTGTCGACGCTGTTCATGTGGATGCCGTCGTGCTGGTAGTCGGCGGCGGACGTCCTGGTCATCATGTTCAGAGCCGCCTTCGCCATGTTCGTGTGCGGGTGGCGCGTCGTCTTGAAGCGGCGGTAGAACTGCCCCTCGACGGCGGAGACGTTGACGATGTGCTTGTCCCGCTCCGGCGTGCTCAGCATCAGCGGCTTCAGGCGGGCGTTGAGGACGAACGGTGCGACCGCGTTGACGAGCTGCGTCTCCAGGAGCTCGACCGAGCTCACCTCCGCAAGCAGCAGCCGCCACGAGTTGCGGTCGCGCAGATCGACCTGTTGAAGATCCTGGTCGAGCACGCCCTCGGGGAACAGATCTCCGCCGCCTGCGACCTCCTCCGGCAGGAGCGGCACCTGCGAGAGCTCGGCGGCGCGCGTCAGGCCGACCGGCGCGAGCGGCCCGCCGTCAGGCGGCGCGGCCGGCAGCATGTCGTAGCGACGAAGACCTTCGTAGTCTCCGAGCAGTCCGCGCGCCCGCTCGGACATTCCCTCCAGGGAGGCAGTCTCGAGCTCGAGCATGTGACGGTAGAAGTCGGGCGGGCGGCGCACGGTCTGACAGGCGTTGTTGACGATGAAGTCGAGCCGCTGCCGGCTCGCCCCGAGGTGGTGGCAGAACGCCTCGACGCTCGGCGTGTGCCGGAGGTCGAGCCCGAAGATCTCGAGCCGCCCGCCCCAGTCGTCGAAGTCGGGTTCCTGTGCATAGCGCGCTGCCGCGTCGCGAGGAAAACGCGTCGTGACGATCAGCTCGGCGCCGGCTCGCAGCAGTTTGATTCCGGCCTGGTAGCCGATCTTGACCCTCCCTCCGGTGATCAGCGCGACGCGGCCGCGGAGATCTGCCGTCTCGCCGCGCTTCGCGTAGTTGAAGTCGGCGCACGAGGGGCACAGCTGGTCGTAGAAGTAATGGATCGTGAGATAGCGCTGCTTGCACACGTAGCAGTGCTGCAGTTCGACGACCTCGCGGAATCCGGGATCGTCCTCGACCTCCGTCTGTTCCGTGACGGCAGGGCGGGGAGGATCGGGTGTCGTGAACACGGGCTTGTTTCTCAGCAGCCGGATCCCGGCATCGGCGAGCACCGCCTCGTCGCGCTCGAGCCGCTCGGCCTTCTCGCGTCGCCGCGAGGCCTTCGACCAGCGGCGCCGCTGCTCGATGTCCGGGTGATGGACATCGGCTGCCGCGGTCAACAGCCTGGTGCGCTCGTCGACCGAGAGCGCCGCGAGGAGCCCGCGGTCGTGCACGATCGCCTCGAGGGCCTCGGTGACCTCTCGCAGCCGCTCGGCCACGTCCTCCGGCTCTCGCTCCTCGATCGACACCCCCGGACGGTAGCGCGCGGGCGTGGCCCCATTGCGGCAAGGTGGACCCCCGATCCGCGTCCTGGTGAGAGAATCGACTGATCGGCTACCAGCCCCAGGAGGAGAGATGACGGCACCAGCAAGCGTCGGTTCGTTCCCGAGCCCGTACGAGGTGGAGACGCCGCCGGGCTGCGAGGGCTGGCAGGACATGTATCCGTACTACGGCTGCTTCGACGAGGCGCGGCGGGCGGAAGACGAACAGCGCTTCTGGTTCTGGAACTCGATGCACTTCCCGATCCCGATGCCGGCGTTCGATGCGATCTGCATCGACACCGCGTATCAGGCGCTCGGCTCCTGGCAGAACCGTGTCTTCGCCGTGCCGCCCGCGATGGGGATCGACTGGCGATGCATCAACGGCTACATCTACATCTCGGGCAACCCCGTCATCGACCCCGAGCAGATGGCCGCTCGCGCCGAGTACTTCCAGCGCCGCGCCGGTTACTACTACGAGAACTGGGACGAGCTGTACGGCAAGTGGCGAACGAAGATGGAGGCGCTGATCGCCGAGCTCGCAGAGCTGCACGTGCCTCCGCTCGACGAGTACGAGCCCGACGACGTCGCGTTCGGCGACCAGGAGACGAGCTACTGCGCGGTCCTCGACGCCTACCGTCGCGCCCTCCGGCTGCACGACGTGATGTGGCAGCACCACTTCGAGTTCCTGCTGCTCGGATACGGCGCGTACATGACGTTCGCCGAGCTCTGCAAGGCGAACCTGCCGGACATCCCCGACCAGCACATTGCGCAAATGGTCGCCGGGATCGACGTCACGCTCTTCAGGCCCGATACCGAACTTCGTCGGCTCGCGCGTCTCGCGATCGAGCTGGGGGTCGCCGGCGCGTTCGTCGAGGGACGCTCGCCAGAGGAGATCGATGCGGAGCTCGAGCAGAGCGAGCCGGGACGGAGGTGGCTCGTAGAGCTCGAAGGCGTGAAGGATCCGTGGTTCCACATGGCGACCGGCGACGGCCTCTACCACACCTACACGAGCTGGCTCGACGATCCGCGCATCCCCTACGCGTCGCTGATCGGCCACATCGGCGCCCTGCAGGCGGGCGAGGAGATCGAGCGGCCGACCGACCACATCGCCGCGGAACGCAACCGGCTGGCGACGGAGTACAGAGCGCTGCTCGACGACAACGCGCGCCAGGCGTTCGATGAGCTGCTGACGCTCTCGCGCACCGTTTTCCCCTATGTCGAGGAGCACAAGTTCCTCTGCGACTACTGGTTCCTCACGAGCTGGTGGAACACGATCCGCGAGTTCGGCGACCTGCTCGCCGCGCACGACTTTCTCGAGGACCGCGAAGACGTGTTCCAGCTGTCGCGCCTCGAGGTGCAATCGGCTCTCGACGAGCTGCTGCTGACGTGGGCGACCGGCGGGCGTCCGCGCGGGCCGACGTACTGGCCGCCGATCGTCGCGCGCCGCAAGGAGCTGCTCGAGAAGCTCGCCGACTGGACGCCTCCACCGGCAGTCGGCGCGGTGCCCGAGGCGGTGCTCGATCCGGCGCTGATCATGCTCTGGGGCGTCACCACCCAGCGCGTCCACGCCTGGGCGCAGCACCAGGAGGGCGGCTCGGAGGTGAACGGCACGCCGGCCTCGCCCGGGATCGTCGAGGGCATCGCTCGTGTCGTGAAGACCGTCGGCGAGATCGGCGACGTCCGTGACGGCGAGATACTCGTCTGCAGCATCACGTCGCCGGCCTGGGCCCCGATCTTCTCGAAGATCCGGGCGGCGGTGACCGACATCGGCGGTGTGATGTCGCACGCCGCGATCGTCTGCCGCGAGTACGCGCTGCCCGCTGTCGTGGGCACCGGGCGTGCCACCTCGCAGATCCAGACCGGTCAGCGCATCCGGGTCGACGGCTCTGCCGGCACCGTGACGATCCTCGATTGATGGGGCACACCGTCCGGCTCGCCGAGCTCCGCGCGGGAGACAGCGCTGCCTTCGGCGGCAAGAGCGCCACGCTCGGCGAGCTGCTCGCCGCGGAGATCCCGGTGCCGCCGGGATTCGCCGTGTCGACCTCGGCGTATCGTGCGTTCGTCGAGCACGCGGGCCTTCGCGAGACGATCGACGCCGAGCTCGCGCATGTCGTGCTGGACGACGTCGGCACGATCGAGCAGGCGGCGGACGCGATCGGCGCCGCGATGCGGGCGTGGCCGCTTCCGGACGCGCTTCGGGGTGAGATCACCGACCGATTGGCCGAGCTCGGTTCGCAGGCGGTTGCCGTCCGTTCGAGTGCGCTCGGCGAGGACAGCAGTGAGGCGACCTTTGCGGGGCAGCAGGACACCTATCTCTGGGTGCGCGGCGCGGAGGCGGTCTGCGCAGCGGTGCGCGACTGCTGGGCAAGCCTCTACGGCGCACCGGCGATCGCGTACCGCGCCCAGCTCGGCGGCGCCGAGCTGCCCGAGATGGGCGTTGCCGTTCAGGCGATGGTCGACGCCGAGGTATCGGGCGTCATGTTCACGTGCAACCCGGTCAGCGGCGACCCGAGCGTGGTCGCGATCAATGCGAGCTGGGGGCTCGGGCTCGCGGTGGTCGGCGGCGAGGTGACGCCCGACGATTTCCTCGTCAGCAAGATCACCGGCGAGGTCGTGCGCCGGCAGATTGCCGAGAAGACAGTCAGGTACGTGGCCGGCGAGCACGGAGCCGAGCGGACCGAAATGCCGGGTGAGCTGCGCTCGGCTCCATCTCTGGATGACGCGGCGCTCGCGGCGCTCGTCGAGGTCGGCTGCCGCGTCGACCGCTACTTCGGCACCCGCCAGGACATCGAGTGGGCATTCACGGCCGACCGCGAGCTGCACGTTCTGCAATCACGGCCGGTGACGGCCTTGCCGCGGCACGAGCCCGAGCCTCCGCCGGGCTCGGCGATCGACCTCGTCATGGGCGCCTTCGGTGTCGGGAAAGGTCGCTGATGCCGCTCGACGACGACGATGTCCGCGAGATCCTCCGGTTGATCGACGAATCGGAGCTCGACGAGCTGCGGGTCGAATCCGAGGGGTTCTCGCTGCACGTCGTTCGAGGTCTCGCAACCGCCGCGGGGCCGGGCCCCGATCCCGCCGCGCCGACGGTCGACGCCGACGGCGTCGTCACGATCGAGTCGCCGATGCTCGGCACCTTCTACCGCGCGGAGGCGCCAGGTGCGGCGCCGTTCGTCGACGTCGGGACGCAGGTCGATGCGGGCTCGACGGTCTGCCTGATCGAGGTCATGAAGATGATGAGCTCGATCGCCGCCGGCGTCGCCGGAACGATCGTCGAGGTCTGCGCGGACAATGCGCAGCTGGTCGAGCACGGACAGGCGCTGTTTCGGGTGAAGCCGTGAGCCGGACGATCCAGATCGTCGACACGACGACGCGCGACGGCAACCAGAGCCTCTGGAGCGCGACCGGCCTCACCGCGCATGACATCCTCTCGATCGCACCGACGATGGAGCGGGTCGGTTTTCACGCGCTCGATTTCACCTCGAGCACCCACATGGGCGTCTCGGTCCGTTTCCACCGCGAGGATCCGTGGGAGCTCATGCGCCTGCTGCGGGCCGCTCTGCCGACAACGCTCCTCAACTTCATCACCACCGGCATGCGCTTCATCACGTGGCAGCCCTGCGACGAGGATGTGATGCGGCTCGCGTTTCGCTGTGTCGTGCGCAACGGCATCCGTCGCTTCCAGATCGCCGAGCCCTCGAACTCGCCCGAGGCGTTGCGTCGCATCGCCCGGATGGCGCGGCAGGAAGGGGTCGAGGAGATCGTCGTCGGGATGACGTACTCGATCAGCCCCGTCCACACGCATGCGTATTACGCGGAGCGCCTCACCGCGCTGGCCGATTGTGCGGACATCGACCGCTTCTATCTCAAGGATCCCGGCGGTCTGCTGACCCCCGACGCGGTGCGCGAGCTCGCGCCGCATTTCCTCGCCACCGGCCGGACGGTCGAGCTGCACAGCCATTGCACGATCGGGCTGGCGCCGTTCGTCTACATGGAGGGGCTGAAGGCGGGATTCGATGTGTTGCACACCGCGGTCGGTCCGCTCGGCAACGGAACGTCGCAGCCGACGGCCGAGTCGACGCTTGCAAACCTCGAGGCGGAGGGCTACAGCGCATGCGCTCCAGACCGAGGCGCTCGCGTGCATGTCGACGCACTTCGCCGAGCTGGCGCGAGAGAAGCGTCTACCTCCCGGCGAGCCGCAGGTCTACGACGCGGCCTACTACCACCATCAGCTTCCGGGCGGGATGGTGACGACGACCCAGAGGATGCTCGAGGAGATCCGCCGGCCGGAGCTCTACGGCGCTGTGCTCGAGGAGATCGCGCGCGTCCGCGCCGAGATGGGCTACCCGATTCTGGTCACGCCCGTCTCGCAGTTCATGGTGACCCAGGCGATGCGAAACGTGATCGACGAGGAGCGTTGGACGAACGTCTCCGACGAGACCGTTCGGTACTTCCTCGGGCACTACGGCGAGTTCGCGGCGCCCGTCGATCCGGAGATCGCCGCTCAGGTGCTCGCACTGCCGCAGGCGGACAAGCTGCGTGCGGCGAGGCCCGTGAACCTCGACGGTGCGCGGGAGCGCTTCGGAACGCGAATCTCCGAGGAGGAACTGCTGCTCCGACTCGTCATGCCGGCGGAGCAGGTGGACACGATGCGGCCGCTCGCGGCGAGCGCGTCGCCTCCGGGTCGCGGCGCACCCGTCGTTCGGCTGCTTCGGGAGCTCCAGCGCCGGCAGGAGATCTCGTACCTGCGCGTAGAGAAGGACGACGATCTGGTGGTGTGGCGTCGTGCGACTTGAGGAGGTTCGCGGCTTCGTCTTCGACGTCGACGGGACGCTCGTGCACCGGTCCGGCCCGCACACGGTCGAGGCGATCGACGGCGCCCACGAGGTGCTCGACCGGCTTCGCCGCTCGGGTCGGACGTTCGCGATCTTCACCAACGGCAGCCACAAGGCGCCGGCCGGGTTTGCGTCGGACCTGCGCGCGGCCGGTCTGCCGGTGGAGGACAGTCAGGTGATCACGCCGCTCTGTTCCGTGCAGGCGTATCTCGAGCGCCGTCAGGGGGCAGCGGTGCTGGGCTTCCTCACGGAGGATGCGCATGCGTATCTCGAGGGCTGCGGCGTCAACGTCGTCGACGGGCAGAACGGGCGTGTCGACGCCGTCTTCGTCGCGCACACCGACTGGACGGGCTTCGACGAGCTCGAGCGCGCTGCGCATGCGGTGATCGGCGGCGCGCAGCTGCTCACGGGCAGCTACGTCAGTGCGTACGCGGGGGTGGACGGGCCGATCTTGAGCCGCGGCGCGATGGTCACCGCGGCGATTGCGAAAGCAAGCGGCGCCCGCCCGATCGTCGTCGGCAAGCCGTCACGGGCGGCGGTGCGCGAGTACGCGCGACGGTTGGACATGCATTCGGCCGAGGTGGCCGTTGTGGGCGACGACCTCCGTCTCGACATTGCCCTCGGCCGGCTGGGCGGCTCCACGACGGTGCTCGTCCGGACAGGGATCAGCAGCGACCTCGATCTCGCAGCGCTTCCTGAAGCGCATCGGCCCGACCTGACCGTCTCGACCGTGGAGGAGCTCCTGCAATGGCTATGACGCGCGCTGTTGAGATTCCGCAACCCGGTGGCCCGGAGGTGCTTCGCGTCGCAGAACGGGAGGTGCGCGACCCACGCGCCGGCGAGGTTCGGCTCGCCGTGCAGGCCGCTGCCGTGAATCCCACCGACATCGGCCTGCGCCGGCGCGGCGCCGAGGGGCTCGATCCGCCGTGGGTGCCGGGGATGGACGCCGCGGGCGTCGTCGAGTCGGTCGGCCCCGGGGTGGAGCGGCTCGCCGCGGGCGACCCGGTCATGGCGGTTGTCATGCCCCGGCGGCCGGAGGGCGGCGCGCAGGCCGGGCTGGTGGTCGTGCCGGCGGCCTCGGTCGTCGCGCCGCCGGCGGGCGCAACGATCGAGCAGGCCGCGACGCTACCGATGAACGGGCTGACGGCGTTCCGAGGCCTAGAACTGCTCGGTCTCGAGCCGGGCGCGACGCTCGCGGTAACAGGCGGCGCCGGCCTGCTGGCGTCGTACGTGATCCCGCTCGCGAAGCGGCAGGGACTGCATGTGCTCGCCGATGCGAAGCCCGAAGACGAGGAACTCGTCCGCAGCTTCGGCGCGGACGAGGTTCTGCCCCGCGGCGACGGGCTCGTCGCCGCGCTCCGCGCACAGGCGCCGGGCGGAGTCGACGCGGTGTACGACACGGCGTTGCTCGGACGGGCTGTGCTCCCGGCGATCCGTCCGGGGGGCGCGCTCGCGTTCGTCCGAACCTGGGACGGTGAGGACGTCGAGGACGGCATCCACGTGCGGCGCGTCCAGATCGCCGACGTCATCGAGCGGACGGGCTGGCTCGGGGAACTGGCTGCGCTCGCCGCCGAGGGACTGCTGGCCCTGCGGGTCGCGGAGACGTTCCCACCGGAGCGTGCGGCCGACGCGCACCGGCTGATGGAGGGGGGCGGCCTGCGCGGGCGCGCGCTGATCGTCTTCGACTGACCGGGCGTGCGGTCGGTTGACAGGCCGAAACGGCCGCTCTAGGTTCGAGCTCGAGTGGAGAACAAGGAGGTTCCAGTCCTCATCGCCGGCGGCAGCCTGGTCGGTATGACCACGGCGATGCTTCTGGGCGGTCACCGGATCGAATCGATGGTCGTCGAGCGCCACCCCGGCGCGGCCATCCATCCGCGTGCGGCGTTCATCATGCAGCGCTCGATGGAGATCTTCCGTGGCGCGGGCATCGAGGATCAGGTGCGCGAGAGCTCGTACGCGCAGTTCGAAGCCGATGGGGCGATCATGTCGGTCGAGACGCTCGTCGGGAAAGAGTTGGCGTGGCATATCCGCAACCTCAACGACGGCGTGCGCGAGCTGAGCCCGTCGGAGCGGCTCTTCGTCACCCAAATCGGCCTCGAGCCCGTGCTCTGCGCCCGTGCAGAGGAGCTCGGGGCTGAGGTGCTCTTCGGCACGGAGCTGGTCGATTGCGAGCAGGACGCACACGGCGTGACCGCCGTCATTCGCGACCGGGCGAATGGTCAGATGTCTTCTGTGCGTTCGCAGTACCTCGTCGCCGCCGACGGCCCGCGCAGTCCCATGCGTGAGCGGCTCGGTATTGCAATGACCGGTCGCGGGGTGTTCTCCAAGGCGATCACGATCTACTTCCGGGCCGACGTCGAGCCGCTGCTGCGCGAGCGCAACCTGAGCGTTGTCCTGGTCATGAACGACACGTTTGCGGGCTTCTTCCGCATCGAGAAGCCGTACCGCTCGGGCTTCCTCGTGGTCCACTCGGTGGGCGACCCGAAGAACCCGGTCACCGATGTTTGGGACCTCGACGAGCAACGTTGCGTCGACCTGGTTCATGCCGGGCTCGGCACCGATGCGGTCGACGTCACCATCGAGGACGTGATGCAGTGGCAGGCAATGGCCGACGTCGCCGAGAGGTTCCAGGACGGGCGCATCTTCCTGGCCGGCGACGCGGCTCACGTCATGCCTCCCTACGGCGGTTACGGCGGCAATACCGGGATCCACGACGCGCACAACCTTGCGTGGAAGCTGGCTGCCGTGCTCAACGGCGCGGCCTCGCCGGAACTGCTGGCCACCTACGATCCCGAGCGCCGGCCGGTCGCGCGCTTCACGGCCGAGCAGGCTTATGCGCGCTACGTGACGCGCGCGGCGCCGTACCTCGCCGCCGGTGGAGTGGAGTCGATCGTCGGCGACCTCGAGATCGATCTCGGTGTTCGCTTGCACTCGGGCGCGATCGTTGCCGAGTCCGAAGACGAAGCCGTCTATGTCGACCCTCGCGAGTCGCACGGGGCACCGGGCACGCGCGCGCCTCATCTCTGGCTTGTCCGCGACGGCGAACGGATCTCGACGCTGGACCTCGCCGGCGAGGGGTTCGTGCTCCTCGCAGGCCCGGACGCCGGCCTCTGGACGCAGGCCGGCGGTGAAGCGGGGATCGCCGTCCACCAAGTCGGTGCGCCCGGCTCCCTCGGCGACCCGGACGATGCATTTTCTTCGGCCTACGGGATCACGCCTACGGGCGCGGCGCTCGTGCGTCCCGACGGGTTCGTGGCTTGGCGGGCTGTCGACGCAGCTGGTGCCTCGGCGCAGGCTCTCGCCGACGCCCTCGACACGGCCCTGCGCCGGACGGCGAGACGTCAGTAAGGCGGCGAGCCGGCGACGAGGTAGGCGAGCAGGATGTCCAAACCGATGACGAGACAGACGATCCCGCCGAGCACGAAATAGAGCGTGGCGATCGTCATCCAGACCGGGCGCTCGCGCCGTGCAGTCTGCTCGTCGGTGGTGGCCGCTTCGACGGGAAGTTGGAGCAGCTCGCCGGTTGCGCGCCAGGTCGCGGAGGACAAACCGTCGGTCTGCTGCTCGACGTGAGGCGGGTCGAGTCTGATCAGGCGCGCGTCAGGGGCGAGTGTGAGCGATCGCTCGGTGGGTGCGATCGCGGCGACATCTTCGGCGACGACGAGGCCTCGGCGTTCGTCTGCGAGCCGGACAACAGCGGCGACCGGTTCGTCGGCTGCTCCCAGCCAGAGCTCCTCCACCCAGCCAAGCTGTTCATCCGCGCTGAGCACGCGGTAGCCGTCGGAGCCGGCCAGGACGTGTTTGGTGACGCTGGCCATGCCTCTGTTGTTCCCGGCTCCTGGCGAACCAAACCGCGTGACGAGGTGTCTGACACCGTTGGTGTCAGACACCCGGGCGCCCGTCCCCGATCGGCGGAAGTGCCAGGTACCGGCTCGATCCCGATCGGCCGATTTGAATTCCGCTGCAGCTTCAAGTTGACTTGCGTGGGGTCTGCCAACAGGGGAGCACTCGAGATGACGATCGACCAGACTGCGAACATCGGCGCGCTCGGGAATCGTTTGTCCGGCGACGTCGTCCTGCCCGATCATGAGTCGTGGGACGCTGCACGCCAATCGTGGAACCTGGCGGTCGACCAGCGGCCCGTGGCGGTCGTCTTTCCCGAGTCTGTCGAGGACGTCGTCGAGACGGTCCGGTTCGCCCGCGAACACCGCCTGCGGATCGCGTTCAACGCCGGGGGCCACAACGCCGGGCCGATCGACTGGAGCAAGGACGCGCTGCTCCTGAAGACGGAGCGGATGCGCGGGCTCGAGATCGACGTGGATGGTCGGCGTGCACGCGCCGAGGCGGGAGTGCTCGCGAACGAGGTCGCACACGCGGCGGGGGAGCACGGCCTTGCTTATCTCGCAGGCACATCGCCCGACGTCGGCATCGTCGGCTACACGCTTGGCGGCGGCTTCAACTGGATGATCCGCAAACACGGTCTGGCCGTGAACAGTGTTCTCGCCGTCGAGCTCGTGACGGCGGACGGCCGGCATGTCCGCGCCGACGCCGAGCAGGAGACCGATCTGTTCTGGGCGGTGCGCGGCGGTGCCGGGAACTTCGGCGCGGTGACGGCGATCGAGTTCGCGCTCTACCCCGTCGAGCAGGTGTATGCGGGCGCCTTTTTCTGGCCGATCGAGCGTGCGGCCGAGATCCTCAACGCCTGGCGCGCCTGGGTCGAAACTGTCCCGCTGGAATGCGAGTCGATCGGCAGGCTCCTACAGCTCCCCGACGCGCCGTTCCTGCCCGATCATCTGCGCGGGCGGTCGTTCGCGCTCGTCGAGGTCGCGTTCCTCGGCAGCGAGAGCGACGGCGCGGCGCTCGTGCAGCCGTTCCGCGATCTCGCGCCGGAGCTCGACAACGTGACGATGATGCCGGCGCGCGACCTCAGCCTCGTCAACATGGATCCGGACTTCCCACTTCCCTACTCGGGTGACGGGATCCTGCTCGCGGACTATTCGCCTGCGGCGACCGACTTGCTCGTCGAGTCGTTCGTCGGGTCGCCGTTACTTCATGTCGAGGTTCGCCATCTCGGCGGCGCGCTGTGCGTTGGCTCGCCCGATCACGGCTGTCTCGACACGATCGACCAACCGTTCGTGCTCTTCACGTTCGGCATCGCCGGCGACGCGGAGCTGAAGGCGGCCGTCGACCATCACGTCGATCGCTTGCTCGCGAGACTCGAACCGTGGAACAGCGGTCGCCGTTACCTCAACTTCACGGAGTCGCGGGCCGACCCGCGGACGATCTTCCCCGAGACGAGCTGGACGCGCTTGCAGCACTTGAAGTCGATCCATGACCCTGACGAGATGTTCCTCGCGAACCACTGCATCCCCGCAGGCGACCGGCCGAGTTAGCTCAGCTCGAGGATCATTCCCTCGCGGGCCAGCATCGGGGGCTCCCGTTCGTCGCCCGAGAGCTCGCGTGCGCGTTGCTCGAGCTCTTCGAGGGCACGATCGGCGTGGTTGGGCTCATGGTGAAACAACACCAGGCGACCGGCGCCGACCGCATGGCTGAAGGCGACGGCGTCCGCGACGCTCGAATGCCCCCAACCGATCTTCGCGACGTACTCCTCCTCGGAGTACTGGGCGTCGTGGAGGACGAGGTCGACGTCGCGGGCGAGCGCGGCGCCCGAGATCCAATCGTGCGACCTGTCGCCGATGCCGGTCAGCGCGGGTTCGTGGTCCGGGAGGTACGCCACGGTCGACCCGCCGGATTCGAGTCGGAACCCGAGTGTCGGTCCGGGGTGGAGCACGAGGTCGGTGGTGAGTGAGAGTCCTCCGGCCTGCCACGGCTCTGCCGGGAGGTCGTGAAACGTCACGCGTGCGGGGACATCGCGGAGGTCGAGGGGAAAGAGCGGCGGGGAGAACGACCGCAGGATCCGGTCGTGGAGGCTGAGCACCGGCGAGCGCGGGCCCCAGACGTCGATGCTCACGCGGTCGTCCCAGAGCGGCGCGAAGAACCGGAGGCCTTCGAGGTGATCGAGGTGCAGGTGGGTCAGGAAGAGGTGGATGCGCCGGGTGCCACGTCCCACGAGGTCGACGCCGAGCGCGCGGATCCCGGTGCCGGCGTCCAGGACGAGCGCGGTCCCGTCGTCGAGAAGCACCTCGACGCATGATGTGTTACCGCCGTAGGTCTCCGTGGCGGCGCCGGGGGTCGGCACCGAGCCACGACAACCCCAGATCTTCAGGCGCACGGACACATCCGGCTAGCGCCGCCAGAAGATCACGATGATCCCGACGAATTCATCGGTGTGGGCGAAGAGCGGCAGCGCGATCACGTCGATCTCGCGATCCACTCCGTCGGCACTCGTCACGACATACGAGAGGTGGGCCGGTCGGCGTTCGTCGAGTGCGATCCGCGCCGGCCGGCGGTCGGCCGGGAGCGGATCGGACTCCGCCGTCCTCGGCTCGAAGGCGGCGATCCAGTCGTCGAGCGGCATCTCTCCGGTTTCCGAGAAGTGCTTGCCGACGACGGCCTCGGCCGCTTCGTTGTAAAAGACCAGGTACCCGCGTGCGTCGGCGAGGAGCGTGGGCGTGGACAGGTTCGAGGCGAACGCGCGCGCGAGGATCAGGACGAGCTGCTTTTGCGACTGCGTGCTCACTGAGGCGCCTCCCGGTGTGACCCTACAATCCGGCAGGGTTCGGCAGGAGGATCAACGTGAAGACGCTTCTGAACATCATCTGGCTCATCTTCGCCGGAGCGTGGATGGCTCTCGGCTATCTGATTGCCGCTGTCCTGCTCGCGATCACGATCATCGGCCTCCCATTCGCAAAGCAATCGCTCAAGCTCGGCGGTTACGCCCTTTGGCCGTTCGGCCGAGCGCTCGTTCAAAGTCCGACGCGGCACAAGGGCCTCAGCGTGATCGGGAACGTTCTCTGGTTCGTCCTGGCCGGCTGGTGGCTTGCGCTCGGCCACGTGCTCACAGGGATCGCTCTTTGCCTGACCATCATCGGGATCCCGCTCGGGATTGCCGACATCAAGATGGCCGGTGCGGCGCTCGTCCCGTTCGGAAGGCGGGTCGTGAGCGCTCGTGAGTTGAACGCCGGAATGGTCGGCGCATCTTCGGCCTCGACGCTGCGGGACTAACGGAAGCGTCGTAGAAACTGCAGTTGCCGCTCGAGGGAAGGCGCGGCGTCCGGGCGCCGGGCGACCGCGACCATGAACGACGCTGCGACCCAGGAGGCGTACACCGGGAGCGCCTGCTCGAGCAGGTCCTCGTCGTAGGGCCCGTATGCGGCGGCGGTCATCCGAGCGTCCGGCTGTGGAACTTGCGAGCGGTCGTGCAGGAGAAGCGCGGCAAGGTCGTATTCGCGCGGGCCGCGGCACGCCGTCTCCAGGTCATGCCAGGTCGGCCCCGTGGCGGTCTGGATGCAGTTGAAGAGGTGGGCGTCGCCGTGCAGCGCTTGCCCTTCCGGAAGCTCGCGTGACGCGAGCTCGCAGAGAAGTTCGACATCGTCGGAAGGCGCGAACGGCACGAGCATCGCGCGCACCTCGTCTGCGCGGCCGGCGCGTGGCAATTCGCCCGGGTAGTCCGCCAGCGACTCGTGGATCGTGCGCAGCCCCCGGCCGGCGGCGGCCGGATCGACCTCGCCGACCTGCACGAGGTAGTGCCAGAAGACCAGCGTGTGCCCGCCGTGGCGGTGTGGGCCAGGCGGAAGCAGGTCGCTTGGCCGGACGACCGGTGCGCGTGCGCGAGCCGCGTGCACGGCGACTTCGAGCTCCCGTTGGACGTCGTCCGGGTCGACGCCGGGCGCCCCGCTGGTCACCCGGGCGACCACCGGCGACGGCGACAGATGCACGAGCACGTGCCATGCGTCGCGCAGCACCATGGGCTCGTCGCAACGCACACCGTAGGTCTCGGCGACTGCGACCGCGGCGGCAACTGCGCTCTGCATGCGGAGACACTAGGCGGTTCGAAGGATTGGTACCTGGTACCGGAGGTGCCAGGTACCCGATTCGCGAGGCGTGCGGGCGGAACCGGCGGATCAGCTCACATGCAGAGCCAGCCGCCGTCGACCGCGAGGTTGATGCCGTTGATGCTGCCGTTCTCGAGCAGGAAGCGCGACGCGTCGACGACCTCCGCCATCGTGACGAGCCGGGCGATCGGCGTGCGCTGGACGAGCGCCTGAAAGCGCTCGTCCGGCATGTCCTTCCACTGTGGGCTGTCGCCGACGATCGCGGGATGGAGGGCGTTGACGCGCCTCGGAGCGAGCTCGACCACCAGAGTCCGGACGATGCTCGTGACCGCACCGTTCACCGCGGTGACCGTCGTCGAACCTGGATAGGGCCGGTCGCGGGCGAGGCCGCCGAAGATCAGGATCGCGGCGTCGTCGGCAAGCCTCGGCAGGAGCGTGTGGATGACCTCGATGTAGCCGACGAGTTTGAGCACGACGAGCCGCGTCGCCGCCGCGATGTCGTAGTCCTTCACCGAGTTGTGGTCGCGCTCGATCGCGGCGAGGACCAGGTACTCGACATCGCCGACGTCCGCGAGCCGCTCGGCGATCGAATGCGGATCCGCCAGGTCGAACCCGACGCCGCGCGTCGCGCCGCCGATCTCCGCGGCGCAGGCCGCCGCGACGGACGCGTCGCGCCCCGTGATCACGACGTCGCGTCCCTGGTCGGCATAGAACTGCGCCACCTCGCGGCCGAGGCCACGCGTCCCGCCCACCACTACGACGCTCTTACCCGCCATCTTTCGGTTCTCCTTTTTTGGGGCCGGAGGGGCGGGCCGCAGCCCGCTCCTCCGATCCGGCTTCCTCAGTGGGAGTGCGCCGCTGCCCTCTCCATGGCCCAGTCGGGCAGCAAACCACCCTGCCCGAGAATGTGGTCGCGCGACTCCTCGAGCTTCTGCACGATCGACTTCATGTCCACGCCGACGAGTTGCCCGTTCCGCTTGACCGCGCGGCCGGCGACGAACACCGAGTCGACGTTCGACGTGTCCGCGTACGTGACGATCGTGGCCTTCGGGTCGAGCACCGGCGCGGTGTTGATCACGTCGGTCTTGAGCAGCACGATGTCGGCCTGCTTGCCGGGCGTGAGCGAGCCGACCCGGTCCTCGAGCATGATCGACCGTGCCCCGTCGATGGTCGCGAACTCGAGCACGTCCGTGTGCGTGAGCTTCGGTGCGAATGCGATGTCCGGGGTGTCGGTGAACTCGAGGATCCGGTCGTAGGCGAGTGCGGTTCGCATCTGCGTGAACATCTCGCCGGGAACGCTCGAGACGACGTCGACGCTGAGCGATGGACGGACGCCGCGGGCGAGCATCTTCCCGGTCGGAGGCGGCCCGTGTCCCATGAGCATCTCGACGTAGGGCGCGATCGACGCCTTTCCACCAGTCTCGGCGATCCAGTCGAGCTCCTGGTCGTTCAGGTCGGTCATGTGGATGTAGCAGACGTCCGGGCCCATCAGCCCGAGGTCGTGCATGTCCTTGACCGGCGTGTAATGAAGCGTGTGGAGCCGCATGCCGACGTGAACGCTGATGAGGATCCCCAGCTCGCGTGCGAGCGCCCAGTCGTGCTTCGCGACGTCGAAGTTCACGTTGCCGGGTTGGCGGGCGGCCATGGCGAGTGTGATCAGGCCGTCGTCGGAGGAGAAGTAGGTGTCGCGAATCCGGCGGATGTCGGCCGGGTGCTCGAGCTCGCTGAACGACCACCACTCGCCGCCCGTAGGCATGCCGTGCGCATACACGGCGCGGATGCCGGCGTCCTTCAGGCCCTGGATCGCCGCGTCCGAGTGGTCGGGCGTGTTCGAGATGTGCGACCAGTCGAGCAGCGTCGTGACACCTGCGTTGAGCGCCTCGAGCGAGCCGGCGTAGTCGCCGATGTGGACGTCCTGGGGACGATAGAAGCCTCCGACCTGGCCGAGCATGACCGCGAAGTAGTGGTCGAGCGTGCACGACGGAAGGACGCCGCGGACCGGCGTCTGCCAGGTGTGCCGGTGGGTGTCGATGAAACCGGGCATCACGATCATCCCGGTGGCGTCGATCTGCTCCGCATCCGTGACGCCGAGGTCAGTGCCGACGTCGACGATCTTGCCGTCCTCGACGAGGACCTCACCATCCGGAAGATCGCCGACTTCGGGATCGATCGAGACGACGAAGCCGTTGCGGATCAATAGCCGCTGCGAGCTCATGCTTACTCCTTAGCCTCTTCAGACAGGGATCCGGTGCGGTGGTTCGCGCGCCGCCGCATGTACAGCGACCATAAACGCTTGTGCCCGGTGACGTCAACGGGGAGCGGCGAAATGGCTCGAATCGTTAAGCCATCATTGACACTGTTCGCCGGACCTGGTCAGAATGTCCCGTGGTAGCGGCCAGTACTCCAACGCCGCCCCCGAGGGGACGATTCACGGCCGCCCATGTTCGACGACTCGTCAGCACAGCCACGGTCGCAGCACGCTTCCTGCCGGTGTGGCTGGCAACCGGGGCGCTGCTCGTCATTGCTGCGATCGCAGCGCCGGACGCCCTGGGGCATACCTCGTTCTCCTACATCCTCCCGATCGCGACCGTCCTCGCGATCGCATCTCTCGGCCAGATGCTCGTGGTGATTCAAGGGGGCATCGACCTGTCGACTCCAGGAGTGATGGCCGCAGCCGGAAACCTGGTGGCCGGGATCGGGGCGGGCTCGGACCACAAGCTCCCGGTCGCGATCCTCGCCGCGCTCGGTGTCGGTGTGCTCGTGGGTCTCGTCAACGGCGTGCTCGTCGGTGTGCTGCGGCTCAACCCACTGATCGTCACGCTGGCAGTGGGCCTCATCGTTCTCGCCTGGAGCAGCAAGTACTCGCGAGACGTCGTGACCAACCGCCCGAACGTGCCGACTGGTCTGTCGAACTGGGCGACCGCGAAGCCGCTCGGAGTCAGCAGCGTCTTCTGGGTCGGGGCGGCGATCACCATCCTGCTCGCGCTCGTTCTTCGCTACACGGTGGTCGGCCGCCGGTTCCTGGCCGTGGGTGCGAACCCGAGAGGGGCGTGGATGGCGGGGCTCCACGTCCGAACGTACGTCGTGCTGGCCTACACGGCGGCGGGCACGCTCTACGCGGGCGCAGCGGTGCTGCTCGCAGGCGTGAGCTTCAGCATCGACCCTGCATTCGGGTCGGCGTATCTGCTCGCGCCGATCGCGGCCGTGGTGATCGCCGGCGCATCGCTCTCGGGCGGCCTCGCGAGCGCGACGTCCACCTGGATCGCCGCCTTCGCCCTCACTCTGCTGACGCAGATGCTCCTGATCATGGGGCTCTCGTCGGCGATGCAGTACATCGTCTTCGGGATCGCGATCATTGCCGGAATGGTCCTCTCGGGCGATCGCCTTGCCGCCGTCCTCGCCTGGGGCCTCCGGGCCGCCACGCCGACTGCTCGAGCGGCCGACGGCGTGTAGGCGGACAAAGTCATACCCCCCAAAAGAACGTCAATGATGAATCGACGGAAGGAGTCACGGATGAGAAGGAAGCACCAGATCCTCGGGGTGCTGCTTGTCGCAAGTGCGGCAACGATCGCCCTGATCGCGGCCGCAAGTGGCACCGCTGGAGGGGCACACTCGACCGCCACCGGCCCCTCGGGCTTCGTGGGCAAGGGAGGGGTCACGATCGGGAAGGGCAGCGGCTTCGGCGAGACCTACTCGGCGCCGTCGACCACCCTTGCGCACACGCTCTTCAAGGCGACCCTTCTGCCGAAGGACAAGACGGGGCGCGAAATCTCGCTGGCCGCGTTCGGACGGTCGCCGAAGACGGTCAACTACGCGCTTGCGCTGAAGTGCTGGAAGAACAACGGCTGTAGCACCGGAACGGGCGGCAAGCTCACCGTCGCGTACGTCGAGGGCTTCGGTGAGAACACCTACCGTCAGATGTCGAAGATGGAGTTCATTCTCCAGGCGCTCACGTATCCCAAGATCGGGAAGATCATCTACATGAGCGCACACTCCGACCTGACCCAGGCGATCGCGGACTTCAAGTCGGTGATCGCGCAGCACGTGAGCGCGATCGTCACCTACCCCGACTTCGGCGACGCCATGATCCCGGTCTTCCAGCAGGCGACGAAGGCGGGCATTCCCGTGTCGACCTACGCCTGGGGCTACGTGACCGGCCCGGGATCGAACTACACGACGGTGGTCGGCGAGGACACGTGCAAGCTCGGCAAGACGTTCGCCTACGTGATGAACACGCAGGTCAAGTCGGGCAACATCGCCTTCCTCGGCGGCTTCCCCGGCAACCCGCTGTCGCTCGGTTGGCAGAAGTGCGAGCAGGCGGCGCTCAACCCCTCGATTCATGTGGTCGCGAACCAGCCGACGAACTGGGATCCCTCGAAGGTCCAGGGAATCGTCGCCGGCATCCTCGCGAAGTACCCGGATCTGAAGGGGATCAGCTACGAGGACGCGCTCTTCATGTCGCAGGGCGGCTACGCGGCGTACAAGTCCGCCGGCATCCCGTACAAGGGCGTGTTCACCTACCGGACCGACGAGTCGGCGATGGGCTGCCTGGCCGATCAGCTGAAAGACCCGGCTCTCAAGGTCTTCTACTACACAGCGGGCAACTCGCAGATCCGAATCGCCCTGACCGCTGACATGATGAAACTCGCCGGGGCGAAGATCCCGCCCACGATCGTCCTCCCGATCGAGCTGCAGAACCAGGCCAAACGGGACATGTGCACGAAGGGGTATCCGCCTACGGCATCCCCGACCTCGCTCATCCCGCTCAGCCTCCTACACCAGATGTACCCATAGGAGGATCGCGCACGAGAAGCTGAATCCAGCAATGTCGAATCCCGGGCCCGTGACATCCGACGTCCTGTCCGTTCGCGGGCTGTCGAAGGCGTTCGGAGCGGTCCAAGCGCTCCACGACGTCAGCGTCGACTGCCGCGCGGGCGAGATCCACGCCCTCGTCGGGGAGAACGGGTCCGGGAAATCGACATTGCTCGGAATCGCGAGCGGCTTCCTCGCGCCGGACAAGGGAACCGTCGAGATCGGTGGGAGCCGTCTCACACACCATTCCCCCGCCGCGACGCGGCGACTCGGGCTCGGCATCGCCTACCAGGACTACTCGCACGTCCTCGACCTGTCGGTGGCCGAGAACCTCTACCTCGCGGCGCCCACTGATGCACGGCCGTCATACGGACGCATGCAGAGCTGGGCGGAGGAGACGCTTGCGAGCTTCAGCCTCGACATTCCGGTCACGCCGCTCACCGGCTCGCTCCCGCTGGCCGAGCGACAGCTCCTCGAGGTCGCGAAGGCTCTACTGACCCGGCCGAAGGTGCTGCTGCTCGACGAGCCCACGACGGCGCTCGGACCGGAGGACGTCGAGCGCTTCCACACACTCGTGCTCGAGCAGGTGCAGGCAGGAGTCGGTGTTGTCTACGTCAGCCACCGCCTGCCCGAGGTGCTCGCGGTCGCGGACCGCCTCACGGTGCTCCGTGACGGCGTCGGGCAGGGGACGTTCGAGGCTGCGTCGGTCTCCGAGGACGCGCTCGTCACACTCATGATCGGCCGGCCGCTCACCGTGGCCTTCCCCGATCGACCCCCACGTCCCGAGCAGGCCGAAGTCGTGCTGGCGGTGTCGGGCTTGCGGGGCGAGCGCTTCGGCCCCGTCGATCTGGAGGTCAGGAAAGGCGAGATCCTCGGGATTGCGGGCGCCGAGGGCAACGGCCAGGTGCCGTTCCTCCGAGCGCTCGCCGGCGTCGAGCCCGCGACCGGCAGTGCATCCTGCAGTGGCGGGAAGCTCGACCTACGCTCGCCGGCGGGGCCGCTTCGCGCTGGAGTCGTTCTGCTCAGCGGCGACCGGCGCGGGGAGGCTTTGTTCCCCGTTCTGAGCGTCCGGGCGAACGCGACCATCCAGGTCCTGGGGCGGCTCGCACGCGGCGGGGTCGTCCTGCGCGGCCGCGAGCGCCGCGCAATCGCCGGGCTCGTGGAGCGGCTGCGAGTCCGGATGGCGTCGGAGGAACAGCCCGTTCAGTCGCTTTCCGGCGGCAACCAGCAGAAGGTGTCGCTCATCCGCCCGTTCTTGCGCGGGGACGTCAAGGTCATCCTCGCCGAGGAGCCCACGCAAGGCGTCGACGTCGGTGCGCGCTTCGACATCTACGAGGCATTGCGCGCGAAGGCGGACGAAGGTGTCGCCGCCGTCGTCAAGTCGAGCGACCCGCTGGAGCTCGCGGGCCTCTGCGACCGGGTGATCGTCATGTCCCGCGGGCGCATCGTGGCGGAGATCCCGCGCCACGAGCTCGGGGAGCGGCGAATCATCGAGGCGATCGTCGGCTCGCGCACCGGTGCCAAGGTCGCCGTCGCCGAGGACGAGGGAGCGCACGCATGACGCGGGGCTGGCTGCCGCTCGTGCTGATGACGGCGCTGATCGTCGCGCTCGGCGCGTACGCGGATGCACACTCCTCCGCCTTCCTGAGCAAGGAGAATCTGAGCAGCCTGCTTCTCGCCGCCATGCCGCTGATCATCGTCTCCATGGGTCAAGCGGTCGCTCTTCTCGTCGGCGGCTTCGACGTCTCGGTCGCTGCGCTGATGACGCTGTGCGTCGTCATCGCATCGTTCACGCTGACGCCCACGACCTCCGGTTTCGCGCTCGTGACCGGATCGCTCGCGCTCATCGGCGTCGGCATCGCCACCGGTCTCTTCAACGCGTTCCTGATCCGGGTGCTGCGGCTCCCGTCGATCGTCGCGACGCTCGGCACGCTCAGCATCCTCGAAGGAGCTTCTCTCTGGCTTCGCTCCTATCCGCAGGGCGCGATCAACACCGACGTGACCAACGCGTTGACCAAGAGCGTCGGCTGGATGCCGCTCGCGTTCATCGGCGTCGTCATTCTGGCCGCACTCGCGGACCTCTGGCTGTACCGGTCGCGGCCCGGGCTTGCGCTCCGCTCGGTCGGCCTCGACGAGACGTCGTCGCGCCGGCTCGGGATGTCGACCGGCCGCACGATCATCCTCGCCTTCGTCGTCTGCTCGGTGATGGCGTCGATCGCCGGCTTCTATCTCGCGGCCGAGGTGCAGGTCGGGTCGCCCATCATCGGCAATCAGGCGCTCGAGAGCATCGCAGCCGCCGTGCTCGGCGGTGCGAGCCTCGCGGGCGGGAAGGGGTCATTCTTCGGGACGCTCCTGGCGGCGTTCTTCCTCACCGAGATCAACAACGTCCTCCCGTTCTTCCAGCAGCCGACCGAATACGCGGAGATGGCGATCGGCGTGCTGATCCTGCTCGCCCTCCTGCTCTACCAGTCGCCCGAGCTGCTCGCGCGGTTCCGGCAGCGCGCGACACCGGGTCGATCCCGTCGAGACGCCCGCGACGTCCTAGCTCTACGACGGGTCGGCGGGCCTGCCGCCCTCGGCGCGCGCGTCGGCCGCACGGCCGATCACGACCCAGACCGCCTGGACGGGCTCGCGGCCGATCGTCCAGAGCCGGTGCGGCGAGGAGGAGTCGAACACGATCGACGTGCCAGGCCCGAGCTCGTACTCGTCGAAGCCCACGCGGACGCCGAGTCTTCCGCTCGTGACATAGCCGTACTCGCGGCCGCCGTGGGTGACGAGCGCGTCGTGCGGACACGACTCTGCGCCGACCGGATACATCACGTGGAGAAACTCGACGTCGGGGTCGCTACGGGGGGTCAGGCGCTCCCAGCGCACTCCGGAGGCGAGGTTGATCACGCGTCGGGCGTCGGGGTGCGTGAGGAGGCCGTTGTCGCCGTCGGGGTCTGACCGGCGGACTTGCGGTGCCGCCTGCGCCCCGTCGCCGAACACGTCGCTCATGGTCATCCCGAGCTCGGAGACGAGGGCGTAGAGCGTGCTCACCGAGGGGTTGACGCGGTCGAGCTCGATCTGTGAGACGAGGCTGGGGGAGACGCCGACGCGGCGCGCCAGCTCGCGCAGGCTCACGCCGCGCCGCTCCCGCTCCTGCCGTAGCCGGCTTCCGACCTTCGAGGACTCGAAGCTGCGCTCGCTGGTGACCACGGTTCTTACCGTAACCGCCCCCGGATCTCGGCGACGATTCGATCTGCCCCGGGAAGGAACGCGTCTTCGAGTGGGGGGCTGTACGGGATCGGCGTGTTCGGGGTTGCGATCCGCCACGCGTCGTCGAGATGCCCGAGCGCCTGCTCGGTGACGCAGGCGAGCACCTCGCCGGCCCATCCACCCGTCAGCGGTCCCTCCTCGACGACGACGACGCGGTTCGTCTTTCGGACCGAGGCGAGAATGGTCTCGACGTCGATCGGTCGCAATGTGCGCAGGTCGATCACCTCGACCGAAACGCCGTCTGTCTCGAGCCGTTCCGCTGCCTCCAGAGCGTGGTGGACGCTGTTCATGGCCGTGACGATCGTGACGTCGCTGCCCTCGCGCACCACGGCCGCCTCGCCGAGCTTGCCGACCGCGCCGTCCACCTCTCCCTCGATCCCGTACAGACGCTTGTGCTCGAAGAAGAGCACCGGATTGTCGTCGCGGATGGCGGCCTTGAGGAGCGCCTTCGCGTCTGCCGGCGTCGAGGGAGCCACGATCTTCAGGCCGGGGACGCCCATGAACCAGGAGGCGGGCATCTGGGAATGGATCGCGCCGAATCGTCCGCCTGCGCCCACGACGGAGCGGAAGACGAGCGGCACGCTCACCTGCTCCCCGGTCAGGAACCAGTACTTGGTCGCCTGATTGACGACCGTGTCCATCGCGAGCGTGAGGAAGTCGCCGAACATGATCTCGACGATGGGACGCAGCCCGGTCACCGCCGACCCGAAGGCGGCGCCGGCGAGCGCGAGCTCCGAGATGGGCGTGTCGAAGACGCGCTGGGGGCCGTACTTCTCGTAGAGGCCCGGCGTTGTCGCGAAGACGCCGCCGGCCGCGGCAACGTCCTCGCCGAAGAGGATCACCCGCTCGTCGAAGTCGAGCTCCTCGTCGAGCGCGTCCCGGATCGCGGTGCGGAAGGCGATCGGCGGCATCAGAGGGCGAGCACCAGCGGCCGCTCGAGCAGCTCGCAAACGCGGGACAGGAAGCGGGCGCCGTCGGCGCCGTAGACGACCCGGTGGTCGCAGCTCAGCGTGAGTGTCATCACGTCGCGGAAGACGACCCGCCGCGCGTCGTCCTCCACCGGTGCGCGGCGCACCGAGCCGACGGCCAGGATCGCCGTTTGTTGCGCGTCGACGATCGCGGTGAACGAGCGCACCCCGAGCATCCCGAGGTTGGAGACCGTGAACGTCCCCCCGCGCAGCTCATCGGGCCGGAGTGAACGGCTGCGCGCTCCCTCGACGAGCCGCCGCGTCTCGGCTGCGATCCCGGCAAGGCCCGTCCGGTCGGCGTCCGTGAGGACGGGCACGAGCAGCGCGTCATCCACCGCAACCGCGATCCCCACGTTGACGCGCGAGTAGCGCTCGATCCTCCCGTCGGCGTACGAAGCGTTGAACCGCGGAAACTCGCGCAGAGCGAGTGCAGCGGCCTTCACCACGAAATCGTTGAGCGAGGGTGCGGGTTGCGACTCCTCCCGCGCACCGTGGCGAAGCGCGACGACCTGCGACACATCGGCGTCTGCAGAGACCGTGAACGTCGGGATCTCCGCGGCCGACTGCGCCATGCGGCGCGCGATGGTCAGCTGCGTCGGCGTCAGCTCGACGACGGTGACATCCCCGCGCGCATCTCCCGCTCGCGGGGCCGGCGCGGTCTCCGCCGCACGCTGGACGTCCTCGCTCGTGATCCTTCCGCCGGGCCCGGTCCCGGCAACGTCGTTGAGTGAGAGGCCGAGCTCGACCGCAGCCCGGCGTGCGACCGGGGTCGCATTCGGGCGCGCGCCGGCGGGAGGCGAGCCGTTCGTCGCGCCCCGGGCGGGTCGTTCCTCGGCAGGTGCTGCGCTTCCGTCGCCTGCAAGCCTCGCGATCGGCTGCCCGACGGCCGCCGACTCGCCCTCGGAGACCAGGATCGCCTCGAGCGTCCCGTCGTCTTCGGCCTCGAAGACGACCGTTGCCTTGTCCGTCTCGACCTCCATCAGCGCCTCGCCGCGCCGGAAGCCCTCGCCCGGCGTCTTCAGCCACCGAATGATCACGATGTCCGCTTCCGAGTCGGACAGCTTCGGCATTGTCAGCTCGGCGGCCATGACGGCGTTAATCCTTGAACTCGCCGACGGTGAGCCCGGACGGGAACGGGGCGGCGAGCCCTTGCTCGCGCATGCGCTCGAGATCGTCGCGCACCTCGCCCTCGAGCGCGTCGAGCGCCGATCCCCCGGCGCCGTCGTCCTCGAGTTGCGTACGCAGGACGACGATCGGGTCGCGCGTCCGCCATTCGTCGAGCTCGCCCTCGGGGCGGTACGCGCCGGGATCGCTGCGCGAATGCCCGAAGAAGCGGTAGGTCAGCGCCTCGAGGAATGCGGGGCCCTTGCCCGAGCGTGCGTGGTCGATCGCCCGCGCGGCGGCTTCGCGAATGGTCCAGACGCTCATTCCGTCGACGGTCTCGGCGGGGACCTCCATCACCTCGGCGCGCGCGCGGATCTCTCCGGCGGTGACCGAGCGGAAGGGCGTGTACTCGCCGTAGCCGTTGTTCTCGCACACGAGGACGAGTGGCAGTCGCTGCACCTGAGCGAAGTTGAGGCACTCGAAGACGTACCCCTGGTTCATCGCGCCGTCGCCGAAGTACGCGACGGCGACGCCGCCTGTTGTGCGCGAGAGCGCGAGTGCCGCCCCGGTGGCCGCGGCGATACTGCCGCCGACGATCCCGAACGAGCCGATCAAACGGTCGGCCGGCGACGTCACGTTCATCGAGCCTGCGCGGCCTCCGTTCACTCCCGTCGCGCGCCCGAGCATCTCGTCGAGCAACGCCTGCGGATCGACGCCGAGCGCGAGGGCGTGACCGTGCCCGCGATATGTCGCCGCCACGCGGTCCCGCTCCTCGAGCAGGCTCGCAACGCCGGTCGCCACCGCTTCCTGACCCGAGTACAGGTGCGTCGTGCCGTACACCTCGCCCTTCAGGAACAGCGACTGCACGAGCTCCTCGAACCCGCGGATGAGCAGCATTTGCCGATAGATCCGGGTGTACAGCTCGAGGTCGTCGAGCACGCGCGTCGTCTCGGTGCTCATGCGGCACCCGCCTTCGTTGAGAGTTGCTCTGCGAGGTAGTCCCAGTCGCGCTCGAACCGGTAGGAGTGGCGTGACGGAGGCCCCGGAGCCGACGTCTCGAGCCAGCGCACGCGACCGCCTTGCACCTCGTAGAACGCGTGCACGCAACCGACCGCGGTCCAGAAGACATCTCCCGGACGAAGCGTGTAGCGGTCACCGTCCGCGACGACGTCGACCTCGCCCTCGAGCATGTAGTACGACTCTTCGAAGGGATGATCGTGCGGGTGCGCCACGGCGCCGGGCTGATAGTCGACCATGAACATCGTGTGCAGCTGCGCGTCCAGGCGCTGGTCGACGAGCATCTTCACCGCGATGCCGCTGTAGGCGAGAACGGCCGTCGCCATGCTCGATGAGACGGTAGGTGCTCCGACGGTGGCACCGTGCTTGAGGACGTCGAGGTCCATCTGCCCGTCGCCGAGGAGGAACAGGTTGCGGTTGCGCGGGTCGCGGACGTCGAGGCGCTCGGGCAGCGCGTCGGGCGCCGGGCCGAGAAAGAACGTGTCGCTCCCGTCCTGGCGGGGACGCGGTGCCGCCATCTCGATCCACGAGGCTGCGCCTTCGGATCGGAATGCGTGTGGGACGCCGACCGGCACGACCCCGCAGGCGCCGGGCTCGAGCTGGAGTCCGCGGCCGTCGAGATAGAGGACGGGCTCGCCCTCGAGCACGTAGAAGCCTGTCTCGAACGAGTGGACGTGCGCGTCGACGTGACCGCCCTGGAGGGAGACCAGCGTCAGCGCCATATGGGTCGAACCGAGCGATCCGCCGACGAGGCGGCACGACTCGAGGTTGCTCGAGCGGCCAGGCAGCGGGTCGGCGAACTGCACGTCCTCCCGCCGGACGAGCCGGTACGACGGGAGGCCGTCCGCGAAGTACCGCGTGCCCGTGTCGGAGCTCATTGGCCGGAACCGGCTCCCACCAGAGTCGATGCGGCCACGCCCTCGGCGACTCCGTCGCCACCCGCCGCGCTGTCGGGCAGCAGGTCGGCGCCGCGCACGTACGTCCGCCCTGCGACGAGCAGCTCATCGGCCGGGAAGCGGGTGATCACTTCGCAGCCCGTGGCCGTGACGACGACCTCTTCCTCGATCCTCGCAGCCGACCGGCCGTCGGTCGCGGCGCAGTAGGTCTCGAGCGCGAAGACCATTCCCTCCTCGATCTCGACAGGATGGTCGAGCGAGTGCACGCGGGAGATCATCGGCGGCTCGTACAGCCCGACGCCGATGCCGTGGCCGAACTGGAGGCCGAAACACGTCTCCTCGTCGGCAAACCCGAGCTCCTTGGCCGTCGGCCACACCTCGGCGATCCGGTCGGTCGTCATCCCCGGCCCGACGAGGGCGATCGCGGCGTCCAGCCACTCGCGGCACCGCTTGTACGCGTCGACCTGCGCCGGGCTGACCCCGCCCACGTTGAACGTGCGGTAGTAGCACGTCCGATAGCCCATGAACGAATGGATGATGTCGAAGAAGGCCTGGTCCCCAGGGCGCAGCAGCCGGTCCGAGAAGACGTGCGGGTGTGGGATGCAGCGGTCGCCCGAGACGGCGTTGATCGCCTCGACGTGCTCGGACCCCATCTCGAAGAGCAGCTGGTGTGCCCGCCCGACGATCTCGTGCTCGTAGATGCCGGGCCGCAGCATCCGGTAGATCTCCTCGTAGACCGCGTCGACGAGCCCGGCCGACTGGTCGAGCAGCGCGATCTCCTCCGCCGTCTTGATCTTGCGCGCCTCGAGCATGACCCGCGAGCCGTCGGTGACGTGCACCCCGGCGCGCTGCAGGGCCTCGATCGTGACGAGGTCGGCCATGTCCACACCAAGCGGTTCGCCTGCGAGCCCGCGCTCGCGAAGCTCGAGTGCGATCCGCTCGCCAAGCCGGTCGGGGATTCCCGTCTCGACCGGCATCGCGCCGCGCATCGGCGCGACACCGGCGCGGAAGTTCTCGGGCGGGAGCCAGGGAGCGAAGAGCTGATGATGGCGGGCCGCGGAGCCGAAGTCCCAGAGGATCGGGTCGTCGCCTCGCGGAAGGAGCGTGTAGCGCGCGTTCTTGTCGCGCGCCCACTCGCCGATGTGCGTGCTCGTGACATAGCGGATGTTGTTCGGGTCGAAGAGGAGCAGCCCGCCGAGGTCTGATGCGTCGAGCGCGGCCTTCGCCCGTGCCAATCGGTCGCTGCGGAGTTTCGGGAAGTCGATCCGCTGCTCCCAGTCCACCGCGCGCGTGGCGTCGGGCGAGCCGCTCGACCTGCTTCGCATCGTCATCGCAATACCTCCTGTTCGGCCTCGCTCCGCAGGTTCAGGAAGAGCGCCATGAAGTCGTCGTCCCCGTAGCCTGCCTCGATCGCAGAGCGCACAAGCGACTTGATCTCTCCCGCCAGCGGCAGTCGGACACGGGCAGCCTCGGCCGCCTCGAGCACGAGGTCGATGTCCTTCTCCAAGAGGTTGGTGGTGAAGGTGGCCGAGTAATCGTCGCGCAGCAGCGGCTCGGTCTTGTACTTGACGAACGGTGCGCCGGCGGCCGAGTTGCCCATCGTCTCGAGCAGCGCAGCGCGGGAGACTCCCGAAGCCTCTCCGAGAACGAGCGCCTCGGACATCAGCTCCGCGAGGCCCGCGATGACGAGGTTGATCGCAAGCTTCACGATCCGCGCCTGCTCCGCGTCGCCGACGAGCTGGATGTTCGGCCCGATCGCGAGCAGCACCGGCGTCGCGCGATCGACGGCGCCGCTCGGGCCCGAGACTATGAACGTGAGGTTTCCCGCCCGCACGACACTTGGGTTGCCGCTCACGGGAGCGCGCACGTAGAGGACCGACGCCTGCTCGGCGAGAGCCGCGACCCGCGCCGAGGCCCCCGGCGAGACGGTGCTGGTGTCGACGAGGACCGTGCCCGGCCGTGCTGCCGCGACGACAGATCCCGCGATCGACTCGAATGCCTCGTCGTCCGAGAGCGAGGTGAGCACGATGTCGACCGCGGCGGCGAGCTCGGCGGCGGTCTCGGCTACGACGGCGCCGCGAGCAGCCAGGGACTCGGTCCTCTGGCGGTTCCGATTGTGGACGACGAGCTGATAGTCGGCGTCAAGGAGGCGCTCTGCGAACGCGCTGCCCATGTTGCCGAGTCCAATCAACCCCACGGCCGAACGCGGGTCCTGACTTGCGCTCACTGTTCAGTATAAATAAACGACAGGATGGGGCAGAGTCAAGCGCTGGGGCGGAATGTACAGCCGCACGGCACGCCCGTCCTGGTGTCGGCTCGAGTCATGTCTCGGCCGCGGCGGGTTGGTACTCCTCGTTCATCAGCGGGCTCGAGAGTAGAAAGTCGGCGGTGGAGCGGTTGCAGGCGATCGGGATGTTGCAGACGACGGTCAGTCGGAGCAGCGCTTTGACGTCGACGTCGTGGGGTTGAGGCTCGAGTGGGTCCCAGAAGAAGACGACGAAGTCGATCCGGCCCTCGGCGATCGCGGCGCCGACTTGCTGGTCGCCGCCGAGCGGGCCGCTGAGGAACAGATGGACGGGCAGGCCGAGTTCGGCGGCGACCAGCGCCCCGGTCGTGCCGGTCCCATAGAGCTCGTGCCGGGCGAGCGTCTCTCGGTTGTAGAGCGCCCACTCGACCAGGTCGGGCTTTCGGTTGTCGTGGGCGATCAACGCGATGCGTTTGTGGAGCGGCATCGCCGGCGCGGGGATCACGGTCACACGCTAGCGGGGAGAAGGAGCAGTCGCCGCGAGCCTATTCGGGCAGAGCGGGGTCGATCCCGACGAGATCCGCCTGTTCCGGATGACGGTCCAACCACTCCCGAATGTACGGGCAGACGGGAACGACGCGCAGGCCGCGGTCGCGCAGGTCGCGGAACGCTCCCTCGACCAGCTCGCCCGCGAGGCCGTGGCCCTCGTACGCCGGCTCCACCTCCGTGTGAACGAGCACGACCGCGCCCTGCTCACGGCGGTAGCGAATGATCCCGACCACACGGTCGCCGTCCACGAGCTCGTACCGCAGTTCCGTCGGATTGTCGCGAACAGTCATCACCTTCTCCCAACGCGCTTGCCGGGCGCCTATTCCTCACAATCGGCTGCTGCCGCCGAAGTGGGGCGAATCTTGCAAGGGGTCGTCACGCGCTGCTCACGCTCGGCGAGCACGTCAGTCACAGGCCGAACGCTAACCGACTTTCCCCCGAGGAGTGGCGAGCGTGGGACCGACCTCAGCCTGGTGGCGGCGCGGGCTCACCATCGCTCGGAACGCGTTCGACGATCAGCGTCAGCTTGCGACGTTCGACGACCGTGACCGTGTCGCCGCGATCGGCGCCGAGCTCACACTGCGCTGCCCAGATCTCGCCTGACACACGGACCTGGCCGTTGGGCCGGCACGGCGACACAACGGTGCCCACCTCTCCGATCAAGGTTTGCGCGCCCACAACGGAACGCCGTCCGCGGACCTTGCGCTGCCAGTACGAGACCTCGCCGGCGAAACACACGAGAGCCAGGCCGAACCCGACGAAGCCCCACGGCGACGGCAGCACCAGCAACAGGACGAGTGCGACGAGGAGGAACATCCAGCGATCGTAGTCCGAACGGCCGCGATCTCAGCAAGAATCGAACCTCCGCAGCCTGGGGCGAGCGAGCTCGCCTCCTACCGTCGTCGTACCCAGAAGGAGAGACCTGATGGAGCAGCGCGAATTCGAGCAGCGTCTGATCGAAGAAGTCGGGGACCGCGTCGCCGAGATCGCCACCGGCCACTTCAGGGAACTGCTCGCTCGTGAGGACGGCGTTGTGTTCCAGATCCAGGGCGAGGGCGACGTGAAGCTCATCGCCGTGGATCACTTCGACGAGGGCGGGCTGCTCCTCACGACCGAGGCAGAGAATGGCAACCGGTTCCTTGTCCGCTTCGAGATCGGGCGCGGTCATATCGCCATCGAAGCTGTGCCCCTCGACGCATAGGTTCCTCGAGGGCTGCGACCTTGACGCAGCCCTACTGCAGCAGCGGCGAAGGTGGAATGCGAGTCTCTCCGTGGATCCCGTCGACGAGAAACGCGATCTCGTCGATGTAGCACCAGTTCCAGTCTTCGCCGGGCTCGAGCGAGCGGATGATCGGGTGCGACGTGGCGTGCGCGTGTGCGCTGGCGTGGCGGTTGGGTGAGTCGTCGCAGCAGCCGACGTGACCGCAGACGAGACAGATCCGGAGGTGCAGCCACTTGCCTCCAGTCCTCAGGCAGTCCTCGCAGCCCTCCACAGACGGCGGCAATTCGTGAACGGCTATCTGATCGAGGTGGGTGCACGCTGGGTTGTTCATTTCGCTCCTTCGGCGGTAGGAGTTCGGGAAAGATGAGCGTGGACGAACTGCACGGCCATCGCGCCTTCGCCGACTGCGGTGGCGCAACGTTTGGTCGAGCCGGAGCGAACGTCGCCGGCGGCGAACACGCCGGGAAGATCGGTCTCGAGCAGGTTGTCCACGTTTGCAGCGGCGCCGGTGAGAATGAAGCCGTCAGGGTCGCGGCCGACGGTGTCGTCGAGCCACTCGGTGCACGGCAGCGCACCGAGGAAGAGGAACATGAACGAGAAAGGAAGCCGCTCACCGCTCTTCAGCGTGACGGCCGCGAGGTGCCCGTCCTCGCCGTGGAGCGCTGCGATCTCGCTTCGGTCGCGGACGGCGACGCCGTACCGTTCGAGCTCATGGATCAGGTAGTCGGACATCGTCTCGCTGAGGTCGGAGCGCCGGTGGAGGAGGGTGACGAGCGCCCCGCCACGGGCGAGCCAGACGGCGGCCTGGCCGGCGGAGTTGCCGCCGCCGACAACCGCGACGCGCGAGCCCGCGCAGAGCTGTGCCTCGGGAGCCCCGGCGGCGTAGAAGACCGTCAGTCCCTCGAACTCGCCCAGGCGGTCGACCGGTAGGCGCCGGTACTGGGCGCCCGTTGCGAGCAGAACAGCGCGCGCGTCGATCTCCTTGTCATCTTCGAGGCGGACGAGGTGGCGGCCGTTCCCCGGCTCCAGGGAGAGCGCGCGGTACGGCGTCGCCGTGCGCGCGTTGAACTTCCGCGCCTGGGTGACTGCGCGGCCCGTGAGCTCGGTGCCGCTGATGCCGGCCGGGAAGCCGAGATAGTTCTCGATCCGCCGGGACGAGCCGGCCTGGCCCCCGAGCGCGGTGCTCTCGACGACAAGCGTGTCGAGACCTTCAGACGCGCCGTAGACCGCGGCGGCGAGGCCCGACGGGCCGGCGCCGACGATCAGGAGGTCGACCTCCTCGCGCGGTGCGAGCTCGAGCCCGATCCCGAGCGCGCGCAGCACCTGACCGGCGGTGGGACCGTGCAGCTCTCCTCCGCCCGGCAACCGCACGAGCGGCAACGCGCCGACGCCGGGCGAGGCCGTCTCCTGCCAGGTGTAGGGAAGCCGGTTCGCGCGTGCGAAATCGATCATTCGCATCGTCGGCTCGGAGCCATGTGGGCCGACGATCTCCAGACCGATTCCCTGCACGCTCTGCAACGCCTCACGCCGGGAGATGAACGTCGACAGGAGCAGGTCGCTGAGCGGGCCGTCCTCGTTCAGGAGCGCGCGCAACTCGCCGCGCTCGACTGCGATGTACCGCAGCGGCTCGGTCACGAGCGCGTTGACGAAGACCGTCTGCCCCGACAGGAGGTTCAGCTCGCCCAGAAAGCCCGATGGGCCGTGCCTGACGAGCTCGTTCCCGGCGGCGTCGATGATCGCGACCTCTCCTTCGAGGATCGCTATGAAGGGGTAGGTCCGATCGCCTACCCGGTACAGCAGCTCACCGACAGGGGCCGAGCGCTCCGTGCCGATCTCGGCGAAGGCAGCCAGTTGCGACGGGGAGAGCAGGGGGCTCGCGGGTGTCGACACTTCTTCCTTGGCGATGGGGTGCCGCACGAGAGTGCAAGACCAGGAACAGCAGCGTGTGAAAGATACCGCCGAGGATGGTGCTGACGCCTCGAGCAGCTTTTCGACGGTTGGCCGACGCGCCAGGCAACGCCTCGGCCGATGCGCGGCGTCGCTAGTGGACGACCAGCACCTTCAGGCCGATCAGTACGACGCCGAGGGCCAGGTTGGCGAGCACCGCAAGGATCCCCCTGAACGGCCCGAGTCGCTCGACGCGCGCAAAGACGACGCCCGTTACACCGAGCACCGCGAGCCCGAGCCCGAACGAGAGCCAGATCGCGAACTGCTCGCTGAGGAGACCGATACCACCGAGGACAAGGGCCGCTTCGGGCGGAACACCGGCTGCAAGAATCGACGCTTCACGGCGGGCGATCTGGCCGAATTCGTCCAGTGAAAGATGTGTCTCCTCCCGGACGCTGAACGCCATGACATGTGCGT
Organism: uncultured Thermoleophilia bacterium; assembly: GCA_963806025.1. Classification (GTDB taxonomy): domain Bacteria; phylum Actinomycetota; class Thermoleophilia; order Gaiellales; family Gaiellaceae; genus PALSA-600. Next base: position 19,341 of record CAWDWI010000002.1, on the reverse strand, counting down.
AGACGTGGGCAAGCCAGAACACGGCCGTCGTCACGGCGACAAGCAGCGCGATATGTCCCAGCCCATGCGGGAACGCCTTTGCGCCGGTGACGATCACCGAAAGAACGACGACCGTCCCGTAGACGAACCCGGATAGCTGTTCGCCGACTCTCTTGCGGTCGGCCGGCTTCACGCGTTGCTCAAGTCGCCGGTTGTCCCTCGTGTTGCTCGGTTCAGCGCACGGCGCAAGAGGATCGACGGACGACTACGTGGTTTCGGTCAGGTGGTGCCGTTCGATCTTCGTGCCGGCGGCGTCGACGTCCCGGCGCGTGTCACGCTCGTAGTGCCGACGTTGGAGACGTAGACGGCGAGACGTCGCAGCTTTGTGTGCCTCGAGAAGACGCTGTTCCGCTCGAATACTCGTCACCCGCCCGATTCTACAGTCCGAGATCCGACGTGAGCTATGGCGTAGTGCCTAGACTTGGAGCCATGGATCAAGGACATGAAAAGGCGGTTCTTGCCGGTGGCTGTTTCTGGGGAATGCAGGACCTCATCCGGCGGCGCCCAGGCGTTGTCTCGACGCGGGTCGGTTACACGGGTGGAGACGTCCCGAACGCGACGTACCGGAATCACGGTACGCATGCCGAGGCGATCGAGATCGTCTTCGATCCGACCCAGACGTCGTATCGTGAGCTCCTGGAGTTCTTCTTTCAGATCCACGATCCGACGACCGCGAACCGCCAGGGAAACGATTACGGCACGAGCTACCGCTCAGCGATCTTCTATCTCGACGATGAGCAGCGCCGGGTCGCCGAGGACACGATCGCGGACGTCGACGCCTCGGGCCTGTGGCCGGGGCGTGTCGTGACGGAGGTGGCGCCGGCGGGGCCGTTCTGGGAGGCGGAGCCCGAGCACCAGGACTACCTCGAGCATTACCCGAACGGATACACCTGCCACTTTCCGCGGCCTGGCTGGGTCCTTCCTCGCCGCGCCGAATCCGTCAGCTCGCGCTAACGCCGCCCGGCGGCCGCTAGCGCCACCACTTGTCTTCGCGGGCGCTGCCGGTGCCGCCTGTTTGGTCGAGGCCGTCAAGCGCGCGCACGTCGTCGTCACCGAGCGCGAAGTCGAAGAGCTTCGAATTTTCGACGATCCGCGATCGGTGCGTGGATTTTGGGATCTGCGGAATCCCATGCTGGATGCCCCAGCGAAGGAGCACCTGCGCCGGTGTCCGTTCGTAGCGGGTCGCGATCGCGGCTACGGTTGAGTTGTCCAGGTGGCGCCCTGTTCCGAGCGGACTGTACGCCTCGAGAGCGACGTCGTTCTCCAAACAGACTTCGAGGAGCCGCTTGCGGAACGAGAACGGGTTGAACAGCACCTGGTTGACGACCGGTGGCTGCTCGGCGCTCTGCACCAGAGCGTTGATTTCGGCGACGTCGAAGTTCGACACGCCGATCGACCGTGTGTGGCCGAGCTCGCGGGCCTGCTCCATTCCAGGCCACGCCCAAAGCGGGCCGCCGGCCGGCCAGTGGATGATGTAGAGGTCGACGTAGTCGAGCCCGAGCCGGCGAAGGCTCCCCTCGAGCTCAGCGACCGGGTCGTCGCGGCGCGGGAAGAATTTCGTCGTGACGAAGATCTCCTCGCGTGGCACGCCGCTCTCGCGTAGACCGACACCGACGCTCTCCTCGTTTCCGTAAGCCTGCGCGGTGTCGATGTGCCGGTACCCCTCCTCGAGCGCCCACCGGACCGCGTCGACACACTCGCGGGCGTTTTCGACCTGCCAGACGCCCAACCCGAGCAGCGGAATCAGAGTTCCGTCGGCGAGTGCACGTGCTCGATCGCTTGCCACTACCGCACCTTACGGATGCGTTCATGGGTGGCGGAAGGCCTGTTCTCTCCCACGATCCCGCAGGAGAAGGCTGCTCACCCGACAAGTAGCGGGTGTGCGATTTTGCGGGGTCTAGCTTCATAACGAAACCAACAAAGGAGACGCAAGGTGCTCGCTGATAGTTACCCGTTCTGGAACCTGATGGGGACGATGCTCGTCTTCTTCGTCTGGATCCTCTTCTTCTGGCTTCTCTTTGGTGTCTTCGCCGACATCTTCAGCCGGCATGACCTCTCCGGTTTGGGAAAGACCGGTTGGGTGATCTTCGTGATCATCCTGCCGTTCCTCGGCATCTTCATCTACTTGATCTCGCAGAGCGACGGGATGCGGGAGCGGAGCCTTGCGCGGACAGGCCCCCAACCGGCCTACGAGGGCGGCGCGGGTGGTGCAGGCGCCGCGGCGGAGATCGAGTCGGGCAAGAAGCTCTTGGACAGCGGCGCGATCACCCAGGCCGAGTTCGATTCGCTCAAGCAGAAGGCGCTCGCCTAACGCCTTGAGCCCAGCGTCTCAGCGAAGCTGCGCCCGGGCGGAAAGCCGGCTCGGGCGCAGCTCGATGACTACGACAGTTGGTCGAGCCGTCTCTGCATGACGGCTCCGATTTCGGCGGCGACGCCGGGGTAGTCTGCGCGGAGGCGATTGAAATCGTCGCTGGAGAGAACGAGGATCCGTGCCTGCGAGGACGTTGTCACCGTGGCGATGTGCTGGCGGTAGCCGAGCAGCGCGATCTCGCCGAAGAACTCGCCCGGCCCGAGCGAGGCGATCTTGTGTCCGAGTCCCGTGACGGCCACTTCGCCCTCGCTGATGACGAAGAACAGTTCGCCGGTTGCGCCCTCGCCAATGAGGCGTTCGCCGGGGTCGGCGTCTCGTACCGCGAACCAGGGAGCGACCTTGGCGAGGTCCGCAGCGGCGAGTGAGCCGAAGAGCGGGACGCGCTCGAGATCCGATGGAGTGGCGCTGGGCACGCTCCCACCCTACAAACGTCGTGCGACGGCTGTGCGAGAACGAGCCGTCGGGCGCGGCCGTAGTCAAAGCCGAGCCGATGAGTTTCGGGTCGTCTGTCAGTCTCTACCGATGTCCGCGGGCCGATGCCTGGGCAAACTGATCGAAGCCCCGGTGGCTTCGCTGAATCTGGAGGCAACATGAGGCTTCTTCTCACTTCAAGCGGCATCAGCAACACAAGCATTCACAACGCGTTGGTCGACCTACTGGGCAAACCGATCGCCGAATCCAACGCGCTCTGTATTCCCACTGCGGCGTACGGCACAGGCAGCGGTGGACCTTCGATGGCCTACAAGTTCATCAGCGGATCGGGCTTCAGCCCGATGTGCGGCTTGGGTTGGAAGTCGTTGGGAGTGCTGGAGCTCACCGCGCTGCCCACCATCAAAGAAGAGCATTGGGTCCCCGTTGTCCAGGAGGCCGACGCCCTGCTGGTGTGGGGTGGCGACGTTCTCTATCTGTGCCACTGGATGCGGCAGTCCGGACTGGCGGACCTCCTGCCGTCGTTGCCGCGCGAGCTGGTCTATGTGGGAGTGAGCTCTGGCAGCATGGTGCTGACCCCGAACTTCGGAGAGCCCTACGACGACTGGTTCTGCCGCGAGCCGCCGGCAAGTGATCTGCCCGCCGGCGACGACAGAGCGCTGGGCCTGGTTGATTTCTCGTTGTTTCCGCACCTGGATCACGAGAGGTCTCCGGAGAATTCCCTGGCCAACGCCGAAAAATGGGCCGTGGGAAGACCAGCGCCGACGTACGCGATCGACGATCAGAGCGCCGTGAAGGTGACCGATGGTGCAGTTGAAGTCGTCACCGAAGGGCACTGGAAACTTCTCGACCCGTAGGCTCGGTGCCTGGTACCTCAGGTACCAGGCACCTGCATTGCGAAGCCCGCACGCCACTCGGTTGAGGGATACCGGATCCGCGTGTCTCGGGAGAGACTGCAGTGCGGTCGAGTGGTTGGGTCTTGGGGGAGATCCTGCTCGGCTGGGGCGATTGATCCGCTACCACTTTTCTTGTGGGGAGAGGTGCGGATCTCGCCTGCCGGGCGTGGTGGGTGGTGCTGGCCGGGCGCCGCGGCGACTCGCGTCCCTCGACGCTAATCCATCAGCGGCTCGAGCACGATCGCCGGCGGTCTGTTGTTATCGCCGGCCGTCACCTTCGTGACTCGCCACTTCAGTCCATCACCTTCTACGTGCCAGGCGTCGCCGACGACTCTGATGTTGGCTCGCTGGGTGTCCCAGGTGGAGCGTTCGTCTTCGCGGTCGTCGCCGAAGCGGCGGATGATGTCGTAGTCGGGCATCGGGTTCGATTCAGACGGGCGGAATCGGCCCAAAGTTGGCCGGCTCATCGAACAGCGCGCAGTCGCTCAGGTGCTGAGTGGCACTAGCGCGGCACCCTGAGGAACCTACGCCCAGGGCAGGCGAGCCCAGTTGGGCGGCCGCTCCCGGCGGAACCTCTCGACCGTCGCGTACGCCTGCCTCCAGTCGGAGGTCTCCTCTGCCACGCTCGCGCCGTAGTGCGCCGCGAGCTCCGACACCGGGTAATGCACTTCCGGGCCCGAGCGCGAACCGACCATCAGGATCACACACGGCCCTTCGCCCGCGCCCGCGAAGGCGTGCTCGGTCCACGGAGGCGAGTGGAAGAAGTCCCAGGGCCGCAGGCGTCGCTCCTCGTCCTCGACGATCAGCGCACACTCCCCTGACAGGACGAGGAACGCCTCCTGGTTCGACTCGGCGTGGAAGAGAGTCGTCTGTCCCGGCTCCAGGACGGTCACGTTGATCCCGACCTGGGCGAACTCGACCGGCGGTTCACCGTACTCGCTCTCGAAGGCGCACCTCGCGCCCCTTCCCTCCGACGACCACCACTCCGCGTCACGCACGTTGACGACGAACCAGCCCTGGGTTACGGGCGTGAGCCCCGACCCGGTGTCCTCGAGTTGCGCTTCGGGCACGAACGGGATTCTCGCACCTCGGCACGGGGCCGGTGTCGGCCAGTGTTCGAAAACGCCAGGATCGAGAAGGCGTTCGTCTTTACTTGCCGTCGTCCCTCGGCATACTGAGACCGATGGCTCGGCCCCTCCGTTTCGCTCGTCCGTTCCTGGTAGCGGTGCTCGTCACCGTCGCGTTCCTCGTGGGCGCCGCACGGTCGACGGCCTACACGCCGCCGATCGTTTGCGACACCAGCGGTGTCATCACGCCTGCAACGATGGACTACGGCCAGACGTTTGCGGCGAACGTGACGTATCCGTGCACGCTCGGCGACCCCACCTATACCCTCGCCTGCAACGGCAACAACGGGACCCTCTACTTCTGGGGGATGTCGGAGGTCACCTGCCAGGCAAAGGATTCGAACGGGAACCTCTTGCCGCCCGCGGTGATGTTCCCGGTCAGCGTGACGCTGCCACCGCCCACGTTCCAGACCACGCCCGGAAACCTGTCCTTTCCGGCGAGCGGCCCGGCCGGCGGGCCTGCCACCTGGGTCACGCCTACCGCGGCCGACGTGGGAGGGGCGTCGGTGCCCGTCACCTGTGATCACCAGAGCGGCCTTACCTATCCGATCGGCGACACGCTCGTGGCCTGCACGGCGCAGATCCAGCGCAACGATTCGCAAGGCCACGCAATCAGCGGCCTGCCGTCGGCGACTACGCAGTTCACGATCACCATCTCGGCTGCCTCGAGCGGGGGAGGGGGCGGCGGTGGAGGTGGAACCGGCGGCGGCGGAACCAGCGGTGGCACCGGCGGAACCAACGGTGCAACTCCTGACAAGACGGCGCCGACGCTCGAGCCGCATGCGAACGTGGTTGTCGCGGCGACAGGCCCACGAGGCACGCTCGTCCGGTTTGTCGAGACGGCAACCGATCCTGACGACGCCGCCTCCGCGGTCACGGTCGCCTGCTTGCCGGCGAGCGGTTCGACGTTCGCGCTCGCAGCGCATCGCTCGACGCGCTCGACGAAGGTCACCTGCTCGGCTCACGACGCAGCGGGCAACCAGGCCGCGCCGATCACCTTCACGGTGACCGTGCTCGGAGTTCACGCCCAGCTCGTTGCGCTCGAGCTCCGCGTCAGTGGATCCACTCGTGTGCTCGCGTCGGCAAAGACCTCGCTCGTGGTTCTGTTGGAGCGTGTGGATCGCGATGCGCGCCAAGGACGGACTGCCGTGACGCAAGCTCAGCTCGGGGCGTTCATCTCTTCCGTCGCACGGCTCAAAGGACTGTCGCGCACGACGCGAGCGTCATGGGAAGCGACGGCTGCGCGGCTGGTCGCGATCGTCGGCTAGTACGGCCGATTGCGGAATGACCCCTGACGAAGCGTTGAGCTAAGACGAGGCGAACCCGCGGGCTCCGCGGGTCGGTAGCTCTCGCGTAACGAACTGACCCTGGGCCGAGACTGAATGGCTCGTTCAACGGCGAGGAAGCGTCGTAAGCGCTTGCCGCCGTTTGGCATGTGTCTGGGGAATCGGCCTCAGGCGGTCTTCAGGGAGGTTGGAGAATGAGCAAGGTTCGTTTCTCGGTCTTGGTCGCGGTCGTTTGCGCGCTCGCGGTTGCCGTCGCCGGCAGCGCGGCTGCGTCCAAAGGTGGGTCCGGCTCAGCTGTTGTCGGACACGTCTACATCAACGACAACACCGCGCCTCTGAACACGGTTGCAGGCTTTGCCCGCCACTCGGACGGGACGCTGACGCCCCTGCCCGGTTCGCCGTTTGTCGTCGGTGGTGCGGGGCTGGGGCACCCGGATGCATCGCAGGGCTCGCTGCAACTGAGTGCGGATGGGCGCTATCTCCTCGCCGTCGACGCGGGCAGCAATCAGGTCTCGGTGCTGCGGATCAAGCCCGACGGCTCGCTACAGAGCGCGGAGGGATCCCCGGTGTCGTCGAACGGCGTAGACCCGGTCAGCATCGCAGTGTCCGGCAGACTCGTCTACATCGCGAACGCCGGCCCTGGCGTCAACTCTGGCGATACCAACTACACCGGCTTCACACTCAACGCCGGGGGCCACCTGCGGGCTCTCGCCGGCTCGACATATGTGCTGCCGAACGACTCCAAGCCCGGCGACGTCGTCTTCAACAGTGACGGCAGCAAGCTCATCGGGACGCGCATTCTGAGCTCCGAGATCGACAGCTTCGTCGTTGGCGGCAACGGGCTCCTGACCGCCGCGGGCGGCTCGCCGTTTGCCGCCCAGGGGTTCTCTCCGACGCAGGGGTACGGCCAGCTGGGCAGTGAGTTCAGCCCCACGAACCCCGCGCAGCTGTTCGTCTCGGACGCGCATGTCGCACCGCCGTCGAATGGTCCTGCTCCCGGCCTCGTCTCGAGCTTCAGTGACGCTGCCGACGGCACCCTCACCCCGATCGGGGCGTCGCCCTTCACCAATGACGGAACGGCGTCCTGCTGGGTCGAGATCAGCCACGATGGGGCGTACCTGTTCGTGGTCAACACTGCCTCGGCGACCATTTCCAGCTACTCGATCACGTCCAGTGGGGCACTCACCTCCCCCCATAGCACCCTGCCGGGCGAGATCGGCGCTGGTGCGGAGGACGCTCGACTCTCTCCTGATGGCTCGACCCTGTGGGTGGTCGAGTCGGGGACAAACGCAGTAACCGGCTTCTCGGTCGACGGAGGAACGCTCACTCCGCTCTCAGCGTCGGCCGGTCCGAGCGGTGCGACCCCTTCGGGCATCGTCGTCAACTAGGCACCACGCATGCCAGGTGAGGCGGCGCCCAGCCCAGGCGCCGCCTCACCGCCTACGGCGCCGGCGGGAACTGTCCGGCCACATCCTCCACCGTCTCGCTGATCGATCTCGGCTGGTCGTCGTCAGCGCGGCGAGACTCCTGGGCGGCCGTCGCGACCGCTTCTCGGTCGGCGCGCTTCTCGGCGCGCCTTTCCTTTAGGCGCTCAAGCAGTTTCATGCAGAGAGGCTACTCGCCGGGAGCGCGCGTAGAGCAAGCCCGGGACTTCTCCGGCATCGCGTTCCTCTCGGTCAGCGACTACATCGTTGGCCCCCCGTTGATGAACCTCGATGAGGCGTTCGATGCGGAGGCCGGCGTCCGCAAGCTCGTTGAAGTAGGTGGCAAGTGGCCGGTGGTAGGCGTGCTTCGGAAGCCAGTCGACCGGGCGCTGCTTTGGGTAGCGGTGGTCGAGCAGGTAATCGGAGAGGATCTGCACGTGTGGGTGGTAGGCGGGATGGACGATCGAGAACACGAACCAACCTCCGTCTCGCACAACACGGGCCACGGAACGGATCGTCGGGCGCGAGCTCCGGAATGTCCATCAACGCCATGTGGCAGAGGACGCCGTCGAAGCTCGCGTCCGCGAACCCCGCCAGATCGTGCGCGTTCCCCTGGACGTAGGTGATCCCACGTGGATCGGCGGTCTCACGCTCGCTCGCATAGCGGAGCATCTCGGCCGAGACGTCGATGCCCGTGACGAGAGCGCCGAGGCTGGCAAGGAGCCGTGCGTCCCGGCCCTGCCCGCAGGCAAGCGAGAGGACGACCTCGCCGGCGACGTCCCCGAGCAGCTCTGCCAGAACGGGATCGGCAAGACCGAGTCCGTCAGTGTCGAAGACGCGGCGGTAGGCGTCCGCGACCTCGTCGTATGCGGGCCGAGAGCGATCCGTCATCTCGGCGCGTACTGGACGCTCGCGAATGGCCAGTCTGCCGCGAGCCACTCACTGACAGCGCGCCACAGCGGAATGTCCAGGTGCGCATGGCTCGCCCGAACCCAGGAAAGCGCACATGCGTCGTAGTCGTCGTCGGGCAGCGGATAGATGTAGACGCATCCGATCACGTCGCGGTCGGCCGGATCGAGCACCGTGTACGTGAAGCCCTTCCGGTTGCGAAAGTCTTCCGCGTGGCGCTGCAAGTCGGCAAGATTCTCGTCCCGGGTCATCTCTCGCGGCCAGGAGCCGTCGGGGTATCCGGGCGTCTCCGCGATGTGCTCCATCGACGACGTCCACGCGTCGTAGTCCTGTTCGTTGTGCTCGGGCCCGAGCGGCTCGAGCACAAACTCGGAGGTCTCGAGCCCATGCGGGACCTCGAAGTCGGGCGGAACGAAGTCGACCACGGGACGGATCGTAGACGTGTCTCATGTGGAGCCAGGGCTAAGTGCCGGACTGCCCAGCTGGTGAAAGAGGCGGCAGCCCGGCATCCGACGTACGAGGAACAAGCGTCGGGTGGATTTCAGAAACGCACAGGCGAAGAGAGGTGCGTTCAGCGCGCTGGGCCGAGTAACCGCACGTGCCCGCATTCATTCCGGTTAACGTCCAGCTGTCCTGTCTGCACGACTGGAGGGAGGCCGTATGACGACACTCGAGAACCGCCCGAACACTGCACTTCTCGTGATCGACGTGCAGAACGGCGTGGTGGGCGACGCCTACGAGCGGGACACCGTCGTCGCAAATGTCGGAGCCGTGGTCGAGAAAGCTCGTGCAGCAGATGTGCCGGTCATCTGGGTGCAGCACTCGAGCGACAACCTCGCGCAAGGAAGCGAACAATGGAAGATCGTCCCGGAGTTGAGCCCGGACGAGAGCGAGCCGCTCGTCCAGAAGCGGTATCCGGACTCGTTCGACGAGACGACGCTCGAGTCCGTACTCGCCGACTTCGCCGTCGGGCGACTCGTCGTCGTCGGGGCGCAGACGGACGAATGCGTGCGCTCGACGCTGCACGGCGCACTCGTTCGCGGTTATGACGCGACGCTCGTCAGCGATGCGCACACGACCGAGGACCTCTCGCCCTGGGGTGCGCCGCCGCCGGAACTCGTCATCGCGCACACAAATCTCTACTGGGGCAATCATGAGGCCCCGGGGCGCATGGCCGGCACGGTTGAGGTGAAGGACATCAACTTCGCGTCGTCGTGACCGACGCAAGGTCAAAAGCTCATGCCTGAATTGCGCCCGGGTATCTGGTCTTGGGAAGCGCCGCATCCGGACTGGGATGAGGAGCAGTGGTGGCCCGAGCTGGTCTCGTCGTACGGGATCGAGCTTGGCGACGACTTCGTGTTGTTCGACCCGCTCTCTGTTCCCGACGACCTGCGCGAGCGCGCCACCGCCGTCGTCCTGACCGCGCCCTATCACGAGCGCGACGCCCGTCGGCTTGGCCTTCCGGTGCACACGCCGCCCGCAGACACCTGGGAGGATTGGGTCGAGAAGTTCGGGGTCGATCCCGACCGCGTGCGCGGCATGGTGAGCGAGGATCTCGCGTGGCTCCGCGCGGGCGAAGGCGAAGGGCACTTCCATCGCCCCGGTGCGTGGCCGTTCGGCATTCGCGCGTACGCGGGCCGCGAGGACAACGATCTCATCCTCTGGCTGCCGTCGATCAACGCGATTGTCACCGGGGACTCGCTCTCCGACTTCGGCGACGGATTGGACATCCAGCTCGGCGGTCGCAAGCACGTGACGCGCGACGATCTCGTCCAACGGCTGCGTCCCCTGCTCGATCTCCCGGTCGAGCTCGTACTGCCGGCGCACGGCCAGCCGACGGACCGCGCGGCGCTCGAGCACGTGCTGGCCTGAGAAGCGGTGACGACGGAGGCCAGGCGCCTTAGTGGCCCAGGCGTTCCAGCACCTGCACCGTCGCCCGGCCGGTGGCGGGAACAACGTGTCGCCGAGGGAGGTCGCGAAGAGTCGGATTCTTACCCCTCTCGAACCGCTGCTTACACGTTCTTGATGTGACCGCCGCTACGGTCGAGGGTGCGCTCACAAAGCGAAAGGGGTCCACACTCATGCCAAAATTCGTCCGCCTCGTGCTCATCTCGCTTGTTTCGTTGCTCGCACTGCCGGCCGCTGCGGCTCGTGCAGGTGCGCACATGCCGATCGGCTTCTTCGACGACGCGAGCTTCCGTTGGTCGAGCGAGCGCACGACGAACATCGCGGACGCTGCGGCTGCCGGCGCGTCCGTCCTTCGCACGACTGCGAGCTGGCCGGAAATCGCGCCGAAGAGGCCCGCGGACGCGTCGGACGGAAACGACCCGCAGTACCGCCTCGGTGACCTCGACGAGCTCGTCGCAAACGCGGCGCTGAACGGGATGCGTGTGATGATCAACATCAACGGCACGCCGAAATGGGCGAACGGCGGCAAGACGCCGAACCACATGCCGAAGCGCCTGTCCGACCTGACGACGTTTGCCAGGATGCTCGCCGGCCGCTACGACGGCCGTCACGGCCACGGGAGCGTCAGGCTGTGGTCGGTCTGGAACGAGCCAAACCTCCAGCTCTTCCTGACCCCACAGTTCTCGGGCAGGAAGATCGTCAGTCCGGCGAACTACGCGAAGCTCTACAAGGCTGCCTATGCAGGGATCAAGGCCGGCAACAAGGCGGCGGAGGTTGCGATCGGCGAGACCTCGAACCTCGGCCGCGACAAGCCGATCGCCCTCAGCGGCCAGGGCCAGTCGGTGGCTCCCGGGACATTCGCCCGGCTGCTCGCGCAGCAGAAGGGGCTGAAGTTCACCGCGTGGGCGACGCACCCCTATCCGACGAGGCCGAACATGAAGCCGTTGCAGAAGGTGCGCTATCCGAATGTGACGCTCGCGCTGCTGCCGAAGTTCGAGCTCAACCTGAAGCAGCTCTTCCACCGTTCTGTGCCGATCTGGATCACCGAATACGGCCATCAGACCAAACCGGAGGAGCCACACGGTGTCAGCTACGCGCTCCAGGCTGCCTACGTGAAGCAGGCACTCCGGATCACACGGGCAGACCGGAACGTCCGGATGTTCATCTGGTTCACGTTCCGTGACTCCGCGGGCAACGCCTGGAAGAGCGGACTCGAGAAGACGAACGGCAGCCACAAGCCCGCCTACGCAGCCTTCTCGGCACTCGCACGCCTGATCGACTCGGCCCCTTCCTGACAAACCGATACGAAATGCCCTGACGGACTCGAACTTCGCCCCTCCTTGCCATGCGCTGCGAAGCAGTTGCCGTGAGGGGTGCCATCGGTGCCCTGGAATCGAGGATCTATGCCGGCGGGATGTTCTGGTTGAGGTGGAAGAAGTTGTCGGGGTCGTAGCGGCGTTTCAGAGTCTTGAGCCGGTCGTATTTCTCGGGTCCGTAGGCTTCGCGGATCCGGTCCTTACCTTCGTCCATGAGGAAGTTCACGTAGACGCTGGTGCGATGTGGTGCGAGGGCCGACCATAGATCTTGTGCCCATTGCCGCTCCTCGTCGAATCCGTCGGTTGTTTCTGTGATCGCCGCGACGTTGATCGCGTGGCCTGCGCTGCGTCCGTTGAAGGCCGTTTCGTGTTCGGCGACTCGCGCGATGGCACCGCCTTGGTGAAAGATCGGGAAGGTCGTCCGCGGTGAGCTCATCCCGAGGGCGTGCTCGGCGGTGATGTCGATCACATCGTCGGTGAGCTCGGCGATGTCGCAGGAGCGGATGTAGTACTGCCAGCCGTGGATGAACGACGGGTCGAGCATCGCTTGGAGGGCAAGGAAGGACATCGGCCGGCAGAGATCGAGCAGCGGCGACCCAAACTGCCTGAGTGGCCGGATGATCTTTTCACCGTCGGCGACCGGTCCGGCATAACAGCAGCCGACGATCACTACGAGCTTGCCCCGTATCTCGGGTGGCACAGCCGGCAGCGCGGGCGCCGTTCGGTGGAAGACGATCGTCGTCAGTTCGTCCGGCGCATCGGCGATCCAGTCTCGATAGAAGCGCAGGACGTTCGGTGAGCTCTCCATTGGCCAGTAGATCGGGCCGCCGAGCAGGATCGGGCCGACAGGGTTGAGTCGGAACTCGAACTCAGTGACGATGCCGAAGTTGCCGCCACCGCCTCGCAGCCCCCAAAAAAGCTCCGCGTTCTCCGTCGCGCTTGCTTTGACGAATTGCCCGTCTGCAGTGACGAGATCGACAGCGAGTAGCTGGTCGATCGTCAGTCCGTGCTTGCGCATCAGCCAGCCGACGCCGCCTCCGAGCGTCAGCCCCGCAACCCCCGTATGGGAGACGATGCCGGCCGGCGCGGCGAGTCCGAACTCCTGAGTCTCGCGGTCGAGATCCGCGAGCCGTGCGCCCGCTTGCACTCGGGCGGTGCGTGTCTCGGGATCGACTCGGATCCCCTTCATTGAGCCGAGATCGATGACGATCCCGTTGTCGCAGACGGAGAGCCCGGGGAAGCTGTGCCCTCCGCTGCGGACTGCGACGGGCAGACTGGTTTGGCGTGCGAAGCGCACGGCAGTTCTGACGTCGGCGACGCCCGCACACCGTGCGATCAGGGCGGGAAAGCGGTTGATAGATCCGTTCCAGACCCGGCGGTGCTCGTCGTAGCTGGAGTCGATCGGGCGAAGGACCTGACCGCGGAACGAGCGTTCCAGTTCGTTGACTGCTGCCGGGTCGAGCTCAATGGTGGGGGCGATAGCGATCATGGGCACGGGGCATTGGGCCTGCGGTGATTCTCACATGCGCCGTGCCTGGTGTCCGGCGACCGAGCCGAACACCAGGCACGGCTTCCTTTGCAACTTCGGCCTCAGTGGCCCTCGCTGCTGAGTGCCGTCATCCCCCGGCCGCGCAAGCTGGTGCGGCGTCGTCGATCCGGAAGACAGGCGGATCGGCTTTCGGCACGACATACGTCAGGTACCCCGTCTCTCCCCCCGTGCTCGTGGCCAGTGCCGGTTGGTCGCCGCTCTCGATGAACACGGAGCCTGGCCCATACGTCGTTTGGTTGCAATCTGACGTCTCGTAGGTCAGGGATCCTGTCGCGACAGTCGCGACGACGAAGCCTGGGTGGTGATGCCAGCCGCTGCTGCCGCCCGGGCCGAATGCAACCGATGCGACGCGGACGATGATCGGATCTTTCGTCTGAAACTTGATCCGGTCGTTGTTCAGCTGGATTGGGTTGTCCAGGTTCCCGGTCGCGAGGGGCGTCGTCGTGAACAACATCGCCCCGGTTCCGAGAGCGGCGGCCGCGAACGTTCCGAACACGGCGACCCCGACTGTGACAGCGACCCACTTCTTTCTCAAAAGGTGTACCCGCAACGCTAGCCTCCTTCGGTTTGCCGTCCGCCAGAGAGGCGAGGGCGGCTGGACATCGAGGCTAGGCTCGCGACCATCAGATGGTGATCCGTAGAGATACGGAGTCGCGTTACTGATTCAGTGCGAGATCCGCCGCGCGCCCGACGAGTTCGAGCTTCGAGCGGACCCCGAGTTTGGCGTAGACATTCGCCAGGTGTGTTTCGACTGTGCGGGGGCTGATGAACAATTGCGCGCCGATCTCTCGTGCGGTGTGGCCGGCGATGGCCAGACGCGCGACCTCTCTCTCCCGTGGGCTGAGATCGTCGCCGGGCAACGCTGCGGTCGGGCGCCCGTAGATCTCGCGTTTGAGTTCCCGCGCTCGCCTGAGGCGCCAGAGCGCGCCGCTCGAACGGAATGCCGTTGTCGCCTGGTGGAGCGCCTCCCGCGCGGCGGCGATGTCGGTCGCAAAGAGCGCTTGGGCGAGTTGCTCACGCGCGCGTGCGAGGAAGCCCCGACAGTCGGATGAGGCAAGCAGCTCGACCGCGTTGCGCGCAGCCTCGGCGCTCCGGTCCGGCGCCCCTCCTGCCGACGATGACCACCCCGCGGCCATCGCCGCCAACGCGTGGTAGAGGTCACGATCGATCTCGTCGGCGATTGCTCGAAGTCGGCGACTGGCGTTCTCGGCAGCCTCTGCGTCGCCGAGTTCCGCTGCGAGCTCGGCGAGATCGAGGAGGATGAGGGCGGTGAAAGGTGCCGCACCGACGGCGTCGCAGTCTGTGGCGACGTTCGTGAGCCTGCCGAGCGCCTCCGACGCTCTGCCTTCGTGCCAGTCGAGAAGGGCTTCCGCATGGCCGGCCGCGAATCCTGCGCAGAGGAAGTCGATCCCGTCGAGCGCGACCCTAACTCGACGGAGATGGTCGCGTGCCTGTGCCGGCTGGTCGGCCTCGACCGCCGCAAGTGCGGCGAAGGCCACGCCAAGCGCCCTGCGTTTCCCTAGTTCGCCGACGAGCTGGATGGCGGCGGACTGCGAGCTCGCGAGTGCCGCTTGAAAGTCGCCGGCGAACCACTGGACGATCGCTTCCCACTCCGGCAGGAGCGTCTCGCGCCATTCCGGCGTCTGCTTGGCCTCTGCGACGAGATCGGTTGCTTCCGCAGGCCGTCCCTCGAAGGCGAGTGAGCAGGCAAGGAGCGCTCGGCTCGTGGTCAGCCGGTACACCTTTCCGTCTTGTTCGGCGAGTGCGATAGCGCGCCGGTGCGGGGCTTCGGCTGCCGCGAAACGACCTCGAAAGAACGACGCCTGTGCCAGAACGGTTAGTGCTTGGATCGTCGCGAACCGATCCCCAGCCAATTCCGCCGAGGCGACAACGTGCTCGGCAACGGCTTGCATGGCCGGATACTCGTTCCGAAGTCCGTAGATCCAGGCTAGCTCGTTCTCGGCGAGCAATGCGCTGGACCGAACACCAGCCTCTTCGAAGAGCGATCGCGCTTCCTCACACGCGCGCTCGGCCGCGTCCAGGTCCGCAACTCCCCACGCGAGGAAGTTGGCGAGGCGGAATTTGACCATCGCTCGGGCTGCCGGAGGGACTGAGTCGGTGAGGACATCTTCGATCGCGCGCATGGCCTTGATCCCGAGTTGCGCGTGCGAGTCCGCCCGATGATCAACCACCCAATCCGCCTGCCACGACAACGCCTCGAGCACATCCAACCAGCGCTCGTCGCCGGCAGGGACGAGCTCCACCAGGGTGTCGAGGATCAGGAGCGCCTCGTGATAGGCGCCGCGTTCCTCTGCCTGTCGAACAGCGTCCCGGAGCGTCCCGATAGCCTCGTCGTCCCCAACCTCGGCGGAGCGTGCGAAGTGGGGAGCAGCCTCGCCGAGCCGAGCCGCTGCCAGAAGCGCGCGACCTGCGAGGCGATGCAAACCTCGCCGCCGGACCTCGCTGATTCGCTGATAGATCGCTTCCTGCAACAGCGGGTGGGCGAGCTCGTAACTCAGCTCCCTGCCGTGCTGCACTTCCGTCACGAACTGGGAGCGGACGAGCGGCTCGAGCACCGCCGCGAGGCTGTCAGGTGTGAGGCCGGTGACCGCCGCGAGGACAGATACCTCGATACTGCGGCTGAGGATCGCGAGCGACTGAAGCGTCGCGACGGAAGGTTCGTTGAGCGAGCGCAACCGGGCCTCGACGCGCTCTGCCAGATCCTCCGGCAGCTGTCGCAGTACGGGTGCCGTCAGATCCGCCCCCTCGTCTAGAAGCGCCTCCAGCAGCCCGACCGCGAACAGCGCGTTTCCGCGGGAGCGCTGGTCGAGCCAGGTGACGAGTTGCGGCGGCGGACGCTCGCCGAGCATCCCCTCCGCCAAGTCGTTCAGGGCGTCGGCGTCAAGGCGATCAAGCCGAAGCCTTCGGAGCACCGCCTCCTGCTCCAGACCGTGGACAGCGAGCATCGCTTCGGCGTTGTCGGAGAGTTCAGTCGGCCGCGCCGCTACCAGCGCCAGCACGCGCGACTGCGGAAGCGCCCGCGCCAGATAGCTGAGCGCCTCCCATGAGGACGCGTCTGCGACATGTGCGTCGTCGAGGAACACGACGACTGGAGCTTGTGCTGCAAGTTTGGAAAGTGCAGTGGCAAGGCCCTGAAGTAGCCGTCCACGCGGAGGCTCACGGTCGGGAGCGGAGCCGCGGACGGCGGCGACGCTGTGAAGCAATGCTGCCAGGTCGCCGAGATAACCCCCGCAAAGGCGTAACACGTCTTCCGGAGAAAGTCCGCGGAAGTGGTGCTCGAACGCTTCTGACCAGACGCCGAACGACGCCGAGGCACCCAGCGGGAAGGCCCGCGCGGACAGACCGATAGTCCTGCGTCGATTGCGAGCCAAGAACTCGCGCGCAAGCCGGGTTTTCCCGATTCCCGGATCCGCGAGCAGCAGAACCACGCGAAACTCGCCCGCCTCCGCCCGGCGACGCTCACCCTCGAGCTCTGCCAACTCGGCCGTCCTGCCGACTAGCGACTTCACCTGCGGCATCGCTCGATTATGACCCTCA
This sequence comes from uncultured Thermoleophilia bacterium, assembly GCA_963806025.1. Taxonomy (GTDB): domain Bacteria; phylum Actinomycetota; class Thermoleophilia; order Gaiellales; family Gaiellaceae; genus PALSA-600. The sequence continues at coordinate 2,529 of CAWDWI010000002.1, read as the reverse complement.
AAGTCTGCGAGCTTCGAACTCTGAACCTCGCGGTCTGGCGGCGGTTCTGAAAATACGGTCGTGTGTGCCTCGTTCCGCCTGGATAGTCGGCCGCGTGACCCGGTCTAACCGCATCGGACACGGATTTGCAGGTCCTTCAGAAGAATGAAACGATCGGCATCCTGTGACAGCCGAGCCGCAGCGCTACCTTGCCGTCCGCGTTTCGGGGCGTGACCAGCCCGAGAAGATCGCCCTGGCCGACGGCGACTCCGTCCGCGACGAGCTGGCCCGGTTCCTGAATCGTCAGGGGCCGTACGCACAGATGTGGATCCGGCTCGCGTCCGGTGAGTACGTCCGGTACGACGCGATCGCCTCCGTCGCGCCTCCGCCCGACTAGCCCGGCCGCAACGACCGGGCTAGTCGAGGAGAGAAAGGTAGGTCAGGCAGGCCGCGTCGTGCCCGTGCGGCGGCTGCCGGCGAACGTCGCTCCTGCGATCGCGAGCAGTACAGCGCCGGCGATCAGGCCGTCGGTCACGTCGCGACTCGTGATCCCCAGAACCTCGCCGCTGGACGAGCCGGTGGCGACGGGGGCCGGCGAGGTGCCGGCCGTCGCTGCCGTGTCGCCGATCTGCAGCCCCGGGGTGTGCACGTTCGAGGCGGTTCCGGTGTCGGCGTTCGTCGCGTGGATCGTGGCCACCTTGGCGGACGGCGTCGCGATCGTCGCCGGCTCGTCGCCGATCTGCAGCCCCGGCGTCCTCACGTTCGAGGATGCCCCGGCGTCGGTGGCGAGCGACTCGGCCGCCAACGTCTGCACAGCTGCAACAGAAGCGCCGGAAGACGCTTGATCGAGGGCAGGTGCGGCGTTCGCGATCGTCGCCCCGGAACCGAGAGCTCCCGCCGCGGCGACGGCGAAGACGAGCCCCTTCTCGCGAAGACCGTGCGCCTCGACGTCGTCGAAGATCGTCTGCAGCTCGTCGCGGTCGAACGTGAGAACGACGTCGTCTCCCGTGGCTTCCGCGAGCAGTTGCTCGAGTTCGTCGTGCGACCAGCTGATGCCGATCGTGCCCTCCTCCTCACCGCGGATCACGTCCAGGTAGAGCTCCGGCGAGTGCGCCGGATCTGCCAGGGCTCCCGCGATCTCGTCGCGCGGGACGAGCGTTGTGACCGCGCGCTCCGTCGGAATCTCGGCGAGACGTGCCATACCGTGCATCTCCATGTTTCGGCCTCCTCCGCATGCTGTCTCGTGACGCTACACACAAGACGCGATATGGCCCCGTTTTCTTCCGCGCCAGGAGCCACGGCGGACGCTTGCTCGAGGGCGGTTGCCGGTTGAGCGTCTGGCGGGCGCACCTTGAGCTGAGTTAACTTCATTATGTATAGTCGTCTTGGGAGCGGTCGTCGAAGGCCGTGACCCAGGGCATTGTGGCCCCGCGCGCTCGGTCGTCGAGCGCGCGGGGCCTTTTTTCGTTCTGTTGACGGCAGGGAGGCACGGAATGGCGACGGCCACACGGACACCCAGCGCAACGGAACGTTCTCCGATTGCTGCGTACCTCGACGCTCTGCTCGAGCGTCACACGCGCCTCGAGGGAGGAGAGGTCGCGAGCTATATTCCGGAGCTCGCGTCGGTCGACTCCGATCTGTTCGGCATCTGCATGACGACCGTCGACGGTGCGGTGTACGAAGCCGGTGACACGCGCGCCGGGTTCACCATCCAGTCGATGTCCAAGCCGCTCACGTATGGGCTTGCCCTCGAACGATGGGGGGAGCAAGCGGTGCGGTCGCGGGTGGGCGTCGAGCCGAGTGGGGATGCGTTCAACGAGATCAGTCTGGCGCCCGCGACCGGTGCGCCGCTGAATCCGATGATCAACGCGGGCGCGATCGCCTGTGCGGGACTGGTGGCGGGTGACGATCCTTTTGCGACGATCATCGAGACGTATTCGCGCTACGCGGGCCGGCCGCTCGGCCTGGACGAGGCGGTCTACCGGTCCGAGAGCGAGACGGGGCATCGCAACCGTGCGATCGTTCATCTGCTGCGCAACTTCGGTGTCGTCTCCGGGAACCCCGAGCATGCCGTTGACCTGTATTTCCGCCAGTGCGCGGTATCGGTCGATTGTCGTGACCTGGCGGCGATCGCGGCGACGTTGGCCAACGGCGGAGTCAATCCCGTCACCGGCGAACGGGCTGTGAGTGAGGAGGTCGTGCGTGGAGTTCTGAGCGTGATGACGACCTGCGGGATGTACGACTCGGCTGGCGAGTGGCTGGTGTCGGTTGGCCTGCCCGCGAAGAGCGGAGTCTCTGGCGGGGTGATTGCCGTGCTTCCGGGCAGTCTCGGCATCGGCGTCTTTTCGCCGAAGCTCGACGGACGAGGGAATAGTGTCCGCGGCATTGCGGTGTGCCGCGACCTCTCGCACGATCTTTCACTGCACCTGATCTCGCCCGGGAGCCAGCTCGCTCCTGCAATTCGGTCGTCATACGGCGTGGGCGAGATCGGCTCGAAACGCGTGCGCCATGCGGACGAGCGCGCCCGGCTGCTCGAAGCGTCCGATCGGA
>CAWDWI010000001.1:0-22654 GCA_963806025.1 uncultured Thermoleophilia bacterium | reverse complement strand
GAGCAGTGATGTCAGGAGATCTTCCACCCGGTCGTAGGCGTCCTGCATGCCCTCGAATTTGGTCGGCCGGCCGGCCTTGTCTCTGAACGTCATCTTGATCGTCATCGTCGTCACTCCGTGAGCTTCGTGCAGATCCATGGTCTCGACGGCGTCGCCATCGGGACGCCCTTCGTACAGCCACGTCGCAACGGTCCGGGTCGGCGGTTCGATCTCCAGGTAGGTGCCACGGAACGACATCTCGGTTCCGTCTTCCGTGATGAACACGAAGTGGTAGTTCCCTCCAACGCGCAGGTCGATCGAGCACTCCTTCATCTCCTCCCCGGGACCGCCGAACCACTTGCTCACGTGCTCCGGCTTAGTCAAGACGTCGAAGACGAGTGCGATCGGAGCTTCGAACTCTCGAGTGAGGAGAATGTCGAGGTCGTTCGGCAGTTCGATGACTGCTGATACGTGCCGTTTAGGTGTCACTGAGCTCTCCTTGTTCTTGTACCTCTCTGAGGTAGTCGTCCAACCGATCCAGACGGTCGATCCACGCCCGCTCGTACTTCGCCAACCACTCGTGCATCGGCCGCAGGCGCGCGGGCTCCAGGTGGTACAGCCGACGGCGCCCTTCCGACCGGCAGCCGACGAGTCCCACCGCGCTGAGGACCCGTAGGTGCTTCGAGACCTGCGGCTGGGACATCGAGAGGTCGGTCACGATCGTCCCGACCGCCTTCTCCCCTGCGATCAGGGCGTCCAGGACGTCGCGACGGTGCGCCTCGGCAATGGCATTGAAGACATCCGCCGTTGTGGAGGTGCGGGCCACGTCTCCAATATATTCCTATATCGGAATATGTCAACCGGGCTAGCCGGCGGCCTCGGCACTGCGCAGCCCGCGGAACGCCCAGATCGAGAAGACCAGGCCGAGCGCGGCTGCGGCGGCGAAGGCGGCGAAGACCTCCGTCGGAGAGCCCGCGACGAACCCCCGTCCTGCTTCGATCACCCGCGTCATCGGGTTGACGGTCGCGACGCCGTGGATCCAACCCTGCAGCAACGCCAGGGGCACGTAGACCGGCGCGAAGAAGAGCACGAGGAAGACCGGCATCTGCATGATCGGCCCGGCCTGCATCGAGCGGAGCCGCATCGCCACGCCGGCCGCCCAGGCTGTGGCGGCGAAGTTGACCATGATCGCGAGCCCGTACAGCCCGAACAGGTCGACACCGGTTCCGCCGACCTTCATGCCGACGGCGAGCGCGACGGCAGTGAGGACGGAGACGGTGACGACCCAGCGACCGAGAGCCGCGCCGGCGTACCCGAGGACGATGCCGCTGCGGTTCGGCGCCGCCAGCAGCAGCCTCCGCGCGAACCCGCTCTCGAAGTCGCGGGCGATCCCGAAGCCGGTGAAGACACCGGCGAATGCCGCCGACTGGACGACGACAAACGCGAATTGGAACGCCGTGTAACCGTCCGGGAACACGAATCCCGGAGCGCGCGAGATCCCCGACAACCCTCCCGCGAAGGCCGTGAAGAAGAACAGCGGGAAGACGAGCGACGGGATGAGCAGCGACTTGTTATGGGTGAAGTTGTGCAGGCTCCGCCAGGCGACACCCTGTGCGACGGCGAGAAGGTTCACGAGCGGGCCAGCCTGCCGTTCAGCGATGCTGCGGCGAGGGCGATCGCGACGACGGCGACGGTTGCTGAGATCCCGAAGCCGAGCGCGAGCGCCGTGCCGTCCCAGCCGGTGATGATCAGGCTGCGCACACCCTCGATCAGGTAGGAGACAGGGTTCGCGGTCGCCACGTCGCGGAACCAGCCGTGGGTCATCAGGTTGCGCGGAATCGCCATCGAAGAGATGAACAGGAAGACGAAGAAGGCCGGGAACAGTCCCTGCACCGCCTCGCCCGAGCCGGTCCGCAGCGCAGCGACGAGCCCGAGCGCACCGAACGCGAGAACGACGAGGATGAAGAGCGCGAGCAGCACGAGAACGCCCAGCGGCCCCGACGCGAAGCGGACGCCGATCACCAGCCCGACGGCGACGTACACGATCGCCTGGAACAGACCGAGCGTGATCGTCCCCCCGAGCTGGCCGATGAGCAGCACGACGCCGCGCATCGGCGTCAGCGACAGACGGCTCAGGAACCCGGTCTGAATGTCGCGCGCGAAATCGGTGCCGGTGTTCATCGTCGCGAAGAGAGCGCCCTGGATGAACGGCACGGCGAGGATGAAGGCGACGATCGACCGGGTGGGGAACCCGGGAATGTGCGTCTCTGCCCGGAGACCGGCCGAGTTGACCGCGAGCAGCATGAGCGGGAAGACCACCGGCGCGATGATGTTGGCCGGCTGGCGCACGGTGCGCACGACCGAGCGTCGCGCCAGCAGGTAGGCCTGGTCGGCAGCCGCCATCATGCGGGCTCCATCGCGAGGCCGCCGACCGGCTGCTCCTCTCCTTCATCGTCGGCGCCCTCGAGCGAGCGCCCGGTCTTGGCGAGGAAGACGTCGTCGAGCGACGGCTGGTGCAGCTGCAGCTGTGAGACCGCGAGATGCTCACCGTCGAGGGCGCGCACGATCTCGGCGAGGTCTGCCTGGCCCGTCTGCAACCGGACCGCGACTCCGCGCATGGATGCAACAGGCTCGCCGAAGCGGGCGAGGATCGCGGCCGCGCGGTCGCCCTCCGCCGGGTCTGCGGGAACGACCTCGACGGTCGGACGGGCGATCTCCGCCTTCAGTGCGTCCGGCGCGCCCTCGGCGACGATCTGCCCGTGGTCGATGATGCCGACGCGGTCGGCAAGCACGTCCGCTTCCTCGAGGTACTGCGTGGTCAGGAAGACGGTCACACCCTCGTCCTTGGCCAGGCGCCGCACCTCCTCCCAGAGCGCAGTCCGGCTCTGAATGTCGAGCCCGGTGGTCGGCTCGTCGAGGAAGAGGATGCGCGGGCGATGGACGAGCGCCAGTGCGAGGTCGAGCCGGCGCTTCATCCCGCCCGAGTAGCCGCGCACCTTGCGATCGGCCGCATGATCGAGGCCGACACGGGCCAGCAACTCGTCGGAACGCGGGCCGCGCTCGGACCGCGGCAGCGCCTGGAGGCTCGCCTGCAGACGCAGGTGCTCACGGCCGGTGAGCAGCGGATCGAGCGCGGCCTCCTGCAGCGCCGCCCCGATCGCCTTGCGCACCTCCGGCCCTTGCTTCACGACATCGAAGCCGCCGACGCGCGCGACCCCGGACGTGGGCGGCAACAGCGTGGCGAGCATCAGCACCGTGGTCGACTTGCCTGCTCCATTCGGGCCGAGGAAGCCGTAGATCTCGCCGGGCGAGATTGCGAGGTCGATGCCGTCGACCGCCCGCGGGCCTTTCTTGAACTCCCGGACGAGGCTCTCGGCCTCGATGGCGAGAAGGCTGCTCACAGCGCGCTAGTCTACCTAGGTACTTGAGCTAGGAAAGTATGAAGGTGTTCAAGTATGATCCGGCCCATGGCCGTGAAGACCGTCACCCCGACGCTGGCAGCGCGAGAGGCTCAGCGGCTCTTCTTCCAGATCGGAATGGTGCAGCGCACGCGAATCGGCGCCGCGTTCACCGAGCTCGGGCTGACGTTCGCGCAGGCACATGCGCTTCGGCTTCTCGACCCGGACCGGCCGTCGCCCATGAGCTCGCTCGCGGATCTGCTGGTCTGCGACGCCTCGAACGTGACGGGGATCGCCGACCGGCTCGAAGCGCGCGGGCTGATCGAGCGCCGCAGCTTCGGCGCCGACCGCCGCGTCAAGACCCTCGCCCTCACACCGGCCGGCGTCGAGATCAGAGCTCGCGTGGTCGACCTGATGAGCGAGCCGCCGGCCGCGATCGCGGCGCTCTCCTCGGAGGACCAACGCAACCTTCGCGACATCCTGCGGCGCGCCGTCGAGCACCTGCCGGCAGCAGCCGGCGACCGCGCCTAGCCGTCTAGCCGACCTGGCGACGGCCGGGCTGATCGGAGACGAACAGCTCCGAGCGTGCTCGCGTTCGCGGGGGCTTAGCCCCATGAGGCGTCGCCTGGCAAAGTGACGACGTGACGAGGACCCAGTATCTGACGGCGACAAGCCTCGACGGGTACATCGCGGACGAACACAACTCTCTCGCTTGGCTGTTCGAGGTCGAACACGCACAAGCGGACGACCATTTCGCGCGGTTTTTTGCCGACGTGGGTGCAATGGCGATGGGAGCGACGACCTACGAATGGGTCCTCGGTCACGAAGATCTGCTTGATCGACCCGAGAAGTGGCATGCCTATTACGGAGAGACGCCGTGCTGGGTCTTCACGCATCGGACACTGCCGCCGGTCCCCGGGGCCGACATCCGGTTCGTCCAGGAAGACGTTCGACCGGTTCATCAGCAGATGACGGAAGCGGCTGGGGGCAGAAACGTCTGGCTCGTCGGGGGCGGCGAGTTGGTGGGGCAGTTTGCCGACTGCAACCTGTTGGACGACGTGTTTGTCGGCATCGCCCCGGTGACGCTCGGCGGCGGAGCTCCGCTCCTTCCCCGACGATTGACGGCAGCCGACCTGGAGCTCGTCGACGTTGCTCGTGACAAGCAGTTCGTGCGGCTCAGCTACCGGCTGCGGAAATAGGGAGGGTGGGTGGATTCGATCGGGACGTGGCACCACGGGCTGGTTGCGGATTGGTGGGCTGAGTTCAACACTGCCGGTCCGGAGCTCGACTACTTCGGTCACTTCGTCGAGACCGGTCAGCCGGCACTCGATGCCGGGTGCGGGTCGGGCAGGCTGCTGTTGCCGTGGCTTCGCGCCGGTTACGACGTCGACGGATGTGACGTGTCGGCGGACATGATTTCCCGCTGCCGTGACCTCGCGGATCGCGAAGAGCTGTCTCCGACCCTGTGGGTGCAGGCGTTGCACGATCTTGCTCCGCCGCGCCGCTACGCCACGATCGTCGTCTGCGGCGTGTTCGGGCTTGGCAGCACCCGCGAGCAGGACAAACTGGCGCTGCGCCGCCTGAACGAGAGCCTGGTGCCCGGGGGCACACTTCTCCTCGACAACCAGGCGCCCTACGCGCTCACCAGGCGCTGGCCCTCCTGGACGAGAGAGGGCCGGGCCGAGCTTCCCGAGCCGTGGCCGCCGCCCGCGGAACGGTCTCGAGCCTCCGACGGAAGCGAGCGCGAGCTCCGCGTTCGTGCGATCTCACTCGACCCGCTCGATCAGACCGTCGTGATGGAGATCCGCGCCGACAAGTGGGTCGACGGCTCAAACGTCGCGAGCGAGCTCCATACGCTCTCGATGCGCATGTACTTCCACGCCGAGCTGCTTCTCCTGCTCGAGTCCGCCGGCTTCGCCGTCACCGACGTCGCCGGCGACCACCAGCGAGAGCCCGCGACAACGGACAGCGACTTCCTCGTCTATACCGCGAAACGTGGGTAACTCAACTGGAGGGCCGAGGTCGCGCCCTCATCTCACCGCCCTCTTGACGAGCGTGCGGAGCTTTTTCTCATCTGCGGCGGTCAAGTCCTTCAGCGCGAACGCAACCGGCCAGATGGTGCCCTGGTCGAGCTTCGCGCTGTCGTTGAAGCCGAGCATCGCGTACCTCTCCTTGAACTTGCCCGCGTCGCGGAAGAAGCAGACGACCTTGCCGTCCTTCGCATAGGCGGGCATCCCGTACCACGTCTTCGGCGAGAGCTCCGGAGCGGTCTCCTTGACGAGCGCGTGAACGCGCTTGCCGAGCGCGCGATCACGTGGCGACATCGCGGCAAGCGCAGCTTGCACGGCGCTCTCGCCGTCCTCGGCCGCCTTGAGCTCGCGCACGCGCGCCCTCATCGCGGCCTTTTCCTCCGCCGAGAACCCTTCTTGCTTCCTGACACTCTTGACGGGCTGCTTGCCCTTCTTTGCTGCGGGGCTCATCGTGCTCCTTTCGATTCGTCCTACGACACCCTGGCTCGCAACCTCTCGAGCAGGCATGATTCTGGCGTGGATCCGGCAGCGAGGTAGCGGTTCGGCGCGGCGAGAGCCGCACGTTTCCGGCGCAGTGTCGCCGAGACCCGTACTGCGGGGCTCGGGCGCTGCGCGACCACCGCTACGACTCGGAGGTACCACGAATGAATCGTCAGAACCTGTTCTCCGGCACCTGGGACGGAGAGGACGGAGAAGCCAGGGCTCGGCATCGGATCTTCTGGCGGCCGGACGACGCCAGGTCGGGAGCAACGCTGTATGAACTGGCGCCCGGCGCCCCTGAGCCACGCTTGCACATGCACTTCGGAGCCGAGGAGATGTTCTTCGTCCTGAGCGGTCGTCCGCGCTTCCGAAACCAACACGGCAGCCAGGAGTTGGCCCGGGGTGACTTCGTCTTCTGCCCCGAGGGGCGTGCTGGACTGCACACGTTCAGCAACCCCAATGACGAGCCCGCTCAGATCCTCGCCATCAGTGCCGGGAGCTTCCCCGACGTGGTCGCCTACCCCGAGGATGGCTATGCCTGGGTCGCGACGCGCGATCCCGATCCCGAGCTACTCGCGAGAGGCGGCGACCCCGGCATCATCGCCCGCTTCGAGATCCCGATCGAGTAACTGACCCAACTGGTGTCTGACACCAAGGTGTCAGACACCAGTTTCGGCGCGGGCCGGGTAAAGTGGCCTGCGTGAGCGAGCCGGGCCCCGCACCCGACCACGACCAGCAGGAGACCATCGCCCTGGCGATCTCCGCAAGCGGTGCTGCGGCGCTCGTCATCGGCTGGATCATCCATTCGCGGTTCTTGCGCATCCTCGGCCTCGCCTCCGCAGTGGCAGGAAGTGCGTTCTATGCGCGCATCAAGGTCGCGGAACGGAACGAGAAGATCGAAACCGCCGAGGACGACGTTCGCTCGGCCCTCGACGGCCTCGACCCGGTCGCAAGGGCTCAGGTTCTCGCGGACGCCGCCAAGTCGCAGCTCACCTGACCGCGGCCCGAGCACGGTCCGGCGATACGCTTGTCGTCCGCTTCGTAGCGGTAACCCCCGGACCGAGACCGAAAGGCTATTGAGATATGACCAAGTTCATCCCACTCCTGGTGGCTGTCGCGGCTCTTGCCGCAGTTGCCGTCAGCGCATCGGCGGCGGTGCATCCGACCGCGTCCGCGGGAGCCGGAGCGAGTTGCCCCACCGTCACGAACGGCCAGCTCACGATCGGCACCGACAATCCGGCGTACCCCCCCTGGTATGCCGGCGGCACCAAGAGCTCGAAATGGAAGATCAATGATCCCGCCACCGGCAAGGGGTACGAGTCCGCAGTCGCGTACGCGATCGCGAAGAAGCTCGGCTACACCAAGTCGAACGTGTCGTGGACCTATGTGCCGTTCAACCGCTCGTATGCACCGGGCCCGAAGTCGTTCGACTTCGACATCAACCAGATCTCGTACACACCCGCACGGGCGAAGGTCGTCGACTTCAGCAGGTCCTACTACAACGTCAACCAGGCGATCGTCGTCAACAAGGGCACGAAGATCGCGTCGGTGCGTAGCATCAAGGGCCTCGCGAACTACAAGCTCGGCGCCCAGCTCGGCACGACGAGCTATGAGTTCATCAACAGCCGGATCAAGCCGTCGCAGCAGCCGGCTGTGTTCAACTCGAACGCCGCCGCGGTGCTTTCGCTGAAGAACAAGCAGATCGACGGTCTCGTCGTCGACCTTCCGACGGCGTTCTACGTGACCGCTGCGCAGGTTCCGAACAGCAAGATCCTCGGCCAGTTCGAGAACGCGAGCGGTACCTCGACCGACCACTTCGGAGTCGTGCTCGCGAAGGGGAGCAAGCTGACGGCGTGCGTCAATCGTGCGATCACGTCGTTGCGGCTGAACGGCACGCTCAAGCGGCTTCAGCAGCTGTGGCTGGCGAAGGCGACCGGCGCGCCGATCTTGAAGTAGAGCGGCGCTCGCGCCTGCTCGATGGACTGCGCTCCGGCGGCGACGGCCGCCGGAGCGTCGCCATCGCGCTCGTGAGCACGTTCGTCTTCTTCGGGGTCGTCTTCTTCGCGATCACGAACGCGCCCGGCTGGCCCCAGGTGCGCAGCCAGTTCTTCAACTGGCAGGAGTTCAAGTCGTCGATGCCCGAGATCGCGCGGGCCTTCCTGCTCAACGTCAAGATCTTCTCGATCGCCGAGGTGTTCATCCTCATCTTCGCGCTCTTCCTCGCGGTGCTCCGCAGCCTGCCCGGCCCGGTCTTCTTCCCACTGCGTGCGCTGGCGATCGTCTATACCGACCTCTTCCGGGGCATCCCGACCATTCTCGTGATCGCGATCCTCGGTTTCGGCGCCCCCGCCCTCGGGCTGAATTACGTCCCGACATCGGTTGTCTTCTGGGGGATCGTGTCGCTCGTCCTGATCTACAGCGCGTACGTCTCGGAGGTCTACCGCTCCGGCATCGAGTCGATCCATCCGAGCCAGGAGGCGGCCGCACGCTCCCTCGGGCTCTCACGCTGGCAGACGCTGCGCCGGGTGATCCTGCCGCAGGCGGTCCGCCGCGTCGTCCCGCCGCTGCTGAACGACTTCATCGGTCTCCAGAAGGACACGGCGCTCGTCGGCACGCTCGGCGCGGTTGAGGCGTTCCAGCAGTCCCAGATCGACACGAACGCGACGTTCAACTTCACCGCATACCTCTGTGCCGCGATCCTCTTTGTCGCGATCACCATCCCACTCGCGCGGTTCACGGACTGGCTGATCCTGCGCGACCGCCGTCGGCGCCAGGCCGGTGGAGCGACGCTGTGACCGACGCACTCGTCGTCGAGAGTCTCTCGAAGTCGTTCGGACGCCACGAGGTGCTTCGAGGCATCGACCTGACCGTCGCCGAGCACGAGGTGGTGGCGCTGATCGGCGCGTCCGGGTCGGGAAAGTCGACCTTGCTCCGCTGCATCAATCTGCTCGAGCCGATCGACGCCGGGCGCATCTTCCTCGGCGGCCAAGAGCTCACCCGTCGCCACGACGTGAACGTCGTGCGTCGCCGGATCGGAATCGTCTTCCAGGCGTTCAACCTGTTTCCGCACATGAGCGTGCTGCGGAACGTCACGCTCGCCCCGCGCGACGTCCTCGGGCTGTCGAAGCGGGAGGCTGATGACCGGGCGAAGGCTCTGCTCGACCGCTTCGGCCTGGCCGAGAAGAGCGCCGAGTATCCGGATCGCCTTTCGGGCGGACAGCAGCAGCGTGTGGCAATCGTGCGCGCGCTCGCGATGCAACCCGAGCTGATGCTCTTCGACGAGGTGACGAGCGCTCTCGACCCCGAGCTCGTGTCGGAGGTGCTCGCCGTGATCGGCGAGCTCGCCGCTGGAGGCATGACGATGGTGATCGCAACACACGAGATGTCGTTTGCGCGCGACATCGCCGACCAGGTCTGCTTCCTCGACGAGGGTCGCATCCTCGAGCAAGGCCCCCCGCTCGAGATCTTCACCACCCCTCGTGAGCCGCGAACGCAACAGTTCCTCCAACGCATCATCGACGCGAAGCGGCTGTGACGATCTCGAGCACACTTCCGTTCTCCTGGTACACCGACGAGGAGCAGCTACGGCGCGAGCGAACCAAGATCTTCGCCCGGTCGTGGCAATACGCCGGCCGGAGCGCGGACATCAGCCAACCCGGTTCGTACCTCACCACCGACGCCGCCGGCATTCCCGTCCTCGTCACCCGCGACGACGACGGGGAGCTGCGCGCGTTCATCAACGTCTGCCGGCATCGCGGCGCCGTGCTGGCAGAGGGCTGCGAGGCGAGGAGCTCGATCCAGTGTCACTACCACGCGTGGACCTACGGCCTCGACGGAGCCCTGCGTGCAGCTCCGCGATCGGACCGCGAGCCCGGCTTCGACCGGAGCGACTGGTCGCTTCTCCCGGCGAGCGTCTCCACCTGGGGGCCGTTCCTGTTCGTCAATCCGGACCCGCAAGCTCGGCCGCTGGTTGAACAGCTCGGCGCGCTGCCGGAGATCCTCGCGCGCGACATCGCCGTCGACGACCTCGTGTTCCACTCGCGGGTCGAGTTCGACGCGGCCGCGAACTGGAAGGTCGTCGCCGAGAACTTCCTCGAGTGCTACCACTGCGCGACCGCGCATCCTGCGTTCAGCGATCAGGTCGACGTGCATCCCGACCGCTACGTGCTCGAAGCGCACCCGACCTTCGGGGCCCAGTTCTGCAAGTCGCGGGCCAGTGCCGAGCGCGGCCAGTTCCACCTGCTCTACCCGAGCACCGGCATCAACGTGTTCCCGGGCCCGGCCAACCTGTCGATCGGCCCGATCCACCCCAACGGGCCGAACCGAACCGTGCGTTACCTCGACTACTTCTTCGGCCCGGACGTGGACGAGGAGTGGCGGCAGGAGTTCTTCGCCTTCGACGACCAGGTCGGGCGCGAAGACCGCGCGCTGGTCGAGTCGGTGCAGCGTGGCATGTCCGCCGGCCTGCTCGACCACGGGCGGCTCCTGCTCGAGGCGGAGCCTCTGCTGGCTGCGTTTCAGAGCTGGGTTCGCGAACAGGTCGCCTAGAGGCGGACGCGCAGGGTCTCACCTTCGAGCTCGAGCCCACCACCGAGCTCCTCGAGCACGAGGCGCGCGACGAGTGCTCCGAAATCTTTCTGCTCGGCGCCCGTGACGACCGGAGCGGCCGCTTCGCGGACGGGCGACAACTCGAACAGCCGGCCCGCAACGCGCCAGGTGATGTGCTCGACGCGTCCGTGACGGACCGCCGCGATCGCCAGTGCCTTCAGGGATCGCCGCACGGCGTCCACGTCGGTCTCGATCGGCTCGCCTTCGCCCTCGACGGCGATCCGCTCGTCGTCCGCATCGGCCAGGTCGAGCGTGCTCGACGAGCGAACGACAGGCTCCCAGCGGCCGGCCTGGATCCTGGCGACGGTGCCGAGCTCGTCCAGCAGCTCGGTCATCTGTTCGCTCGCCTCCTCGATCATCGCCACGAATCGGGCGCTGCGCGGGTCGAGCTCGTCGCCGCGTGTGAGCGTGCGCGCAAAGCCGTAGACCGTGGCCAGCGGAGTTCGCAGGTCGTGGCAGGCCAGGGAGACGAGGCGGGGGAAGCTGTTATCCGGCATCGACGCGGTACGGTTGTACCCGATGGCAGAGATGCGGAACAGCCGGACCGGCGACCTGCAGGCTTCCGTCCCCGAGATCCAGCTCGGCCTGACGAGGGCCGGGGTGACCGGCGTGCAGAAGGCGATTCGCATCCGGCACGAGGGGCACGAGAAGACGTTCGCCGCCGAGATCTCGTGCACGGTCGATCTCGACCCGGGGCAGAAAGGCGTGCACATGTCGCGCTTTCCCGAGCTTTTCGGGGAGGCGGTCGATCACGTCGTGATCGGCGAGGCCTTCCTCGTCGAGACACTGGCGGAGCACATCGCCGCACAGATCGTGGAACGCCAGGAGGCGCTGCGAGCCGAGGTCCGGATCGAGGCGCAGTATCCGCTGGAACGCAAGACGCCGGTGACGGGGCTCCCGACGCAGGAGATCGCCAAGCTGATCGGGATCGCGGCGGCCTCACCCGACCACGTTCGCCGCGTCGTCGGCGTCGAGGCGTGGGGCATCAACGCCTGTCCGTGCGCGCAGGGGCTGGTCCGCGGCGCGGCGAGCGAGCGGCTGCTCGAGGCGGGCTTCGGCGAAGGCGATATCGATCGCATCCTCGAGCTCGTGCCGTTGGCGACGCACAACCAGCGGGGCAAAGGCACGTTGCTGATCGGAACCTCGGCCTCGATCAACGCGGAGCACCTCGTCGGCATCGTCGAGCGTTCGATGAGCTCGCCCGTGTACGCCCTCATGAAGCGGCCCGACGAGCTGTTCGTCGTCGAGCACGCCCACCTTCAGCCGCGGTTCGTCGAGGATTCCGTCCGCTACGCCCTCAAAGAGACCCTCGATCGCTACGACGACCTCGGCGACGGCGACTTCGTCTATTCGCAGCAGGTGAACCTCGAGACGATCCACCGGCACGACGTGGTCGCGGAGCGGACCGGCACGGTCGGCGAGCTACGCGCCGAGCTCGACGGCGCCACGGTCACCGCGACTCACACCGAGTTGCGCGACTGGCTCAGCGCTTCTTCCTGAAGTTCGCGCGCGCGGTCACCGCGTAATCCGTCTTCGGCGTGCAGCTCGGCCGCGTGCCGACACATGCACCGCCCCAGCTCGCGAACTTCCAGCCCTTGGCGGGAATCGCGCGCAGCGTCAGCCGCGCGCCCGCCGAGAACTTCTTCGAGCAGTTCGGCGTGCACGCGACCCGGCCCTTGCCGGTCGTCGAGACGGTGACCGGGATCGCGGCGGGGCCGAAGACCGCGGTCACAGCCGTGGGGTTGCTCAGATCGAGCATGCAGCCGGCGCTGCCGCTACAGCCGCCTGCCCAGCGAACGAAATGGGACTTTGGCGAGGGAACCGGTGCGATCGATACCTTCGTCCCCTGGTCCCACTGCGTCGTGCACGCGCTCGTGCAGTCGACGCCGGGCAGGTCGCTCGTCACGTGACCGGTACCCGAGATGGAGAGGCCGAGCGCCTCCTCCGGCGTGTTCAGGTGATGCAGGAAGATCGCGTCTTGGATGTCGTTCTGCGGGCCGCTGTGGCCGTAGTAGTCGTCGTGGTTGTAGTCGAGCACCTGCTGCTGGAGCGGCCGTCCGTCGGTCACTGGATAGAGCACGTCGCTCGGCGAATCGCACGGGTGCCCGGTGTCGATCTCGCCGAATGGATCGGTCTCCGGCGTGCAGGCGTTCGGCGCTCCGGCGGGCAGGGCCCCGAACGCGTGCAGCAGCTCGTGCGTCTGGATGCTGTCGCTCGGTACGTCGGAGCAGCCGTTCAACCAGACGACGGCGAGGCCGTTGCCCTGGTCGAACTCGCCGCCGCCGGTCCCGCAGAGGCCGTCCTCCACCGCAGGGCCGTCGTAGTAGACGACGTAGTCCTTGTACAGGCCGCCCAGGCCGCTCGCGCCGAGCGCGTTCGCGAGCGTGCCGAAGGCGGATTCGCCCCGATATGCACTCGCGGGCTGCGGCAGGTGGACGAACGAGATGTCGAGGCACGTGCCGCCGGGGAACGTCGCCATGTCGTAGCGCGGCGCCCGCGTCGGGTCTTGACCGGTCCACCACGTGTTGATCGAGGCCACATCGTCGGCGAGCCGGCTCGCGGTGGCGGCGAACTGATCGGGCGCGTCGGCAGGAGTCGCGACGACCGCGTGCACCTGCGCGCCGGTCACCACGTCGGGCCGATCCGCCGACGACTCGGCCGAGCCGCCGCACCAGCCCGCGGCGAGCGCCCCGGGCGCAAGCCAGAGGGCCGCAGCGAATGCGGCGATGAACAGCGCCTTACGCACTGGCCGGGCGCCGCAGCCGGAAGCGATGCTCGGTGCCGGCCCGGAGGCGCCGGATGTTTCCCCAGTGCAGGTAGACGATCGCGCTCGCCGCCCCCACACCGAAGAGGACCACCGAGAGCGGGTACTCGAGAGCAACGGCCGCGACCGGCAGGGCGAGCCCGGCTACGACGGAGGCCGCGGATGCGTACCGCGTCGTCAGGAAGACGAGCAGCCAGACGATGCCGGCAACGAGGGCCACCCAGACCGCGACCCCGATGAACACGCCGCCGCAGGTCGCCACCATCTTCCCGCCCTTGGCGAAGCGCAGGAAGAGCGGCCGCCAGTGGCCGAGCATCGCCGCCGCACCGGCGCAGATGCCCGACAGATGATGCGGGTAGACGTACAGCATCCCGAGCACGGCCGGGATGAATCCCTTCAGCGTGTCGAGCAGGACGACCGGCACTCCGAGCCAGCGTCCGTACGTCCGCCAGACGTTGGACGCGCCGATGTTGCCGGAGCCGACCTTACGGATGTCCTCATGCTTGATGAGACGCACGAGCCAATATCCCCACGGGCAGGAGCCCAGGAGGTAGCCCAGCACGACGAGTCCCACGAACGTCACGCGAGAAGCAGGGTAGCCGCAGGATCGGCCCGCCCGGGCAAAACACGCAGAAGAATGCATTCGTTCCTGACGGCCGGCCGTGCCGGGTCGTGCGTGGCGCGCTCAGGGACGAATGGTCAGGGGCGAATGCCGTACCGCTGGGCCCAGTCGTTCACCACGTCGTAATCGAGGTTGTTGAAGAAGGCGTCGATGTACGAGCCGCGGTCGGTGGCGAAGTCGATGAAGTAGGCGTGCTCGTAGACGTCGAGTGCGACGAGGGGTGTGGCGTTCCACACCGGGAAGGTGTTCTGGGCGTCGCCGATGTAGTTGAAGAGGCGGGCCTCGTCCCAGTCGTAGGCCGTCCAGGCCCAGCCGCGCGCGCCGAGCCCGGTCGCTTTCAGGTCTGCCTTCCAGTCGGCAGCCGATCCGAAGTCGCGCTTGACGAGGTCGCCGAAGAGGCCGGCCGGCTCGCCGCCGTGGCCGCCGAGGTGCTCGAAGTAGATCTCGTGGTTCTTGATCCCTCCGACCGCGAACGTCAGATCGACCTTCAGCGCCCGAAACTCGGAGTAGACCTGGTTGGCGCTCGAGAGATCGGCGCCGTCGAGCTTGCCGAGGATCTCGTTTCGCTTGTTGACGTAGCCCTGGTAGAGCTTGTAGTGGGCCTCGACGGTCTCCCGCGAGATGCCGTCGAGCTCGAGGAGCGCCGGCTTGAGCTCGCGTGGGGTGACTTCCTCGTGGTTGTAGGCAAGGGCCATGTCTCTCCTCGTCGAATGCTCGGGTGCGGCGCGGAGCATATCCTCCAGAGGAGAATCGAACCGAAGGAGAAGCATGCCCTACGAGCTCCCCAGTCTCCCGTACGCCCATGATGCGCTCGAGCCGACGATCGGCGCGCAGACGATGCAGATCCACCATGGGAAGCACCACCAGGCCTACGTCGACAACCTGAACAAGGCCCTCGAGGGAACCGAGTGGGACGGCAGGCCGATCGAGAACGTGCTCGGCATCCTGGAAACGCTCCCCGAGGACAAGCAGGGCCCGGTCCGCAACAACGGCGGCGGCCATGCAAACCACTCGCTCTTCTGGCAGATCATGAAGCCCGGCGGCGGCGGCGACCCGTCCGGGGCGCTCGCCGACGCGATCGCCGACACGTTCGGCGACGTCGGTCAGCTGCGCACTGCGTTGAACGACGGCGGCGTCAAGCGGTTCGGCTCCGGCTGGAGCTGGCTCGTCTGGGACGGAACCGGGCTCTCGGTCTACTCGACCCCGAACCAGGACAGCCCCTGGCTGCAGGACGACGTGCCGCTGCTCGGCATCGACGTCTGGGAGCACGCGTACTACCTCAACTACCAGAACCGCCGGCCCGACTATCTGAACGCGTGGTGGGACGTCGTCAACTGGGACGAGGTCGCACGCCGCTACGACGAGGCGCGCGCAAGCTGAGCTTGCGCGCGCCTCCTGCGCGCCGTCAGTTCATGCGCCAGTTGACGGTCGGGCTGATCACGCCGAGGAAGCCGGCTCCCGCCTGGTTGACGGACAGCGTCACGCGCAGGTGGTTCATGCCCTTCGGCAGGGCATAGGCCACCCGCGCTGACGACTTCGAGTTCAGGAGCACCTTCTTGAGCGTCACCCACTGGCCGGTGGCCATGTTGAGACGCTGGAACTGGACCGCGCGGCCGGCAAAGGAGCGCCCACCCGCCGCGTGGATGATCCAGCCGTTGTTGCGGCCCAGCGTCACCTTCGGGGCGACCTGCACCGTGACGGGCGCGGCCAGGGCGCCCTTCCAGGAGGCCTGGTAGGTGGTGAGGATCTGCGGCGCGACGATGAAACTGAACGTGCCGCCGGTCGACGTCAATACCGTCGCCCGCTGAATCGCGTTCGGCTGCGGGTACGGCTTGTAGTAGATCGTCACCTGCTCGTTGGCCGCATGATTCGAGACCACGCCGCTGAGCGTCGCCTGCGTTCCGTAGGTCACGATCGGCGCGGAGATGGCGAGCGTCACCGACGGCGGCAGCCCCTTCACGATGACCTTGCCGGTGTGTTTCGGATAGAGCTCGTCGCTGTACGTGTACGTCCCCGCAGCCTTGAAGGTGAAGGAGAACGACTGATTCGGCTTCAGGATCGGTGAGACGAACGAGCCCTTGGCAGCGAGCACCTGATGGTTTGCGTTGTCCTTGTTCACCCACGTGACGGTGTCGCCTTCCGTGACCGTGGCCGAGCTCGGGCTGAACCCGGAGCCGTAGATCTTGATCGTCTTGGTTGCGTTGGATGCCGCGCCCGCCTGCCCCGCGAATGCAAGGGCCGCGACCGCTGCTAGTGCGAGGAACAGCTTGCGCATCGGAAACCTGCCTCTCTTTGATTTTTCATCTCGTGCGGTGTTGTCCCCAAGGACAGCAGACTCGAAGCGGCACTGCTCTCTGTTTTACTCACAGCGTTCATGTCCTTACACAGACCACACAGCCGGGCGCTGATCGCAGGAGGCACGGGGCGCGTCGGGCACGCGATCGCGGAACGCCTGCGGGCGGACGGGTGGACGGTGATCGCCGCGGGACGGGCCGACGGCGACCTCCGGACTCGCGACGGTGCGGCCGGGCTCGTGCAGCGGGCGCTCGACGAGCTCGGCGGGCTCGAGCTCGTCGTTCATGCTGCCGGGGCAGGCTTCGTGCCGAAGCCGGTGGAGGACGTGACGGAGGCGGACTGGGACGCGGCCCTCGACGTGACCGCCAAGGGGACGTTCTTCCTCGCGCAGGCCGCCGCTGCGGCCCTGCGCGAGTCCTACGGCGTCCTCGTGATCATCGAGGACGTCGCATCGTTCGACCCCTGGGTCTCCTTCGGGCCGCACAGCGCGGCCAAGGCCGCCCAGGCGATGCTGACCCGCGTGTTCGCGCGCGCGCTCGCCCCCGAGGTCCGCGTGTGCGGAGTCGCGCCCGGACCGGTGGCGGTCGACCCCGCCCATGAGGAGCGCCGCGCCGCGGAAACGCTGCTCGAACGGGTCGGCTCGCCGTCCGACATTGCCGAGGCCGTCGTCTACCTGGCCGGAGCGGACTACGTGACCGGCACGACACTCGTGGTCGACGGTGGAAGGCTCCTGAAAACCGGGCGCCGCCCCAAACCGTAGAACCTCTTTGTGGCGGTTGCGATCACACTCCGTACGATGCCGGTGGTGACGTCGGACGGCGAGCTCATCCAGCGCACGGCGAACGGCGATCGGTCTGCCTTCGACGACCTCTACCGGCGCTACGCTCGTCCTGTGTTCGGCCTTGCGCTGAGGCGGCTCGGCGATCGCGGTCGCGCGGAAGACGCGGTCCAGGAGACCTTCGCCTCCATCTGGCGCTCCGCAGGCTCCTACAAGCCGGACCGTGGACCGGGTGCGCCGTGGCTCTATGCCGTCGCACGCAATGCGATCGTCGACCGCGCCCGCAACCGCGTCGACGTTCCGGCCGAGATTCCGGAACGGGTGGCGCGCGAGCCCGAGCCGCCCGAGGCCACGGAGCAAGGGTGGGTCGCGTGGCGCGTCCACCGTGCGCTCGAAGAACTACCCGACCGCGAGCGCGAGGTGATCGCGCTCGCCTACTGGAGTGGTCTCTCACAGAGCGAGGTGGCTGAATTTCTCGCCATCCCGCTCGGAACCGTCAAGACGCGGACGCGGTCAGCGCTCGCTCACCTCGCCGACCTGCTCGGAGAGGAGCTGGCATGAACGACTTCAACGACATCGTCGACACCACAGGCCTCTCGCCCGACGAAGCCGACCGGCTGCGGCGCGTGCACGACTTGCTCGTCGAAGCCGGGCCTCCGGCCGACCTGCCGCCGGCGCTCGAAGAGCCCACCGATCCCTCGGACGCACAGGTGATCGATTTCCCGCTCATGCCGCCCCGCCGGTGGGCCGCGGTCGCGATCGCAGCTGCGGCGCTCGCGGCCGCCGCGCTCGGCGGCGGGTACCTGCTCGGTCACGCGCACGCCAAGCCGGCGCCGTTTGCGGTGCACAAAGTGGTGCCGATGGAGGGTCAGGGCTCGCTCGCCGTGCTGCGGATCGGCAAGGCTGACAAGGCGGGCAACTGGCCGATGGAGCTGGTCGTGACCGGACTGCCGACGCAGAAGGACCCGCGTGCCTACTACGAGCTGTGGCTGAGCCGCGACGGCAAGCCGATCGCTCCGTGCGGCTCGTTCCGGGTCAGCGCGCAAAACACCACCGTCCGGCTCTCGGTGCCGTACAGGTTCTCGCGCTTCGACGGGTGGGTCGTCACCGCGCAGCCCGCCAACGATCGTTCGATCGGCCAGGTCGTTCTCAAGACGTAGAGGCTCGGAAGAACCCGTGTTGCCGGGTCGTTTTCCACCCGGATGAGGCGCATCCACTACGCCTGGGTCGTGGCGGCGGTCGGGTTCCTGACGCTGATCACGGCCGCGGGCTTCCGGTCGACGACCGGAGTCCTGATCGTGCCGCTGCAGAACGAGTTCGGCTGGAGCCGCGCCACGATTGGCGTCGCGGTCGCGATCAATCTCGTGCTCTACGGCCTCGGCGGCCCGTTCTCGGCCGGCCTGGTCGAACGATTCGGCGTGCGACGCGTCACGATCGGCGCGCTGCTCGGCGTCTCCGCCGGATCCAGCCTCACCGTCCTGATGACGGCGCCGTGGCAGCTCGACATCCTCTGGGGCGTGGTGAACGGGCTCGCGACCGGCGCGATCTCGGTCCCGCTCGCCGCGATCATCGCGAACCGCTGGTTCGTCGAGCGCCGCGGCCTCGTGACCGGCATCCTCACGGCGTCGAGCGCAACCGGGCAGCTCATCTTCCTGCCGCTTCTGGCTGCGATCGTGACGAGCTGGGGCTGGCGCTATGCCTCGTTCACGGTCAGCGTCGTCGCGCTCGCGATCGTCCTGCCCCTCGTCGCGCTCCTCCTCCGCGACCGGCCGGCCGACGTCGGCCTGATGCCGTTCGGCGCGACGGAGCCCGATCCACCGCCCGCGCCGGCGGGCAATCCGTTCACGTCCGCCGTCGGCGGCCTGCGCATGGCCCGGACGAGCCCGGCGTTCTGGCTGCTCGCCGGCAGCTTCTTCATCTGTGGGCTCTCGACCAACGGCGTCATCGGAACGCACCTGATCCCGGCTGCGATGGATCATGGGTTCGGTGAGGTCGCCGCCGCGAGCCTGCTGGCGACGATCGGCGTGTTCGACATCGTCGGGACAACCTGCTCCGGCTGGCTGACCGACCGGTACGACCCCCGGCTCCTCCTCTTCTGGTACTACGCCCTGCGCGGGCTGAGCCTGCTGGCTCTGCCGTACGCATTCGGCTCACCCCACTTCGGGCTGATCCTGTTCGTCGTCTTCTACGGCCTCGACTGGGTCGCGACCGTGCCGCCGACCGTGGCGCTTACCGCGGAGATCTTCGGCCGCGAACGCGTCGGTGTCGTCTTCGGTTGGATCTTCTGCTCGCACATGTTCGGCGCGGCACTCGCCGCTTGGGGCGCGGGCGCGATCCGTACGTGGTTCGGCGGCTACGGTTGGGCGTTCGGCAGCGCGGGCCTGCTCTGCCTGTTCGCCTCGGGCCTCGTCGTGCAGATCGCCCGCACGCCTCACGTCGAGCCGGCGCTCGTTCCCGCCTAGACGTCGAGACGCGAGTCCTCGAGGTCGATGTCGCGCTGGACGCGCTGCATCACCTCTTCCGTGATCATCCCCTCGTTGCGGAGCGCGAGCACCGCGCTGCGCTCGGCGTCGAGCAGTTCCCGCCGCAGACGCTGGTAGTCCTGCGAGCGCTCCTCCTCGCCGTCGCCCTCGACGCCGTCGTAGCGGGCGCGGAAGCGGCGAGTCCGGAAGTTGTAGGAGCCTCGCACCCGCTCGGCCGTGTCTTCACGCACCCACTCCTCGTTCTCGAGCTCCTCGAGCCGGGCCAGAGCTGCTTCCGACGCCTTGATCCGCGCCTTCGCGTCCTCACGGTCGGCGCTGTTGTCGGCCTCGACGTCCAGGACGTTGATCAGGAGCGGGAGCGTCAGCACCTGGCCGACGAGCGTCCCGAGGATGACGACGAAGGTGACGAACACGATCGTGTCGCGGTAGGGCAGGTCGATCGGCAGCGCAAGCGCGGCGGCGAGCGAGACGGCGCCGCGAACGCCCGCCCACGCGAGCACGACCGGCCACTGC
Source organism: uncultured Thermoleophilia bacterium (assembly GCA_963806025.1). Lineage (GTDB taxonomy): Bacteria > Actinomycetota > Thermoleophilia > Gaiellales > Gaiellaceae > PALSA-600. The sequence goes on along the minus strand of CAWDWI010000001.1, from coordinate 2,704 downwards.
CAGGGCGGGTACGGGTCGCGCTCCCGAACTCGGCGAAAGAGCCAGCGTGGGAGATACGTGATGACCGGCACCATGACGAGCCGCGTCCCAATCACCGCCAGGGTGACGATTACCGCATCGGCGAGCAGCGAGGCGGTGATCGAGAGACGACTCGCGATCAGGTGCAGCTGGAACCCGACGAGCGCGAAGAGCAGAGCGTTGACCAGAAACACGAGGATCTCCCAGAAGGCGTTCCCCGAGAGACGGGTCTCCACCGTCGTGAGCTGTGGCGTGAACCAGCCCATGTAGACGCCGATCGTGACCGCGGCGAGCACGCCGGAGACGCCGATCGCCGCTGCCGGGAGGTAGGCGAGATAGCCGGAGAGAAGCGCGATCGCCACCTCGGTCGGGGTGTCGTCGACGCGCCGTCGGACCTGACGGACGACGTAGCCGACTGCGAGACCGACGCCGATGCCGCCGACGACGTTCACGATGAGGTGCCACGACGCACTCCAGAGCGAGAACGAGCCTGCGACCGCGGCCGCGACCGCTGTCTTGTAGAGCACGAGCGCCATCCCGTCGTTGACGAGGCTCTCTCCTTCGAGGATCGAGACGAGTCGGCGCGGGACCCTGAACCGGCGGACGACGTCCGCCGCGGCGAGGGCATCGGTTGGCGAGACGATCGCCCCGAGCGTGAACGCCGCTGCCCACGACATCCCGTTGAAGGTGGCGTGTGCGACGACCGCCACGACGCACGTCGTCGTCGCAACGAGCACGACTGCGAGCAGCGAGATCGGCCTCAGGTTCGCGCGCAGGTCGCGCAGGCCGGTGAAGAATGCCGCCGAGTAGAGCAGCGGCGGCAGGATCGCCACGAGCACCAGGTCCGGCGGCAGTTGCACCTGCGGCAGGCCCGGCACGAAGCCGAGCAGCAGGCCCCCGACGACGAGGAAGACCGCCACCGGCATCCGCCCGCGCGCGGCCACGACGAGCATGACGGCGAGCGCCAGGAGGAGCGCGAAGAGTTGCAGCTCGGCGTGGGCGGTGAAGTTCACCGCCCCGACCTTAAAGATGTCGGGCACCGCTACGCGGTGCCCGACACCCGGCTACTTAGGCAGCGTCAGCGAGGTCTTCGTTCTGCGCCAGCTTGCGCAGTGCCTCGGTCTCGATCTGGCGCACGCGCTCGCGCGTCAGGCCGAGCTGCTTGCCGATCGACTCGAGCGAGGCGGGGCCTTCGCCGACGAGCCCGAAGCGAAGCTCGATCACGTCACGCTCGCGGTCGGGCAGGTTCGCAACCGCCTGGCGAACCGCCAGGTCGCGGAGAGAAGCAGAAGCCTCCTCCTCGGTCGACGGGCCGGTGCCGGCGATCAGGTCGCCGAACGACGCGTCGCCGTCGTCACCGACGGGCATGTCGGTCGACGCGACCGCGCGGGCGGCCTCCATCACCTCGCGCACGTGGGTGATCGGCAGTTTCGAGTGGAGGGAGATCTCCTCCGGAGTCGGGTCACGCTCGAGCGTGGCGACGAGCTCGCGCCGGGCGCGGGCGACCTTCTGCTCGCGCTCGACGACGTGCACCGGGATGCGGATCGTGCGGGCCTTGTTGGCGACGCCGCGCTGCACCGCCTGGCGAATCCACCAGGTCGCATACGTCGAGAACTTGAACCCCTTGCGCCAGTCGAACTTCTCCGCGGCGCGGATCAGCCCGAGGACGCCCTCCTGGACGAGATCGCCGAGGGTGATCCCCTGTGTCTGGTAGCGCTTCGCGATCGAGACGACGAGGCGCAGGTTGCAGTTGATCATGCGCTCCTTGGCGACCATGTCGCCCTTCTCGATGCGCTTGGCCAGCTCGACCTCTTCCGCGGCGGTGAGCAGCGGATAGCGGCCGGCCTCGTTCAGGAACATCTGGAACGAATCGGTTGTGTAGAGGCTGGTGCCGATCGACAGGTCGAGCTCGAGCTCGTCCTCGTCCTCCGCATCGGGAGCGACATCATGCACGGCGAGCTCCTGGGCGAGTGCTTCCGCCTCGGACTCGTCGAGATCGTGGGTGAGGACGGCATCCGCAACATCGGCAGGGGTGATCGACCCATGCTCGGTTCGGAGGGCAAGCAGCGCTTCAAGCGCTTCGGCGACAGCCGCGGTCATGCTGATTTCAGTCAACGAACTCCTTCAGTCTTCGAGGTAAACGGGCGCGCGGTTTGCGCGTCTTCCGTCAACCTATTCAACGCCGGGAACGGGCACACCATTCCCTCTGTCGTACTGGGCAACCTAGAAGTTAGTAACAGACTGTTACAAAGATGTAAGGACCCGCCCCGCCCTCATATTAAGGCGCAACACGTTCATTTGCAACGAATGCCGCATGGGTGACCGGCATCCTCTGCTCGAAGAAGGCCTCGACCGCCTCGGCGAAGCGCCGGATCTCGAGCTGGGCGAACTCGGCGTTCCGCAGCGAGATGAAGTTCATCAGGGCTCTGGCGTTGACCGTCCAGTAGAACTGGGTGTAGGCCCCGACCGGGATCACCGAGCGGGCGAGCTCGCGGGCGACGCCCTTCTCGACGAGGCGGGCGTAAGCGGCGTAGGCCTCCGTATAGACCGCCTCGAGCTCTGCCCGGGCCTCTTCGGCGAGCTCGGGCGAGACCTGCTCGAAGCTGTAAGCGCCGGGCTTCCCGACCTGGCTGCGAACGTCTTCCGGCTCCGGCACGTAGAAGTCGTCCGTCGCCTTCGCGTATCT